>CP075365.1:1989186-2652248 GCA_019454125.1 Fimbriimonadaceae bacterium
GCGCTGCGTCCGCCGTCATGGTGTGCCCGTTCGGCAAAGGGTTTGAAAGAACGGGCCGGCGTCCATCCGTGGCCACCGGCCCTAGCGTTCGCAGGGAGACCCTTGCCTTCTCGCCTCGCCGCCTTCCCTGGCAGCTCAGCTATTCGTATTGTGCACCACTCAGTTACTACTTTTTACCACCACTAACTTTTTCAGGCTGAAAAATGCCACTTTGCACAAGAGTTATAGGCTTTTACGACGTTTAACTCTTTCTATGTCTACTATTCTTGTCGCGCCAGCATAGGTTCAAACGAGACGCTGTGGGACCTTTGGTAACGTCATGGTGGTAACAAGTGGGTGACGAGCCTGGCCAGGCAAAAAGAGGCCGGCCCCCGAAGGGGCCGGCTGAGGGTGAGCACGCAAGTATAGGGAAAAACTAGGCTCGCTAGGCGTCCGCTTCGAAGTCCCTCTGGCGGAGGGCGTCCTTCGTGAGGTTCCAAGCGCCGACTACGGCGGCAAGGGCGACGGATGCGGCGGCGAGCGAGATAAACATGAGCTTTGGGATCTCTCCCACACCACTCGTTCCGTCTCCCGCGCCCGATCTGAGACGCCAAAGCCCGACTTGTTGCCAGACTCTTGCTCAGGTCAGGCAGGCTTGCTTACCGCACCTCTACGGCCCGTGAGAGGACGGGCCGGAGTTCTTGCATAAACCAGGCCAGGGAACATGGAGCCGGTAGGATAACGGGAATCTTATGCTGAGCCTTGTCCTTACCCTGGCGCTCCGCTCTCAAGAGCAGACGGCCGTCCTCACGTTTGGCGACCTGCAATATGAGGGCCGGGTCACTCCCAGCGGCTGGCAGGAACGGTACACGCGCATCGACCGTAGCCCGCCGGAGAGCCGCCCCGCCCTCCTTTCGGCTTCGCCCGAGACGGGCAACGCCCTCGCTGGGCGCGCGAAGATCATCGAGCTCGACGTAGAGGCCCGCCGCCTGAAGCTCCAGGTCGACGGGGAAGCGGGCGCCTTCCAGAGGACGGTCGAGTTGCAGGGCCCGGACCGTGTTGCGGTCGTGGACTATCTCAACCCCGGCGATAAAGCGCCCGGCCGCGCCGAGAGCCGCTACGAGGCCACGGGCGAGGCGAGGGCGCAAGGGGGCCGCGACTTGGAAGTTGCGGTGCCCGGGGCGGGTCTCGACACGGCCAGCGGCAGCGTCTGCCTCTATTCCGACTGGCGCGATATGGAAGCCGCCCGGCCCGGCCCTTACTTCTGGCGCGCCCAGGCGAACCAGCTCTCGGCGGGGATCGAGACCTTGCGGCCCGGCCCGGTGGAGTACCGGTATTCGATCCTCTTCAGCACTGAGGGAGCGGTCAAGGCGCTGACCGACGCCGCCTACCAGGACATGGATCCCTTGGCCGTCGAGAGGGCCATGCCACAGACGATCCCCTTCCGCTATTACACGCGGTACGCGTTCGGGTTCGGCGCCGGCGAGGAAGAGTCCGAAGTCGAGACGGGAGAGGAGGAAGAAGGCGAGGAGCAAGGTGGCTGGCGGTTCTGGGAGACGGAGACCAACGCTGGCGACGTCGAGGTCGGCCATCCCGGGAGCGCGGAAGAGGTGGAGTTCGGCCCCACGCGGAACGCGCTTGCGGCCGCCTTCGGCATGCGCTCATGGGGCCTGGCCCTGCGTCAGACGACGTTCGTGAAGCAAGCCGACTCCGTGCTGGCGCTCTTGGTCTCCGGCCCCAAGCCGACCGCCTCCCCCTGGAACGGGAGGCTCGACATCGACGACTGGGACTGGGTGCCGGGCGACCCTGGTTCCCTTCCGACCACAGCCACGTGGGTCTTGACCTGGGTTGACCAGCCGGGCGAGATGGAGCATCGTGAACAGGCGCTCGATTGGCTCGGGGAAGCCACGAAGGCAGCGCTCGCCGTCGCAGAGACGGACGGGTTCGACTCCTCTTGGGCGGAGTTCGTGGTGCGGGCGTCCGCCTCGAACTCTGTCCCGAACATGACCCGGGCGGAGCTTGCCGCCTTGAGGCCGAAGGCCGAAGCCGTTCTCTCCCGCGGCTTGGCACAGCCTTCGCTAGCCGACCTCCGGCTCGCCGACGCGCTCTCCGTCGAGGCTAGCGGACGGGACGTGGCCCGGACCGCTGCCCGCTCCTTCCTCTTGCGCCAAGCGTTGTGGCAGGCGCCGAGCATGCCTTCCTCCTCGATCGGCCTGGTCGTTTCGAGCGAGGGGGGCCGCTATCTTGCCGCGGAGCAAGCCGCGGGCCTGAGTCTTCTCCGGATCGGGCTCCGCACCGGCGACCAGGCGATCGCGCAGCGGGGAGCGCTCGCCCTGCGGGCTGGGTTCCGGTTCCTGGCGGTCGGGACGGGCCGCTTGAACGGCCTCACGTTCCCCGAGGACGTGCCGGACGGGACCGCCGCAATCGGCGCCCAGAACGGCCTCTTGCTCACGTCTTTCGGCTTTGAAGACGCAGGCGCGCTCCTGGCCGCGGTCTCGCTCGCGAACCAAGAGTTCGGAGGACTGGTCATCCATCCCGATGGGTGGGCGGTCGGCTTGGACGGCGTGCAAAGCAACCCCGCGACCCCACCGGTCAGCACTCTCGGCGCGAACCCGATCTCCTACGGCGAGCGGCACGTGGTGGAGGTCAAGCGGTTCGGCGAGGCGGGGAGCGACTCCCAGCGGGCCGAGATTGTCTTCGGCATCTCCCGGGTCGAGATCGAGGTTCGCGACGGCCGTGTCTGGCTCGTGATGGCGCCCAGCCGCTCCGTCTCGACGAGCGAGGGCGAGATCAAGGCCTCCTTTGACGTGGCGGGCAAGCAGCTGCAGGCCTCGCTTGGACTGACCGGGCTCGAGGTGGAAGTCTCGCCCGCGGAACTCATGAAAGGGCCGGTCACGGCAAAGGCCACGTTCGGCGGAGAGGCCTTCGCCCTGCCGGAGCAAGACGTCTTCGCTTCCCCGCCCTTGAACCCGGCCGCGAGCGGACGGAGGGGCTGGCGACCATTCGGAGGGCTCGTGGCAAGCGGCGCCGCCTTCGCGCGTCCGAACTGGATCCAGACCGAGCCCGGGCTGACCGGCTCCTTGCGCTGCCCCGATTTCACCGCCACCGCCGGCCAGATCGTGTTCCAATGGGAGGGGGGCGAGAACACCCTCGCCGAGCTCATCGACGCCCGGACCGAGCGAACGCTCGCCCAAGCCGAGGGCCGGACGAAGCGGGTCGTGTGGGACTTGACGCCGTTCGTCGGGGAGAAACTCTATGTCCGGCTCGTGGACAGGAGCCGGGCCCAAAGCGCGGCCATGGGCTGGCCGCGCTTCGAGCCGAAACGCTAGGCCCCGCGGGCTTTGAGCAGGTCGCGGATCTCCTCAAGGAGCGCGACGTCTGCAGGCGGGGGAGCCTCTGGCTCTTCCGCCTTGGGCCCGCGCAGGCTGTTCACGCCCTTCACGATGAAGAAGACGACCAGGGCCAGGATCAGGAACTGGATCGTGGCCGTTATGAAACTTCCGTAGGCGAGAACGTTCGCCCCCGCGTCACGGGCGGCCTGCAGGCTCGCATAAGGCCCCGCTGGACTGCCCTCCTTCAGGACCGCGAACTGGCGGCTGAAGTCGGCCCCGCCCGTGACCAGGCCGACGGGCGGCATGATCAGGTCCGTGATAACGGAGTCCACGATCTTTTGGAACGCGGCACCGATGATGACGCCGACGGCGAGATCCATCGCGTTTCCCTTGGCAATAAAGTCCTTAAATTCTTTCCACATCCTGGTGCCCGCATTCTTGCACGCCACCCGTCCGATGGATCCAGAAGCTCTGTAGGTTCGTCTAAAATAAGGACATGCTCACTTCGCTGCTCTTTGCGGTCGCGGCGCTCGCTCCGGCGGGCGACACGCTTTACTGCCCGATCATGATGGAGGCCGCCCCCGCTATGGCCAAGGCAAAGGCGGTCGAGTATGCGGGTCTTTACGTCGCCTTCTGCTGCGGCGGTTGCGACGCCACCTTCAGCAAGGATCCGGAAGCCCATCTGAAGAAGGCCGAAAGTTCGGACAAGCCCGTCGCCATGGGCTGGTTCGACCCGATCACCGGCCAGCGGATCGACGGTGAGAAGGCCAAGGGCCAGACCGTTTACAAGGGCGTCCGCTACTACTTCGCAACGGACGAGGGCTTGAAGAAGTTCAAGGCGTCGCCCGCGACCTATGCGGCGCGCCCCGCCAAGCAGAGCCTGAACTGTCCGAAGTCAGGCGAGCTGATCGCTTCCTACAGCGAGGCGGCCGGATACCGCGACTATAAAGGCGTGCGCTACTACATCTGCTGCGCGAGCTGCTTCAAGTCGCTTGAGAAATCGATGGGCGAAGCCGTCGCAAAGAACCCTGGCCAACCCGCCGCGCCCAAGGCGATGGCCTACAAACCGCACTAAGCAAGGTCGCCGGGACGGGGTGCTTCGGCCCCCTGCTTGCGAACCCCGACGAAGTGCTGGAGAGCCTCGGAGATCGGCCGCATCGGCCCGATCCCGAGGCTCTCGAGCTTCTGGCACGCGAGCGCGGAGTTACGGGGCCGCCGGGCCGGGCGCGGCATCTCGGCCGTGGTGACTGCCTCGACCTCGACGGCCCTGCCCTCACCCGCCGCCTCATACGCTTCCAGGGTGAGGCGGGCGAAGTGGTGCCACGACATCACGTCTGGCCCCGCCGCGTGGACGACGCCTCCCTCCAGGTCGCGGGCGACGATCTCGGCAAAGATCGCTGAAAGGTCGGGCGCGTAAGTCGGCGTGCCGGTCTGGTCGTCCACCACCCGGAGAGGCCCGCCCGCCTGCCAAAGCTCGATCATCTTTGCCGGAAAGCTCGGTCCCCCTTGCCCAAAAAGCCAAGCGGTCCTCGCGACCACGCAACCGGGCAGCGCCTCCAGGCAGTTCTGCTCGCCCTCCCGTTTCGACTTGCCGTAGACCTGAAGGGGGTTTGGGGCGTCGTCCTCGGTGTAAGGGCTCCCCTTTTCGCCGTCGAAGACATAGTCGGTGGAGACGTGCAGCATCCGCCATCCCCGCTCCTTGGCGGCGAAGGCGAGCGCCCCCGGGGTGACCGCGTTCAACTGGAAGGCGGCCATCGTCTCCTGCTCGGCCTTGTCGACCGCCGTATAGCCCGTGCAATTCACGAGCCAGTCGTAATCGCCGTAGATGCCCTTCACGAGCGCCTCCAGGTGCGGCCGGTACAGGACGTCCAGGTCGATGTGGTTCGGCGAGGCGACCGTCCAACCCCGCGAGGCGAACTCCCGCACGACTTCTTGGCCGAGCATCCCGCTTCCGCCAAGCACCAGGACGCGCTTCGGCCCGGCCTTGGGCTCGGGCGTCGGTTCCGGCTCAAGGTTCAGGTCGAGGGTTTCCTGGTCGGCCATCGAGGCCGATCTTGGCACAAGCGTAACGATGTACCCGCCAACGCGTTAGACTGTATGTAATGAAGAAATCCGCAACGTGGCCAGTGCTGCTCGCGTGCGTGCTCTCCCTTTCCCTCGTAAGCGTTGCGCCCTCGCAGTCGGTGCTCGGCAAGAAGGGGGCGCCGCAGAACAACAATGGCGCGCCTCAGAAGGCTCCCCAAAGCAAGCCGCAACAAGGCAAACCGGAGCGCACGAACCCCCAGCAGGGCAAGCCCGTGCGTGAGACTCCGCCGCCTCGAACGAACCCTCAGCAGGGCAAGCCGGAGCAAAACAACCCTCCGCGTGTGAGCCCGCAGCAGGGTAAGCCTGAGCCTCCCTCTCGACCGAGAACGAACCCGATCGAGAAGCCGAGGCCGGGCCGTCAGGAGGAGGCCCCCCGGGCCAATAACGGCGGTCAGGACCGCGGAGAGGCGCCGGCCCTTGGCCGACCGGACCGGAACACGGAACGGCCGTCGCTGGGCAAGCGCGAGGACAACAACAATATCCGCGCCTTTGACAACCGCATTGCGGAGAGGGGCCAGGTCAAACCGCTCGTCATTTCAGACGTCCCCGTGATCAGCAACAACCGCTCGATCATCGTGGACGCGGACCGGGAAGACCGCGCCCGCGTGAACCGGGGCCGCAACTACGACAACCGGTACCGCCACAACTATTACCAGTATTCGGGTTCTTGGTGCAACGACGACTTCCGCTATCGGCACTATGGTTACTACTATGACCCCGTGCTCTACGTGCCGTCGCCGTTCTACTATTACAGCAACCTTCCCGGGTACGTCTCTTGCTCGCGCATCCAGTTCGGCGTCTTCAGCTGGACAAGCTGCACGACGCGCTATCCCTGGCGCAGCGACCGGTACCGCGACAATTACGATCGCGATCGTATCCTTGAGGCTTCCGCCGAGTCCATCGAGCACGCGTTCCAGCGCGGCAACGTCCGGTTCGTCGAAGACTTGATCCCGAATCGGGGAACCATCTTGGTCGACGTGGACGGCTCAGGCCGCTACCGCATCGACGGGGACGAGTTCTACACGATGTTCGTCGACCTCGTCGAGGGGACGCGCACCATCGACTACAACGTGACCGACGTCTACCGCGACCGCGACGAAGCGACCATCGTGGCCCGCCACACCTTCTACACGGGTTGGGGCGAGCGCCAATCGATGCGGCACACCTTCGGCCTGCAGCGCGATCGCGGCGGCTACGCGATCTCCTACTTCAAGTCGAGCCGCTACTAAGGCGGGAGACCGCGGGACGGGCGCCACGCCCGTCCCTGATTCATCTCGGGCTGGGATCAGTGAGGGTGATCATCGTGGGCGCCCATCCCAGCCGCCCTAAAATCCCGAGGTAGTCCTCGGGCGTTGCGGTCTCGGGCCGCTTGCCCAGCAAGGTGAGAAGAACTCCTTCCATGACGTTTGTTGCGAAGGTCTCCCCGCCCATCACCGGCGTCGTCGCCACCACGCGCGCCACTCCGCACGAGCGGAGCCAGTCAAGGTCCGCCGAGCGGATGGTCTGGGTCAAGACCGTCTTCCCCGGCATCTGATCCGGCGCGTAGCGCCGGATGTAGTGCCAGTCCCCGGCGACCACGGTCGCCCAATCGAACCACTTCTTGTGCTTGGGGGTGCGCTTTTCCTGCTTTTCGCCCGTCGGATAGAACCACTGGATCGGGAGTCTGGTCACGATCGGCAGCAGCACGTTCGCGAGCCGCTCCAGGGCTGAATAGCTGCGGATGGGGATCGGGAGGCCGAGGCCAAAGAGCAGGTCGCCATAAACGACCTTTGCGCCGCTCGCCTCCAACGCCTGCGCCATTCCGAACCGGTCTACTCCGCTCACGAGGAGGACGCGCTCGCGTGGCCAGTCGATCACTTCGGTCATGAGTTTCACCGCTTCCCGTTCGAGCGTGTGCTTGAGCCCGCTGCCATCCACCACCGGGGTCGTCTTCGCCCCCGAGACCAGGTCTTGAACCTCGCGAAAGGCGTAGCGCTTCTCGCCCGAGACGAGCCAGATGTCCGCCCCGCCGACGCCGAGGGCGTCCACCTTGCCGTCGAGCTCGCGGAAAAGGGCGCGGAAGCGCTCGCGGTCCCCGTTCGTGCCGATCCTCTCGATGAGGAACGGCTCGCCCAGGATCTCGGTCTCGAAGGACTTGTCCCGTTTGCTTGTGCCCAGGCTGACGGAAACGACGCGGTGCATCCGGCTAATAGACGGCGATGCCTTCGATCTCGACGTCGACGCCCTTGGGCAAGCCCGCCACCGCCACGGTCGAGCGGGCCGGCGGGTTTCCTTCGAAGAGACCCCCATAGACCTCGTTCACGGTCGCGAAGTGGTCCATCGAGGAGAGGAAAATCGTGGTCTTCACGAGGTTGGCGGGGCCGAGGCCCGCCGCGGCGAGGAGCGCGCGCATGTTCGCCACCACCTGCTGGGTCTGCTCCCTAACGTCCCCTTGCACAAGAGACCCGTCCGGCTTTAACGGGATCTGCCCGCTCATAAAGAGGAGGCGGCCCTCACTCGAGATGGCCTGGCTATAGGGGCCGATCGCGGCAGGGGCGTCGGGAGTCGAGATCACTTCGCGCGTCACGCGCGCAAATTACCTGCTGTCAGTCGGCGGCATATAGGATGGCCGCCCGGAGTTCTGCCCGGGATACGCTTCGGGGCGGTAACTGTCCGTGCCGTTAAGGGGAGCGTACTGCTTGATCACGGGCGAGGTCTCTTCGAGCGCGGGCGGATTGACCGGCCCGCTGGAGGAGACGCCCGGTTGCGGCGTGCGTGCCGTGGTCGGCGACCTCTCGTCACCTGGCTCGGCGGAAAGGTCAGGACCCTCGAAGGGCATGGGGGGCAGGCCGGCTTCGGCCCCTTGCGGCCTGGTCGGCGTGCCGAGCTGCTGCCGGCGGATCTTGTCGAACTCGCTTGGGCGCGACATGGCCTCAAAGCCGCCGCTCGCGACCCAGATGATCAACGCGATCACGAACGCGCCAAGCACGAAGGTGCCGATCCAAAGCAGCCCCTTCACGTTCACCACCGGTTGCAGGTCGTCCGTCTCGTTGTGCGCCATCGCCTTACCCTTATATTCGTCAGGATTCACCGAACCAGAGCCCCGCGCCGTGGGGCGCGGGACTTTAGGCTGAGGAAGCTTAGCGCTTCATATTGATCAGGTCTTGCAGCATTTCGTCGACCGTCGTGACCACGCGAGTGTTCGCCTGGAACCCGCGCTGGGTGACGATGAGGTCCGTGAACTCGTTACCGATGTCCACGTTCGACTGCTCCAAGAAGCCCGCGTTGACCGACCCGCGGCCGCCCGAGCTCGGGGTCCCGATTACGGGAATGCCGGAGTTGTCGGTGTTGCGCCAGAGGTTGCTGCCCGTCCGCTCGAGGCCGTTCGCGTTCGGGAAGATCGCCATGGAGATCTGGCCGAGCGGCCGCGTCAAGCCGTTCGTGTAAAGGCCCGTGATGACCCCGTTCGGGCCGAGCGAGAACGCTGAGAGCGAGCCAGGCGCAAAGCCGTTCTGACTGCTCATCTGGACTTGCATGTCCGAGGCGCGCTGATAGACCTCGCTGAAGTTCAGGTCGATGTTGAAGTTCGGGACACCGGAACCAGAAGGCGGAGAGACCGTGATGGCGCCCGGGCTGCCGGTCAGCATCGTGCCGCTCGAGGGGTCAAACGTGAGGGTCCCCGATCCGCTGACGGTGGTGCCGTTCGAGCCCGCGACCGTCCAGTCCCACTCGTTGGGGTTGGAGCTCGACTCCGTCAGGGTAAGCGTCAAGAGGTGCTCTGTGCCGAGCGTGTCGAAAACGCGCATCGTGAGCTGGGTGGACTGCGCACCAGCCTGGGTGAAAACGCGGGAGTCCAGGTTGCCCGCAAGGTCGACCTGGGTCGTCACCTGGACGGCAGTGCGCGCACCGATCGGGATGCGGAGCGCGGAAGCGGGGCCGATCGGCGCGTTCGTGTCGATGTCGCCCGTCGCCTGGTCTGCGGTCCAGCCCATCATGCGCTCGCCGGTGGCCCGGTGCACGATGTCGCCGTTCGCGTCGAGGTCAAAGGCACCGTCCCTCGAATAGGCGAGACGGTCGCCGTTCGAGACGACGAAGAAGCCGTTGCCCTGGATGGCGAAGTCGGTCGGTCGGTTCGTCGCGTTCAAGGAGCCTTGCTCGTTGCTGACGTCCGTGCCGGCGACCAAGACGCCGAGGCCGAACTGGACGGGGTTGGTACCGCCGAGACCGCTCGTGGGCCGCGAGGCGCCTCGGATGGTCTGGGCGAGCATGTCTTGGAACGTGACCCGGCTGCCCTTGTAGGCGGTCGTGTTGACGTTGGCAAGGTTATTGCCAATGATGTTCATGCGCGTTTGTTGCGCTTTAATGCTGGCGACGCCAGCAAGCATGGCTTGGAGCATGGCTAGTTCTCGATAAGGTTGCTTTGCGAACTTGCCGGCCTTTCTGCTCCGGCCCTCTCGGGCCAGTCCACTTCCAAGACCAGGTGTCGTCCGCGGTCGGGGCCGTTCTCGCCTCAGGCGATCACGGCGCTGTCGATGTTCGTGAACACGTTCTCCTTCAACCGTTCCCGGTCGACGGCCGTGATCACCGTGCGGTTCTTGACGCTCACCACGAGGGCGACGTCGTCCACCATGACAAGGGCGTCGCGGGCGCCTTTCTCAGCCGCCTTGTCGACGCCGTTGAGCACACGCTCCCAGGCGCGTTCGTCCAACTGGATGTCCCGGCTCTGCAACCGGGTCCGTGCGTGGCCGCTCAGCTTCAGCTTGTCGGATAAGAAGGCGTCGAACTCGCCGACCGACGGCTTTTCACACGGCTTCTTCGGAGTCTGCTGAGACTGAAGGAGCCGCTGGACGCTTGCGTTTTGGATGGGTGCGCTCATGGGTCAGGACTTGATCTGTTGGATGTTGGAGAGCTTGACGTCGACAAGGCCGCCGTTCTCTTCGCGGAGCGTGATGATCCGCTCCCCGTCTCGAATAGAAACGGTCTCCACCTTGCCGGTCACGACCGAGGACTTGCCGGTCGACCCGTCCGTCATCGGGCGGACGGCAGTCACCGTCTTTCCGATCAGGGCGGCGGCCTGGCTCATCTCCAGCGAAGACTGGAGCGACCCCATGCCTTGCACCTGGCCGAGCTGGGCCATCTGGGCGAAAAAGTCACGGTCGTTCATGGGCTCCAACGGGTTCTGGTTGGCCAGCTGGACCGTCAGGAGCCGCATAAACGCGGACATGTCGAGTTCGTTCTTCTTGGCCTTCGGGGCACCTTGCCCGAAGTATTGGAAGGCGGTTTGCAGGTTGATGGATTCCATGGGGTTTCCTAAGCGGCTAAATCGAGCGCGTTGGTGGTGAAGGGGTCGCGCGGGGTCAGCTCGGGCGTCTCGGCCTGGCGGGGACCGGTGAAGGCCGCGGCCAGCTGCGCTGACCGGACCGCTTCCGCGTGGGCACCCATGTAGTTGGCGGCCTGGCCGCCCGCTTGGCCCTGGTCGGCTCCCACGTTGAACGAGTTCAGGGTCATGCCCCGGTTCTCGATCTGTTGGAAGAGCTCGGTGCGGCCCGCCTGCAGAGCCTGGCGCACTCCTTCGTGGGTCGCCTTGACCTCGGCGTCCACCCGGTTGCCCAGGGAGGTCACGGAGAGCGTGATCGAGCCCAGGTCCGCGGGATCCAGCCGGACCACGACTTCGCCCGCCTGGCGAGCCGTGATCAGGGTCTGCACCCGGTCAGCGAGCTGGCGGAGCACAGAACTCGCCTGGCTTGCAGAGAGCGTGTTCGTCGCGGAGGGGGATGGCTTAGCGCTCTGCGCGGCCGCCTTCGGCGTGACCGTGACGTGCGGCGCCGTGTCAGAAGGAGCCTGGTGGACCGCCGACGCCTTCGGCTGGGCAGCGGTGGCCCTCGGCGCGGTCTCATCCGCTTCGAGTTCCTTCGCGTTCGGGGCCGGTTTGCTTCCCTGCGTCAGCTCGCCAAGCTCTTCTTGCTTGGCAACGGCGACGGGGGTGGCGGGCTGAGCCTTCGGCTGCGGCTCGTCAAGCTTGCCGATCCCGACCTCCTTCACCGGGGCCGCACTGAAGCCGACCGGCTTCGTGGCGGGCGCAGGCACGTCCTTCGGCTTCACCGGTTCGGTACTGCCCGCGTTCGGCGCGGGCGTCTGCCCGGCTTTCGTCTTGGGCGTCTCGACACGCGGCATCGGGTCGCCGCCCGATTGCCGTCGCTCGGTGCGAGCGTTGGGGCTGGGGGCCGAATCGGTCGCGTTCTGGTTGGAAGTCGCGTGGGTGACGGGCTGCTCGGGGTCCTCGGTCCGGACCGTTCCGGCGGTGGTCTTCGGCAGGTCGACCGGGGGCGCGCCCGGATTTTCGACGACGTGGATCGCGTGGGGTTGCGGCGTCGGCGAGGTCTCCGCCTTCGGCGCAGGGCTGTTCGAGCCCGTCTTGCTCGCCACGATCTGCGGGCGGAGCGCCCTCACGAGGTCGCCGTCAAGCTCTTGGTCCGCATGCGGCAGGGGCAAAGGGCCCTGACCGGGGAGCGGCTCGTGACGACGCCCGTTCGCGGACGGGTCAGGCACCGAGTCCGGGTCCGTCCCCGGATTGGGGCCAGGGTTCGGATTGGCGACATTGTCAGGGGTCGGCCCGGGTTTCGGATTCGGGACCTCGGTGACCCCGTTGGCCGACGGCTTTGGAGTCGGATACGGCAGGTCGCCGTTCGCTTTGGGCTTCGGCACGACGACTCGGCGGCCCAGGTCGATGACCTCTGAAGCGCGGGCGTCCGCATGCGGAAGCGGAAGCGACGAAGCCAGCGTTTCGCGCTGGGCGGCCGAAATCGGCAGCTGTTCGATCGCCGCCCTCAGGCTCTGTGCGTTCGGCACAGGGGTGGGACCCTCCGCCTTCGGCGAAGGCGTCCAGAGCCCGATTTGCACCAGGCTCGCCTGGAGCGCCGCCGGGTTGGGCGGCAAGGTCACCGCCTTCAGAGCGGCCTTGACCTCGGGATCTTGCAAGTCGATGGCCAAGGCGTCGTCACCGAGCGCCTGGGTCTTCGACTGGGACAGGACCATCAGGTCGTAGAGGTTTTGGGGCGCTTGCTCGGCAGCGGCCCGGGGGGTCGCCGAAGGCGCCGGATCCGCGCTCGTCCCGGCGGAAGGGCGTGGCAGAGCCTGGTTGGCCTTCCACTCGGCTGCGGTTCGACTTGGTACGGTTGCGGCTAGGATGTCCATGACTCGCTCCTGTGAACGCTTACAGGAAATGGTCGGAAGAGTGAAAGCCAGAACTTAGGAGTCTTTGCCCGAATCAGCCCATTACTTCTGCCATACTGGCTCCGCAGGCGGCTCCGGGCATCCCGACCGGCGCACGATCTCGGCAAATATGCCTGGAGGTCGAACCGGGGGATCGGCCGCTCCCCGCATTTGCATGACCGTCCATGCCTACTAGAAAGAAACCAGAAGTCGAAACGCCGACCGAAACCACCGCCAAAACGCGGTCTCGGCGCACCACCAAACCGGCCGAGCCGGAACCGACCCCGGCTGCGGAACCCCTAGAGGATAAGCCGAGGGCCGGTCGCAGGGGCCGGGCCGCCGCCAAGACCGCGCCGGAACCCGAGCCGGTCGAGGCTCCCGAGGCCGAGCCCGCCGCTCGGCGCACCCGAGCGAGAAAAGAAGTCGAAGCCCCCGTCGCCAACCCGGAGCCCCCGGTCGAAGAAAAGCCGGCGCGACGGGCCTCTTCGCGGCGCAAGAAGCCTGAGGAACCGTCCGCAACGCCGGAGCCCAAGGCCGAACCCGCCCGGGATGAGGACGCCAAACCCGTCAGACGAGCCCGTTCCACTTCTGAACGCAGGGACTCGGAGCCGGAGCTTGCCGACGCGATCCAGTGGAGGCCTCGGTCCCAAGAGCCCAGCGCCCCGAAGGAAGAGCCCGCCGAGGTCGTAGAGTCGGCCGCGGGCGAAGCCACGCTCGCTCCGCGCCGAAGCCGCACGAAGCGACGCCGCGACCGACAGGAAGCACCCATCACGGCAGAGGTCGTGGCCAAGCCCACCCCCGCGCCCAAGCTTCAGGCTGCCCGGCCCAAGCGCGAGGCGCCCAAGCCCGAGGCGCCTAAGACGGAGACCCGCAAGAGGCGTGAACCGGTGCCGATCCCGGACGACGCGGCACGGGTCGTCTCCCGCGACGGCGTGCCCGTCATCGTGCGGCACAAGACCGTCTTCCCGCCCGTCTGCTTCTTCGCCTCGGCCCAGGACGAGTCGCACTTCGCCACCGTCCTCGAAGAGGTCAAGCTGGCTTCGGAGCAAGGAATCCACCTCTTCTCGCTCCTTGTGGAGCTTGAAGTGGACCGACGGGCGTCGAACGACGCGGTCGCCGCGGCGCTCTACCTCGTCAAGAAAGTCTCCGCGGTCGACCCAGAGGCCCAGATACTCCTTCGCACCGTCCTCGTCGCGCCGAGCGGGTGGGAAGACCGCTTTCCGCGGGCGCGGTACCTCTCGGAGGACGGCGGCGTCGCCGATCCGAGCATTTGCGACGACCAGTTTTGGGAGGAGGCCGAGACCTGCGTGCGCGACTTCGTCGCCAAGGTCAGCAAGCTCGACACGGGCGGCAATGTCCTCGGTTTGCACCTGGAGCGCGGCGAGTGGTTCATCTCCTCGGCCAACGGCTACGACACCTCGATCGCCGCCCAGGAAGGCTTCCGAACGTGGCTCCGCCACCGGTACCGCGAGGACGCCGTCACCCTGCGCGCCTCCTGGTTCGACGGCCAAGTCCAGTTCGAGACGGTCGGCGTCCCCGAGGAGCAGGACCTGCGCCGGTCGGAGCACGCCTTCGTCCGCACCGACCGCAAGGCCCGACCCTGGGTGGACTACCACCTCTACCTCAGCGACTCGACCTGCGACCGGATCACCCAGCTTGCCTATACGGTCAAGGCCGCGAGCGAAGGGCGGTACCTGGTCGGCGTCAGCTACGGCTATACCTTCGAATGGTCGCACCCGCACAGCGGCCACCTCTCGCTCGGTAAGGTGCTGCGGTCCCCGGACATCGACTACATCGCGGGGCCTCCGAGTTATCGGAACCGGGAGCCGGGCGGAAGCGCCCCCTTCCCGGGCCCGATCGACTCCATCGCGCTGAACGGCAAGCTCTACATCAGCGAGGAGGATTTCAAGACCCCGATCAGCGGACGGCGCGAACCGGACGACTTCAACCCCGTGATGAAGACGCCGCAGGCCCTGGAGAGCGTCCACTGGCGGGGCATCGGCTCTGCCCTGGCCCACTGCGCCGGCATCTGTTGGATGGACACCTGGGGCAACGGCTGGTTGAACTCGCTCGGCATCTGGGAGCGGGCGGGCCGCGCCACCACCGCCCTCACTTGGCGTCTGGCGGCCCCCTTCGAGGCCCCCGACGTCGCCGTCTTCATCGACGAGCGCTCGCTCGCCTACCTGATCGACCCGCTCGCCTTCGAAGCGCTCGTCCAGAACGTGCGCGAGTCGGTGCTCCGCTCCGGGCTGAGCGTCGGCTTCTACCTGCTCAGCGACCTCGCCCACCGCGAGAACTTCCCGGACTCGAAACTCTACGTCTTCACCAACGCATGGGACATACGCCCCGAAGTCCGCTCCGCCATTAAGACGCGCCTCCAACGTGACGGCAAGGTGCTCTTCTGGATGTACGCGGCGGGCCTCTTCGAAGGCGGCCGCGAGAGCCTGGAACGCGTCCGCGAGGTCACCGGAATCGCCCTCCGGCCGCAACCCTTCAACAGCAAGACGGGCACGACCATCCTCAATTTCCGCGATCCCCTTTGCCAGGGGTTGCCGGACAAGGCCATGACCGCAGGGGGTCAGCTCGAGCCGAGCTACTTCGCCATTCCCGAGGACGGCCGCGTCCTCGGCGAGTACAGCGCGACCGGCCTGCCCAGCTTCGTCGTCCGCCATTTTGAAGAGAACTGGACGAGCGTCTTCCTTGGGGAGCCGATCGTATCGCCGGGGCTCTTCCGCGCGCTCGGCCAGCTTGCGGGCGCCCATGTTTGGAGTTTTGCCGACGACGTCGTGCACGTCCGGCCGCCGTTCCTCACCGTGCACTGCACGGGCACCGGGCTGCGCACCGTCGCCTTGCCCGAAAAGTGGGCGGCCTATTCGCTCAACACAGGCGAGTGGATGCCGACCGAATCGAACAGCCTACACTTCCACGCCCTCGACGGCGCCTCCCACTCCTTCGTGGTCGGCCTCCGGGGCGAGGTCGAGCACCTCATCGCGAACGACCCCGCCGAACTCCTGCGCATGGAGGTGCCGCCGCCCAAACGCGACGACACCCTGCACTGGGAGGCCGTCAGCTTCGATATCGCGATCATGAAGCTCGACGAATGGGTGGAGGAGAGCTGGGGCGACGACCTGGCCGACGACCTTTTGCTGAAGCCTTCGTTGCTGGATCCCGAGGAGGAGCCGGACGAAGACGACGACGCGGGCGACGGCCGCCAACGGTCGCGAGGCCGAAGGAGGCGACGTCGCCGACGCGGCGTGAACGGCCACGGCAGCGAAGAGGTCGCCACGGCACGGCGCGAAGGAGCCGACCGGGCCCGGGACAGCGAGAGCATGAATGTCGTCTTCCGAAAGCGTGAGTAGTTTCCGCGCAGGACTGGTCGCCGTCGTCGGCAAGCCGAACGTCGGCAAGAGTTCGCTGGTCAACGCCGTCGTCGGCCAAAAGGTCTCGATCGTCAGCGACAAGGCGCAGACCACGCGGAGGCGCATCCTCGGCATCGCGTCCCGGCCCGATTGGCAGATCGTCTTTGCCGACACCCCCGGACTGCACAAGCCGCAGCACCGGCTGGGGGCGATGCTGAACGAGACCATGCGCCAATCGCTTTCCGACGTCGACCTTGTGCTCGTCATGGTCGACGCGAGCCGCATGCCCGGCAAGGACGACCGGACCTTGGCGGAGATGGTCGCTTCGAGCCAGGGGGCTGGTGCCGGCCCGCCGCTCGTCCTCTGCCTAAACAAGATGGACCTGCTCAAGGCGGCCGACGTGCAGTCGCACTACGACGCCTATGCTGCCCTTTTCCCGACCGAACACATCATGCTGACCAGCGTGACGCGGGAGCAGAACGTGGACCGGCTCGTCGAACTGCTCGTCTCGCTCCTGCCGGAGGGCACCCCGCTCTACGACCCCGACGAGGTGACGGATCAACCCATGCGCGAGCTCGCGGCAGAGCTCGTGCGCGAGAAGATCTTGCGCCTCACGCGGCAAGAAGTGCCCCACGCCGTCCACGTGTACGTTGAAGAATGGGACGACTCAGGAGACCCCTCGCCCGAGGCTCCGGAGCCCCCACGCCCCTCCGGGGGTGAGGGGGTTGGGGGTGAGGGAGGCCCGGAGGGCACCGTGCACATCTCGATGGTCGTCCTCGTCGAGACCGAAGGGCAAAAGGCGATCGTCATCGGCCGGGGAGGACAGATGCTGAAGAAGATCGGGACCGAGGCGCGAATGGAGATCGAAGAGATGCTCGAACGGCACGTCTTTCTCCAGCTCTTCGTAAAGGTCCGGTCGCAATGGCGGGACAACCTGCGCATGCTTGGCGAGTTGGGGTTGAGGACCTAAGCGTCGATCTGAAGGCGGCCAAAGGAAGCCGAGAAAGCGCGCGGGGCCCACTTCGATTCGTCCTCCAGAACGCGCCCGGCGACACGGGCTAGACTGTCCAGCGGATGCGCGTGATCATGCTCTCGTGGGAATATCCGCCGAGGATCGTCGGCGGGATCAGTCCCCACGTATTCGACCTCTCCAAGGAACTCGTCAAGCTCGGGATCGAAGTGCATGTCGTCACCAAGCACACGCCGCTCGCCCCAGACGAGGAAATTGAGCCGAGCGGGGTCCACGTGCACCGTGTCCACCTGGACCAAGAGCCCCACAACTTCGTCCACGAGATCCAGCTGCTCAACAAGGCGACCGACCTGCGCGTGCGCCGGCTCCTGGAAGATTGGCGCCCGGGCGGTCAGCCGACCCTTTTCCACGCCCACGACTGGCTGAGCCTGGACGCCGCGCGCGAACTCAAGTACGAGTACCAGCTCCCCGTCGTCGCGACCGTCCACGCCACCGAATGGGGGCGCAACAACGGCATCCGCACCGGCATCAGCAAGTACATCCACGACCAGGAATATTGGCTGACCTACGAAGCCTGGCGCGTGATCGTGTGCAGCCAATTCATGCAAGAGGAAGTCGAGCGGTACTTCAGCTGTCCGGCCGACAAGGTCGACGTCATCTACAACGGGGTGGACCCGGCCAAGTTCGAGTTCGACGCGACGGCGGAAGAGGAGGCGACCTGGCGCGGGCGCCTGGCCCGCCCGGACGAGAACATCGTGATGTACGTGGGCCGGTTTGTGCGGGAGAAGGGCATCCACATCCTCTTGAACGCGGCCAGCGCGGTCCTCGCTGAAGAACCAAACACCAAGTTCGTCATCGTCGGCGGCGGGTACCGGGAGAACCTCGAGCGGTTCGTCCGCTGGTATGGGCTGCGCGACAAGGTGCTCTTCACGGGCTTCATGGCGAACCGCTCGCTCCACCAGCTCTACCGGGTCGCGGACGTCGCCGTCTTCCCTTCCCTTTACGAACCCTTCGGGATCGTGGCCTTGGAAGGCATGGCCGCGGGGTGCGCGGTGGTCGCGAGCGATGCAGGCGGGCTGAATGAGGTCGTCCTGCACGACGAGACCGGCACGAGCAGCTACGCAGGGGACCATGGGTCGCTGGCTTGGGCCATCCTCCGCGTGCTGCGCGAGCCCGAACGGGCCGCGAAGCTGAAGAAGAAGGCTCGCGCCCGCCTGGACACCGACTTCAACTGGGAGAACATCGCGCGCCAGACCGCCGGCGTCTACGAGCGCGTCTGGCAGGAGTTCACCCAGAGCTACTGGGTCGATCGGACGCTGTGGCCGTTGGCCCCTGGTGCGGAAGAGCGGGCCGAGCGGCTGCGAGTCCGGGACAAGGCGCTCACGGGCGCCTATGTGCCGCGCCCGATGTCGCCCGTGGCGATCCCAGAATCCCGGATCGACCCGGACGCCGCCCTGGCCGCAGGCAAGACGGAAGAAGAAGAGCGAGACACGTGAGGCCCGACCTCCAAATGAAAAGAAATCCTGTAGAACATGCGCAATCCGTTTGAAAGCAGGTTGCACCGCAATAGGTCGACATGGCTGCGCACTAAGAAAGACCGGTTCGTCTATTTTTATCGGCATCGAGTGGATCTCCGATGGTCGTTCCTAAGCACCATCTGGGCGGTGTCCTGGGGGCTCGTCGGGTTTACTAACGAGGGCCTTTGGGCATCACCCCTTTCTTCTTCACTAACAGTGGCAAGTGGAATCGCCCTACTGCTTACCTATAGGGGCGTCGTCATTCAGCTAGGTGAGCTCTGGACGGACAAGAGCCTCCAAGCATCTAGGATCACGCTCGATAAACGCCACCCTCCCGGCGCGACGGCCGTGGTGACCACTCGCGGGTATTGCTTTACTTACCCAGAACTGAATAGACACCTTCTTCGGAAAGGTTGTCCAAAGGGGATAGCCCTCACTGGCAAGTTTCCTCTTACCCCAGGAGCGATCAGGGTGACTCCCTATGCTCTCTTACAGCGCTTTCCAAACACGCACAACGATAGAAAACTGCGCCTGGTTTCACCACCAAGCGAGTTACAGGACAGTAGCTCGCTTGTGCGCCTCCAAGAATCGGACTACTTCTCGTATCTCGCTACCTGCCTAATGACAGGCTGGGCTCTTGCAAAGTTTGAAGGCGAAGTTTATGACGGGGAATCCTTCGTAGCGAACGATAAGTCCTGGCACGAGTATCATGACGCGCTGTCCGCCCATCACATCGGCATCAGCGGCATCTTCGTCACTAGCGACTTCAAGATTATTGTTCAGGTCCAGACAATCGACAATACAAACGATGTAGGTGACCTTGTCCCCTCCTCGTCCGGCTCACTCGACCTGAGCGACATCGCACGCGAGACCTTCGACGAGGCAATCTTTGAGGGAATTTTGCGGGAAGGGGTGGAAGAACTGGGAGTTTCTCGCTCCCTGTTCCCTCGCGTCAAAAAGAAGCTCCTTTACGGGATGGCGGTAGACCCTGGACGAGGGCACGTGACGGACTTCTTCAGCGTCTTCTTTCTCGACGAACCCTACGCCGACTTCATCGCAAAGTGCTCTTTCGAACGATCGGACAAGAGACAATGGCCAGTCGATCCGATCGCACTAGACTTCGGATCGCGCGAACGTTGTCTTTCCAGCCTTGGGGCGGCACTCGACGAGCTAAGAAGCCGAGAGATACGACAAGCCGGCAGCGTGTTGCAGGTTTCACTCCAGCTACTGTTGGCTTCCATGAGAGACCCAGAATCCTGGCCCATTCTTGAGAGGGCCGCGACGAAGAGAGTGGGTTGACGGGCCTCACTCGAACGCCGACCAATCCCCCAAGTACAGCACCTCTTCTTCGATCGAGACGCCGAAACGGTCTTGGACCAGGCGGCGCGCGATCTGGGCGAGCTCGCGGATCTCGGTCGCCGTCGCGGACTGCACGTTGACGATGAAATTGGCATGGCGGCGCGCGATCATCGCGCCCCCGTGGCGGTAGCCCACCAGACCGGTGTGCTGGATGAGATAGCCCGCCGGGACGACCCCCGCCTCGCGCAGGCTCGCCGGCAACCCGGGCAGCCCGTCCGCCAACCGCTCGTCGTAAACGTTCTTGAAAAAACTGCCCGCGCTGGCTGGCGACGGTTGCTTTAGGATCCGCTGCCGCTGGTACTCCCGCGCCTCGTCGTAAATCGCCTTCGGCGGGCGCGAGGGGAGCCGCAACCTTGCCCGCACGAGCGCGACCGGCGGCGGGGTGGCACGGCGCAAGATTGAGTCTCGATAAGCGAACCGCATGAAGGCAGGCTCGACCCACTGGCGCGCGCCGTCCACCACGACTTCGATCGCCTCAAGGAACTCGGAGACGTTCGAGCGATAAGCGCCCGCGTTGCTCACAAGAGCCCCGCCGAGAGTGCCCGGGATCCCGACGGCGAACTCCAGCCCCCCGAGCCGCGCTTGCGCACACTTCAAGAAGAGCTCCTGGAAGCCGCAGCCACAGTCGGCGGTGACGACGCCCTCCTCGCCGATCTCGATCGCCCGCGCCTCGTTCAGCACGACGATACCGGGCACGCCCCTATCGCTGGGCAAAACGTTGCTGCCCCACCCGAGGACCGTGAGCGGCATCCCGGACCGGTGCGCCCACGCCGTCATCTCCGCGAACTCGTCCGCAGTCGCCGCTCGGACGAAGCGCTCCGCCGGGCCGCCCGCGCGCAAGGTCGTGAAGGGCTTGAGCGAGCGGTTGCGGTCGATACGGCCGGGATCCAACGGGGTCGCGGTCATGCGGTGCCACCCAGGCCGAACGCCCGCTTCGGAGTCGAAATGCTGGGCTCGGCGAGATAGGTGGGGACCAGGGCGGCGGGGTCCATCGTCGCGAGCCGGGCGAGGAGCGGCCCCGCATTCGCAGCGTCCGGCACCACGCCTTGACGGTGGGGGAGGCCATAGCCCACCGCGCAGATCGGAGGCGCGGGCACGCGCTCGACTTCCCCGCTGGCTGCCCGGCGCAAGAAGAACTCTCCCTTCCGGCTTGGCACGAAGACGTCACGGTCGCAAGCGACCAGGTCGAACGCAGTGAGTCCGGCTGAGGGACGCTGGAGGGCAAACGCCCACGCCTTGGCCATCGTCACGCCGACCCTCACGCCCGTGAAACTCCCCGGCCCCGTGTCCGCCACGAAGACCTCTACCTGGGAAAGTTCGACGCCCGCTGAGCGCAAGACCTCGCCCACCAGCCGGGCAAGGGTGCCGCTCGCGCGGCCAAAGCCTTCGTCGCCTGCCGAGCCGAGCAAAACTCCCTCGGCCGAGAAAAGGGCCGCGCTCACCCACGGGCTGGACGTGCTGCAGACAAGCTTCATGAACCGCGCCGGGCAAGCAACTTGGCCAAGAGATCGTTGACCAGTTCCGTGTCCGCTTTCAAAGTGGCGTCGTCGACCGAGCGATAGGTGAGCAGCCAGAACGCGAGATCGTTGAAGCCGATCGCGTGCAGCACGTTGAGAGGGGCCCCGTCCTTGGTGCCATAGCGCCAAACGGTGGCGACCTCGGCGCCCGCCCGGTTGTACTTCGGCGCGGCGTCCTTGCGGAGCCGCACCTGGTCGTACTCCTTGAGGCTCCCGGACGCGTCCGCAGTCAGGGCGCGCAGCGCCTCGATCGCGGTCCCGCCCCGCGCGGTGAGCATAATCCGACCTCTCAGGCTCGGGTGGGTCAGCGTCCCGTCGGAAGCGAGCTGCCAGCCCTCGGGAAGGAAGATGTCGTAGGGATCCGAGGCTTCGCCCACGCGCGCGCGGACTGGGCCGACATAGCCGTCGCCCTTGCCTGCGTCCGCGGGCTTCAGCACGATCGTGTTCTTCTTGGGTTGCGGCGCGATGACGGGCTGGCTGGGGTCTTCGCCTTCCGGAAGTTGGCCGCTGATCGTGCGCAGCGTAAGCAAGGCGTCGCGCCACTTCTGCTCAGCCTCGGGCGCCTGCTCGACCGGCGCGGTCATGCGGAACTGGAACTTCTCGGGCGTCCGGGAATAAAGCAAGCCGACCAAGGTCGAGACGCGGGCGCCCTCTTCCGCATAGCGCAGCCGCGTGAACAGCATGGGCACGCCGAGGAACTCCTCCTGCCACTGGTTCTCCACGGTTCGGCCCATGGCCTCGCTGACTTCCTTCTGCACGCTTTGCCACTCCTCGGCGGTCTGGCGGAAGACCGCGTTATAGATCTGGGCCGTGGCCTTGCCGTTGTTCGCGAGGGGAATCTCGATGGTCGTGCCGACGCGCTCTTTGCGCATGGTCCAGTCGGCCGGCATCTCTAGGGAAAGGCCCAGCTTCGGATCCGAATAAACCTGCTTCTGGGGCGCCTCTTGCGCGGAGAGCAGAACGGCGGCGATCAGCGCGCATGCCATAGTAGTCCCAGACTAGACGATTCGGAAGCTCCTCACGCACCGAGGGGCCTAATCTTCCGTCAGGACGATTCTCCCGGGCAAACCCGGGCCGGCTCTGCCACCGCAGGTTGCGCGGCGGGCTTGCGGTTGCTCGCCAAGGCGACGCCTGCGACCGTCACGACCAAGCCCACCGCCTCGCTCGCGTGCAAGGGCGAGCCCAGCAAGATCCATGCGAAGAACGCAGCCGCAGGGGGGATGAAGTACTGCACCATCGTCGCCCGCGCCGCCCCGACCTCGCCCAAGCCCTTGTAGTAGGCGGAGAACCCCAGCATGCCCGCGACCACGACAAGGTAGGCGAGCGCCACCCAGGCGTTCCAGGAGACCGCGCCCCAGTCCGTTCTTGCGGCCGCCATCGTCCCATAAGGGAGCATCACGATCGCCGCCCCCGGCAGGGTCAGTGCGAGCGAGGCGAACGGGGTGACGGAAGTCACGACGGGCCGCAAGACCACCGCGGAAAGCGCCCAGACGACCGCCGCCGCCAGCACCATCAGCGCGCCCCAGGTCTCACCGTTGGAGCCCTGGCCACGGCCCAAGATCGCGATCGCCACGCCGAGAAAGCCCACTAACGAGCCCAAAACGAGGCGGGGCGTCATGCGCTCCTGCCCTGCCGCCGCGCCGATGAGCATGGTGAGGATCGGCACCGTCGCGAGGGCGATGGCACCCAGGGCCGCAGGAGACTTCCCCATACCTTCCAAGAAGAGGAGCATATAGACCCCGCTCCCAAGGAAACCGCCCAGGTTGAAGGTCCAGAACGTGCCCTTCGGGTATCTCAAAGACCCGCCCGAAGCGAGCACCGCACCGGCCACGGCCAGGGACATGCCGACATAGCGGACAAGGCCCGCGGCGGCTGGCTGGACGTCGTGGAAAAGGATCTTGAGCGCGCTGAAGTTCGCGGCCCATGCCACGACGACAAACGCCAAGTACGGGCTGAAGTTCCACCGTCGCCCTGCGTCCACCGCGGCTAGTATAGGGCTCACAAAGCGAGAAGGACAGGGACAGATGCTCTGTTCCGACCGTGTATCCTTCGCCCTGCCATGTCCCAGACCGTCGAAGAGCTTGAAAGGCAGATCTATATGCTAAAGGAACAACTGGCGGAAGCCCGCCGCAACGCCGAGCCGGAGCCGATCCAGGACTTTGAGCTCCACAACGGAAGCGGCCCTATCAAGCTTTCCGCACTGTTCGGAGCCCACGAAGATTTGTTAGTGATCCACAACATGGGGGCCAGTTGCTCCTACTGCACGCTCTGGGCGGACGGGCTCAACACGTACCTGCCGCTCGTGGCCTCGCGGATGGCGGCGGTGCTAGTCTCGCCGGACGACCCGGAAACGCAGGCCAGGCTCGCTGCCCACCGGGGCTGGAAGTTTCGTGTGGTCTCCGATCAATCGCGCAAGTTCACGACTGCGATGGGCTTCTATGGCGAGGAGGGCTGGGCGCCGGGGGCGAGCGGTTTCCGCCGCGTGGGCGATCGCGTCTACCGCACCAACAAGACCAACTTCGGCCCGGGCGACGACTTCTGCCCGGTGTGGCCGCTGATGGACTTGGTCGGTGGCCCCAAGGGCTGGGAGCCGGGCGACGCCTTCGGGAACTGACCCTCGTCCCTAGAACCGATGTCGCGCAAGCCCAAGGCCAGGCTCCATTTCGAAGAACCCTTCGAACTGGCCCTGCCGAGCCGGACGGTAGCCGTCGCCTTGCGGCGGTCCACCCGGGCGCGCCGCGCTCGGCTGCAAGTCTCAGCCGCCGGAGTCACCCTGACGGTCCCCGAGCGGCTTCCGCGCCGGGAAGCGATCGACGCCGCCCTGAAGTTTGCCGCGTGGATCGACCGCCATCTGAAGAAGATCGAAGGTGAGCGCGTAGGCGAGGAAGCCGCCCTGCTTTGGCGCGGAGAACCGCTTGAAATCGTGGAAGGGGGCGGGCCCTTCCTTGAGGGGAGCTGCCTCACCGTGCCTGAAGGCTGGGATCGAGCGAGGATCGGGGCCGCGCTGCGCGAGTACGCCGACCCGCTCCTCAGACGCCGGGTCGAAGAGCTTGGCGCCGTCACGGGGCTTCGCCCGAGCAAGGTCCGCATTCTGGACCAGCGGACCAAATGGGGCGCCTGCACCGCCCGCGGGACGGTGACCCTGAATTGGCGGTTGGCCATGGCCCCGCCCGCCGTGATGGACTACGTCCTTCTCCACGAGCTCTGCCACCTGCGGGAGCTGAACCACTCGGCGCGGTTCTGGGCGCTTGTCGAGACGCATTGTCCCGACTGGCGCGAGCACCGGGGCTGGCTCCGGAGGCACGGGGCCAGCCTCGGCGCGCGCTGACTTACTTCGGATCCCTGAGCAGCCACACGGGCTTGAAGAGGAACGACCGCGCCAGGGAGACCTGGTCTGCCGCATGCTCGCCCGATTCGGCCACGCCGGGCGGCAGGACGCTCCTTGCAAAGGGCCCTTCGCCGAATCCCGTGATCTGGATGTACGCCCCCCGGTTGCTATAAGCGACCCGGGTGCCGTCCGGTGCGGGGAAGCTTGCCGCGGTATAGACCCAACCCGCGGGGTCTGCCCCGTACCGGGCCGCCATCGCCTGGAAGGCAGCCTCGGCCGCTTCTTTCGCCACGTCCACCGGGTCGCGCCCAGCGAGATAATCCACCTTGGTCGCCCGGTCCATCGCCTGGAGCATCACACTCGGCTGCACCGCGACCTCGAAGAACCGCTCGCTCGTGAAGTTGCCGACACTTTGCCGGAAGAGCTTGCCCCTCAATTGCCGCACGGCTTCTTCATAGACCGCGGCGGAAGGCGAGCCGTTGTCGAGCCAGCCGTCGAAGGCGCCGAGCGTCTGCCACTCTGCCGAGGGCGTAGGCCCGGCCCTGGCCATCGCCTCTTTGAAGTACGGCATGAAGGAAGCGTCCCCTTCGTCAAAGTGGGAAACGCCCCAGACCGCCCGCTCCAGGTCGCCCTGGGTGAGCACCGGCCGCCTCAAGAACTTATGAAGCGGCTGGTTCCGGAAGAGCCGACCCCATGCCGGCGTGTCACCGTTGGGCCACCAGCTGGCCGGTTTGTTGTTCCAGTTCACGAGGAGGCCCGTTTTCGGGTCGTCGACGGCGGGCAGGTCGCTGGTCGGCAGGGTGCCCTGCCACTGGTTCTCGGGCATATCGCGCACGGGGAAGCGCGCGTCAAGCCCTTCGGCGCGCTTGGGGAAGCGCCCTGTGTAGCGCCACCCGATATGGCCGTCGGCGGTGGCGAAGAAGAAGTTGAAGTTCACCGCGATGCGGGACCTGGCGTCGTCGAGCTCGGCGACGCTTCTCGCGCGGTACATGTCAAAGAGGCTGGACCAGCTCGCCAGCTCGCGCTTCCAATGGCCGGTCTCTACGCTGAAGACGGCCTTCCCGCCTTTGCTTTTCAGCAGGACCGGGCCGTGGTGAGTACGCTCTGCCACGAAGTCCACCGGATCCTGGCCCTTCACCTTGATCGAGTAGCGGATCTTCTCCAAGGGCCGCGTCTCGGCGCCGAACTTGTACGACTCGCCTTCCAGCGGGGCCCAGAAGATATCGGCGAGGTCGCCGACGCCGGTTGTCAGCCCCCAGGCCATATAAGGGGTGTTACCCACGACGATCGCAGGAACGCCCGGGACGTCGATGCCAGCGACGCGCAACCCCGGAGCGTCCAGCGCCACCTCGTGCACGATCGAAGGAACGGTCAGCCCCATCTGCGGCCCGCTAAGGAGGATCGGTCTGCCGTTCGCAGACCGGCTGGCCGCGACCACGATCGCGTAGGAGCCCGTCTTGTAGGGCGCGGAAGCGCTTTGTGCCAGGAGCGTCTGGTCTGTGTCGTTCGCGGCGCGGATCGAGGAGGCGAGCTCCAGCAAATTGACGTTTGGCAGGTCTTGGAGTTGGCGCGCGGTCACTTCCCTTCCGGGGGGCGAATACTTGGGCCGCTCCGCGATCTTGGGGTCGTCAAAGTCGCCGAGCGTCGGGATCGCGCGCGGATCGTTGAACCAGAGGAAATCGTCGAGGACATCGACCGCCCGGTCCTTCACGGGCTGCGTTTTGAGGTACTGCCAAAGGGCGAAGTTGCGAAGCTCGCCCGCTCCGCCCGTCCCGAAGCGCCGCGCGAGCATCACCGAGATCGCGGCCGAGTCGGTCTCCGTCCACGGCTCGGGCTGGAAGCCGTTCTCGGCGTAGCCCTTGGGCAGGGTGCCGGCCGCCTTGCGCGCGTCGATCTCGGCATTCACGCCCCGTGCGTACTCCCGGAAGGCGGTGCGCGCCGTCTCCGGCAGGGCCGCAATCATCTCGCGGTACTCGTCGTCCGTGTAGGCGTCGGATAGGGCGTCCTTGTCCGAGTTCAAAGAGTCCTTGCCGAAGACCTCCGACATCCGACCGCGGGCCACGCGGCGGCTCGTCTCCATTTGCCAGAGCCGGTCTTCGGCGACCACCTTGCCGAACGCGAAGCACGCCTCCTCAAAGGTCGGTGCCGTCACTTTCGCCACACCGTAGGCGTCGCGCTCGACGGCCAAGCGCGGCGGGGCGAGAAGGGCCATGCCAAGTAAAAGGGCGTGCATCGCCGCCTTTGTACCCGCGCCGGGTTTATGGAAGGGAGCGGCGGTCCGAGCCCGTCAGCGACTTCCTCGAAAACGCGCGGTAGACCAGGTATCCAAGTCCGCCGATCACGAGGACGGGGATCAGGACCTTGAAGACCAGCGCGATCGCCCAAGTGAGGACCGACCCCGCCAGCCACAGGGCAAGGACGCCCAGCGCAATGTACAGGAGCAGCTTGCCTATTCCGTTGTTCGAACCCATAGTCGGTACTTAATGAGACGAGCCGAAGGCGGATTCGCCACCGGCCGCTTTGGCCTCTGTCCGTGCTTACCCGTCGCAGGACCGTTGGGTGGCACCCGGGCCTTTGCGCCGGGACTCTCGGCCCGACTCTGCGATAAACCGCTCCCGCCGGCATAATCTCCGGATAGGCGTGGGAAACTTTCAAGTCTTACGGGCGGCGACCCCGTGGAAGGAGGCGGACCGCTTGCTGGCGATCCATCCCGCCTCAATGGTCGAATGGCTCACCCGCTTCCTCGCCGACGAGTGCATCCGGCGTCGAGGGTTTTCGCGCGTCGTCCTCGGCCTGAGCGGCGGGGCGGATTCTGCCGTCAGCGCCTATCTTTGTGCCCGTGCCTTCGGGCCCGAGAACGTGACGGCGGTGCGCATGCCGTTCCGCCTGTCCTCGCCTGAGAGCCTCGACCACGCCGACCTCGTGATCGACGCCCTCGCCGTGCGCTGCGCCACCGTCGACATCACCCCAATGGTCGACGGGTACATCCTTCGGACAGATCCGGACGCTTCGCCCACGCGGGTCGGCAACGTCTGCGCGCGGTGCCGCACGGCCATCCTCTACGACCTCTCCGCTAAGCTGGGCGCGATGACGGTCGGCACTTCGAACAAGAGCGAGAGGATGCTGGGCTACTTCACCTGGCACGGTGACGACGCCCCGGCGGTGAACCCGCTGGGCGACCTCTTCAAGACCCAGGTTTGGGACGTGGCGCGGGAACTGGGCGTGCCGAGCGCGATCGTGAACAAGCCCCCCACCGCAGACCTTGTCAAGGGGCAGACCGACGAGGGCGACATCGGAGTCTCCTATCAAGAGGCCGACCGCATCCTCGTCCACCTGGCTCGCGGCGTGCAAGAACGCAAGCTGGTGGAGTGGGGATACGATCCCGCAAAGGTCCGGCTGGTCTATGCGCGGGTGGCGGGAAGCCACTGGAAGCGGCATTTGCCGACTGTCGCGATGGTCTCCGACTCGGCGATCAACGAATCCTACTTAAGGCCGGTGGACTATTGACGGCCTCGCGCCGCCTAATCGTTTCGGGGCACGTGCAAGGCGTGGGCTTCCGGGCCTTCGTGGTCCGCGAGGCGCTGGGCCTCGGCCTCTCCGGCGAGGTCTGGAACCGTGCCGATGGCGCGGTGGAGCTACTTGCGGCAGGGCCGGAGGCCGACCTGGACAAGCTCGGCGAGCGGCTCTGGTCGGGGCCGGGCCGGGTGGACGGCGTCCTAGCGGAGCCGGCCTCCCCGGTCCTGGCACAAGGGTTCTCGGTCGCCCCGAGCCGCTAGGAGCGGCCCGGGATGCCGGGCTCGGTGAGAAGGGCGGGGTCGAGCGCCTTCGCCAAAGTCTCTTCGTCGAGCAGTCCTTGTTCGCGCACGACCTCGGGGATCGTCTTCTTCTCTGCCAGCGCCTGCTTCACGACTTGCGCCGCCTTTTGGTAGCCGACATAAACGTTAAGGGCAGTCGCGAGCGAAGGCGATGTTTCCGCGTAGTGCTTACAACGCTCCTCGTCTGCCACGATCCCTAAGACGCAATTGTCAATATAGGTCTCGATCGCGTTCGTGAGGATCATGATCGCGAACTGGGCCGAGAAGGCCATCCCCGGCATCATAACGTTGAGTTCGAGCTGTCCTCCGCGTACGCTATCGTCTAGGGCCTGGCACTGGCCCAGCACCTGGAAAAGCACGATGTTCATGTTCTCCGGGATGCTCGGGTTGACCTTGCCGGGCATGATCGAAGACCCCGGCTGCACGGCGGGAAGCCGGATCTCGGCCAGGCCCGTGAGCGGCCCGCTCGCCATGAGCCGCAGGTCGTTCGTGATGCGGGTGAGCTCGTTCGCGAGGAGCCGGAGGCCGGCGCCGAGCGCGGACATGCAGAGTTGGCTCTGCATCGCTTCGCGCAGGTCCTGCGCGGGGCGGAAGGGGAGGCCTGTGGCCTCGCCCAAAAGCTCGACGACGCGCTTGCGGTAGTCGGGGTGCGTGTTCAGTCCGGTGCCCGCCGCACTCCCTCCGATGCCCAGCTCTTCCAACTCGTATGCAGCGTGGTCCAGCCATCTCCGGCAGCGACGGATGGAGACGCTATAGGCCATGAATTCCTGGCCAAGTCGCACTGGTACCGCGTCTTGCAAGTGGGTCCTTCCGCTCTTTAGGACGCCGTCGAATTCCACGCCCTTTTGGGCAAATGCGTCGGCTAAACGGTCGACCGAGTGCAACAAGTCTTCCAGCATGACGCGGGCCATGACCCGCATTGCCGTCGGGAACGTGTCGTTCGTCGATTGGCCATAGTTCACGTGGTCGTTCGGGTTGACCCTTTGGTACTCTCCACGGTTCCCACCCAGAAGCTCTTCAGCACGGTTCGCAAGCACCTCGTTCGTGTTCATGTTGAAGCTTGTGCCCGCGCCCATGTGGAAGACGTCGACTGGGAACTGGTCGCGCAACCCGCCGTTCAAGACCTCGTCGGCCGCTTGCTGGATGGCCTTGCCGATCTCCGCGTCGAGCAAGCCGAGCTCCGTGTTCGCCTGCGCGCACGCCCTCTTGAGGAGCACATAGGCGTCGATCATCCGGGGGTGCTCGGTCAGGCCGCTGATCTGGAACAGGCGTCGGCTCCGCTCCGCCTGACTGCCCCAATAGGCTTCCGTGCTGACCTCGACTTCGCCGAGAGAATCCTTCTCAATTCGAGTTCCCATGCTCGCCCGAGTCTACCGGTGCATGCGGCCCCGATGAGGCCGGGCGAGCCCTCACAAGGCGGCCAAGTCTTGCCATACTGGTTCCATGCTGGTCGGAATCGTCGGGTGCGGAGGAATGGGCAACGTGCACGCCTCCAAGTACACGCAGTTACGGGGCGTCGGACTGGCCGCCTACGACGCCGACCCGGAGCGGCTGGCCGCTTTCTGTACCAGGCACAAGGCGACGCCGACCCAGAGCTTTGAGGAACTTTTGAAGGGGGCGCAGGCGGTGGACGTGTGCCTCCCGACTGACCTTCACGTCCAGACCGCTCGCCAGGCCCTAGAAGCGGGCAAGCCGACGCTTCTGGAAAAGCCGATGGCGCCAAGTGTCGCGGAATGCCGCGAGCTCGGTCGCCTCGCGCGCGAGAAGGGGGTCGCCCTGATGCCGGCCCAGGTCGTGCGCTGGTTCCCCGAGCACCGCGCCGCGCACAAAGCCATCGTTGCCGGCCAGATCGGCAAACCGGCTTCCCTCCGCCTGCACCGCGGGGGAAAGGCGCCGAGCGGCGCGGGCGGCTGGTTCCAGGATTACGCGCGGTCCGGCGGCGTCTTGCTGGACCTGGCCGTCCACGATTTCGACTGGCTGAACTGGACGCTCGGAAAGCCGACGACCGTATACGCCCAGTCCGTGCGGTTCGGCAAGACCGTGACCGAAGACTTCGTGGGGGACTATGCCCTCACCACGATCCGCTATGAAAACGGGGCGGTGGCGCACGTGGAGAGCACCTGGCTGGACCCCAGCGGCTTCAGCACCGCCATCGACGCGGCCGGCAGCGAGGGCCTGATCGAGTACGACTCTCGGCGCAACCCCTCGCTGCGCCTGCACCAAGAATCGGGATCGCGCGCCGAAAACAATTACTCGGCCGCGGACGACCCCTACTACCGCCAAATCTCGGCCTTCGTCGAGACCGTGCGGCAGGGCGGCACGCTACCCGTGACGCCGGAAGAAGGAGCGAACGCGGTCGCCGTCGCCCTAGCCGCGATCGAAAGCGCGCGCACGGGGCGGCCCGTCACGCCCGATTGGACCGAGACGCCGCCCTTCCAGGTCGGTGCGGCGGGCTAGCCGCCTACGCCGTGCCAGATGCCACCACGTCCAAGGCCGGGTAGTCGATGTAACCCGTCGGCCCGGGCGTGTAGAAGGTCTCTGTGTTCCATTCCGCCAAGGGCGCGCCACGGCGGAACCGCTCGGGCAAGTCCGGGTTTGAAATGAACGGACGGCCAAACGCCACCAGGTCCGCCCCCAGGTCAAGCGCCTTCAACGCGCGCTCCAGCGTATAGCCCCCGCACACGATGAGGGGGCCCCGGAAAGCTTGGCGGATCGCCGGAGTGGCCTGGTCTTCGGGCGAATCGAGCGCGCCCACGACGTGAAGGTACGCGATCTTGCGCTCTTGCGCCTGCTCTGCAACATAACGGTACGTCTCGACCAAGTCGCTATGGGTCATGCCGCGGCCCAGGTTGTGCGGGCTCAGCCGAAGACCGACGTTCTCAGCGGGCAGGTACTCCAGGATCGCGTCCAAGACCTCCATGCAGAAGCGCGCGCGGTTCTCGATCGAGCCGCCATACCGGTCGGTCCGCAGGTTCGTTCCGTCACGTAGGAACTGCTCGACCAGGTACCCGTTTGCCCCGTGGATCTCGACCCCGTCGAACCCCGCGCGGTCCGCCGCCTCGGCCGCCCGGCGATAGTCGTCGACGATCGAAGGGATCTCCGCCGTCTCCAGTGCGCGCGGCGTGTCGAAATCCTCCATCCCGTTCGGCGTTCGAATCTGTCCCTCCGGCTTCACCGCGCTGGGTGCGACGGGGCGGGCGTTGGCGTTCTGCCACATCCGGTGCGAAATGCGGCCCACGTGCCAGAGCTGGCAGAAGATGCGGCCGCTCGCGTGGTGGACCGCGTTCGTCACGTGCTTCCAGGCGGCTTCTTGCTGGACCGTCCAGATGCCGGGGGTCCCCTCATAGCCGACCCCGGACGGGCTGATGGAGGTCGCCTCGCTCACGATGAGCCCCGCTCCGCTGCGCTGGCGGTAGTACTCAGCGATCATCTCGTTCGGGATGCGCTCAGCCCCCGCGCGGCTACGCGTGAGCGGCGCCATCACGATCCGGTTCGGCAGCGTGACGGTCCCAAGGCGGTATGGCGAGAGCAGGCTGTCCAGCACATCTAATAGAATGCCTCGGATCGCCCATTCGTCGCCCAGGCCCTAGTCCGCCGCCGGGCGGCGCGTCATTTGGCCCGCTTGGAGAGCGAAACCTCGCGCTGCTTGCCGTCGTCCTGAATGCTCGGCATCTTTGCGGCGAGCCGCGTAAAGAGCTCCGCAAGGCCGTTCTCGTACCAGCTCTTGGCGGTCGGGTTCGGCTTGTAGACCGGCCCCTGGTAGACCTGCAGCTCGGCTTGCGAGAGTGGGAAGGCTTGGGAAATCTCGGCGTAGGCCTTGTCGATCTTTGGGTTGTCGAGGAACGACCACCACCCCATGAGGAACGTCCCGCTGAGCTCATAAGGGCCATAGCCCTTCCCACCCAAATCCGCCGCGCCGTAGCGGTAAAGGCCGTTCCACCCGTCCATAAAGTTCTTCGTGCGCCAGAACTTGGTGGAGTTGTCCGGCGGAACGAGGACTACGTCTGCCATCTGCTTCGAAAGGCCCTTGAACACGCGGTCCATGTACTTGGCGTCGGAACTCCCCGGTTCCTGGGCGTTGCGGAGCGAGTTGACATAAAGCGCGAACCGGTGGAAGTGGGACGTGTCCATCACGACGTCGCTCTTCTTCTTGGGGACCAAGCCCGGTTGATAGGTCGAGTAACCCGCGTAGGCGTCGTCCGGGTGGTCCGTCCAGCCGCCCACCTGAAAGAGCCAGCCGCCCTGCGGAGTGAACTCGCTCTCGGCACGGACCACGCGCATGGCCGTGTCCACGATCTCTCGTAGGGTAGCGGACTTAGGGTTCTTCACGCCTGTCTTGCGCTCGACATAGATGAGGTCCGAGGCAACCGCGAAGATGAAGAACTCCTCGTCGGTGTACGCCTTGAAGTGCGACCTTGCCGGATTGCTGAGGGACAGCTTGTGGCGGACGCGCTCGCCCACTCCAGTGAACGGTTTGTGGTCGAAAGCGATCGCGTCTTCCGTGGTCCACCGGGCCACGACCGCGTCGGTCAGCACCTTGTTCAGTTCGGGGGCGACGTCGCTTTTGCGGCCCGTCATCGCGCTGAGGGCTAAGAACCGGGAAGGGACGTAAAGATACTGGAAGCGCGAGAGCGGGTTCTTGCACCACTGGTCGCGGGGCACCTTCACGAACCGCTTGAACTGGGCTTCGTACTGCGAGATCCACGCCTCCTCGTCCATTAAGAAAGCGGCCTGCAACGGCACCATCAGGAAGTGGCCGTGCAAGTAGGCGAGCGAGTCGTTCCAAGAGTCTCGCGAGAGGTACTTGGCGATGTTCGCGTCGAACAGCTCCCGATCCCTCTCCGTCACCTCGACACGCGCCTTGGGCGGGGCCACGGTGGCGGGCTCCGTCTTGTGAAGCATCCCAGCGATCCAGAGGGCCAGTTCCAGCATGTCACCTACTATGACGACGGGCCGACGCTTGCGGCTGAGCGTCGACCCGACAATTGGGACCCGAAGACGGTCTTAGTCGTCGTCCTGCTCGTTCAGCTGGACGTTTCGCCGCACGGGCGGACGCGGGGTCTTCGCCCCTTTGATCGCGCCCCAAAGAATGTCCTTCAGCTCGATGTCGGGCAACGACTCCTCCTGGAAGCGGCTGATGAGCCTGGCGCTGTCGGCCGACCGGTAGGCGTCCGGCTGGTTGATCTCACCGATGATCTCCTTCGCGGGCTTGATCGCGGTAAAAGTCTCCGCGTTGTCCGGGGTCTTGGCGAAGAAGCGGAACGGCTCGGCGATCGCCACCAGCTGGTTCCAGGGCTTCATGCCGAGCAAGGCCGAGATGGAATGGAGCACCGAGTCGGTGTTGTAGAAGCGGGAGTCGTGGGTGCCTCGGGGCACGTAGGGGCTCACGACGAAGCAGATCGAGCGGTGGCAGTCGACGTGGTCGTAGCCAGCTTGCGCGTCGTCCTCGATCACGAAGATCGCGGTCTTCGTCCAGTACGGGCTCTTCGAGACCGCCTCAACCAGCAATCCCACCGCATAGTCGTTGTCCGCGACCATGGCGCGGGGGCTGAAACCGCCCGCCCGGGTGCCGGCCGTATGGTCGTTCCCCATCCGGACGAGGGAGAGGGCGGGCAACTTGCCGTTCTTGACGAACTCGTCGAACTCCGCTTTCCAGGCTTCAAACCGGGACTTGAACCCGCCGAACTCTTTGAGCTGGTTCTGGCTCGGGTTGGCATATTCGTGCCAGGCCGGGCTCTCGGCATAGGCGAGGTCGTACCGCCGGTAGTTCAGGTCCGTGTGCTCCAGCAGGGCCCTTTTCGTCGGCTTGTTGTCCTCGCTGACGGGCGTGCCTTGCGGAGTCACGGTCGCGTCTCCAAAGGCGGTGTACATGCCGTAGTTGCGGTACGTCTTCCCCGCCTTGGCGGCCGCGTCCCAGATGTAGCCGCCGTCCGGCTCGCTCACGTCGCGCAGCCCGAGCAGGTCGACCGCGGTGCCGTTGTTCTGGCCCTCGAAGTCGTACTCCCGGCCACGGCCCGCGTAGTTGTACCGGCTGTTCCGCTGGTTGTACTCGTTCGCCATGCCCGCCACAGACCAGCTCCAGCCGTCCGCGCTCACCTCCGCGCAGACGTAGAAGTTGTCGAGGAGGGCGAAGCGCTCGGCAAGGGCGTGCTGGTTCGGCGTCACCTCTTTCGGGAAGAGGCAGATCTCAGGGTCGCCGTTGCCCTTCTCGTAGTCGCCAAGCACCTGGTCGTACGTGCGGTTCTCCTTGACCACATAGATGCAGTGCTCGATGCCGGGGTTGTAAGTCTTGTAGAGCTCGGCGAAGCGGGCGAGTTCCGCGAAGCGGTTGTTCGCGACCACCTTCTCCGTCATCGCCGCAAGGGCCTTGCGGCTAGGGACCGGCATCATGCTGACGGTGCCCTGCATCACGCGAAGCGGGTGCCGCTCGTTCGAGCTGTCCGGTACATTGTTGGGGTTCAGGGACTCTATGCCCTTGGCGCTCGCGACGAAGAGCCGGGCGCCGTCCGGCGAGACCGCGACCGACGTCGGGTACCAACCCGTCGGGATATAGCCCTCAAGCTCGCGCGTCGCCACTTCGATGACGGCCACCGCGTTGATGTCGGCGCAGGCGACGAAGAGCGTCTTCTCGTCCGGAGAAAGCGCCATGCCCAGGGGCGTGGTCCCCGGGAAGCCGCGCACCGCGTCCGGCCGCACCAGGATGGTGGCCAAGACTCTGCTGCTTCGCGTGTCGATGATAGTCACCGTGTCCCCGCCGGAGTTCGCCACGAACAACCGCGTCTGGTCGCGGTTGAGCATCAAGTGGGTGGGTTCGGAGCCGGTTTTGATGTCGCGGACGACCCGGCCCTCCGTTAGGCTCACGACCTGGACGACCCCGTCGCGCTCGCTGGTGACATAGGCTTTACGGTCTCTCTGCGGCCCTTTAGTGAGGAGCTTGACGTCAAGCGGAAAGCCCGCCGTCGAGATCTGCGCCTCGCGCTGGCCCGTCTTCAGGTCCATCACGACCAGTTCGCCTTTGAAATCGGTGAAGGCGCTGGTGCCGTTGTGGACTACGAGCAGCTTGCCGCCCGTAGAATCCAGCGCGATGCCGGCCGCCTGGGCGCGGAGGGCGTCCTCCTTTGCCGGGGGCGCCGTGCGGATCGACCGGAGCGGCTTCGCGAGGCTTCCGTCCGGCATCGCCTTGCACTCGGTGACGGAGTCCATGGAGCCGTTCGCCGCGTAGACGAGGCGGCCATCCCCGCTGAGCGGCCCCCAGGCGATGCCGAAGTAAAGGCTCTGCCTCTCGTCATCGGTGCGGCCGTTGAAGTCCTGCTGGCCGACGATCTCGCCCGTCTTCGTATCGATCACGCTCAGGAACTCGCGGTGCCCCGCCGTGGTGACGAGAAGGCTGCGCCCGTCCGGCGAGAGCGCCATGTTGCAGGGGAAATAGCCCGGGTCTACGTGCTTGCCGATCGGCGAGATGACCTGGCCGGTCGAGATCGGCTGGGCGTCTTGCCGGTCCTGCACGAGGACAGAGGCAAGGACGAGCGAAGTTATCACCGCTCCAGTTTGCCCAGATGGCCCGCGGCCCGGCTTGGCCAACGGCGCTTCTTGGAGCGGTCTCTTAACCTAGGACGCAAACCTCGCAAATATGCGGATGGTGCCCCTCCCCGGATTTCAGGGAGGCGTGCTCGGGAGCCGGTTACTTGTCGAGCGTGACCTTTACGCGCTCGCGGATCGCGGCCTGCGCGGCCGAGAGCCGCGCGATCGGCACGCGGAAGGGCGAGCACGAGACGTAGTCCAGCCCGATTTCGTGGCAGAAGTAGATGGACTCGGGATCCCCGCCGTGCTCGCCACAGATGCCGCATTTCAGCCCGTCGCGCGCCCCGCGGCCCTCCTCGACCGACATCCGCATCAGGCGTCCTACACCCGTGCGGTCGATCGACTCGAACGGGTTCGTCGGCAAGATCTTGTCCTCGACGTACTTCTGGAGGAACTTGCCTTCGGCGTCGTCCCGGCTATAGCCGAACGTCATCTGGGTGAGGTCGTTCGTGCCGAAGCTGAAGAACTGGGCGAACTCGGCGATCTCGGCGGAAGTCAGCGCCGCGCGCGGGATTTCGATCATCGTACCGAAGAGGTACGGCACCTGGACGCCGGTCTCCAGCATCACCTCCTTGGCCACGCGCTCCAGCTGCACCTGGACGACCCGGAGCTCGTTCACATGCCCGACGAGCGGGATCATGATCTCTGGTTGGACGTCCACGCCCTGCGCCTTCAGCTTGCAGGCCGCGCCCATGATCGCGCGGGTCTGCATCTCGACGATCCCCGGGAAGACGACGGAAAGGCGGACGCCGCGCAGGCCCATCATCGGGTTGGCCTCGCGCATGCTCTCGACCGCTTCCAACATGGTCTCCTTCTCCGCCAGAATCCCCTTGAGCCCTTGGCCTCCCGTCAAATTCGCGGCGATGCGGAGCTCGGTGGCTTCGCGGAGCAGCTCGTCGTGCGAGGGCAGGAACTCGTGCAGCGGCGGGTCGATCAGGCGGATCGTCACCGGCTTGCCCGCCATGACCCGGAAGATGCCCTCGAAGTCGGCTTGCTGGACCGCGAGGAGTTTCGCAAGCGCAGCCTCGCGAACGTGCTCGTTCTTGGCAAGGATCATGTCGCGGACGATCGGCAGCCGGTCTGGCTCAAAGAACATGTGCTCTGTGCGGCAGAGTCCGATGCCTTCCGCGCCAAAGTCGATCGCCTGCTGGCTATCGCGCGGGTTGTCCGCGTTCGTCCTGACGCGCAGGCGCCGGAACTCGTCGCACCAGCCCATAAGTATCCCGAAGTGGCCACTCACGTCCGGCGGGATAAGTGCAAGTTCCAGGTTATAAATCTTACCGGTTGAGCCGTCTATCGTGACCAAGTCGCCTTCGTTCACGACCACGTCGCCCACCGTCATCCGTGCGTTGTGCTCATCGACTGTGATCGCCTCACAACCCGCCACGCACGGGATTCCGAAACCGCGCGCGACGACCGCCGCGTGCGAGGTCTTCCCGCCACGTGCCGTGAGGATGCCCTGCGCGGCAAGCATTCCGTGGACGTCGTCGGGGTTTGTCTCGTCGCGAATGAGCACGACCTTTTGGCCCTGGCCCCCAAGACGCTCGGCCGAGTCCGCGTTAAAGACGGCCTTGCCGACCGCCGCACCTGGCGAAGCGGCCAAGCCCTGGGCGACCGGCTTGATCCCACGGTCCGTAACATAGACCTCGTCGATGCGCGGGTGCAAAAGTTGGTCCAGGTGCGAGGCGGTGACGCGCTGGATCGCGGTCTCCTTATCGATCAAGCCCTGTTCGACCATCTCGACGGCCATGCGCACGCCCGCTGGGCCGGTCCGCTTGCCCGCGCGACACTGGAGCATGAAGAGCCGACCCTTTTCGATCGTGAACTCCAGGTCCATCATGTCCTTGTAATGGCCCTCGAGCCGGTGGCATATCGCGACGAACTCGTCGTAAACGGCGCGGTTCTGCTCGGCCAGCTCGCTGATCGGCACCGGAGTGCGCGTCCCTGCGACCACGTCTTCACCTTGGGCGTTCATCAGGTATTCGCCGTAGAGCAAGTTCTCGCCGGTCGAGGGGTCTCGGGTGAAGGCGACGCCCGTGCCGCAGTCTTCGCCCAGGTTGCCGAAGACCATCGCTTGGACGTTCACGGCGGTGCCGATCTCGTCCGGAATCTTCTCGGTGCGGCGATAGACGATGGCGCGGTCGTTGTTCCAGCTGCGGAAGACGGCCTCGATCGCCATCTCAAGCTGCTGCCAGGGGTCGCCGGGGAAACCGTGCCCCGTCTCCTTCAGGACGAGCGCGAGGAAATCGGTACAGAGGTGCTTCAGATCCTCGGCCGAAAGGTCGGTGTCGAGCTTGGCGCCCTTCTGCTTCTTCATGTCGTGGAGCAGGGCCTCGAACTTCGCCTTCGGGACGTCCAACACGACGTCGCTGAACATCGCGATGAAGCGGCGGTTAGCGTCGTAGGCGAAACGCTCGTCCCCGCTCTGTCGCACAACACCCGCGAGGGTCTCTTGGTTCAAGCCCAGGTTGAGGATCGTGTCCATCATTCCGGGCATCGAGAACTTGGCGCCCGAGCGGACCGAAAGGAGAAGCGGGTTTGACGCGTCGCCGAACTTCTTGCCGAGGTCGTGCTCGATCGAGGCGACCGCGGCGCGCACGTCGTCCATCAGCCCGGCCGGCAGCCGGCGGTCGTTCGCGTAGTACTCGTTGCAGACCGCCGTGGTGATCGTCAGTCCGGGAGGTACCGGCAAGCCGATATTGCTCATCTCGGAAAGGTTCGCCCCCTTTCCACCCAACAGATCCCGCATGGTGGCGTTCCCTTCCCGGAACAAGTAAACGCGTTTTTCGCTCATCTCTTAATTCGTCCTTGGCGACGGGCCGCGCGCCGTTGCGTGGCTGTGCTTGGTGACAGTCTATCTCCGGTTCTTTTGCCCCCTTAGGGCGGTGCTATACCGTGCCGGGGTTATTCCGTGGCGCCCTGTAACTCCCCATCGACTGTCCTCCCGTACCACCCTGTCCGCTTGCGGCCTATGGATCGGCCATGCGGCCGGCTCTGGCCATGGAGCAAGGTGCGCGGGTACAAATGGGCGCGATGACATCGAAGCTTCTTACCGAGTTCATCGGAACCCTTGGCCTCGTCTTCACCATCTGCCTGGCGGTCGCGGCGACCCAGCCTCCCGCGAGTTTCGAAGGCGTCGGCGTGCCGACCGACGTCCAGTCCAAGATGATGCTCGCCGCTGCCGCGCAACCCAGCGCGATCATCGCAATCGGCTTCGTCCTCATGACCCTGGTCTACATGGGGGCGCCCGCCAGTGGCGCGCACTTTAACCCGGCCATCACGACCGCCTTGGCCATCAGCGGCAAGATGCCGAAGGGCGAGGCCCTTCCCTACATTCTCTCGCAGCTCGTCGGCGGGACGGCGGGCGCCTATCTCGGCATGGCTGTCACAGGCCACACCACGCCCATCGCCCCTGGAGCGGGGGTCCAAACCCTTCCGGCCCTGCTTGTCGAGGTCATTTTCACGTTCATCTTGGTGCTTGTCGTGTTCAACGTCGCCGTGAACCCGAAGGCCCAGGGCAACAGCTACTTTGGGCTCGCGATCGGAGCGGTCATCGTGGCGGGCGCCTATGCGGGCGGGGGCATCTCGGGCGGCGCCTTCAACCCGGCGGTCGGCACCGGTCTCACCATTGCCCACGCGCTGAGCGGTGGCGGTGGGTGGGAGAACCTGTGGCTCTACCTGGTCGGCCCGTTGTTGGGCGGCACTCTCGCGATGCTCGTCTATAAGGTTCAGGAGGGCGCCCAGACGGCCTGACGAGTATCCTTTCCGACGATGACCCCTCAAGACGTTAAGGCCCACATTCGCGAGCGCATTTCCGACGCCGCGAACCTCTACCTGAAAGATCTGCAGGCGATGGACGAAGCCCAGCTCGGCACCAGCTTCGCCGGTTCCGCGCGGCAAGCCTACGACTTCACGTATGAGACGGCCGTCGTGAACAAGCGGATCGCGGCGCGGTTGCGCGGCGAGGACCCCGGCCCGTGGCCGTTCGAGGAAGGCTGGGCCGTCGCGCCGGGCGGGGCCCGCACCAAGGACGGGTGCATCGCCGAGTTCCGCGCGGGGGCCGACGCAGTCCTCGCCGCATGGGACGCGCTGCCGGAGGGCAACCTCCACGCCAGCATCGAGACCCCCGGCGGGAACAACACCATGGTCGCAATGGCCAGCCTCAGCGCGACCCACATGATGTATCACGACGCTCAGCTGAATTACATCCAGTCTCTGCACGGAGATCTTGCGGTGCACTGGGAGTAAGAGGCCCAAAACCGCGAAATTTCGTCGTAGAATCGTAACGTGGAGTTGGAGACCGTCGGCTCGCTCGCCGGACCTGCCGTCAGACCGGCGGCGTCCTGGCGCGTCTCCCAAGACGTGGTGGACGGGGCGCGGGCCAGCCTCTCCGACACCCTCTGGTTCCGGGCATTCGCGTGGTTCTTCTTTGCCTGCGGCTATGTCTATTACTTCCTGATCGCGCGCAGCTACCTGGGGCCGGAAGCCAACCTCATGGCGCACCTTAAGGCGATCGGGATGATCTCGGTCTCCCAACTGGTGCTCTGCCATCTCTACCGCCGCCTGCTAAACCGGGTGGAGATCGGGCCCGGCCTGCGCCGCCTGAGCACCAAGGTCCCCAGCGACAAGGCGTGTCCCGTCGCGGTCGAGATCCGCCAGGACGGCGCGATCACCGGCTACGACGAGGGGTACATGTGGCTGGAGGACGGCACCCTCTTCTTCAAGGGACTCCAAACGGTCTTCCGACTGAACCGAGAGGACGTGCCCCCGATCGGGCTCTGGCCAAAGGCGCTGCGCCCCGTTTCCGTCAACAAGATGAAGGACGTCATTCCGGTGCCGATGGTGGATCGCGATGTCAAGGTGTGGCTCAAGCTGATCGATCCGTTCGAAGACTACACAGCTCGCCGCCGGGCCACCGCCTTCCGGGCATCGCTTCTGGAATGGTTCGAGGAGCGCCCCAAGGGATGGCTCGAATCCATGCTGCCGCCGCTCGAACTCCACCCGTCCCTGGCCGCCGCCGAGAACCGGCGTCGCGAGGGCCAGGTCGGCGCCTTCCTGCTCGCGGGGCTCGATCTGGGACTCGTCTTTGGGACGCCGTGGCCCGCGAACATGGATGGCCTGGTGCCGATCGGCGAGGTCCTCACAATCGCCACAGGGCTCCTGCTCTTTGGGATCGCGCTACGGCTCGCCTGGGACGAATGGAGCACGGCCGCGACCCGGCGCTCCCTCGAGACGGCGAAGGCCTTCACCGTCCAATGAAGCTCATGGCCTGGGCCTAACGTCCGATTCTGCGGAGGGGCTTTGAACGGGGGGCGCGGGCGGCGACACCCACTCCCGAGCGCCGTACATGGACGGTCGAATCGAGCAAGCGAAGCGCGGGGACGCGGACGCCTTGGCCTTCCTTATCCGGGAGCATTACGCCAGGGTCTACCGTTTCTGTGCCCGCCGGCTCGGCGACGACCTCGCCCAAGACGCCGCCCAGGAAACATTCGTCACGATGCAACGCGGCCTGCGGAGATTCAAAGGGGACTCGGACTTCGGCACATGGCTGTTGGGAATCGCCCGGAACCATTGCCGCAACCTGGCCCGTAAGCGCGGACGTGACCCTTTGCCGCTGGAACCCTGGTTCGAAGCCCCGACCCAGGACGGGGCCGGCCCGGTCGAGCGCGAGGCCTTGCGCCAAGCGCTCGCCAGCCTGAGCGAGGACCACCGGGAGGTCGTGCTCTTGCACGAGGTGGAGGGCCTGCGCTATGCGGAGATCGCCGCTTTGCTCCAGGTCCCGGAAGGGACGGTGAAAAGCCGCCTCCACCACGCGTTCCTCTGCCTCAGGAGGCACCTGTGCGACTAAGTCGCTGCATGGGAGGGTTGGGGAGATGAGCCAAGACTTTCGCGAAGACCTAAAGGCGTTCATCGACGACGAACTGGACCCTGGGCGGGCCGCCGAGGTGCAGGCCGCCATCGACCGTGACCCTGGATTGCGCCGGGATTACGAAGTCATGAAACTTATAAGTCAGGAAGTCCAGGAATCGGCCCGCCAACCCGAGCCGAAAGGGCTTGAAGAAACACTCGACAAGGTCGCAAGACCGAGGCGCCCTTCTTGGATGCGCTGGGCCGCGGTCGGCTCTTGCGCCGTCGGCGCCGTGCTCGTCTCCGCCCTGCTCATCCCGACCTACCAGGCCAAGTCGAGCGCGCGTTCCACCGCTCCAGCCATGGAACGTGCCGAACTCGACCGGAGCAAGGCGTCAGCCGATGCGCCGGCAGGCGCCCTGGCCAGCCGCCCCGAGGAAGCGAAGGCCTCTCGGTCCAAGATAGGCTTCGCCGAACCGGCGCCAGCCTATCCGGACACGGTCATCGAGCCGAACCGCCTGGTCGTGCGGACAGCCGACCTTACCGTGCAGGTCGAAGACGCCCGGGCCTGCCTCGCCAAAGCCACAAAGCTTGCGGGCGCGCTCTCCGGTTGGGTTGAGGACAGCTCCGTGATCGACTTCGACGGAAAGCCCCAGTCCAGCCTGCGCATGCGGATCCCGCAGACCAAGTTCGACTCGGCCGTCGACGCGCTTCGCGGGATGGGCTATGTCCAGGCCGAGACCATGAGCGGCGAGGACGTGACGAACCAGGTGATCGACTCCGACGTCCGCGCCCGGGTGCTGGCTGAAGAAGAGCAGCAGTACATCACCCTGCTGCGCTCCACTAAGAATCCGGACCAGCTCATTCGCATCCGCACCCGCCTCAGCCAGATCCGCCAAGAGCGGGACAGCCTGAAGGCGCAAAGCAAGAGCCTCCGAGGGCTCTCCGCCATGAGCACGATCAACGCCCGGTTCGTCCAGGACGGCAAGCCGATCGGGAGGCGCCCCGGACCGGACGACTGGTTCCAGAACACTTGGGACGACGCGACCGGGACGCTGGGCCTCTTCGGGCGCGGTGCCGGGCAGTTCCTCACCTATGCCTTGGTGCTCAGCCCGGTCTGGATACCCTTCGGCTTGCTGGGCTGGCACCTCTGGAGAAAGATCGGCCGGTAACCCTGGCTGGAGGCCGGTCCCCGCACGGGCGGTCGCGATTGGGTCACAATTGCCAGTCACGCCCGCCCGGATCGGCATTGCCGAGTCCGGCGCGAAACCAAAGGAACGGCTAACACACAGCATGGCGACATACCGAGGAAGGAGGTCCGACATTTGCCGCAAAGTCGGGTTCAACCTCTGGGGGCAGGCGAAGTGCCCCAGTAGTAAGCGGCCCTACCCGCCCGGGCAGCACGGCCCGAACCAGCGCGAACAGCGCATGTCTGAGTTTGGCGAGCAGCTTTTGGCCAAGCAGGTCATCCGCCGCTATTACGGAATGCTTGAAAAGCAGTTCCGCCGCACGTTTGAGAAGGCCAGCCGGATGCACGGCAACTCGGGTTTGAACTTCCTGCGATTGCTGGAGATGCGGCTGCAGACCCAGGTTTACCGCATGGGCTGGGCCCGGACGATCGAGCAGGCCCGCCAGATGGTGAGCCATGGCCACATCTTCGTTAACGGCAAGCTGGTCGACATCCCCAGCTACACCTGCCGGGTCGGGGACGTCATCGAGGTCCGCGACCGAGAGCAGAGCCGAGGAATCGCCCGCCGCAACGGCTATGAAGGCGCCGCCGTCCCGGTCTACATCGACCCCGACGTCGCAAACTTCCGGGGCAAGATCGTGACCCTGCCCGAGCGCGAGGACTTCCCCAAGTTCTTCCACGAGCAGCAAGTCATCGAGTTTTACGCCCGCTAAGCCCGCTTATCGGACGACAAAAGGCACGAGGACAAGTTGTTCTCGTGCCTTTGCCTTTCTCGGTTTCAAGAGTTGGATAGCGCGTCGCGAAGGACTTCGCAAATCCTTACGTTCGTCCTGCCGTCCTTAATCGCGACGCGGATAAAGTGGCCCTGAAAGCGGTCGCTCAAGGAGTCGCAGTTCCTGAGGTAAACGTCGTGCTCGGCGCAACGCCGGACGACTTCCGCCGCGACCGGTCGCTCAAGCCGCAAGAGCAGGAAGTTCGCCACCGACGGATAGACCTTGTCGACTCCCTCCATCCGATGGAGGACCCGCTCCAGTTCCCCACGCATTGAACTCGTCGCATGGGTCATGGACCGGTAGTAACTGGGGTCACGAAGCGCCTCGACCGCCGCCACCTGGGCGAGCAGACCGACCGACCAGGGCGGGCTCGAGGGCGCCAACATCTGCACCAGGGACTTGGCCGCGACCAGGTAACCGACCCGCAATCCGCTTAAGGCGTAATACTTCGACATGGACTTGCTGACGATGACGCGGTCGTCCAGCGCGGGGAGAGATTCTGCTGTATAGCCAGAACGTCCAAGGTTTGCGTTTTGGTGGTCGGCAAAGCCTATATAAGTCTCGTCTATCCAAAGCCTGGTGCCTGGGTCAAGCCTTCGAAGAAGCTCGTCGATAAAGGGACGGTCGACGGCGACGCCAGTCGGGCTGTTCGGGTTGACGACCACGACCATCTGGCAACCCCGCGCCGCCGTGGTCAAACGGTCGATGCTGGGGCGGAACGACTCCTCCGAGTCAAGCTCGCAGAGAACCGTCTCGACTCCGATCACGCGGTCGAAAATGTGCCGGTACTCGCCGTACATGGGGTCCAGCACGCAGACCCGGTCTCCCGGCTTCAGGAGCCGAGGAAAGGCGAGGTACATCAGGCTCGACGTTCCAGAGCCGACCAGCACATTCTCGGGGGACACTCCGCGGGCCCGGGCGATCTCTTCGACAAGGCCCTCGCCGTGGGTAGGCGGGCTGGTCTTCACGAGCCATGCGAGGTGGCTGGAGAGAGCTTCGATGACCCCTGGAGCGGGGTCGTACCAGGCGTCCAGAACGTCCGCGTTCACGACCTCATGGATGCGGCCCAAGTCCTGGAACCCACTCCCGATCGCCTCGAACGACGCGCCCCCGTGTACCGCGTGAGCGGGATTTCCGGCCATATTTTCTTTACGAAGAATCCTTCGTGGCGTCTTTCAGTGCCCGGACCGCAGCGACCACCTCGTCCCTTCCCCGCCCGTCCTCCCAGCGGTCGGCCAGCAAGTCGACCAGCCAGGAACCGACCACGGCACCATCGGCCACGCTACAAACCATGCGGACGTGGTCGGGCCGACTGATGCCAAATCCGACGCAAACGGGAAGGTCGGTGTGCGTCCGGATGCGGCCCACCAGTTCGCGGACCTCGGGCGGCGCCTCCTGGCCCGCGCCGGTCACCCCCGTTCGGCTGACCGCGTAAACGAACCCGGTCGCGGCTTTGCAGGCCGCTTCGATGCGCCCCTCGGTAGAGGTCGGGGCGCAAAGGAAGATGTTGTCCAGCCCATGGCTACGCGAGGTCTCGATCCATCCCGTGGCCTCCTCGGGGATCGCGTCGCACAGGATCGTCCCGGCCACGCCGGCCAGGCTTGCCTCGGTCGCGAAGCGCTCCGCACCGATGCGCATGATCGGGTTCATATATCCCATCAGCACAACCGGCACTCGGTCGAACCCGCGCAGGGCGGCGAAGACATCGGCCATGCGGGTTCCTCGGTCGAGCGCGCGTTGGCTCGCGGCCTGGATGGTCGGGCCGTCGGCGATCGGGTCGCTGAAGGGCAGGCCGACCTCGATCGCGTCCGCGCCGCCCTCGGCCAGAGCGTCCAAAATTGCCGGAAGCTGGTCTAGAGACGGGTCGCCGGCGGTCACAAAGAGCACGAGGGCTTTTTCACCCCGCCGCCTCAACTCCTCAAAGGTCTCAGAGATGCGAGGCATTGGGGGCTTGCCCTTCCTCTTCTTCGTAAATCGTGACAAGTTCGGCGAAATCCTTGATTTCGTAGAAGACGCGCTCGCGCTGATCTTTGGAAAGGTGTCGGATTTTCGGAACCGTAAGCTCAAGGGTCTCGGCGATGAACGCCGCGTCTGCGAGGGCTGAACCATAGACGTCCCGCCCTTCCGGAAAATACTCCTGGATATCGGTCTTTGAAGCGGCTAGGCGTTTACGCATCTTCGCGATTGCCGCCCTCGCGCTGGCCTGGGTCGCGCGTTGCTTGATGCCCTTAGGGCGCATGAGGTCGGCAAGGAGCTCTTCAGTGTCCGCCGCGACCCCCGCCGAGATGGGAATCCACATGGTGCCGCCCCCGCCTATCGCGTAACCAATGTCGCAAGCCTTTATCCCGGCGTCGTTAAACCGGACGCGAATCCAGTCGGCTAGGGCCTGGAAGGCCTTGGGCTGGCTCTTTATGGCCTTGTCGTTCACCACACGGTAAGCGTAACCGTAGGCGCTTTCGGCCCCGGCCATCGCGGCCGTGCTCGCCCCGTGCTCCTCGGTGTGGACGTCCATCCACTTTTCGCGGCCCATCGCCACGACTTGCTCAGGGGTGTACTTTCCTAAATCGACCGGTTCTTCCTGCTGCAGGAGGCCGATAAGCGCCGCGAAGACGAGGGCGCTCACTTCTTTATTTCCTGAACGAAGTAGCTTTCCACCTTCAAACCCTGCTCCGCCATGTTATTGATCATCTCGAACTTATAGATCCGGGAATTCTTGGGGTTGACCCACAGGGTCAGCTCGTCGACAGAAGTGGGGTAGATGCCCGGTATCTTTACAAAGACCTTCAGGGTCTGTTCGCCCGCGATCGGCTCCAGACCCATGACCTTCGCGACCGCCGGTTTCATTTCCTTGAAAGGCGTAAACTCCCAAGTCTCCCCGACCCGGACGGGCTTGCTCGGGAAAATCTTGTTCATGGTGTTGGTCAAGGGATCCAACACTTGTTGCTGGTCAATGTTCTCCCAATTGGACTTGACCGTGAACTTCTGCAACTGGGGCTCTTTTGCAAGCAAGTCCTTTGCCTGGGCGTCTCCAAAACCCGTACCCTTCGCCGTCTTTGTGACAGTCTTGGTCTTGAAGGTGGTCTTCCCATCTTTCACTTCCACGACTTCCATCTCCACTTCGCCCGTGACCTCGAAAGTAGCGGGGTCTTGGTACATTTTCGGGAGCTTCTTCTTCCACTCTTCGTCAGTCGGTTCCGACTTCGAACGGCTCATGTAAGTGTAAGACCACTTCGCGCCTTTCTCTTCGCTGATCTTGAGCGTATATGCCGGAGAGTTAGGATCGACTGCCGCCCGGCCCGTGCTGCCCGTGCCGCCATCGGCCTTCGGCGGGGCGGTCGGGGCGCAAGCTTGCAGGCTGAGCAGGGCGAGGGCGAGCCCGAAAAGAGAGACCTTTCGCATGAGCAAGTACCGCCGATATTGTGGCACCCGGCAGAAGGGGCGTCCGGACTAACCCGAGGTCAGAATCGCCCGCAGCTCTTCCGCCCGGGCGGTCGGCACGAGGGCCACGACCATGTCTCCGACCGTGAACTGGGTGTCCCCGTCGACCGTCGTTCCGTGCCCGTCCCGCAGCAGGTACACGAAGAACGTTCCGACCGGCAACTGGATGTCCCGCACCCGCTTGCCGACCAGTGGCGAGCGAGACCGGAAGACGGTCTCGACCACTTCGACGTGGCCGCGGTGCAAGGCTCCGACCGGCACCATTTCGTCCCCGCTAATCTGCTGCTCGATAAGGCTGAAAATGATGCCCGTCGCGCTCACTGTGTCGTCAATCCCGATGTCCCGGAAGACTTCCTCGTGGCCCGGGTCGTTGACGCGGGCGAGGACACGGTCGACCTGCCAAACCTCCTTGGCGAGTTGGCAGACGACGAGGTTGTCCTCGTCCTCGCCCGTTACGGCGACGACGACGTCGGCGCGGTTGAAGCCGGCCGATTTCTGGGTGTGCAGCTCACAGCCGTCGCCGTGCAGGACGAATTCGTCGCCCAGCGAGTTCGAGAGCTTCTGGGCTTGGCGCGCGTCCTTCTCCAAGATCAAGACCTCGTGCTGGCGAGCGATCAGCCGCTTTGCGAGCTGCGTCCCCACGTTGCCCCCACCGACCAAGATCAAGTACATCTGCTAGGTGACCTCGAACTGAAACTCGGGAGAGAGCACGTTGTACGCATCAATCGTGTCGAACGGTTCGCCGATGAGCCAGTCGCGGCAGATGCCCGCGATAAGCGCGCTCGCGTTGATGCAGAAGAGGCCCAGCTTGCGGTAGGCCTCGGCCCGCATGGGGTCGGCCACTTTCACCACGACTTTCGGCACCTTGTACCTGCGCTGGACAATCTGGGCCGCCATCAGGTTGGTGTTGTCGCCCCGCGTCATGGCCATGAAGGCGTCGGCCGTATCGACACCTGCCTTGACCAGGATGTCTTCGTCGAGCCCGCTCCCGATGACGATGCGGCAGGGATAGCTCTTCCCGAGCCTGCGCAACGCCTCGGGGTTCCGCTCGATCAGCGTAACTTGGTGTCCCCGCGAGGAAAGCTCCAGGGCGAGGGTCGCGCCGCTTCGCCCGCAGCCCATGATGACAACGTTCATTTCGACCCCGGCGCGGGGTTATACCATGCAATTCGGCACCTGCCTGGTCACTGCCGGGAATCGCTTGCCAGGGCGCTCGATCGAAAGAGGTAGTCGTTCGACTCGTTCTGGAGGATCCGCTCCAGGCGGGCGGTCAAAGCCAAGTCCCACGCGACGCAGAGCGGAGCGGCCACCACTGCCCCGACGAACCCGAGGACGGCGAGGGTCGCGCCATAGGCGCCCAGGCATTGAGGTAGGTACCGTGCCCCGACAAAGCGTCCGAGATACCCTGCCGCGGCCGCTGAAAAGACGACCAGTCCAAAGGTGATGCTTAGCCCGGTCACGCTCAAACGGGGGTCGTTGGCGAGCAACGGCGGCACCGAGGCCCAGGGCTGCAGCGCCCGCAACGGCGCTGAAGCCGAGACCACCGCGCCGAAGACGGCGACGATCGAGGCCACCGCCATCAGCCCGAGGAACAAGCGGTGGAGTTGGCCGAGCTTTGGCATCGGCCCGACCCGCTGGCGGTCCGAGAACACGGCGAGGCTGGCGAGGGCCACCGTCAGCCAAATTGCTGGCAGCGCCAGCCCGGTCCACCAGAAGACCAAGGCCCCGCCGACGACGCCGATGGCCGGGGCTCCCGGAAATCCGAGGGCGACCTGGGCGGCCGGAACCTGGCACAACGCGCCGAGGGCGAGGACGGCCAGGCCGAGCAGCCCGGAAAGCAGCAGCGCCCGGGCGAGGTTGGCAGACGCCATGGAGAGTAGCCCTAGGTCAGGGGCCGTCCTCCGTGCGGTCTCGTTGTCGACCAGGGCGAACCAGGCGTCGTTCGCCTCGAATGCGCTGACGGCCGTGGCCGCCTCGTCCCTTTTGCCGGAGTCCGCGAGTTGCTTGTAGAGGTCGCCGCGAGCTTTTGCGCTCGCTTTGGGGCTCGGCTCGGCCTTCGCGCCTCCCAGGGCGGCGGCTTCGACAAGGCGCGCCCCGAACCGCGAGGAAGCCGCGGACCGCCCGCCCTCGCGCAGCAGGACGCCGTTGCGCAGTGCCTCGTACCGGTCGAGGGTGGTGGCACCGGGCCGGTGAAGTCGGTCGATGCCGTACTCGTATACGGTCTTGGCCGCAGTGGACCTCCGGACGCTGGTGGCGAGGGCCACGTGCCAGGCGAGTTTGGTCCCCGAACTTTGGGCGAGGCCGGAGACCAACCGGGTCAGCCGCTCTGTCTGGTGGTCGTTCCACGAGACGGCCCTTGAAGCGAGCGTCCACGCCCTCTTCGAGGTCGCGTCCCCGACCGACCGAGCGGCAAAGACGGCCTCCATCTGCCGCCAAAACGCATTGTCGGGCTCGGCCTCCACGCCTTCCTGGGCGACTTCGGCCAGCAGGAGGGCCTCGTCCGTGCTCAGCGTGCCCGCCTCGATGCGCTCGCAGCCCACTTGAAGCCAGAGGGCCGCCTCCTGGTGGGTGTCAGGGGCGGAGAGCTTAGCCAGGTTCTCGGGAAGGTCGATCGAACTCTTGAGGAACGTGTCCTCGGGATCGGACAATCGCGGCAAGAGGAAGGGGCGGGAGGAGGGATGGGCAAGGAGGACGAGAAGCGCCCCGAACAGAGCGCCTAGAAACGCCCTCCCCGCCGGGTTCATCGCACGGCGGTGCCGGTGGAGGGATCGAGCATGGTCGGGATCGCCACAGGCTCAGACCGGCGCGCTTCCTGGCCGTGTAGCTCTGCCCTGGGGACGTCCGGGCTGGCGAGCAGCAACTGCAGTACGGCGAGCACCGCCATGGCGGCGACCGCGGCGCCCATCAGCGCCGGTGTCCAGAACCGGATCGTCTTGGTGGCGGACCGAAGGCGCCACTCGCGCAGGACCCTGCGGTCAAACTGCTCGCCGACATCCGGATCAAGCGCGTTCTCGCGCAAGACCTCGAACAAGCCTTCCAGCTTTTCGTCACGCTCGTGCATTTACTCCCCCGTGGCCTCGAAGTAGAGCGCCCGAAACTTTTCGCGGGCGGTGTGCAGCCGGGACCGGACGGTGCCCAACGGCACGTTCAGAGCCGTCGCGACCTCCTCGTAGCTCAACTGCTCGACTTCTCGCAGCACAAGCGTCATACGGAGCTCGGGCGAAAGCTGCTGCAAAAGCTTTTCAAGCAAGACCTTAGTCTCGACCCGAGGGCCGTCCGAGGCCTGGACTCGCTCGATCACGGCGGGCTCGGCCCGACGGGAGCGCAAGCGGTCCAGGCAGAGCCGCACGCAAATCCGGTAAAGATAACTGGCGAAGGCCCGGTCGTCGCGGAGCTTTCCGAGCTCCTTGAAGGCCTTCAGGAAGGCTTCCTGGGCGACGTCCTCGGCTTCGTGGGTGTCCCGCAAGGAGTTGGCCGCGATGCGGATGACGCGACGGCGATGCTTGGCGATCACGGTCGCCATAGCCGCTTCATCGCCTTCGCGGCACCGTTGAAGCAGGACTGAATCCTCAGTCCATACCCTTTGTGAGCCCCAGGTCGACGGTGATTCCTGCATCGCGTAACTGAGCATGATACCCTATGGACGGGACTTTCGTGCCGAAACGTTCGAGCCTGGTACGCTTCCGATTCTTACATGCTGCCCGGGGCCCTATCTCCTCCGCAAGACGCCGCCCCGCCCGCCGTCCAGGCGCAGCAACGGCCAGAGTCCGCCTTCCCCGGCGGCCTTAAGGTCAAGTTCGATTCCAGCACTTACGACCCGACGACGGGCAAGCTCGTCTTCTCCGGGCGGGTCGAGGCCCGCTACGACCTGACCACCATCACGAGCGAACAGCTCACCCTGGACGTCGAGGGCCGGCAGGGCACGGCCGAGGGCGGGGTCGTGGTGACAGACCCGGAGGGCACGATCCAAAGCGCCCGCCTGGAGTTCGATTGGGAGCGCCGCACCGGAGTCGCCATGGACGTGAAGCTGCAAGCGGACAACGTCCGAATCGAGGCGCGCAGGATCGACGTGCGGCCCGAGACTTGGGAGCTGACCGACGCCTCGGGGGCGCTGGCCCGGAGCGACAAGCCACCCGTCTCCTTCACCGCCGCCACCGTGACCTTGCGGCCCGGTCGCGACGGGGTCGCCCGCCACGTCTACCTGCGCGTCCTGGGGGCGAAGATCGGCCCGGTCCCGCGGGTCGCCTTCAGCCTGCGCAAGCGGGTGCGCGGCATCGGCATCCCTTCCTTGACCAACCGGAAGGGGCTCGGACTCGGCGTCACCTGGGGGCCGTCCTTGGCTCTGGGCGACCAGGCCGCGGCAATCGCGTCCTTCGACTCGTTTCCGCGCCAAGCGCCCGGTTACAGCCTGGAGATCGCGTACAGCCCGCTCGACCCGGAGTCAGACTCGCTGATCCAACCGCGCAGCGACTTGGGCGAGCGGTTCTCGGACGGGTGGTTCGACAACATCGCCGTCGCCTCGCCCCAAGACGAGCGCTCTAATATCGGCAAAAGACGCAGGTCCGTCTCCGTCGGAACGGGCTGGAACCGGGCGACCCAGGCGCGACCGAACGACGCCCTCAACGTCACCAAGCAGCTGGAGATCGTCGGCGAGGCGGGCGAGCAGATCGGTGGGCTGGGAGTCTACGGCAACCTCCGCATCCAGAGCATCCGCCCGAACCCGCGCGAGAACTTCATCGAGCGGGCCTTGGGCCTGGTCACCGTCGCCGCGCCGACCGTGAATCTGGGCCGCGACCTGTTGCTCGTCACCCGGGCCGACCTCTTTGGGACCGCCAGCGAGAAGAACACCTTTGCCTGGGTCCGGGGCCTTGCCGGGCTCACATGGGAGCCCATCGAGGGCTTGACGGCAGGCGTCGCCTACACCAGGGGGACGAGCGCGGGCACGCCGGACTTCCTTTTCGACCCGCTGGTCAGTCGGGAGGCGTTCCACGTCCGCTTCGACTACGTCCGCGGCCCGTACACCCTCCGCTACCTGACGAAGTACGACTTCGACCGGAAGAACTGGTACGACCGAGAGTACGAGATCGCCCTCGTCGCCCAAGTGGTCGAACCGTTCATTCTATTCAGGAGCTTTCCGAGCGACACCCGCTTCGGAGTCCGGTTCCGGCTCGACAGCTTTGTGGACCGGCTCCAGCGTCGCCGCCAGAGCCGGTGACCCCAAGAGGGGCTCCTAAGCCGCTTTGGACTTGTCTGCGACGCTGCACCCGACGACCCGGTCTAACCGGAACTCGCCAAGATCGGTGATGAGGCACGGCCCAAAGTGGGGGACGAAGCTGACGTCGTACACCTCGGCCAAGTGAACGGCCTCTCGGCCGGCCCGGTCGCGGTAGGTGAGGTTGACATAGCTGCCGACAAAAGTTTTAGCTTCAGAGGAAAGCATAGGGTCCGCCTAATCAAGGTACGACGGGGGTCGAGCCCTCGCCTAGTCCCTTTCTTCCCGACCTCGACCGGGCCCCCGACCGTAGCTCTACATGTTTGGCCTCAGTCCAGCGAGTTAACGGGCCCCCGTCCGCCAGTAGAATGGAGGGGAGATGGCTTACCGGCTGGAGGGCGCACGGTGCCGCGACTTTTCGCAATCGTCCCGCACGGAGTGGCTGCTGACGAACGGGCTCGGCGGATACGCGATGGGCACGGTCAGCGGAGCGAACTCGCGTCGGTACCACGGACACTTGGTGGCCGCGATCCGGCCCCCGACCGAGAGGATCGTGCTGCTCGCCGCGATCGAGGCCTACGCCACGATCGCCGACCAGGTCTTCGGCGTCTCGACGAACCAGTACGTCGGCGCCGTCCATCCCCAGGGCTATTCCCTGCTGGAGTCCTTCGAGGTGGGCGACCACGCCGAGTGGCGCTTTCGTCTTGCGGGCCAGGCGCTGGCCAAGCGGTTGAAGCCCCATGACGGCGCCAACGCCGTCACCGTGGAATACCGCAACCACGGCGACACTCCGATCCAGCTGACCCTGCGTCCCCTGGCCTGCCACAAGTTCTACCACGACAACTTCCGGGTCACCGACTTCTATCCGCAGTTCCTCATCTTCCCCGAGGATCGGACGATCCTGGCCCAGGACGGCGTGCAGCTCTTCCTGGAACATCCGAACGCGGAGAGGACGCCCACGACCGGCTGGTACTACCGGTTCGAGCACGGGCGCGAGATCGACCGGGGGCTCGACCCGATCGACGACCTTTACTGCCCGTGCGAGCTGCGCTATTACCTGATGCCGGGCGAGGCAGCCACGCTCGTCGCGTCCACGGAAGAAGGCACTCCGCCGGTGGCCTTCGGCGAGCTCGCCGCCACCCCGCAGGAACCGGAGGCGAAGCTGGTGGAAGCGGCGAAGTACTTCCTGGTGGGCGGATCGGCGCGGACCACGATCATCGCGGGCTACCCGTGGTTCACGGACTGGGGCCGCGACACCATGATCTCCCTGCCGGGCATCTGCCTTGAGACCGGGAACGTGGCAGCCGCCCGAGAAATCCTCCGCGCCTACGCAGGCGCGATGAACAAGGGGCTCGTCCCGAACCGCTTCCCCGACCGCTCGGAAACGCCGGAGTACAACACGGCCGACGCGACCCTCTGGTTCGCCAACGCACTTCACCTGACCCTCCAGGCGGAGTGGGACGAGGGGTTCGCGCTGGAGGCGTTCACGTGGTTGCGCGAGATCTTCGAATGGCACCAAAAGGGAACGTCCTTCGGCATCGGCGTCGACCCCGCTGACGGGCTCCTGCGCCAAGGCGCCGACGGATACCAGCTGACCTGGATGGACGCCAAAGTCGGACACTGGGTGGTGACACCCCGGCACGGCAAGCCGATCGAGGTGAACGGTCTGTGGGTGAACGCCTTGCGCGTCGCCCAGGCCCTGGCAGACCGGCTCGGAAAGGACGGCGCCGACTTTCGCGCGGCCGCGGAGCTGGCCGAGGCGAACTTCGAGGCGAAGTTCTGGAAGGCCTCGATGGGCCACTATCTCGACACCATCGACCCGGACGACGCGAGCCTCCGACCGAACCAATTGATCGCGATGGGGCTCCCCTTCGCCCCCTTGCGGGGGGAGAACGCCAAGGCTGCGCTTCGAAAGATCCGCGAAGAGCTGCTGACGGAGCACGGACTCCGGACGCTCGGTCCTCGGGAGTCCGCCTATCGCGGCAAATACATCGGCACCATGACCGAGCGGGACGCGGCCTATCATCAGGGCACCACCTGGCCCTGGCTGATCGGCCCCTACGTGTCCGCGGTCTTGCGCGTGGAAGGGGACGTGGCGGAGGCGCGACGAGTCCTCACGAGCGTCCCGACTTGGATGGACGAGTACGGCCTGGGCGGGATCGCCGAGGTCTATGACGGCGACGAGCCGCAAAACCCCGGCGGATGCCCCTGGCAAGCTTGGAGCACGGCCGAGGCCCTTCGCGCCTGGCGCGAGACGGAGGCGTTCGCAAAGGGGCGAGAATGATCGGGCGCGCCGCTGCCTTGACCTTGCTCGGTTGCGGCCTCCTTGCCCCGGCGTGCCGACCCGGCCCGACGACTTCTTCAGCCCTAGACCGTCCTCGCTTCCAGGCTGAAAAGGTCGACCCCAAGGTCTACGACTCGATGAACGAGTTCTCGTTCAAGCTGGCCCGCGCGGCGAACCTGGCCGGCGGGAACTCGTGTTTGAGCCCGGTGTCCCTCGACCAAACTTTAGTGGTCTTGTTAAACGGAGCGGAAGGCAAAGCCTTTGAGACTCTTGCCGACCTCTTGGACGTGGAGAACCCGGACATTGACGCGATTAACCAAGGGCGCATGGCCTTGATCGACGAATTGCGATACTTGCCGGGAAATCCCGTCACACTTTCCACAGGGATCTTTTCCGTCCAACCCTTGCGAATCCATCCCCCCTTTGCGGGAGAGATGCGGACAAAGTTTGGCGCAGAGCTCCGCAAGTTGGGCGGAGCGAACACAGATTCCGCACGCCAGGTCCGCGACTGGGTGGCGAACGAGTCTCTCGGTCGGATCACCGAATATGACCCCGAACTTTCCAAGGACCTGCTTTTCATTGTTCTGAATGTCGCCACGTTGACGGCCGAGTGGGAAGGGCCTTTCGACGCGCCGCAAGCCGCGCAATTCATGTCGCCCAGCGGCACAAAGGAAGTCCCTACGATCAAAGACCATCGCGCGGTCGGCTATTATAGAGACGACACCTTCTCTGCCGTGCGTATCCCTTATAAAGACAAGACCTTATCGATGGTCTTCGCCCTCCCGAAGAAAGGCAATGTTTCAGGCCTTGTAAACAGTTTAAGCGCAACGAAGTGGCGCTCTTTGCTTAAGAGTTTTCGTACTGATTCCCTCGACCTGCAGTTTCCTGTTTTCTCGGTGGAGGCCACCCAAGACCTGGTTCCCGCGCTGAAGGCGCTCGGCGGCGAGAGCCTCTTCCGGCCCGGGAACGACTTCCGCCGGGTCTCCCGCGAGGTGTACCCTCCCGAGACCTCCATTTCCAGGTTCAAGCAGACGACCTTCATCGAGGTGGATGAAAGGGGGACGCGGGCGGCCGCGGCGACTCAAACCGACGCCGTCGCCATGGATGCCCCCATGGAGCCTCTGAACTTCATCGCCGACCGGCCCTTCTTCTATGCCGTCGTCGAGGAGAAGACGGGCACGATCCTCTTCTTCGGGGTCGTCACCGACCCCTCCGTCAGAAGCGGCAGATCCGAAGCGCAGCCTCGGTGATCTTCTCGACCGAAGGCAGCACGTAGGTTTCGAGCGGCTTCACCCACGGCACCGGCGTGTCCAAGCGCGTGATCCGGGCAGGCGGCGCGTCCAGGTACATGAACGCCTCTTGCGAAAGCCGCGCAAGGATCTCGCCGGCGAACCCGCAAGTGCGTGGAGCCTCGTTCACGACGAGCAACCGGTTCGTCTTCTTCACCGATTCGATGATCGCTTGCTCGTCCAGCGGCACCAGGCTGCGGATGTCGATCACTTCCGCGCTGAAGCCCTCCTTGTCGAGGTTCTTCGCGGCTTCCAGGCAATGGTAGACGTTGTTGCCATAGGTGACGATCGTGATGTCGTCGCCCTCGCGGCGGGTCGCCGCCTTGCCGAACGGGACCAGCGCGGCGTCGCCCTCCTCCAATTCTTCTTCGATCGCGCGGAGCCGGTAGAGCTCCTTCATCTCATAAAGCAACACCGGGTTCGGGTCGCGCAGCGCGCTCTTGAGCAAGCCTTTCGCGTCGGCCGGGGTGCTGGGACACACGATCTTCAGGCCCGGGGAGTTCGCGAACCAAGCCTCGTTCATTTGGCTGTGGTAGAGCGCGCCCCCGCCGTACCCGCCGGCAGGGCCGCGGATGACCATGGGGATCGCGACCTCGCCCGCCGTGCGGTAATGGTAGGTCGCGACCATGTTCACGATCTGGTCGAAGCCGCACGAGATGAAGTCGATGAACTGCATCTCGACCATCGCGGTCTTGCCGTTGAGGCACATGCCGCAGGCGACACCCACGATCGCGGCCTCGCTGATCGGCGCATCGATCACGCGCTGCGGGCCGAACTCGGTGCGCAGTCCGTCCGTGACGCCGAAGGCGCCGCCGAGGATGCCGATGTCCTCCCCGATGCAGACCATGTCCTGGTTGGAGGCCATCTCCTCGAAGAGGGCCTCTTTGAGGGCGGTCAGGTAGTTCTTTTTAAGCCCGGTCGGTGCCGGCGTGGCGACAGCGCTCACTGGCCGAACTCCCGATAAACCCACATGCCGCCTTCTTCCGCCTCTGGGACGGGTTGGTTCACGGCGTATTCGACGCCCTCGTTCAAGTAGTCCACAACTTCGGCTGGGAAGTCCACGTCCGTCACTTCGCCTGCGCTCCGGCCCTCGGGCGCGTGCTTCTCAAACTCTTCTTGGGTCAGCATGCCCTTGGCGAGCATGATGCGCTTCATCACCGCGATCGGGTCGCGGGAGCGGCCCGAGTCGACTTCCGCCTTCGGCCGGTACTTCGCGGCCCGGTCGTCGTCGTGGTCGCCGTGGCCATAGGCGCGGAATGTCTTGCACTCCACGATGCTCGGCCCTTTGCCGCTTCGGGCGTGGTCGACCGCCTCCATGACCTTCTCGTAGACGTCCAACACGTTCTGGCCGTCCGCGATGAGCCCGGGAATGCCATATCCGTCGGCGCGGCGGGCGAAGTCTTCCAGGGGATACTCCAGCTCGGTCGGCGTGCCATACGCCCACTGGTTGTTCTCGATGATGGTCACCACGGGCAGCTTGTGCACGGCGGCGAAGTTGACCGCTTCGTGGAAGACTCCTTGGGCGGTCGAGCCTTCCCCGTTATAGGTGAGCACGACCGCATCACCCCCATTCAGCCGGTCGGCGTAAACGACGCCGGCCGCGGCAGGGATCGTGCCCGCAAGCATCGACGTCGAGTGGATGATGTGGTTCTTTCGAGAACCGATGTGCGACCAGTTGTCGCGGGCCCTGCCAGGGGAGCCGACTTTGCCCCAGACCTGGCTGCAAACCTCTTGGATAGTCATGCCCATCCGCTCCGGGTTCCGCCAACCGTTGCGGAAGTCCTTCAAGAAGAACGCGGGCATGTCGCGGTGGATCGGGCTGATCCAGTCCGTGGGCTTAAGGCCATAGAGCGAGCCGACCAAGATCGCTTCCTGGTTGTGGCTCGAATAGAGCGTCCCTCTCAGACGGCCACGCTTCTTCTCCTTGATAAGGCGGACGTCGAAGTACCGAGCGAGGTACAGCTGGAGGAGGAGCTCGCGATAGTCCTCTGCGGTGAGTTTCGAGCCATGGGGCCCTAACTCGAACTCGTCGGTGTTTTTGGCGTTGCCCTTTCGGGCCGATTCGGCTGCGGTCGTGGCCAAGGGGAAAACTCCGGGATCGGTGATCCTTAAAGATACCTATCGGGGCAAAACGTGAAAGGCTCGAACGGCCCAATACAAAGGCCCCGCCCCATCAATAGGGCCGGGGCCTTTGGCACAGGGCTTAGTTAGCGGCTTTCAGGGCCTTGTCCATGTCGGCCAAGACCTGGGAGAGGCCGGCATAGCCCACGTACTCGTAGACCAACCGCCCCTTCGCGTCGATAAACTTGACGGTCGGGTAGGCCTCGACGTTGTACTTCTGGGCGAGGGCCACGTTCGGCCCGGCTTCCGCGTCGAGCTTCACCAGGATGAAGTCCTTCGCCTTCTTCTTGAACTCGGCCGCGGTGAAGGCCTCGGCCGCCATCATCTTGCAGGGGCCGCACCAGGTGGCGTAAAAGTCCACCATCATCATCTTGCCGGTCTGCTCAGAGACCTTGCGCGCTTCCTCGAAGTTCGTGAACCACTTGCCTTCCGTCATGGCCGCGAAGTCGAGCTCCTTGGCGCCTGCGGGCGCCTTGAACGCGAAGAGGTCGCTGGCGGCCTCGGTGGCGAGGCCCGAGACGTTCCAGACCGACTGGTCGCTAGCCGTCTTCGTCTTCACGACGACCTCGCCCTGGCGGGGCAGGCGGTCGCTGGGATCGATGTACAGGGTGACCATGGCCTGCGCGTCCTTGTCCACCTGGACCGTGACGACATCGTAGCTCTTGCCGCCGCGGTTTTTGTTGCCCATGTCGCGGCTGGCGTAAACGTTCTTGAAGGCGGCGCCGTCAAAGAACGCCTTCCAGGGCATCAAGGCGACGCTGTCGAAGAGCTCGCCGAGCTTTGCGGCGTCCTGCGGCTGCTTGTAAAAGGTCTTGGCGTTCTTGTCATAGGTCGTGACGTTCGTGCCGTCCGCGACCGTGAGGGTCGAGGCGGTCTCGACGCGGGCCATGTTCGGCTTCGCGAGCGCGACCGTGACCTGCTCCGAAGAGCCGCCCAGCTTCGAGACCGTCACCGTCATCTTCAAGGTCTCGGCTTTGGCCATCGCTTCGATGGCGGCTTGGAGTTTTGGCGAAACATCGATCGCTCGCGCGGCGACGGCCACGCTCATCAGCGCGGCGAACATAATGGCTCGTTTCATCGTGAATTCTCCCGGTTCAGGCAATCAAGGGCATTTTGACATGTCGCGGCAAGAAACGTCAAAAAATTTCCTTAGCTCGCATTGGCGGCTCGTGGTCGTGGCCGTCCTCTACCTCGCCGTCTGCGTCGCCATCATGAGCGTGACCCCGTACCGGACGGGCGGACTCCTGCGCTACCAGCGCGGACCGGACGGCTTTCCCGCTCGCATCGCCGACATCGGCGCGCCCGACGAGCGGCAGCACGCCAACTACATCCGCGTGCTTCTCGATGGCAAACCCTTCCCCGTCCTTAAGCCCGGCGACCCCGACCTCTATGAGTCATACCAAGCCCACCAGCCTCCGCTCTACTATCTCGTCGCGGCCGGCTGGTGCCGGGCTCTTGGCCTTGACCCCACCGCCCCTTCGGCAGGGGGAGGAGTCCGCACCCTGAATGTCTTGGTCGGGCTCCTGACCTTGGCGGGGCTCGCGGCCGGCGTGCGGTGGGCGGGAGGAAGCGCGGCCATGCAAGCTTCGGCCGCAGTCGCCATGCTCGTCCCCATGGTCGCCGCGCTTCACGCGGCGGTGGGCAACGACCCGCTGCTGTATGCCCTGCTAACGTGGTCGGTAGCGTTGGCGGTGAAGGGATGTGTACATGGTTGGCCGTTAAAGCTTGGCATCTTGATCGGAGTCCTTGGCGGGCTCGCCCTGCTCACGAAGACGACGGCCCTGGCCCTCTTCCCCGTTCTCGCCGTCGCCATAGCCCTCGCTTGGCGGAGCGGCCAAAGGCAACCCGCGGGTTGGGCGGCGGCGCTGGCCCTGCCCGCGCTGATCGCCTCGCCGTGGATGGTCCGCAACACCCAGCTTTACGGCGACCCCTTTGCGCTCAAAGCCTTCAACGAGGCCTTCGTCGGTTCGCCGCAGGCCTCGCTCTTCATCGAGGGGCTGGGCCCCCTCACCTATTGGACGCAGATGGTCGGCTGGTGGACCTGGCGCAGCATAGTCGGCGCCTTCGGCTACATGGACATCTTCATCCTGGAGACGGCGGGGCCCAACGCATCGGGCGCCTTCTACAACCTGGCGGGGCTCTTGGCGGCGGCGACGGTCGGCGTCGGCGTCTGGTCGCTGGCCTCCCGGGAAAACAAGGCGGAGGGTGGTCGGGTCCTCCTAGTGCTCGGAGCGACGCTCATGGCCGTGGTCGCCCTCCTTTTTGTGCGGTTCAACCTGCAGTACTTCCAGGCTCAGGCCCGTTACCTCTATCCCGCGATCGCGGGGTTCGCGTGGATCGGCGCCGCCGGGGCCGCCCGCATGGCCGGGGACCGGCGGGAGCTGGCATGGGTCGTGCCCGCCCTCTTCTGGCTGCTGGTGGACGGCCTCGCCTGGTCCGCCATGGCGACAGGATTCCCAATTCGCGCCGAACCTTAAACGCGAAACCCCTCTTCGAGCGTCTTGGGAGATAGTGCTCGCGCCCCTCACACTCGTGCTGACCCTGGCACCCGCCCTCCGGGCCCAGGAAGCCAAGTCCGTCACCCTGCACTTGACCGCACGCCTGGAGCAGGTGGCCGCCAAAATCTCCGAGAAGGCAGGGGTCAAGTTGTCCGTAGACACCGCCCTAAAGGACCGCATCGTGCTCGTGGACGTGGACAGCGTCCCCTACGAAGAGCTTGTGCGGCGGCTTGGGCTGGCCTGTGACGCGAAGCTGGAAGAGCGCGCCGGGGCGAGCTGGTTGGCCCGCGACCCCGAGAAAGAGGCGGCCTCAGAAAAGCGGGGGCAGAAGGACCGGCTCGAATCCATCGAGAGGACGCGGGAACGGCTGCGGTCCATTGCAGAGGCCGAGTACACGGCCAGCAACGTTGCCAACTACATCCGGGCGGGGGGCCAAGCGCCGAGCCGCCTAGACGCCACGACCATGCTTTTCGGCTCCGGCGGCGCAAACGACGGCACGCCCCTGGGCCGGGCCGGGGCAAAGATCTTTCTCTCCATTCCGCCCGAGGAAATCGCCGCGATGAAGAGCGGCGAGCGCACCGTCTATTCGACCCGCCCCACGAAGATGCAGCGGCCGATAGACCCGAAGGCAGGCGACGTCCTCAAGGGCTATACCGAGGACTTGGCCACCGCCGCAGAAGGCGTGAAGCTGGCTGGCAACGAGGCGAACCCCCAGGCGCGGTCCGCGTTCCAGACTACCGAGGAAGCGGCCAAGGCGGTAAAGGTGCTCGCGGTGATGAGCCACCACCTCTTCTTCGGCATGGGGGTGCTCATCTGCGAGGTGAAGGCGCTCGCCCCGACCGGCCAAGTGGTCGACACCAACACGTTCGCGATCTGGGCAAGCCCCTTGCTCGCCGGCACTATGGACAGTGGGCTCCAGGCCTTCGAGGGCGAAAGCAAGATTGTCCTGAGCGAGCAGTCCCAGAAGTACCTCGAAAGCATGTCCTCGTTCGTCCGTGAGCCGGACGGGCCCGAGACGAACCCAGCCGCCCGCGACGAGACCCTGGTGCGGAGCGTCGACACGGTCGAGCCCCTTTCGCTCGTGGCGGCGGACGTGATCCGCGGCCTCTATGGGGGCGAAGGCAAGGGGGTTGTAGCGGAGATCCCTGACCAGATCCACCTGGTCGTGATGATCGCGGGAGGTGCCAAGGGCATCGACCCGAAGCGCGTCCGAAAGTTTATCTTCGACAACGTCCTGCACCCGGTCGAGGAGACCGACCAAAGCGTGGTCCTCACCCCGATCGAAGCGAGCGAGGCCCGAGACCAAGCCGTCGACAGAAAGGCCCTCGCGAACCTGGTCGAGCGGTATCCGACGCCGGGATCGGTGACGTTGGAGGACGCCGCCAACTACACCGCAAACCGCAAGTCGCGCGGCTCTGGGAACGCGATCGAGCTCGTCACGCTGGGATCGCTGGGCATCGACCTGGTGATGAACCAGCAGTTCGGGGACTCGGGGGCGGCTGCCTCTTTCCTGGACTTTCTCGGCCACCTGCCCCTTCCGCAACGGCAGACCCTCGCCGCGGGCGGGACGCTCCCCTATAAGACCCAGCTGCAGGACCAGCAGCGGCGCCTGCGCGAGATCGTCTACTCCGCGTCGGGCAAGCTCGAGCAGCGCTCGACCGAAGCAGCGCCGCACGCACCGGACGGACTCGAAGAGGACTGGATCCCCTATGGGGCGCAGGTCGAGCCGACTGAGGCCCTCCCCGACGGCATACCTGCGGACGCCTTCATCCGTCTTACGACCAAGAACGAGCCCTTGCTCTATACCGTCGACCCGAAGACGGGGGCCTGGGGGGCCATCGATATCTCGACCCTGGCATCGCTGATCGCCCAGAAGGAGGCCGCGCCAAAGGCGGAGAAGTCAGAGTACGTCGACCCGCCGAACCGGTTCCGCATCGGGGGGCACCGCACCTACCTCATCGAGTTCGTTCTCGGCGCCGACCTTTTCAGTTCCATGCCGTATGAAGAGGACGTCAAGCCGACCACCGAGAAAGAATTCACATTGAAGACCCTGCCGCCCGACATCCTGAAGCGCTTGCAGGAGTCGGTCAAACGCGCCCGCGAGGAACTCCGAGAAATGGAGGAAGAGGGCGGCGGCAACTTTACGGTCCCCGACGACGGAGGTTAGGCCGCGTGACCTTTTGGGATTGTCCGGCGTCCAATTCCGCTGGTGGTGTGCTCCCTGTACGAACCATTGGAAACTCCGCACTTTGACGAAGACGCCCGCTTGGTCGAGCAGGCGGCCAAGGGCGAAGGCAGAGCGTTCCAAAGGCTCTACGAGCGGCACTTCAACCGGGTGTTCGCTGTCTGTCGCGGTGTTCTCCTGGACACCGACGACGCCCACGACGCGGCACAGGAAACATTTACGTTAGTCTATCGAAACTTGCACAAATTCGACCAGAGAGCCCGCTTTTCCACCTGGCTCTTCAGAATCGCTTTGAACCGGGCGGTCCAGGAGGCCCGGCGCTTGAAGTACCGGCGCAAAGCCCAGCCGCTGGACGCGGCGCTCTCCCTTGCGGCCCCACCTGTGGAGCGGCACGGCGTCGACCCGGACCCCAAGGTGGACGCCTGCCTGAACGCAATGAGCCCCGCCGACCGCGCCGTCCTCACGTTTTTTTACTGGGAGGACCTCTCTTTGCAGGAAATCGCGGAAGTCCTTGAGTGCTCTCCTAACGCGGCCAAGACGCGGCTCTTCCGGGCGCGTGAGCGATTCCGCGAGCTATATAGAGGAGAGGGGCAATGAAAGCGCTTCTGCCGGAGGTGAGCGAGATGATCTGGCGCGTCGTGGACTCTGGCGACGCGGCCGTGATCAACGAGTTCAAGCTGCGCTACCCGGAACTCGCCGACGAGGTGGAAGCCCGGATCGCGATGGGCCGGCTGATCCGCGACTCGAGGCCGGCGGCCGTGGCCGGAGTCTTCGTACCGAGCCTCCAGGTCGTGAGGAAGCCCTCGGTGCCGAGGTGGGCGCTGGTGGCGGCGGTCGTTTCGCTGGCGATGCTGATCATCGCCTCGATTATCTTCTTGAGACAGGAGCCCTCCGAGCCGAGCCTCTACGACCAGCGCGACAAGAGCCTGACGAAGGAGCAGGAAGCCTTGGTCCGCCAGAAGCGCAAGTTCAGCAAGGAGAAGCAGAAGGGCGGCGACAGCGGGCACGGCGACCCCAACGGGGCGGGCTCCGGAAGCGGGCCCGGTCCGGGCCTGCCGTCGGGAACGACCGGCTCATTGGCACCGCCCCTGCAAAGGCCGGTCACGCTGGAGTTCGACACCGCGAAGCTCACCAGCGTGATCTCCTCGATCGCCTGCCAGTCCGGCCTGAACATCGAAGTCGCCCCCCTCTTCCAGGACCAGGTCGTCGACGTGCACTATAGCGGCATCCCCGCCCAGAACGTGCTTGACGAGCTTGGTGAGCAGTTTGCTTTTACGGCTTTGCCGCAGGACGACCGAACGGTCCTGATCGTCCCGGCCCGAGAGGTGGACCAAAGCCCGACCCTGGTGGATCCAGAACCGGGCTCACTGGGCTCGGAACCCCGTATAAGGGACTAGGACCACGCAAACGATCTGGCACGCTTCGTGCGTCAAACTGCGAATTCCTCAGGATCTTCCATGAAAAGAGCTGCTTTCACCCTTATCGAGCTTCTCGTGGTCATCGCGATCATCGCGATCCTGGCCGCGATCCTCTTCCCTGTCTTCTCGCAAGCGAAGGAGTCGGCCAAGATCTCGCAACAGCTTTCGCAGCAGCGTCAGCTCTCCCTGAGCGTGATGATGTACGCCAGCGACTACGACGACAACTTCGTCCCCGCCTCCAACCGATGGGTCGGCATGGTCGGCGACCCGATCATCTGGACCGAGGGGCTGGAGTCGTACGTGAAGAACCAAGACCTTTTCGTCGCGGTCGCCAGCAACGGCGCGGCCGCCAAGAACTGGGCTACCCGACGGCAGCAGACGGTGGGCTACAGCGACGCGACCGGCGTCGACCAGACCGCCCCCTGCACCCCTAACGCGGCCACTGTCGGTTGCGAAGGCTTCCCTGGCTCGGCCAGCTTCAGCGTTGCGGAGGAAGTCTCCAAGACCGGTCTCTTCGCGACGACCCCCGGCGCGCCGATCGGCAACAACACGACCAAGCACCGCGGTTACGTTTTCAACCCGTACAACGGCCAGAACGACCCCGGCGGCGAATATAAGTACGGACTGCCCCTCATCAGCGACCGGGATCTCGTCACCCAGCGCGGCGACAAGAACTACCCGAACTCGCCCGACCTCGCGGCGGGCGCCCTTAAGCCGATCTTCGCCCGCTATCGCGCGGACAGGCAGAACGGCGGCGTCACCCCGGTCATCTTCGCCGACGGCCATGCCAAGGTCATGAGCGCGAATGCGATGAACACGTTCGGCAACGTTATTTGGCGATTCCGGTAAGAAGAATCGCCAAGACGGTCAAACACGTCGCTATACTGAGGGTAGGACTTAAATCCTGCCCTCAGGTGGCCGATGACGACACCGGAACGAGTCTCTAACATCCGCGAAGAGCATGCGCAGAAAGCGCTTCTCGCCCTTGTCCCCGGGATCGTGCTGGACATTTTGGGCGCAGTCCTGATTTCCTACGGGCGGGAGTTCACCGCCCTGGGCTATGTGCTCCTCGTGATCGGGTTCGTGGCGACGGTTTACGGCGCCGTCCAACTCATGACCATGCGCAAGGTGCGCGGCCATGTCGTCGAGTGCCCGTTCTGCCACACGAAGAACGAGTTCCAAGAGGTGCCCGAAGGGGACGTGCGCTGCGAGGGGTGCCACCGGAGCATCCCGATCGTAGGGGGCCAGGTCGTGGCCATCCACCAGGTCCGTTGCGGCTTCTGCAACCATCTGAACTATTACAGCGACAAGAGCACAGGGCTTATCTGCGAAGAGTGCAACCGCGAAGTCCCGATCGCGCTCGCGGACGGGACGTCCACAAAGTCTCGCGCCGCGTTCGAGTCCTACACGGTCCATGACGACGAGCGCCCCTACGACCTCTTGCTCGCGGAACCCGGCAACAAGGATGAAGAACTCATCTCCTGCCTTCAGAAGATGCTGGCGCTGAACCGGAACCAAGTCAAGCAGTTGTTGGAGGACACTCCCGTCTTGCTGCTGAGTGGGATCCCCCGGCGAAAGGCGGAGATGCTAAAGGCCCAAATCGACATGCACCACGGCTTGGCCGAATACCGCGTTTCCCAGCAAGTTTAAGTCCCGACCTTCGCGAAAGGTCGTCCTAGGGTATCTTATGCGCTCGCGGTTGCCGGAGCTTTTCCCCAGCCGCGATGAGCCTTTTTGGAGAAGCCTTGCCAAGGACAGCAAACATGCCAACGCTCGCACGACTCCCGAGACGCCTTTTGGGGGGAGCCATGCTCCTCGCACCGGTCGCCGCACTGGCCTCAGAAGCTAACGTCCGCCTGAGTTTTCGCCCGCAAGACCAGATTTACCTGATCGTCTCGCTGGTCATCGGCATCATTTCGATCATCGCCGCCTTAGCCTTCCGCTCGCATGTCATTGCCCAATCGCCGGGCAATGAAAAGATGCAGGAAGTCGGCAAAGCGATCCACGAGGGGGCCCTCGCCTACCTTGGACAACAGTTCCGACTTATGGTCGTGTTCATCGTCGTCCTCGCGATCGGGCTATACGCGCTTTACCAAGGCGACTACGGCGCGACGGTCGCCACCTTCGTCGCCGTGTGTTTCGTCCTCGGCGTCTTGGCCTCTTACGTCGCGGGCTTCGTCGGCATGGACATGGCCGTCCGCGCGAACATGCGGGCCGCCGCCGCCGCCCTCACGAGCAACAAACGGAGCCTTGAAGTCGCGTTCCGCGCTGGCGCCGTCGCCGGCCTCATGACGGTCGGCATGGGCTTGATCGGCGCCACGCTGATCCTCTGGCTCGGCCAGAGCGACGCGATGAAGTACCTCATCGGCTTCGGTTTCGGCGGCTCCTTGGCCGCCCTTTTCATGCGCGTCGGCGGCGGTATCTATACCAAAGCGGCCGACGTCGGCGCCGACCTGGTCGGTAAGGTCGAGGCGGGCATCCCCGAGGACGACCCGCGAAACCCGGCCGTCATCGCCGACAACGTCGGCGATAACGTCGGCGACTGCGCCGGCATGGCGGCCGACGTCTTCGAGTCTTACGAAGTCACCCTCGTTTCCGCGATCGTCCTGGGCGCCGCCACGGCCGTCCTCTTCGACACCGAGACGTGGATGCGGCTCGTCCTTTTCGCCCTCATGGCGCGCGGCGTCGGCATCATCGCTTCGATCGTCGGGGTTCTGATGGTGAAGGGCAGCGACAACGTAGACACCGACCCGCTGAAGCCGATCACCTTCGGTTTCCAGGGTTCGGCGCTCCTCGCAGCCGTCCTCACATTCGGCCTGGCCTACATGATGCTGGGCGGCGTCCCGAGCGTCGGCGGGCCGGTCGTCACCAACCTGGTGACCACCCGGGCCCAGAAGGAGTTCGACGAGATTTCCCGCATCAAGGACATTCAAAAGGAGCTGGCCGTCAGCAAGAACGTGCCGCTCTACGAAGTCACCGCCGCGGACATCGAGAACGACAAGCGCGCGCAAGAACTCTTCCCCGTCAAGGCCGAGCTCCAGCAGGCGGTCTCTCGAGCGCTCTTCACGCCTGAAGACCAGATCAAGGCGCCCGAGCCGACCGAGGGCTTTTCGCCTGTCGACTGGTCGGACACCAAGCGCCCGCTCCTGACCTACGCCACCACCGAGCAGCAGCGGCCGGACAACCCGGCCCAAGCACCGCCGGAGCCGACGACGATGTCGCTCGCCGACCGCCTTTCGAAGGGCGACATGCGGTACTACAAGCTCTCGGTCGAGTTCGACGTCCCGGCTGCGCCGGGCAGCGACGCCAAGCCCGAGAAGCAGACCCAGACCTTCTACTACGGCCCCACCCGCAAGGACGACTTCGACAAGCTGGTCAAGCAGGCGCAGGACCAAGGGCAGAAGATCAAGGTCGAGGGCGACTTCCCGATCAAGTACATGACGACCCGGACGGGCAAGCTTGTCGTCGGCATCGTCGACAACAAGAGCGAGGTGCCGATCCACAAGGTCGCCGGCCCTCCGATCACCTACTACGAAGCCCCGGTCGCCAAGATCAAGGAGCTGCAGGAAAAGCAGAAGGCGAGCCCGCAGACCCAGGTGCCGATGCCCCAGATGCAGACGGCCGAGGTCGTCGGGGTCCGAGAGGTGCCCGTGCCGTACTTCAAGTTCTTCGGCTGCGTCTTCTTCGGGATCATCATGGCGTTCCTCTTTGAGCGCCTGACCGACTACTACGTCTCGCTCCACAAGAAGCCGGTGCGCGAAGTTGCTGCGGTCGCCACCGCCGGCCCCGCCCCGATGATCATCCAGGGCATCGCCCTCGGAAAGGAATCGGCCGTGATGAGCCTCTTCGCGATCGTCGCGTGTCTCATCGCCCCGCTTCTCATCTTCCCCGCCAGCGAGTACGGCAGCTACATCCTGTCGTTCTACGGCATCGCGTTGGTCGGCCTCGGCCTCCTGACGACGACCGGCTACATCCTGGCGATGGACACCTTCGGCCCCATCAGCGACAACGCCCAGGGCGTGTTCGAGATGTCGGGCGCCGGAGCGGACAACCCGACCGCCAGCAAGGGCATCCAGCGGCTGGATGCGGCGGGCAACACGACCAAGGCTCTCACCAAGGGCTTCGCGATCGCCACTGCGGTCGTCGCGGCGGTCGCGCTGTTCCACGCCTTCGTCGAATCCGCCATGCTCAACGGCATCGGCATGCGCCTGGACGTGCCCGAGATCTTCCTTGGGCTCCTCATCGGCGGCGCCGCCCCCTACCTGTTCGCCGCCTTCTCGATCAACGCGGTCGGCCGAGCGGCCTTCCAGCTGATCAACGAGGTGCGCAGGCAGTTCCGAAGCGATCCGGGCATCATGGCCGGGACGTCGAAGCCGGACTACGCACGGTGCGTGGCGATCGTCACCTCCGCGGCGCAGAAGGAGCTTCTCGGCCCAGGCATCCTCGCGATCGCCCTGCCCGTCATGGTCGCCTTCGGCTTCTCGATCGGGAAGGCCCCGACCGAAATCGGAGGCCAGCTCTATAACCTGACCGGCGCCCAGGCGCTCGGCGGCTTCCTCGCCGGCACCATCCTCAGCGGCCAGCTCCTGGCCGTGATGCTCGCCAACTCTGGCGGTATCTGGGACAACGCGAAGAAGCTCATCGAGGACGGCCTCCACGGGGGCAAAGGGACGGAAGCCCACAAGGCCGGCGTCGTCTGCGACACGGTCGGCGACCCGTTCAAGGACACCGCGGGCCCTGCCCTCAACCCGCTGATCAAGGTCATGAACTTGATCGCGCTGCTCCTCGTGCCGGCGATCATCGCGCCGCTCAAGCAAGAGGTGCTCATCGTGATCACCGTCGTCTCCGCGATCTTCCTGGTCATCGCGTTCGCGATGTCCAAGCGGAGTTCGCTGGGCAGCGAGATGGCCGCGATCGAGAGCTCCACGCCCCCCAGCGCTTAAAGCCAGTCCGCTGGTAAAGCGGATCGAGAGCCCGGAGGCCAACCCTCCGGGCTCTCTTCTTTTGTCCGGGAGGGCTACAATGCGCTATGGCCGATCCACAAGATGTCCAGGCGACGAAAGCGCTACGGAGCGAACTCGGACGGCGGTTCGTGGACACCACCCAGGCCGACGTCCGCGTGATGCACGGCGTGGCCTACATCCGAGGCGTTGTGAAGCCCATCAAGGGCGGGAACCCGGACGTCAAGGCCGCGCTCGAAATGGTGGCGAAGTCCATGCGCCAGAAGGGGCTGGTCCGCGACGTCGTCATCGATTGCGCCTTCCGAACCTGAAGCGGCGTCCTGGGCCAAAAGGGCAGACGGCCCGCCACCCGAGGAACCGCATACCGGAGTTCACCCGTTAACGCTTATAACCTGCTAAGGGACTGACCATGACTCTTCTCACTAAATCCGCCGCCGTTCTCTTGGGGATCGCCGCCCTCAGTTTTGCCGCCCAGGCAGGCGCCAATGACGTCAAGGAGCTGCAAGGAAAGGCCATCCCTGCCTTCACCATGACCACCATTGACGGCAAGACCGTCTCCAGCAACTCGCTGAAGGGTAAGCCGTACGTGCTCGACTTCTGGGCCACCTGGTGCGGCCCCTGCAAGAAGGCCACCCCGTTCATGCAGAGCCTCTACAGCGAATTCGGCTCCAAGGGCCTGGTCGTCGTCGGGGCCAACGGCCTTGAGGACACCAAGGGCGCAGGCCCGGCCAGCAGCTATGCCAAGGAGCACAAGCTGGGCTACGTGATGACCCACTCCAACGACGCTTTGATGCAGAAGTGGGGCGTGACCGGCGTGCCGACCATCATGTTCGTCGATAAGACGGGCAAGGTCCGCAAGGTCTACGTTGGCTTCGCCGACAGCCTGAAGGCCGAGATGAAGGCGCTGGTCGCCGACATGGTCGCCGGTAAGTAACCCACACCCTCGAACCAAGAAAGAAAAAGCCCCTCCCACGGCACCGCGGGAGGGGCTTTCTTGCGCCAAGCGCCCGTTACTTGCGCTTGATCACGGGGTCGGCCGGGGCCAGGGGCCGGCGCGGCGGGTTCTTCTTCATGTCTTCGAGCAGCCACTTTACGGCCGCATCGATCTGCGGGTCGATGCCTTTGACGAAGAGGTTCGGGTCGCTCGGGACGTCGATGTCCGGCTCGACACCCGGCCCCTCGATCACCCAGCCCTCTTTCAGCGTGTACATGCCGTAGTTCGGCACGCTGATCGCGCCCCCGTCGACCAAGGGCCAGCCGGGCGAGCTACCGACTTCCCCGCCCATTGTCCGACGCCCGATCACAGGGCCGGTCTTCAGGTCGCGGAAGCGGTGCGGGAATTCTTCGCCACACGAGATGTTGAACTCGTTCTGAAGGCAGGCGATGGAGCCGGGGAAGTAATTGCCCTGGCGCGTGAACCCGCGCGGGTTGTTGCGCTGGTTGAAAAACCCGGTCAGCTTCAGCGAAAGGGTCCGGTTGATGAAGTCCTGCACCCAGCCGCCGTCGTTATAGCGCGTGTCGACGATCAGACCGTCCTTCTCCCGGGCGGGCGCGTACTGCTTCAGGAAGTCGGCCATGTCTTCGTTGCCCATGGCGGATAGGTGCAGGTAGCCGATGCGTCCTCCCGACGCCTTCGCCACGTACTCGCGGTTCTTCCGGACCCAGTCGAGGTACCGCATGCGGTCCTCGCTCCCCACCGGCTTCACCTTGACCTCCTTGGCACCCTCGGCGGCCGGGCGGTCGTTCACCTTGATCGAGACCGTCTGGCCCGCGCGGCCCACAAGGCCGGAAAGGAAATCGCTGCCGACTTTCGCCGGCATTCCCGCGACCTCGATCAGGTACATACCCTCCTTCACGCCCAGGCCCGGCGCCAGCAGGGGTGACCGCTCCTCGGTCCGGAAGCCGTCGCCGCGCACCAGCTGCTTGATGCGGTAGTAGCCGCTGGCGTCCGGTTCCAGGTCCGCACCAAGATAGCCGTTCTGCTTCATGCGCTTATCAGACTGCACGTCGCCCGGCGACCGGTATTGGTGGCTGGAACCCAGCTCCGACTGCATCCAACGGATCAGCTCGTCGAGTTCGGTGCGGTGGCGGACGGAGGGCAAGAACGCGGCATATTTCTTCCCGATCGCGTCCCAGTCCACGCCGTGCATGTTCGCCACGTAGAAGTAGTCGCGGCTTAGCCGCCAGGCGTCCCAATAGATCTGGTCCCACTCCGCGCGCGGGTTCACGGCAAGGGTGAGGTTGCCGAAGGAGACCCGGCCCGATTCGCCCGGCGCGTCGTTCGCGCCGACGTCCACCACGCGGAAGACGCGCCCGCTTCCCGTCAGGAGCTTCTTGCCGTCGGCAGAGACCTGGAACCCGTCCCCGCTGGTCACTGTCCCCTGCTTCTTGTTCTTCAGGTCGTAGAACGAGATGCGCCCGTCCCCGGCCATCAGCACGCGGTCGCCGACCACGGCAATTTGGCTATAGTTGCCCGCCGCGACGGGCAGCTCGACCTTGCGGTCGGCGATGCCGTCGAGGTCGATCTTTGTCACGGGGCCGGACGGGGCCTCCTCCTTCTTGGGTTCTTCCTTTTGCTCGTCCTTGGCGGCCGGCTTCGGGTCCTCCTTCGGCTTCTCGTCCTCGTCTTCGGCGGCGAAGGGCGAGGCTTGGTCGGCCTGCAGGGGTAGGAGCACCGCGATGGTGGGCCGGCTCGCGGCGAGAATGCCCTGCCAGGGGTCGTAGTCCAGCGAGATTTGCCGCGTGCTCAGGAAGGCCAGGTACTTGCCGTCCGTACTAAAGCTCGCGGCAAAGTCACTGGCGGAGCCATCGCTCACGCACGTGGTCTTCCCCGAGGTCACCTCATAGAGATAGACCTGGGTGATATCCGCCACCAGCATCGGCAGGTGGTAGGCGAGCCAGCGACTATCCGGAGAGAAACTCACGGCGACCCCGTTCCAGGGCTCCATAGTCGTCGCCACCGCGCGGGCCGTTCCGCTCGACGCATCGACCATGCGGATTTCGCCGCGACTGTCCTGCAGCACGATCCACTTGGAGTCCGGCGACCAGTCGAACTGGGTGATTTGCCCGTCGCGGTCAGTGGTCAGCCGTCGGGCGCCGGTTCCGTCTGACTTTGCGACCCAAAGGTTGGGCTGGCCACCCTCGTCGCTGACGAAAGCGACCCACTTCGCGTCGGGCGACATGTTCGGCTTGCGGAGCCGAACGCCGTCCTTCGCCATCCACACCCGGGCCTCGCCATCCTCCGCCGGCAGCGAGACGATCTGGCCACGGGACTCGCAGAGCACGCGCTTCCCCGTCGGCGTGATTCTGGCGGCCGTAGCGAGGTTCTCTGCCGGGGTTCGATATGGGCGCGTGTACCGCAGGTCCGAGTCCAGCCGGAAAACGACCTCGCGGACCTTCTTTGTGGCAGGGTCGAGCATCTCCAGCCCCCTGCCCTTCTCATAGACCAGGCGCTTTCCGTCCCCCTGCACTTGCCGGACCTCCATGTCGTATGGGCCGGCGACGGCGACCGGCTTGCCGCCCTCCGCGCCCACCGACATCAGCGTGAACTTGGCGTTCGTCTCGTTCACGAAGTAGATGCGGTCGCCCAGCCAGCAAGGGAACTCGTTGTTGCCGGGAAGGTCGGTGACCTGGCGGAAGGTGTTCTTCGATAGATCGCCGGTCCAAATCTGGTTTTGAACGCCGCCGCGGTAGTGGAACCACGCCATGTAGGTGCGATAGAAGCGGGTGAAGGCGATGCGGTCGCCGGCCGGCGCGGGGCTCACGTGCGAGGCGAACTCCAACGGGAGCAGGGTCGGTGCGCCGCCCTCCGCCGGCACCGAACTGACGGGGCTCACGGTCGGCAGGATGCCGGACTTATAAAGGATGCCGCGCCCGTCCGCGGTCCAATCGTCCGGGATCGAAACCCGCGCGCCGTAGGTCAGGCGCTTGGCGGGACCTCCCGTCACCGGGATCGTATAGATGTCGTTGACACCATCGTACTGGGCGCGGAAAGCGATGATGGCGCCGTCCGGGCTGAAGCGCGGATGGGTCTCGATCCCAGGATCGCTCGTCAGGCGGTGGGCTCTTCCGGTTGAAAGGTCCCCGATCCAAATATCGCCTTCGCTCTGGAACGCGACCTGGTCACCGTGGATGTCCGGAGTGAACATGAACGGCCGGTCGACTTGGGCAAGCGAGAGGAGCGGGGAGATGACGACGACAAACAGCGCTGGGTGCCGCACGCGGAAAGTTTAGCCCGTGCCTAGGCCGTCACGGCCGCAAGGACCATGTCGCAGGCTTCCGAGATGGAGTCGGCGAGTTCGACGCCCGTGCCGCGCAGTTCTTCCCGGCTGTGCATGCCGTAGGTGACGCCGACCACCAGCCCGCAGCCGGCCGAGAGCCCCGCTTGGATGTCGCTCGGCGTGTCTCCGACCTTCGCCACATGCCCGGGCATCTCTACCCCAGTCCGGCGCATGGCCTCGAAGATCATGTTCGTATGGGGCCGGCCCCGGGAAACCTCATCGCAAGCGACGCTCGCGTCAATTCGATCCGCCCACCCCGTCCGATAGATCATGGCGTCCGCGACGGGCCGGCTCAGACTGGTGTCCAAAGCGACCTTGACGCCAGCGCCCCGCAGCCGCTCGAAGACCGTGCTTGCACCCTCGACCTCGCACACACCCGGCTCCACGTGGTAGAAGCGCACCATGCGCGTGACGAAATCGTCGTGGATGCGGCGCACGAGGTTCGGGTCGCTGTCCTCCCCGAGCAGCTCGGCGATCATCAGGGGCTTGGGAAGGCCCATGAGTTGGCGGCAAGCCTCGGGGTCTCTGGGATAGCCGTTCTCGGCCATGGCGGCCGCGACCGCCTCAACGACATTAGAACCGTCGCGAAGGGCCGTGCCGGCGATGTCGAAGAGCGCGAGCTGGATGGCCATATTGTCTTATGTTACTCACGCTGTTTTGAATTTTCAAAGAACTACCCGTCCTTTTTCGCAATCTGTAGAACCTGGTACCCTATCAAGTCCCGCTGGCGGTTCGGACTGACCCCGCCGCCCGTCTGGATATCTAAGCCGTGCCCGACCAAGAACCTCGGATCCTCTCTGTCGACATCGAAGACGAGCTTGCAAAAAGCTATGTCAACTACGCGATGTCGGTTATCATCGCCCGGGCGTTGCCCGACGTCCGCGACGGGTTGAAGCCCGTCCAGCGCCGCATCCTTTACGCGATGCGTGAGCTGAACCTCACGCCGCAGAACGCGACCACGAAGTGCGCGAAGGTCTGCGGTACGACGAGCGGCGACTTCCACCCGCACGGCGAGGCGATCATTTATCCCACGCTTGCCCGCCTGGCGCAGACCTTCACCTTGCGCTATCCGCTGGTCGAAGGCCAAGGGAACTTTGGCAGCATCGACGGCGACGCGCCGGCCGCGATGCGGTACACGGAGTGCCGCCTCACGCCGATCGCGATGGAGATGTTGGAGGACCTGGATCGCGACACCATCGACTGGGTGCCGACCTACCTCCAGGAGAAGAACGAGCCGACCGTCCTGCCCGCCAAGTTCCCGAACCTGCTGTGCAACGGCGGCCAAGGGATCGCGGTCGGCATGGCCACCTCGCTCCCTCCCCACAACCTCACCGAGGTCTCCAATGCCATCCTCCACCGGATCGCGAACCCGGATTGCGACCTGGACGCGGTGCTGGAGCACATGCCCGGCCCCGACTTCCCGACCTACGGGCTCATCATGGGCACCAAGGGAATCCGGAGCGCCTATGAATCCGGCCGCGGCAGCATCGTCATGCAGGCCAAGACGATGATCGAACCGATCGAGAGCGGAAAGTCCGCGATCGTCGTCACCGAGCTTCCCTACCAGGTCAACAAGAAGAACCTTGTCGCGAACATCGCGGCCCTGGCCAAGGCCCGCAAGTTCGACGGCATCACCGACGTCCAGGACTATAGCGACAAGCGCGGCATGCGCATTCAAATCGAGCTGCGCCGTGACGTCAACCCGAACAAGGCGCTGAACTACCTGCTGAAGCACACCTCGCTTCGCACCACGTTCGGCGCGATCATGCTCTCGCTGGTCGACGGGGCGCCGCGAGTCAGTCCGCTGCTCACCATCCTCGACGAGTACATCCGGCACCGCCGCAAGGTGATCGACCGCAGGACCCGCTACGAGCTCTCCCGCGCCCTCGACGAAGTCCACGTCAACGAGGGTTACCAGATCGCGCGGCGGTTCCTGGACGACGTTATCCGCACGATTCGCGCCTCCGCCGATTCGACCGAGGCTCTGGTGCGGCTGGTCCGCGAATTCGCCATGTCGCCCTACCAGGCCAAAGCCGTGCTGGAGATGCCGCTCCGTCGCCTGACCCAGCTTGAGCAGTCCGACTTGGAGAAGGCGTACAAAGACGTGCTGCGCCGTGCCCAGAACCTCATGGACATCCTTGCGGACCCCGTCCGCCTCACCAAGGTCCTGACGGACGAGATCGTCGCCATGCGCGACAAGCACGGCGACGACCGGCGCACCAAGATCATCGCGAGGGAGGCGGGCGACTTCGACGAGGAAGACCTCATCCCCGAGGAAGAGGCGATCATCTCGATCAGCCGCGACGGTTACATCAAGCGCATCTCGCTCGACGCCTATCGCCAGCAGAAGCGGGGCGGAAAGGGGATGAAGAACGTGATGAAGGCCGAGGACGAGCCAGCCCACCTCTTCCAGGTCAACACTCACAACACGATCCTCTTCTTCACCGACCGGGGCAAGGCCTATAAGCTGCGCGCCTATGACATCCCCGAATCGGGGCGCTACGCCCGCGGGATGCCGGTGATCAACTACATCGCCATCGATAGCGAAGAACGGGTCACCGCCGCCGTCCGCGTGAAGAACATGGCTGAAGAAGGCTACTTGGTCATGGTCACGCGACTTGGTGAAGTGAAGCGGACGAACCTTTCGCGCTTCCAGAACCTCCGCAGCAACGGCCTCATCGCCTTCGACATCGAAGAGGGCGACGAGCTCGGCTGGGTGCTTCAGTCGTCCGGCAACGACGACATCATCATCGTCACCCGGGAGGGCATGTCCATCCGCTTCAAGGAAACGGCCGCGCGCGACCGGTCGAGGGCAGCGGGCGGCGTCCGCGCCATCAACCTCCGCACGGGAGACAGCGTCGTCGGAGCCGACTTGGCGGACGACGCCTGCACCCTCCTCGTGGTCGGCGAACACGGATATGGCAAGCGCACGCCGATCAGCGACTACCGGCTGCAGGGCCGCGGCGGCACGGGCATCCTTACGATGAACGTCACCGAGAAGACGGGCAAGATCGTGAGCGCGGAGGTCGTCGAGGACGACGACAAGCTCCTGGTCCTGACCGTCAACGGCAAGGGCATCCGGCTCCGCGTCCGCGACATCCGGCTGGTCAAGCGCGTCGCCCAAGGCGTGAAACTGATCAACTTGGCCGATAACGACTCCATCGCCTCGATCGCCCGGCTCGTGGACACCCCCGAAGCCGACGACATCGAGGACGACGACTCGGAAGAGACCGAAGAGTAAAGTTCGACCCTGATGGTTCTCGGGCCTACCCTGCTCCTATAGGAGCAGGTGCTTCGTCCGAAACTATTAGGGTCAACTATGCAACCGGGCCAGTATTCGAACTATCCTCGCGCTCCAATCCAAGAGATCAACTTCGGCACGATCAAAGAAGGCTGGGATTTGATCCTGAAGAATTGGCAGCCCTTCGCCACGGCCAGCCTTATGGCGCTCCTCGTCGGCCTTGTGGTCTATGGCGTGGGATTCATCCCGCTCTTTCCGATGATCATGGCTTCGGCCAACCCGGACAACCAGACCGCGAGCACGATGGGGCAGCTCACGCTGCAGTTCATGATGCTGCCGGTCATCATCCTGGCGATCGCCCTTGCCTCGCCCTTCTACGCGAGCATGACCCACATGACCTTGAAGCTCCTCTCGGGTCAGAGCCTGGAGACGAACGACGCCTTTGTGGGCTTCCAGCGGCTGGGCCAGATCATGGTCGCGGGCGTTATCATGGCGATCGGCGTCTCGGTCGGCTCGCAGTGTTGTTATCTGCCTGGCTTCTTCATCGGGGGGATGACGATGTTCACCTATCCGCTGATGTTCACGCGAAACTACGGCCCGATGGACGCGTTGAAGGAGAGCTGGAACATCCTCATCAAGCACGTTTGGATGGCGATGCTCTTCTACCTCGTGATCTCGCTGCTGGCCGGCCTTGGGGTCTGCGCCTGCTTCATCGGCGTCTTGGTCACGATGCCCTTGCTCTACGTCTGCCCGGCCCTGGTCTTCCGTGACTTTAACGTCCAGCCGGTCGGCATGGTCGATGCTCCGGTCACCACCCCTGGCCCCGAGAGCGGGACGATGTTGGATCCGGAAGCGCCCTAGGCCGGCGTCTCGAAAACTCTCTCCCAGCGAAGCCCGTCCACGCCGAAAGGCGCGGGCGGGCTTTCTTATGCCCAGGCGGAACAGCAGTTGCAGGGCCCGCGGTGGGCTGGCGGGAAGATGTTGGGGGACTGACTGGGCCGCCCCCTCTCACCCACCAAGCGGGCCACAAGGCGCCGTGGGGTGGGCAGTGGGATGCTTAGGTGATTCGGGCGGCAGCCTGGGCGCCTGCGGCCGTCGATTGCCCCCCTCGCATCAAGCAGGCGGGCCACAGGGGGACTCTGGGGTTGAAGGTGCCGGTGCCTGGCGGGCGAGGGCCGGGCGCAAAGAAGAGGACCCCGGTCTTTCGACCGAGGCCCCCTGTTGGTCTGAAGTCCGGTTGGACTTACTTCTTGCGGCGGCGGGCAACGAAGGCCGCGACGCCAGCGCCGAGAGCGACCATGGTGGTCGGCTCCGGAACCGCGTTGGCGCGGACGAGCCAGGCGCCCGGCAGACCGATTTCGTCCATGCGGAAGCTACCGATGCCGCCGCCGACGTTGTTCGGGTCGAAGCCGTTAGCCGTGCCGCTGCCACCGACCCAGCTGCGAAGGCCGTTGCCGTTCGGGCCGCTCTGGTCGAGCGAGCCGGGGAAGCCGCCGGCGCTGTGGTTGATCGCCACGCCGACATAGAAGCGGTTGTTGAAAGCGCCAGCAACGCTCACGCCGCCGGTGGCGACGCTCTGGAAGCGGTCAGTGTCGATCGAACCAGCAGCAACCGTGCCGACGCCCTGGCCGACGAGGGTGATCTGGCCGGTCGCCCAGCGAGTGCCGCCCGAGTTCTGCGTCCAGACGAACCAGCGGAACGACTGACCGGCGGTGACTCCCGAGGAGCCCGGGAAGCTCGGCGAACCCCAGGTCATATCGACCGTGGTGATCACGTTGTTGCCACCCGAAATGTCGAACTGGTTGGCCCAGGCGAGGTTGCCACCGGCGGTGAGGCCGATGCTGTTCTCGGAAGTGCCGTCGTCAATCGTGTAGGTCTGAGCGTTAGCGGCCACGGCGACCATGGCGAGAGCGATAAGGGTTACCTTTTTCATGGGAAAGTCTTCTCCTGCAAGAACTGTCGAGCCTCTGATTACCAGAAGATTCGACATCACGGGGATTGTGACGCGCGAGACTCTGTATGTCAAGAGTCTAGCGCCAGAATCAGACAACTCTAGCAGTAATACTTGTCACGCCCAGGTTCAGACCCTGGGATTGGGCACGAAGTCGCCCCCACGGCACCGTTTCAAATAAGCCAGGGCATGCACCTGGCCCGTCATCTCCAAGTCCCCGCGGTAGACGGGGTCGTGCCATCCCTCGATGTCGATCGAGCCCCGCCATCCTGCTTGCCGCAGGATCGAGAAGACCTGCGTCCAGTCGGTGTCGCCAAAGCCCGGCGTCCGGTGCCAGACCGTGTACTCGCCGCACCGGGTGCCCTCACGACGGATCTTGTCCCAGTCCACGTTCGCGTCCTTCCCGTGGACGTGGGCCACTTTCCCCACCCACGTTTTGAGCTGGGTCAAAGGGTCTACCAGGCTCACCATCTGGTGGCACGGCTCCCACTCCAGCCCGAGCGCCGGCGACGGCACTGCGTCGAACATCATCTCCCAGGCCCGGGGCGCATGGGCGATGTTCCATTTCGGCCGCTCCCAGTCCCCGCCCATGTGGCAGTTCTCAAAACCGATCCGCACCCCGCTGTCTTCTGCCAGGCGGGCGAGAGGGGCGAAGACCTCCTTGAACCGAGGGATGGATTGGTCGACCGGCCGGTCTTCCAGGGCGCCGGCAAAGCCGCACACGCAGTCCGTCCCGAACAGGGGCGCCGCCTTGATGACCGCCTCCCAGCCCGTGCGGCACTCCTCGTCCTGCAAGGGGTTGCCATAGAAGCCGAGCGCCGAGACCGCCGCCTTCCCTTCCAGAGCCCCGCGGACCTCGTGCGCCGTCCGCTCTAGGTCGATGCCGTCCAGCGACTTGCCCAGTGTGAGCTGGAAAGTCTCGAAGCCGTGGGGCAGCACCTGACGTATATAGTCCGCGGCCCCCCGCATGGGCACCAGGGTCCCGATGCGGATGTCTTGGTGGTCGGCTCGGCTCATGTGACCGTTTAGGCTACCTGCGGGGCACGGCCACCAAGTGCCTGCGGAGGTCCCTCGCACGCAACCGTCGAGACCGCCGGCCGTTTCAAGAAGGGATGCAGTGGCCCCTAGGACCGCGATGATGATGTGGACGGTCGGCTGTCAACCGGCGGCGGCGCCCACTCCACGCCCAATGGCCGGGGCTTCCACCGACCCCGTCTACCTGGGGGCGGTCGCCCAGCTCGAAGACGCTGCCGTCTACGACGCCAGCTACCAGCCCATCCGGTATCCGGGCGGCGACGTTCCGAAAGACCGCGGGGCCTGCGCCGACGTCGTCGTCCGCGCCCTTCGCCATGCCGGGCTCGACCTGCAGAAAGCCATCCACGAGGACGCGGCCCGGCACCGCTATCCCCGCATCGGCACCCGGCGCGACCGGAACATCGACCATCGGCGGGTAGCCAACCAAGTCGTCTACTTAAAACGTCACGGGAAGGCGCTTGCAAACGACCGCGACTGGCGGGCGGGCGACATCGTCGCCTGGGTCCTGCCTAACGGGCGCGACCATATCGGGATCGTGAGCGAGCACAAAGGACGGTCGGGAAACCTCGCCGTCATCCACAACATCGGCCGCGTGAGCGAGGACGACGTCCTCTACGCGTGGCAGGTCGTCGGGCACTACCGGGCAAGCTTGCGGACGGACCGGTAACATTCCGACCGTGCGATCCCCGGCCGTTCCGCCCGAAGAGCGAATGACCGGAGTCTATAAGGACACCTGGGGTTGGAACGTCGGGTTCGCCGCATACTGGTTCGCCACCAGCTACAAGTGGTTCATCCTTCTCACGTTCGTCCTCCCGGACCTCGTCGCAAAGATCGTCGGCGACGCTGACAAGAACTCCGCATGGGGCATGGTCTATGGGATAGGGGCTGTCTGGGCCGTCTTCGGCCCCGCCATCTTCGGCACCCTCAGCGACCGCATCAACACCCGCTTCGGCCACCGGCAGCCCTTCATCGCGGCGGGCGCGGGGCTCACCGTGCTGGCCGTCTGGGCGGTCGGCTCTTCCACCACGATCTTCGCCCTGACCTTGGCGTACCTGCTGCTTCAGGTGGCGGACGACGTCGGCACGGGCCCCTATGGAGGAATGGTGCCGGAAGTCGTGCCAGAGCACCGGCGTGGCTTCGCCAGCGCCGTGATGACCTTGTTGCAGCGGCTCGCCGAGATCGCCACGGCCCTCGCCGCGATCGTCCTGCAAAGGCCGGACCTCATCCTGGTGGGGATCGCGGTGGTCAATGTCCTTTGCGCGGCCTGGACGATCCGCTCCATCTCCGGGTTGCGCCCGGCGGAGCGCCCGCCGGACAAGCCCCGGGCGCCCTGGCACCGAGCCTGGATCGACCCCTGGTTCGACCACGACTTCCGTTGGCTGTGGTTCACGCGCCTGCTCACCTCGGCCGCCGCGTTCCTGGTGACGAACTACATGCTCAACTATTTGAAGGACATGTTCCCTTCGTTCCGGCTCTTCGGCATCGACCTGGGGGATGCGGGAAGGGGCCTGCAGCTTCTGGGGCTGACCCTTTCGATCGGGGCGAGCGTGGGCGCGTTGATCGCCGTGCGCCTGGCGGACACGGTCGGCCGCAAGCGCCTGGTCTACATCTCCGGCTGGGTGATCTCCCTCATGACGGTGCCCTTCGCCTTGGCGCGGGACTATACGGCGATCTGGGCCATGGCGATTGTCCTAGGGGTCGGCAGCGGGGTGCGGGGCGCGGTCGACTGGGCGATGGCGGCGGACATCGTGCCGGACAAAGACGAGGCCGGGGGGCAAATGGGGCTCTGGTCGAGCAGCCAGACCGCCGTCCAAATCTTGGTGGGGGGCGCGGGCGCCGTGATCCAGCATTTGAACGAGCAGAACATGGGTGTCGGCTACGTTTCCGCCATCTGGCTGGCGGGTTTGCTGTTCCTTGTCGGGACGTTCCTAGTCCAGAAGGTTCGCGGCAGTTCGTGACGGTCGGTGGGTAGGGCCATCCAGGCCGGTATCCTCTCGCCTCTCATGAGCTTCGTGCAGCGCACGCATTGGTGCGGCCAAGTCCGGTCGGAACACGTTGGCGAACGGATTGTCCTTAACGGTTGGGCACACCGCGTCCGCAACCTGGGTGGCCTCGTCTTCGTCGACCTCCGAGACCGGACCGGCCTCATCCAGCTCATGCTCGACCCGGACGCGGTGGGCAAGCAGGACATCAAGCCCGAATCCTCGCTCAGCGTCTCGGGCACCGTCGAACTGCGCGACCCTGCCAATGTCAACGACAAACTCGCCACCGGCGAGGTCGAGGTCCGCGTCACCGGCTTCACGGTGCTGGGAGACTGTGGGGTGCTGCCTTTCCCTGTCAGCGACGAGGACCAGATGACCAAGGTCAACGAGGAGCTCCGCGTCAAGTACCGCTACCTGGACCTGCGCCGTCCCTCCATGCACCGGCGCCTGGCCATCCGCGCCGCCGCCGTCGGCAAGATGCGGCGGTTCCTGGACGAGCGCGGGTTCATCGAGGTCGAGACCCCCATTTTCACAAAGTCCACGCCCGAGGGTGCCCGCGACTACCTCGTGCCCTACCGGCTGGAGGCGGGCAAGTTCTACGCCCTCCCCCAGAGCCCGCAGCAGTACAAGCAGCTGCTGATGGTGGCCGGCGTCGAGCGGTACTACCAGATCGCCAAATGCTTCCGCGACGAAGCCCAGCGCGCCGACCGCCAGCCGGAGTTCACCCAGCTCGACCTTGAAATGTCCTACGTCTCCCAGGAGGACGTCCTCCAGTTGATCGAGGGCATGACGCTCGACGTCGTGAACTCCGTCATCCAAGACTTCGCGCTTGATAAAGACCCGGTGGAGCCCTTCGTCCGGATGACCTACGACGATTCGCTCCGGCTCTATGGCAACGACAAGCCGGACCTGCGCTTCGGCCTAGAGATCTTCGACATCTCCGCCCTCGCCGGGGCGTGCGACTTTTCGGTGTTCAAGAACGCGGTGGCGGGCGGTGGCCACGTCCGAGGCGTCCGGTACCCGGGAGGGGCCAAGTGCAGCCGGAAGGACGTCACCGAGCTTGAAGAGTTCTGCAAAGGCTTTGGCGCAAAGGGCATGGCGTCCCTCTACATCGAGGGGGCGGAGTCGGAGAGTTCGGTCGCCTTGGGCGACGGGCGCTTCGTCCGCGGGGCGATGGCGAAGTTCCTGAGCGTGGACGAACTCATTCGGATCGTCGACGAAGGCAGCGCCGAAACCGGAGACCTGCTCTGCTTCATAGCGGACAGCTACGCGGTGAGCTGCGAAGTCCTGAGCCGCTTGCGGCTCCTGATCGGCGACCGTTGCGGGCTCCGCGACCCCCGCAAACTGAAGTTCGCCTTTATCCTCGACTTCCCGCTCGTCGAGTGGAACGAGGACGAGCAGCGCTGGGACCCCACCCACCACCCGTTCACCTCGCCCAAGTTCGAGGACATGATCTACCTGGAGACGGACCCCGGCCGAATCCGCGCGGACTGTTACGACGTGGTCTGCAACGGCACCGAGTGGGCGTCCGGCTCGATCCGAATCCACCGTCCGGACGTGCAGGCGCGCATCTTCCGCCTCATCGGCGTCACGGAGGAGGAGCAGCAGGAGCGCTTCGGCCACATCCTGGAAGCGTTCAGCTTCGGCGCTCCGCCCCACGGCGGCATAGCCCCCGGCATCGACCGCCTGGTCATGTTCCTTTGCGACGACGACAACATCCGCGATGTCATCGCCTTCCCGAAGCTAGGCGGCGGCTACGACCCCATGATGGAGGCCCCGTCCGACATCAGCAACACGCAGTGGGACGAGCTTGGCCTCGTGGTCAGGCCCGCGCAGAAGGCGCAGGCCTGACCTTTCGCGGCGTCACTTCCTGGACCGACGGGAGAAGCTCGCGGCGGCGAGACCTGCGGCCAAGAGCAGCGACGGCTCCGGGACGATGCTGATTTCCTGGACGGTGAACCCGACGAAGGCCGTTTCGAACCCGGGCGTGACCGTCGTGTTCCACTGGAAGGCGCCCGTCCAGTTGCCGGGCGCGAACGGCGAGCCGGAGTCGTCCAGATCGGTGGCGCTTCCGTCCGTCAGCAGGTCCCGCAGGCTCGGATAGCCGCCCATCTGCTGGTGGTCTTGGTTTCGGAACGAAGCCTGGGCCGTGAATGTCGAACCGGTCGGGTCGGTGACCGAGAACGCGCTGGGATCCATCGTCGCGGAATCGTCGTCCGCCGTCCCCGCCAGGTCGATGTCGTGGTAGCTGAAGAGACTGAGGCCGATCGAGACGGTCGAGAGGTTCTGGACCAGGAAGGCGGTGGTCAGTTGTGCCCGGCCTGGCCCCGTCTCAATGAGCTCGTACTGGACGAGGAACTTGAGGTGGGGTCCGCCGGGGACGCCGCCCGCGCTCTCGGTGAACTCGGCTTCGGCCGTGTTCCGGTCGGAGGTCAACCGCGCGAGGTTCGAGACGGCGTACTCGCGGGAGTCGTTGCCCGCCCGGAACCAGAGCCAGTTCTGGTGCGGGCTGGCGACCCCGCCCTGGAAGAACGTTCCTGTCCCAAAGTTCGCGCTCAGGCGGTCGCCGGACATGTCGTTCAGGCTGTAGGTTGCGTCGCCGTCGGTCAGGAGGATCGAGTTCTGGGCGTACCCCGGGGCAAAAATGCTCACAAGCGCGAGCAATGAGATGGTTCGCTTCATGGCGGGACTCGCAGCCGGCCATCGTTGCGCCGGCTCGTCTCACCATTGGCCTTGTCCCCAGAAATTGTGACAGGGCTTTGGCGGCCAAACCGTTGTCCTGCGCGCACGTTCGGGGCCGCCGAACTTCGCCCGGTTCGGCCCGGCAAACTTTCCGCGCACCCTGACAAAATTCCTGCATCCCTACAAGATGCAGGCCCGTCTCTACCCTCGCGACCCAACATCTTGAGTTCCGCGCGAACCTGGACGTACTAAAGACTATGAAGTGCCCCTACTGCGGCGATCCCGACCAAAGAGTGCTCGACTCCCGCCCCGCGCGGGACGGAGAGGCCATTCGGAGGAGGCGGGAGTGCACCCGGTGTGGCCGGCGCTTTACCACGTTCGAGGCGCCTGAACTGGCCCGTCCCTACGTTCTGAAACGGAGCGGGGAGCGCGAAGAATTCGACCGGGAGAAGCTGCTGCGCAGCATGGTGCTGGCCTGCGGCAAACGCCCGGTCGGGATCGAGCGCCTGCAAGGCGCGGCCGACAAGATCGAGCGCGACCTTTCGCACCGGTTCACCGGCGAGGTGCCGAGCCGAGTGATCGGGGAACGCGTCCTGCACGAACTCTCGCAGTTGGACGACGTCGCATTTGTCCGGTATGCAAGCGTCTACCGGGAGTTTGACAGCCTCGAGGAGTTCTCGGCTCTTATCGAGGACGTCAAAAGGGCCGAAGGGCCGAATCCATCGGCTCTCGCCATCATGCCAAATTAGTAGACACACGGTAACATATATCACGGAGGATCACGACCAGCCATGAAAATTATTCGGTACTTCACCCGCGAAGGGCGCGACCGCTACGACGGCATCGCATTTGAGCCACGGACCAGCGAGATTCGGAACCCCGACGGCTCGGTCGTCTTCCGCATGGAGGGCGTCATGGTGCCCGCCCACTGGTCGCAGGTGGCGACGGACATCCTCGCGCAGAAGTATTTCCGCAAGGCTGGCGTCCCTGGCACGGACCACGAGACGGACTCCCGTCAGGTCTTCCACCGGCTCGCCGGCTGCTGGCGCAGTTGGGGCGAGCGGCACGGCTATTTCGATACGATCCAGGACGCGGACGCCTTCTACGACGAGCTCTGCCACATGCTCGCACGGCAGGTCGCGGCCCCGAACAGCCCGCAGTGGTTCAACACCGGCCTCCACTTCGCCTATGGCATCGAAGGCACCTCTCAGGGCCATAGTTATGTCGATCCTAAAACCGGCAAACTTGAACAGAGCCGCAACGCCTATGAGCGGCCGCAACCGCACGCCTGTTTCATTCTCGGGGTGAGCGACGATCTCGTCAACTCGGGCGGCATCATGGACCTATGGACGCGCGAGGCGCGGATCTTCAAGTACGGCTCCGGCGTCGGGACGAACTTCTCGCGCATCCGCGCGGAGAACGAGCGCCTCTCGGGCGGCGGCAAGTCGAGCGGGCTCATGAGCTTCCTGAAGGTCGGCGACCGCTCTGCCGGGGCGATCAAGAGCGGGGGCACCACGAGGCGCGCGGCCAAGATGGTGTGCCTCGACGTCGACCACCCCGACATCCGCCAGTTCGTCAAGTGGAAAGTGGTCGAGGAGCAGAAGGTCGCGGCCTTGGTCACGGGATCCGCGCTGAACAAACAGCACTTGAACCAGGTGGTCGCCGCCTGCGAGGAAGGCGAGAGCGAGGCCCGCTTCGATCCCCGGCAGAACAAGGCCCTGCGACGAGCCGTCGCCCGCGCAAAAGCGGCAGGCGTCAGCCTGAACTACATCCAGAGAGCGATCCAACTGGCGCAACTCGGGTGGACCAGCATCGACTTCCCCGTCTTTGACACCGGCTATGAGAGCGAGGCCTATGTCACGGTTTCTGGCCAAAATTCTAACAATTCCGTGCGCGTCTCGAACGAGTTTCTCCGTTCCGTGCAAGAGGGCGGGCCCTGGGAGCTGAAAGCCAGGACGACGGGCGACGTGCTCGAGACCATCGACGCGGACGACCTCTGGAAAGAGATCTGCTATTCGGCATGGGCGTGCGCCGACCCCGGCCTCCAATACGACACCACGATCAACGATTGGCACACCTGCCCCGAAAGCGGTCCAATCCGAGCGAGCAACCCGTGCAGCGAGTACATGTTCCTCGATGACACGGCGTGCAACCTCGCCTCGATCAACCTTTGCGCGCTCTTCAACCCAGAGACCGGCGAGTTCGACATCGAGGGCTATCGCCATTCGATCCGGCTCTGGACGATCGTCCTGGAGATCAGCGTCTTGATGGCGCAGTTCCCGTCGCCGGAGATCGCCGAACTGAGCTACGAGTTCCGTACGCTCGGGCTTGGCTACGCGAACCTCGGCGCGCTCCTGATGCAGATGGCGGTGCCCTATGACAGTGACCGCGCGTGCGCGATCGCGGGGGCGCTCACCTCGATCCTAGGGGGCGAGAGCTATGCGACGAGCGCCGAGATGGCCCGCCAGCTCGGCCCCTTCCCGGGGTATGAAAAGAACAAGGCTTCGATGCTCAAAGTTATACGCAACCACCGAAGGGCGGCGTATGACGCCGCTCCCGAGGAGTACGAGGGGCTGGGCATCACCCCGGTCGGGCTGAGCGCGGCGAACTGCCCGGACGACCTACTCCAGGCCGCCCGCCAAGCCTGGGACGACGCCCTGGAATCGGGCGAGATCCATGGCTACCGCAACGCGCAGGTCACGGTCTTGGCGCCCACCGGAACGATCGGGCTCGTGATGGACTGCGACACCACCGGCATCGAGCCGGACTTCGCCCTGGTGAAGTTCAAGAAGCTGGCGGGCGGCGGTTACTTTAAGATCGTGAACCAGTCGGTCCCGGTCGCCCTTCGCCAACTCGGCTACTCGCAAGAGCAGATCGAGGACATCGTTAACTACACGGTTGGGCACCAAACCCTGGACGGATCGCCCGCGATCACGCATGCCGAGCTCCGCTCGCGCGGCTTCACCGACGAGGTGTTGGCGAGGCTCGAGGATGGCCTGAAAGGCGCGTTCGAGCTGAAGTTCGCGTTCAACAAGTGGTCCCTCGGCGAGGACTTCTGCCGGGAGACGCTCGGCTTCAGCGACGACCAACTGAACGATTGGGCTTTCGACATGCTCGCGGCCCTCGGTTTCAGCAGGCAGGAGGTGGAGGCCGCGAACGACTACGTCTGCGGAACGATGACCATCGAAGGGGCGCCACACCTGCGCGAGGAGCACCTGCCCGTCTTCGATTGCGCGAACAAGTGTGGGAAGAAGGGCCGGCGCTACATCTCCGCCGCCGGGCACATCCGCATGATGGCCGCCGCCCAGCCGTTCCTGAGCGGCGCGATCAGCAAGACGATCAACCTCCCGGCCGACGCCACCATCGACGACGTCAGCGACTCCTATTTGCTCTCGTGGAAGCTCGGCCTGAAGGCCAACGCGCTCTACCGCGACGGCAGCAAGCTGAGCCAGCCGCTCAACGCTGGTTCGGACGACGCTGCCGCCGCGATCCTGGAAGCGGCTTTGGAGACCGACGACACTGCCCTCGAAGCGAACGAGGACCTCGCCGCCGCGCTCCGAAGCCACGACCTGCAAATCTCTGCCCACGAGGCCGTCCAGCAGATCGCCACGCGCCTGGTTTACCGCTATATCGCGCGGCGGCGGGTGCTGCCAGCGCGGCGGCGCGGCTATACACAGAAGGCGCGGGTCGCGGGCCACAAGGTCTATATCCGAACCGGCGAATACGAAGACGGGGCGCTGGGCGAGATCTTCATCGACATGCACCGCGAAGGCGCCGCCTTCCGGTCGCTTATGAACTGCTTCGCGATCGCGGTCTCCCTCGGCCTTCAATACGGCGTGCCGCTCGAGGAGTTTGTGGAGGCGTTCGTCTTTACGCGCTTCGAGCCGAACGGTCCCGTCCAGGGCCACGACAACATCAAGATGTCGACATCGGTGATCGACTACATCTTCCGCGAACTCGCCATGACCTACCTCGGCCGGAACGACTTAGTCCAAGTTTCGCCCGACGATGTTCGACACGACTCCATTGGTTCCCCTTTGCAACCAGGGCTGGACTTTGAGGAGGAAGAGGACGGGCCTGAGATCGTCGGCACCCCACCCGGCGTCGCGCGCGGAAAGCACATGGGCGTGCAAGAGCACGACGACGACCTGGAGGACGATGACGAGGAAGAGCCGCTACCCGTCAACAGCAACGGCGCCCGCGCCGCCGTGCTCACGTTCAACGAGGACCGTCGCTCCTCGGTCCGGGTGGCGAGGCCGAGATCCGAGACTCGAGCGACCTCGCCGGCCATGTCGGTGGAAGAGCGGGTCCGCCAGGCGAGGCTGAAGGGGTACGAAGGCGACGCCTGCAAAGAGTGCGGCGCATTCACGCTCGTCCGCAACGGCGTGTGCCTGAAGTGCGACTCCTGCGGCTCCACGAGCGGCTGTAGCTAAGGGCGCGGCCGGGAAAGAGGACGCCCCACCGCGATACCGCAGTGGGGCGTGGAGGATCTATGCGAGGGCGAGAGCGGCTTAAGCGCGCTTGCGGCGGAGGAACGCGGCCACGCCGGCGCCGAGGGCGATGATCGTCGCCGGCTCCGGAACCGACTCGGTCGGCTTGTCGTGCAGGTCGATCCAACCTTGCTTGCGCCACTGCCAGCCGCCGTTCTCCTTCAAGAAGCCGTTCTCGTACTGGGTGGTCAGGCCGGAAACCTGGTGGAACCAGATGCCGATGTGCTCGCCATAGGCGAGACCGGTCCACTCGCCGGGGCCGCCAGGGCCGGGGTTCGCGGGGACGTGCGCGTTGATCGCGGTGGCGTCGAGGTCGACTTTCATCGTACGCGTGCCGTTCGCCTCGTTCACGACGGAGAGCTGGTTAATCCAGCTGGTGGTGACCTTCGACGAGACGATCTTGTCGGGCGGCTGGTTGCCCGCCTGCGGAGCGCCGTCCTGGTACGACGTGTCGCCGTTGATGCCGTTGTAGGCATAGACGGTCAGGGTCGGGTCGCCGCCGTTCAAGAACGTGGTGGCGTCGAAGTACATCAGGGCAAGTTCGCCAGCGTGGCCCTTAGGGTTCGGGCCGCCGCTGACGGCGAGCCAGAAGCCCTCGGTCTTGTCGTTCTGCGGGGTCGCGGCGAAGTTAGCGGTGAACGTGAAGCGTTGGCTGACGGTGTTAAACGTCGAGCGTATGTCGGTGACGACGCCACCGGACATGTTCGTGCCCGACGTGTCGCCGTCCCACACCCACTGATACTCGGACGCGTTGGCCCGCCCGGCGAGCGAGCCGACGAGGCCGACCACCAGGGCCGAGAGATATTGAGTCCTCTTCATTATCGGAATTCCTTAGCCAATGCGGCTTGCGACCGGAGTTACAGGAGGTGTGCCAAGCCGACCCCGGCCCGAGAAGAACCGGCAAAAGTGACTAAGGGGACTTTAACGCGGCACCGGCCAGGTTCCGAGCGATAGAGCCAAATGCCCAGAGAGCCGGTAAAAATTATGACGCGGATCTCGCCAGCCTTAAAGTAGACTCGGCGTCTGCCTTGGGCGTTGCCCTTGGGATTGGCACGATTTTCGCGACGATCAGCAAGCGTCGGCAAATGCGGTTCTTTCCCAGTGCTAACCTCGGCGTTGGGGTAGGAGCCTCTCCCGCCCCGTTTCCTTGGAGAACCTTGTGAAGAAGTCGATTACCCTTCTTGCCCTCTCAACCGTGGCCGCCTATGCTTGCGCCGGCTCTGGTTTGTACAACCCCATCCAGTTCCAGAACATTCCTGGAGTCCAGGAATTCACTGGCACGATGATCGTCAAGCCGCTCTCGATCGAGAAGCTGCAGCGACTCGGAAAGAACCAGATCCAGGCCGAGGCGGTCCGCCGCAACGCCGAGGTCTTGATCAACGCCGACACCGTCAACTACATCCCGGTCCTCGACTTCTACACGGTCAGGCTGACCAAGGGCGAGACGGAGATGCAGTTCGCGAAGCGGCTCCGCGAGACCGGCATGTACGAGCTCATCGAGCCGAACTACCGAGTCTTCCCCGCTTTCACCCCGAACGACCCGCAGCTCGGGCTCCAGTGGTCGCACACGAACAACCAGTCCACCGAGGCCTGGGACATCATGCGCGGCAGCTCGAACGTTACGATCGCCATCACCGACACCGGCGTCCACAAGTTCCATGAGGACTTCCTGAACCCGCAGAGCCGCTTCGTCCCGGGTTACAACGCGATGACAGGCGTGACCGAGGCCAACGGCGCCACCGTTCAGGACACGAACGGCCACGGCACCCACTGCGCCGGCATCGCCGCCGCTTGGGGCAACAACAGCCGCGGCGTCGCCGGCGTCAACATCGAAGGCGCGAGGATCATGCCTGTCAAGATCGACCAGGGAGGCGGCACGACCTTCGAAATCCTGACTGGCGGCGCCCTCTGGGCCGCGCAGAACGGCGCCAAGGTCATTTCGACCAGCTACAGCGGCGTCACCTTCGCTACCATCGGCACGACCGGCGACACGATCCGCAACAACTACGGTGCGCTGTGGTTCTACGCGGCCGGTAACGAAGGCGCGAACCGCGGCGCCGCGGCCGACTGGCCGAACGTCACCATCATCGGCAACCTGCAGTCGAACAACACGCGCAACAGCGGCTCGTCCTATGGCAACATGATCGACTGCTTCGCGCCGGGCACTTCCATCCGCTCGACCTTCTGGACGAACGACGGCCAGACCGCGACCTATGCGGACCTCACCGGGACTTCCATGGCCACCCCGTACGCTGCCGGCGTCGCCGCCATGATCTGGGGCTCGAACCCGAACCTCAGCGCCGAGCGCGTCGAGACGATTCTCGAGAGGACCTGCATCTTCACGGGCACGCCGAGCACCTTCGGGTGGGGCCGCACGAACCTCTGGAACGCCATGGGCCGAAAGCCGAACAACCTGAGCATCCTGCGCGGAATTCAGGTGGGCGGCGACGTCCGTAGCCTGGACCGCGTTGAGAACACCGTCCTCGACGTCGCCAAGGGCATTACGGTCAACCAAGCCGAAGCGCCGGTGCAGATCGTCACTGAGCACAATGCGTCGTTCGATTCGAACTTCGGCGAGCTCTACGTCACCGTCACCGCGAAAGTGAACGTGACCGGCGTCCTTCGCCAGCGCGTGCAGCTCTTCAACTTCACCACGAACCAGTACGACACCGTGAACGAGGGCACCATCGGAACGTCTTACGGCGTCTTCGAAGCGAGCCAGACGAGCAACGTCGCCAACTACATCAGTGGCGGTATCGTCCGGGTCCGCACGCAGGTGTTCCCGGCCGGCCCGGTCTCTTCGAACAACTGGCGCACCCAGTTCGACCAGGTCAACGTCCGCACGTTGCGCGCGGACGAAGCCAGTTAAGGCTAACTTTAAAACCTGTACAGTTCGGGTCCCGGTGTATCACCGGGGCTCGTTCTTTTTGCCGGGCTGTTTTCGATAACAGCCTTTACAGTTCAGACCCGTTTGACAATCGTTAGGCTAGTTCTATTCAGCTTGAAAGATGGGGTTGCCACTTGAAAACATTGCATTCGGAAGCGTCTTGTGGCCATACTAGGAGAGACCTCTGGCCTATGCCGGATGGGTCGTTCGTTTGGTGCAGAACCCATGAGAAAATCCCTGACTCTGCTTGCCCTATCCAGTCTTTGCGGCCTTGCTTTGGCCGGCACTGGATCCCTCAATCGCCTGAGCTTCACGGAGCAACCGGGCGTGGCCGAATTCAGCGGCCAAATGATTGTCAAGCCGCTTTCGCTTGAGACGTTGCAGCGCCTCGGCAAGAACGTCATCGAGGCCGAAGCGATCCGCCGCTCCGCCGAAGTGATGATCAACACCGAGACGGTCCGTCACCTCGAGGTCGTCGACTTTTACGTCGTGAACCTGCCGAGGGGCGAGGACGAGAACTCCTACGCCCAGCGGCTGATGAAGACCGGGAAGTTCGAGTACGTCGAGCCGGACTGGCGCGTCTACCCGCAGTTCACTCCGAACGACCCTCGCCTCGGTAGCCAGTGGTCGCACACCAACAACCAGTCGACTGAGGCGTGGGACATCTTCCGCGGCAACGCGGCCGTCACGGTCGCCATCACGGACACGGGCGTCCACAAGTTCCACGAGGACTTCAACAACCCGTCCAGCCGGTTCGTCCCTGGCTACAACGCGGTCAACGGCATTCCTGAAGCCAACGGCGGCGCCGTGCAAGACATCAACGGCCACGGCACCCACTGCGCCGGCATCTCCGCCGCCTGGGGCAACAATGGCCTCGGCGTCGCGGGCGTGAACATCGAAGGCACGAAGATCATGCCTGTCCGCGTCTCCAACTCGAGCGGCGGCAGCTCCAACATCTCCTGGCTAACGGGCGGCGCCCTTTGGGCGGCCCAGAACGGGGCCCGGATCATCTCGACCAGCTACAGCGGCTTCTTCAGCGCCGCCGTTAACACCACCGGCAACACGATCCGGAACACGTACAACGGCGTCTGGTTCTGGGCTGCGGGCAACGACGGCGCTTTCCGAGACGGTAGCGTCGACTGGGTGAACGTCGTCATCGTCGGCAACTTGCAGTCGAACAACACGAGGGCTGGCGACTCGGCCTTCGGCCCCGCCATCGACCTCTTCGCCCCCGGCTCGAGCATCTGGTCGACCGTGTGGTCCAGCGACAACCAGATCAACACTTACGCCAACTTCTCGGGCACCTCGATGGCAAGCCCCTATGCGGCCGGCGTCGCGGCGATGATCCTGGGCTCGAACCCGAACCTCAGCGGTGACCGCGTCGAGGAGATCCTCGAAAAGACCTGTATCTTCAACGGTGACCCGAACACCTTCGGCTGGGGCCGCTCCAACCTCTGGAACGCCATGGGCCGCAAGCCTGGCAGCGTCCAGGTCTTCCGCGGCAACCTCATCGGTGGCGACGTCCGCAGCCTGGACCGCGTCGAGGGCAACTCCTTCAACGTGAACAAGGGCATCACCGTGAACCAGGCCGAGGCGCCCGTCCAGATCATCACGGAGCACCCGGCCGCCTTCACGAGCACCGCCGGCGAGGTCTACGTGACCGTCACCGGCCGCGTCAACGTGACCGGCGTCCTGCGACAGCGGATCCAGCTCTTCAACTGGAACACCGGCCAGTACGACAACGTCAACGAAGGCTCGATCGGCACCAGCTTCGGCGTCTTCGAAGGCCGCCAGACCGCGAACGTCGCCAACTACGTGAGCGGCGGCACCGTCCGCGTCCGCACGCAGGTGTTCCCGGCCGGCCCGGTCAGCTCGAACAACTGGGGCACCCAGTTCGACCAGATCAACGTCCGCGTCCTTCGCGCCGGCGAAGCCAGCTAACCAGCTAGCTCGACAGAGCAAGACCTCAACGAGCCCTGGCCCTCGTGGCCAGGGCTTCTTTATTGCCGGGCCGCGTCAAGGGCGAGGACGGTCGCGACGAACTCCGCGTGCGACCAGGTGAGCGGGCTCACGCTCAGGTGCTCGCCCGTTTCCGGGTGGAGCTGCTCGGGGAGGACGCCGGTCGGCGAGGCCTTCGAACAGACCCAGGCAAGGGTCTCCAAGACGTCGTCCTTAGCCTCCATTCCCCGCAGGTAGAGCTCAGCCTGGGCGAACCACAGGCTGCAAATGATCCAGGGATTGCCGGGATACGCCTCGCTTCGCCGAAAATAGTAGTCTTGCGCATAGCGCGCGTACCCGCCGACCACCGTCTCGACGCGCAAGTCCTCGCGGAGCGAATCTAGCGTCTTCCTAAACTTCCCGTCCTTTTCCCATTGGCCGCGCAGGAGGCCGAAGACGATCGCGCTGTCCGGCGTCCGGTCGGCCTGGTAGACGCCCTCGCTCGCGGAGAGCATCCGCACGAACCGGCCGAGATCCTCTTGCCAGAAGTGCATCCCGAAAGCGTCACGCATCTGGCGGGCGGCGTCCAGGTACCGCGCGGCACGCTCGGCGTCGCCTGCCGCCTCGGCGACCTCCCCACTGTCTTCCAGTGCGCGCCACACACAACAAGTGGTAAAGGCGTGGATGCCACGGCGCTCTTCCCATAAGTCCCAGCTCGGCAGCGGCAGCCCCTCGCGGTCGCGGTGCCGCACCATGAAATCGGCGGCGGGCCGCACGAACTTCTCCCAATGGCGGACCCCCGCTTCCAGGCCGCGAGCCCGCACCGCCGAGAGCACGAGGGCCGTCTCGTCCTGCTGGAACGGGACTTCAGGGTGGCCGTCCACCACCCACGGGTGCCAACTCGCGCCGAGGTTGCCGTCGGCCCGATATTTCTGCAGCAGGAAGGGGCGGTCGTGGGGCATGGCCCGTTCACAGAACTCGAAAAAGCGGTCGGCAAAATCGCAGAGGCCAAGGTGGCACAGGGTCTCGACGACGCAAGCGCCGTCGCGCGGCCAGCAGTAGCTGTAGGTCGCCCGGTTGGTCTCAAGAATGTCGGAGTCGTTGGCGGCGAGGACGGCGCCGTGCGCGTCGATCTGCGTCTGCATCAGGAGGAGGCTCTGCTTGAACTCGCGGTCGATCTCAGGGCTCACGGGCGCGGGAAGTGCGGCGCGCTTCAAGAACGCCTTCGAGGAGCGGGACTGCCGCTCGAACACCTTGTCCAGGCCTTGCTGCTCGACCGCGCCCATGAGTTCGTCGGCCTCGTCCAAGCGCTCGGCCAACACCATGAACATGCAGAACTCGGCTTCCCCGCCCGCGGCCAAGGCGGCCGAGACCCCAAACGTGGAGTCCACCGAACCTTGGGCGATCGGGTTGCCCTCCAGCCGCCCGTCCTCGGCGTCGCGCCAAGTCCCCTCCAAGCCGTTGAAACCCTTGAGCCCGGTCGAGAACTCCTCGATCCCGTCAGTGGGCGTGCGCGCGGCGACCATCACGTAGTACGGCCCGCGATAGTGGACGACGGCGTTGCGGAACGGAAAATAGAGCGCCGTGTTCCCGACGTCGCTCTGCCCCAGCATGAAGTGTTGGGTGAAATAAAGCTTCACGGGGCGCGCGATGCTCCGTAGCTCCTTCACGCGGACGCGCCGCACATAGACGGGGAGTTCCGGATCGACCGCGTCCGTGCACTGCAGCTCCAGCCCGGACTTCCAGCTGAGAAGCTTTGTCTCGGCGACCAAGGTGTCCGGCTGATAGCCCATCTCCCTTTGCCAGTCCTCTGAATCGCACCAGGAAAGGTGCCCGTCCACATAGACCCCCTGCCGCACTCGGTGGCCGAGCAGGTGGTTCGGATAGCCCACGTAAGGGAAGCAAAGGTCGCGGATCGCATACCGCTGATCGAATGCGATGAGCAAGCGGCCGTTTCCTAAGACCAGCGGGCGGGGCATAGGTTCGTTTTACCAGCGAAAGGTATGGCCCGACCCGAGGGTAACCTCGGCCCGGTGGAACTGACGTACGATTCGCTCGCTGAACCGCAAATCGCGGCCGCGCTCGGCGGGGTGCCGACTTGGACCCTGAGCGAGGGCAGCCTCGTGCGCCTCTTCGAGTTCCGAAGCTATAAGGAAGCCCTTGTCTTCGCCGCAGCAGTGGGCTGGGTCGCGGACAAGCTCAACCATCACCCGGACATTCTCATTGGGTACCAAAAGGTCAGGATTGCGACGGTCACCCACGACACCGGTGGGCTCACCGCCTACGACTTCGAGCTGGCGCGGCGGATCGACGCCCTCGCAGACCTCGACTGATGGCCTCCACCTTTGGCACCCTCTTCCGCGTCAGCACCTTTGGCGAGTCGCACGGCCCGGCAGTGGGCGTCGTGGTCGACGGCTGCCCTTCTTTACTGCCCTTCTCTGAGGAGGACGTGCAGCGGGAGCTCGACCGCCGGCGGCCCGGCCAGTCGCGCATCACGACCCAGCGGCACGAGAAAGACCGGGTCGAGATCCTGAGCGGGGTCTTGGACGGGGTGACGCTCGGCACGCCGATCGCCATGCTCGTGCGGAATGAGGACTCGCGCTCGCGCGACTATGACGAGATGCGCGACAAGTACCGGCCGAGCCATGCCGACTTCGCCTACGACCGGAAGTACGGCATCCGCGCATGGTCGGGCGGGGGCCGGGCCAGCGCCCGCGAGACGATCGGCCGGGTGGCGGCAGGCGCGCTCGCCCAGAAGCTCCTTCGCCATGTTTGGGGAGTCGACGTCGTGGCCTGGGTCGAGACGGTGGCGGAGATCAAGGCGAGCGTCGACCCCGAGACGGTGAGCCGGGAGCAGGTCGAGGCGACGATCGTCCGTTGCCCGGACCTACAGACGGCGGAGGCCATGATCGAGCGGATCGAAGCCGTCCGCAAGGAGGGCGACACGGTCGGCGGCGTCGTGGGGTGTGTCGCCCGGAACGTGCCGGAAGGCTGGGGCGAGCCCGTCTTCGACAAGCTGGAGGCGGACTTGGCGAAGGCGCTGATGTCCCTCCCCGCGAGCAAGGGGTTCGAGATCGGCAGCGGTTTCGCGGGAACGCTGCTCCGCGGATCGCAGCATAACGACCCGTACCGCGCCGCGCCGGACCGCTCGGTCACCACGCCGACCAACCACTCTGGCGGCGTCCAGGGCGGGATCAGCATCGGATCGCCCATCACCCTGCGCGTGGCCTTCAAGCCGGTGGCAACGATCCTCGCCGAACAGGAGACGGTCAACGTGCACCACGAGAACACGACCTTGAAAGGGCGCGGGCGCCACGATCCTTGCGTGCTCCCGCGGGCCGTGCCAATGGTCGAGGCGATGGTCGCCCTTGTGCTGGCCGACCATGCCCTGCGCCAACGCGCGCTGGCCGGCGAAGACGTGCCGCGACCTCCCGTCGGACTCGGCTAAACTTAACTGCGTGGTGACCGAAGCCCCCGTGAACGGCCCGAGCGAAATCCATGGCGCTGGCAGCGTCGAGGCCCGAGACGTCGATTTTTTCTACGGCAAGTTCCAGGCCCTCAAGAAGGTCAGCCTCAAGATTTCTCCCCGCCAGATCACGGCGCTCATCGGGCCGAGCGGTTGCGGCAAGTCCACGTTCTTGCGGTGTTTGAACCGAATGAACGACCTGATCGAGGGCACAAGGCTCGAAGGAACGGTCTTGATCGACGGCACTGACATTTATAGTCAGAACATAGACCCCGTGCAACTTCGGAAGGTCGTCGGGATGGTTTTTCAGAAGCCCAACCCCTTCCCGATGTCTATCTATGACAATGTCGCCTATGGGCCGCGCATCCACGGGACGCGCCGCAAGGCGGACTTGGACGAGGTCGTCGAACGCTCGCTGAGGGGCGCGGCGCTCTGGGACGAGGTCAAGGACAAGATCAAGGACAGCGGGCTCAGCATCTCCGGCGGTCAGCAACAACGGCTCTGCATCGCCCGCACGATCGCCGTCCAGCCGGAAGTCATCCTCATGGACGAGCCTTGCTCCGCGCTCGACCCCATCGCCACGGCGAAGATCGAGACGCTGATGCAGGATCTGAAGAAGGACTACACGATCATCATCGTCACGCACAACATGCAGCAGGCGCACCGCGTGGCGGACACCACCGCGTTCTTCATGCACGGAGAGATCGTGGAATCGGGCCCGACGGAAAAGCTTTTCCGAGACCCGGCCCGCCAAGAAACGCGCGACTACCTTTCGGGCCGGTTCGGCTAGGACCGGGGTAGGCACGGCTACCAGTCTTTCTGCCGCTCTGGAACATTTCCCGGCCGCAGAGCCTCTATGACTTGTCTACCAGACGGTTCTACCCGGCCGGTAGATGCGCAAGATATCCCCCCTATACGGGAAAACCATAAACTCTTATAGAAGGTTAAGTGCTAACAACACTGACTACTTTTTCCACCAAGAAAAGTGGTTTTTCTATGAGACCATGGTCATATCCTTGTCTTTTGGGGTTATAATGTGTGCCAGACTTGACGTTGAACTAGTCAGGTTCGCCGTTAGCTTGTCGTTATGGCAAGCAGGCCTTATCTTAGAGAGGTGATTGTGATGAACGAATCCGCACAGCTGGCCGAGATCGGCCGGAAACTCAGGGAAGCCGCGAAGGACGCGGGCTTGTCGCTCAGAGACTTGGGCGATAAGATGGGGGTCTCTAGACCTACCATCTATGCCTACGCCTCAGGAGCGCTTCGCATGTCCCCCGCTCGCTTGAGGCAAGCCGCCGAAGTAACCGGAAAGTCGGTGGCTTATTTCGACCCGAAAGACGTCGAAGACCTTGACGCGCGCTCGACCAGTGGCCAGGCCCTGCGCCTGATCGACGCCCTTATGGGCCCGCCCGACCCCTCCGCCGCCGCCAAGACGGCCCTGGACGCCATCGAACACAGCCGCGAGGCGGAGACGCCCGGCATCAAGGCCGAGTTCCTCCGGCGCGCCGGCGTGGCTCTTGCCAGCAAGGGCGACTATGTCGAGGCCGTGCAGCACTTGGAGAGCGCCCGAGCCCTCTTCCAGACTGCGGACGTCCAGGACAAGGCCGCCTCTTGCGCCCAGACCCTGGGCTACTGCTATATCCCTCTCGGCCACATCGAGAAGGCCCGCACCTGCTTTGAAGCGGCGCGCGAGCACCTTCCCGAGGACGAGAAGTGGAAGGGCCAGGTGAGCCTGGCCGCCCTCGCCGAACGGGTCGGCGACTTCGCCACTGCCGAGAGCACGCTCAGCGCTCTCCTTGACGACAAGGACCTTGATGAAAAGGCCTTGACCTTTGTTCGCGCCAATTACGCGAGCATGGTATGCACCCGCGGCTTTTGGAAGTCGGGGCAGGCGCAAACGGAGACGGCCCTCGAGGCTGCCTACCGGACAGGACAGACGACGCAAGTCGCCGAACTCATGATTCAGAACGGTATCGCTTTGACTCACCTCGGGCAATTCGACGAGGCTTCCCTTATGCTCATGCGAGCGCGGGACGTCACGTTCAGCCTGCAGGACGAGTCCCGACAAACCATGGTCGAACTCGCGACCGGCATGTTGTTCGCCGCCGTTGGCGACGAGAACAAAGCCCGCGAGATGGTTATGAAAGGCATGGCCAAGGCTATGCGCGGCCAGTACCGCCGCTCCGAGTCGCTCGCCCTTCTGCTGCAAGCCGAAGGCGCGCTCGACCGAGGCGACGACTTCCTGGCCCGCGAGTACGCCGTCCAGGCCAAAGGCCACAGCGTGGCCCACCACTACCCGGTCGCCCAGGTGATCGCGGACACCGTGATGGCCATAGCCTGCGCCCGCCTGGGCGACGTCGACGCCGCTGAGACTGCCCTTATCGAGGCGCAGACCCTTGCGGCGAAGTCCGAGCTCGGCGAAGCCGCGGTGCGGATCGAGGAAGCAAGGGCCGCCATCGCGCTCGCCAAGGGCAACCAAGACGACGCGGTGGCGATCCTTGAAGGTGCCGTCGAAGACGCTCGCAAGCTCTCGCTGGAACCGCTTGCCGTCCACCTGCTCGGCCTTATTGCCAAGATCGAGTCCGGGAAATCGGGGAACGGGAAAGGCAAGTCAGCCCAAGACCGGGCGGAGGACGCCAAGCGTGCCCTGAATGAAAAGGCCGCCTGGAGCGAGTCTTGGAGCAGGGCCCTGGTCCTTGCCCCATCGAAGAGCGGGATATCCTCCTTCGGTAGGAACGGAGTGTGAGGAAAAACCTCCTGAAAATCGTGGCGGTCGGCATCCTGGCCGCCACGCTATTCGGCTGCGGTGGCCAGGGTTCGATGGTCACGCAGGAGCGCGGCGAGGGGAACATTCCCATCGGCCGCATGCCGGATCCTTTTGTCGAAGGGACCCTTGCGGTCTCCGACTCTAAAGGTGTCCGCCAGATGGTCAGGAGCACGAACGGAACCTTCTGGGTCGCCCCCTTGGCGTCCGGCCCGGCGAAGTTCATCGTCACCTCTTCGAACCCGAACCTGAAGCCCGTGCAGTTCACCGCGACCATCGGCCTCAACCAGCGGTACATCTTCAAGGCCCGGTTCCCCAGGATCCGCCGGATTCAGATCCCGGTGGACTTGAACATCGGGATCCAAGAAGGCACCCAGCTGGAAGTCGGACGCAGGTATCCCATTCGCATCACGACCAATCTCGAGGGCCGCACTTTGGTGCTGCCGACGGTCTATATCAACAACGGCGTCGGCTCGCTCGACGACCTTGACCGGATGACCGTCCTCGTTCGTGGCAGGGGCGAAATCGTCACCGTCTACGAAGACCAAGAAAATTCTGTCCGGTTCACCACCCGGTGAGCCGGACAGGCCTCCCGAGCTTGCCGCCACGTTCCGAGACTATCCTATAGGGTCTATGTCAACCGAATGGCGGCAAGACCGGGAATCGAGCGAAGTGGAACCAGGCGCGACCCTTGACGCCCTGATCGGATCGACGTCCGACGGCATTGTCTGCCTGGACGAGAACCTTCACGTGCTCCTCTATAACCAGGCGGCTCTCCGCGTCATGGACGCGGACCCTGACTCCCTGGTGGGCAGCGAGTTCCTCGCCTATGTCGATGCCGAAGACAGGGCTTCCGTCACCGCCCTCTTGCGAGACCTGGGCCAGACCGAGCTCGCCTCGCTCAACCTGGACCGCCCCTTCCAGTTCCGCTTTGCTCAAGGCGGTGCTGACCCTGTCCCGGTCGAAGCCACCGTCACCCAGACCATAACGGCCACCGGCCGTATCTTTGCGTTCTTCGTCCGAGACGTCTCAGAACAGGTGGAAGCCCAACGCCGCGTCGAAGGGCTGGAGTCCAGCTTGGCGACCAAGCTGGTCCAACTCCAAGAGTCAAAGGAGCGCCTGACCCTCCTGCAGGCGTTCTCAGACTTCCTCCAGTCGTGCCTCTCGCTTTCGGAGGCCTATGCCGAGGTCGCCCGGTTCGGTCGACGGCTCTTCCCCATTGGGGGCAGCCTCGCCGCGACCGAACCAGAGGGCAAGCGGCTCGTGATCGTCGCCGCCTGGGGCGGCGCCACGGAGGGCGACAGCTTCGAGCCCGACGATTGCTGGGCACTGCGCCGGGGACGCGTCCACGAAAACCGCTTGGGCGACCAGATGGTCTGCGAGCACGTCCCCGCCGACTCGCCGCCCTCGCTCTGTCTGCCGCTCCTGGCCCGGGGGGAGTGCCTGGGCGTCCTTCGCGTCCTTCGGAGCGCGGCCGACCCCGCCTTTTCAGAAGAAGACCAAGAGTTCTTGCTGGCCGTAGCCGACACGGTCAAGCTGCGCCTGGCCAACTTGCGGCTTCAAGAGGCCCTGCGGTCCCGTGCCCTCCCAGACGGGCTGACCGGCCTGCTGCGGAAGGCTTCTTTCGTCGAGATGCTCCGGTTGGAGATCGACCGAGCCCGCCGGACCGATTCGCCCCTTGCGGTCGTCTCGCTCGACATTCCCGATTTCCCCGAGACGGTGGCGACTTACGGGCGCGAGGTGGCCGACCGGCTGCAGCGGGCCGTCGCCATGGCCCTGAAGGAATGCGTCGACCGGGGGGACATTGCTGGGCGGCTGGACGACGGCCTCTTCGCGGTGGCCATGACCGAGACCCGGAAGAAGCGGGCTATCTCCCGCGCCCAAGAAATCCTGGAAGAGACCTCCCGGACGTCCCTGCCGGACGGCCACCCCTTGCCGGCGGTGGCGATTGGGGTCGCCTGTTACCGTGAGCATGGCGAGACCGTCGGCGAGCTCCTAGAAGCCGCCATTTCAGCCGGGCGCGACGGCATCGCCCCCCAAGCGAACTCGGGAAGCTAGCCTTTCCCGTCCGAGTTCCAGCCCCAGGAGACGTACGAGTGCTCCCAGCGGCCATCGGGGTAGAGGTCGAAGACGGTATAGCCAGGGTCAAAGGTGCGGCTCTTGCCCATCCACCATGCCCCGCTCACGGCGCCGGCGCAGACGTAGCTCACCCCGTTGTAGTCGTAGCGGTCCACTAGGTGGATGTGGCCGCTGACGCAGAGCTTAACCTGCGGGTTCGCGTCGAACACTTTGCGCACGTCGTCAAAGTTCTTCGTCTGCAGGCTGCCGCCCACCACCCATTCGCCCTGTGACGGCTTATAACCGTGGACCATGTTGCAGGGGGCGATGAGGGGGATGTGCGACACCACCATCATCGGCTTTTCCGACTTGGCGATCTCGCCCTTGAACCAGTCTAGCTGGGCTTCATCGAGATAGCCGTTGTAGCCGTCGTCGGTCATGATGAGCGTGTCCAGGACGACGAGCCGCCAGTCCCCCGCCTCCAACGCCTGGTAGGTGTTCGCGTATTCGAACGTCTCCATGAACCAGCGCTTGCCCCAGAGGGGCTCGTCGCCCGTGGTCTTGCTGGCCTTCTTGTTCCATCCCCAGACGTCGTGGTTGCCGAGGGTGTGCACAACGGGGACGTCGCAGTCCTTCATGACGCTTGAGAAGATCGCCCACTGAGTCTTGGCACGTTCCTCGGTCGCGGCGAAAGCGTCCATCACGAGGTCTCCGCCCGTCACCACCATGTCCGGTTTGGGATCCTGGGAGAGGGCGTGCCGGAGGGCCTTGGCCATGCCCCACGGAGCGTTCATCTCGGGCTGGACGTGGACGTCCGTAAAGTGGACGACCCGGAACGGCTTGAGGCGGGCGATATCGGTCTGTTCCTGGCGGCCGAAAGCCAAGGGAGCCAAGCTGGCGACTGCGCCCGCCGCGAGAAGTTCACGCCTTGTGAGACTCATACCGGGATTTTGCCTCTTGCGCCTTCTTGCGGGCAACGGGCAGTGGGGAAAAGCGGAAAGAACCCATCGTGGCCATGGCGGTCGTCCACCCGGACATCCTCGACGAGCGGCGGGCAAAAGGTCTGCTTGCGTTCTCGGTCGGCACTTTCGCCCTTTCCTGCGCCCTCCCGTGCTTCGTGTGGCTCACCGGTTCGAAGCCTTGGTTCGGCTGGGAGGCGCTCTTCTTCGGCGGCTTCGGAATTTTCGCGGGACAATTCGGCTGGTTCGCGAACCCCCTGCTCTTGCTCGCCTGGGTCGTGACAGCCGGGAGTCGCGGGAGGTTGGCGCGCGCGATCGCGGTCTTGCCCCTTGCCGTCTCGCTGCACACCTTCGCCATGCCGGCGCAAGAGTTCTGGGCCGACGAGGCGGGTGCGACCCGGATGCGGCTCGAAGCCCTCGATATCGGCGCCTGGTGGTGGTTCACGGCCCTCGCCCTGGTGGCGTTAGCGGCGTGGACAAAGCCCCTTCGCCGCCCGCCCGGGATCACTCCCCCGCTGCTCAACCGGCCGAACACGTCGGACTTGCTCTAGCCCAGGAGCCGCCGCGCCGTGGAGACCACGTTCTCGACCGTGAAGCCGAACTCTTCGAAGAGACGCTCCCCCGGGGCGCTCGCCCCGAAATGGTCGAGCCCGACGCTCGCCTGGGCGTACCGTTCCCAGCCCAGGGTCGCCCCCGCCTCGATGGAGAGGGTGGGGACACCCCTCGGGAGCACGCCCCCGCGGTACTCCGCGTCCTGCTTTTCGAAGAGGAACCAGGACGGCATGCTGACGACCCGCGTGGGCACGCCCGCCTTCTCGAGCTCGTCGCAGGCCTCGACGGCCAGGGCGACCTCGCTCCCGGTGGCGACGATGACGAGCCTCGCCGAGCCGCCCGAGGCCTCCCGCAGGACGTAGGCGCCGCGCGCGGCGGGATGGTTCTTCGGCAAGGCCGGGGTCACAAGCGGCAGCTTCTGCCGGGACAGGACAAGCAGGCACGGCGTCTGCTTGGACTCGATCGCGATCTTCCAGCAGGCGACCGTCTCGTTCGCATCGGCGGGACGCATCAGGTTCAGGTTCGGGATGAGCCGCAGCGACATGATCTGCTCGACCGGCTGGTGGGTCGGGCCGTCCTCGCCCAGGCCGATAGAATCGTGCGAGAAGCAGAAGACGCTTGGCGTCTCCATGAGCGCGGCCAACCTTAAGGACGGGCGGCAATAGTCGCTGAAGATCAAGAACGTGCCCCCGAAAGCCCGCACTCCTCCGTGCAAGTTGAGGCCGTTCACAGCCGCGGCCATCGCGTGCTCGCGCACCCCATAAGGGACGTTTCGACCGCCAGGCTCATGGGCGCTGGCGTCGCCGCCGCCCTTAATCGTGGTTTTGACGCTCTCGGCCAAGTCGGCGCACCCGCCGACCCAGTTTTTGAGCACAGGCGCGAAGGCGTTGATGACGGTGTGGCTCGCGTCGCGGGTGGCCGTCGCCGCCTCGAAAGCCGGAACTTTCTCCAGCCAAGAGGGGTCTGGGCGGCCCTCCAGGTATGCCTCGAACTCGGCCGCAAGCTCCGGTCGCCCCTGACGGAGCGCCTCGACCCGGCCCTCCCAACGCTCGCGGGCCTGACGGCCCTGTTCCAGCGCACGGCGGTAAAAAGCGAGAGCCTCGGGGTCGATCCAGAACTCTTCCGCCGGCATGCCCAGGGCAGCCTTGGTGGCAGCCACTTCGTCCGGGCCGAGGGCGGCCCCGTGCGACTTGGCGCTTCCCGCCTTGTTCGGGCTGCCAAACCCGATGGTCGTCCGGCACACGATGAGGCTCGGGCGGCCATCGTCCTGCCGTGCCTCGGAGAGGCACTGGTCGACCGCGTCGACCTCCATGCCGTCGCACTCCCACGTCCCCCAGCCGAGCGCCTGGAACCGGGAGGCGACGTCCTCGCTGAACGAGAGGTCGGTCGAGCCGTCTATGGTGATCGCGTTCGAATCGTAGAGCGCGATGAGCTTGCCGAGCCCTTGGTGCCCGGCGAGCGAGGCGGCCTCGTTGGAAACGCCCTCCATCAAGTCCCCGTCCGAGCACAGCACCCATGTGAAGTGGTCCACCACTTCCTCGCCCGACGCGTTGAAGTGCGCGGCGAGATAGCTCTCTGCCATCGCCATTCCGACCGCGGTCGCGAAGCCTTGGCCCAGTGGGCCCGTCGCCATCTCCACGCCGGGGGTCAGGTGGATTTCCGGGTGGCCCGGCGTGCGGCTCCCCCACTGGCGGAAGTTCTTGATGTCCTCCAGCGAGAGGTCGTAGCCGGTGAGGTGGAGCAGCGCGTACAGCAGCATCGAACCGTGGCCCGCGGAAAGGACGAAGCGGTCACGGTCGAACCACAGCGGCTGGGCGGGGTCGTGCTTCAGGTGCCGCGTCCAGAGGGCGTGGGCCATTGCGGCCGCACCCATGGGCATGCCCGGGTGTCCGGAGTTCGCGCGCTGGACGGCATCCATCGCCAGGCCGCGCAAAACGTTCAGGCACGTCTCTTCGAGCGCGATCGTGGGAGGGTTCACGCACGGGACTGTACCCCTCGCGGCCCATCGCACCCGCCCCGGTCAAACTCTTGGGCGAACCTCCCGGCCCTTTTCGGGCCTCTATCCTTCGCAGAGGTAGCCTCGCAAAACGCATGATCCCGCTCCTTGCCGCGCTGGCCCTTGCGCCGCACGCCGCGCCTTGGCGCGTGAACTCGTTCCACACCCTGGTCTGGGACGAGACGCCCTACTTACCGGTGGGCGTGCATGTCCCGGCCCAACCCGAAGCCGTGCAAGCAGCGGTGGACGCAGGCATCCACGACCTCGTCGTCGAGATCGGGGGGGACGCCTCGGATTGGCCGAAGGCGGCGGAAGTCTTGGAGAAGAACGGGTGCCGCTATGCCCTGAAGCTTTCGGTCGCGCGGCCCACGGCGGACACGGTCATCGTAGAGCCGCAGGGCTACCGGATCCCGGACATCTTGCGCCCGCGCGACATTGAGCTGCGCCTGCCGGGGGCCAGCGAAGCGCTCTTGATTCTGGTGAAGGCGCGCGAGGGGTCCGTGCGGTGGTTCCGGCGCGTGCCCGTCATTGACGGCGTCCTCAGCGACCACATCGATCCCGAGGTCGAGCTGCCCCACGTGCTCCTGGTCTATCCGACGCAGCGCGACTTGCGGGCGCCCGACTACTGGTCCGCGTTCGACGAGCATCGCGACTACCTGCTGGAGATCTTCCGCTCGCGGCCGCCCGGGCCTGGGTGCCGGGCGATCATCGATCCTGGCGGGGCGGGAGTCGCTCAGACGGAGGGGGCCGTCCCCCTCTCGCCGCTCTTCCACACCGAGCTCGCCGACTACCTCAAGTCGCGTTACAAGGACGTGGCGAGCGCCCTCCGTGCCTGGTCGATCGCCGCGAACGACATCGACAGCTTCACGGTGATGGCCCGCCTTGTACCGCTTTGGTCTGAGACGCGCGGCATCGCCCAGTTCTTCGACCCGCGCGAGAACCGCCTCTACACGACCGACCAGCAGAGGTCGACCGCCTGGGCCGACATTCGCCAGGTGAAGCGGCTGGCCGGGGCGAGACGCCTCGACCGCCTCAAAGCGACGCTTCGAAAGATCGCGGACTTGCCGGTGATCCAGACCTGGCACGAATGGGCCGACGAAGCCGTCCTGAGCGAGGGGCTCGCCTTCTCGACGGAAACGGGATCGGTGCCGGCGATGGTCGAGGGCGCCTCGCGCCCCCTCAGCAGCGTCTTGCGGCGGCGCGACCCATCCAGCCTTTGGGCGACGGACCTGACTCTCGTCGATGGGGGGCTCTCGGCCGAGGACGTCGTGCGCGAACTTGAAGGCATGGGCGTGCGCGGCTGGTTCTTCCGGGCAGGCGACCGAGGCACGCTCCAAGCGGTGGCGTCGATCGCCGCAGCCCGCGCCAGCGACCTCTCGTCGGCGGAGTGGACCGTCCGACCGCTCTTTTATCCGGAGGCGGCGCGAGGGGCGGCGGCCCCTGTCCGGCTCCGCGGCGGGCTCTGGTGGCTGCCGACCCCGACCCCCGGCGACCGCATCGACTATGGCGCGGGGTATGAGGGCTATCGCGGCTCCGACGCGCTCGGCCCCTTCTTCGCGATCTGGTCGCGTGAAGGCGCACGGCCGACAAAGTTGCGCCTGACCGACGAAAAGGGCGTGACCGCGACCGACTTGGACGGGAACATCACGGAACTCCGAGTCCGGCGTCACCGGACGGAACTGCTGGTGCCGGACCTGCCCGTCATCCTTCGCGGCCTCACGGTGCCGCCCGTCCCCGAGCAAGCGATGGCGGAGACCACCTCCGCGCTGGCGACCCTGTTCGACCACTTTGAGAACCGAGTAGACCCGGCCGGATCCGAGAAATATCTCTTCAGCGGAAAGCTGCGGGACTTCGAACAAGAACCCGGCGGAAGCTACAAGACCTTGCGCGAGCAGCTGAACCGGCTGGTTCCGCGGGCCGCCCCTTACACCTGGATCGAGGCCTTTCGATGCCCCAAGCACGACTTCAGCGAAGTCAGGCAAACGGCGGGCTCGGCCAGCGAATCCACCTTGGCGCTCGCCTCGCGCATCCGCCCGAGCGGCGATTCGTTTGTGGGGACCTGGCCCATTCCCCGCCGCGCGAGCGGCAAGCAAGAAGTGTGGGTCGCCGCCTCGGTAGCGGGCAACGACCTTTCCGCCCTCACGGTGACGCTGGGGACGGCGGTGCTAAAGCCAGAGGCCGCGCCGGTCTCTTTCTATGGCGCAGGCTTCGGCTGGTACAAGCTGGGCGAGTGCGACCTCTCGACGCAGGTCGAAACGATTCAAGTCCGGGTCGAGCCGCGCCTCGGGTTGGACCTGGAGTTGGACGTGATCGTCGTCGGCCCTCCGGGGTTCCGACCGGACGGGCCGCGCCCGCCGATCACCTTCCTTTCGCCAAGCCCGACGGAAGGAAAGGGTTCGGGCGGTCTTTGAGCGCTTCGTGCCAGAGCCGATTCTGCTCGGCATAGGCCTCGGGCGGAAGGTGGGCGAGCCCGTAGACGCACTCGTCGTGCCCCATGCGGACGGCCCAGCCCGCATCGCCATAGCTGTAGTGCCAGAACTCATCGCGGCAGTTTGAAAAGCCGACGCCGAGCATGGCCTCGACCAGCGCGCTCCGGTTCGCCAGCGCTTGGTCGGTGAGGCCGTAGACAAAGGTAGGCGCCCCCATGAAGCGGTCATAGGGCGAGACCAGGTCGAGGGGTTCGTCCTCCAGGTCGACCAGGGTGACGTCGAGCGCTGCCCCGGTGCAGTGGCCCGGCGGCGCCTTTTGATCGGGCGGCGCGACGAAGCGGCAGACGAGGCGTCGCTTCGTCGCCGGGTCGAGTCCGGGCCGGGCTTCCTCGAGCTGCGACGTCATCCAGGCGAAGATCGCACGCTGGCGCTCGATCGGACGCCAGGCGTCTGTCACGGCAAGCCGAATCCCGGCGGGCAGGCTCCGGGCCGCGCGCTCCACCATCTCCGCGACGGACCTGCGGCAGTAAGGGATCGTCGTCGCGCGCACCAGCCGCACACTTGGCGCCGCGTCCCGGATGTCGACGAGCGGCTCGCCGTTCTCGCGCTCGCGGATCCGGTTGAGCGCGCGGATCGGCTCAGGCCGTCCCTTTGATCGGTCCCACTTCGCGGTCACCTTGCCGGTGTTACCCGCTCCTCCCAACCGGACGCCAAGTATCCTGGGCAGGTGATCGCCGTCGCGCGGCCAACCGATCCGTCCCTGCTCGCCCTCCTTGACCGGCACCCCGAAGTCGAGCTCGTCGAACGCGCGACCCAGCCGGGTCAGATCGACTTCTGGCAAGGGGACTGGCACCGCCAAGTCGTGACTGCGCGGCCCGACCTCGAGCTCTACGGCGTGGTCGAAATCGAGGACAACAACCCGCTCGTCTGCGCGGACGTCGCCTCAGTCCCCGGGCCGGCCGCGACGCTGGCGACCCTGGCGCTGGCCCCGGTCGGCATCGCGCGCATCGTGAGCGAGCCGCCTTCCCTTCTCTTTGCCTCGCCGGTCGATTACAGCGACCTTGAAGCCGCGCTGCCCCGCTGCGGGATCGAAGGAGCCGACTTAGCCTTCGAGCAGCAGGACCTCGGCACGGTGGTGGCGATGCTCGCGATGGTGGTTGTCGAGCCGCCGGGGACTCTGGAAGAGGTCGCCGCCCTCTATCGCGAACGGTACGAGCGGAGCTTCTTTGTGCGCGAATCGCGGGTGGATGAGTGGTACGGTCGCCTCGTCGAAGGGCAGCACCACGCGGCTTACCGCCTCGAGTCCACTGAGGACGAGGGCCACGCCCTGTTGAGCGTGCACGTCATCGCCGACCTGCACGGAAAGTGCGGTGCTTCGCAGCTCGTCCACTGCATGAACGTGATGGCCGGGTTCGAAGAGTCGCTCGGGCTTGACCGGCCGTTCTAGGAGCCAGGCGCCTTCTCCGCCTCGACCTCTTCGGGCCCCCCGATGATGACGTCCACTCCGGGGCCAGCCACTTTCTCCCAAACGCCGAACTCGGACTTTTTCCACGTGGTGAAGCCGCGCCGGGCGGCTTTGTCGGGATCCAGGGTGCCCTTGGTCTTCACGTTCATGCGGCTCACCAGACGCTTGACCTCCAGCCCGCAGGCCGGGCAGAACTTGAGCGGCGGGTCGTTCACGGACTGGATGACCTCAAAGCGGGTGCCGGCGAGCTCACACTCGTCATGAAGATGCTCGTACTCGTAGATCGGCACAACTTTCATCATACGCCGCCTGGCGACGCGGTAGCCTCTTCGTAGGCGTGCCTTACGCGGAATTCGACCACTTGCAGCAGAGGATCGTAGCGTGCGAGCGCTGCCCTCGCCTCCGGGCTTGGTGCCAGGAGGTCGCCCGGACCAAGCGGAGGCAGTTCCAAGACGAGTTCTACTGGGGCCTCCCGGTCCCGAACTTTGGCGACCCCGAAGCGAGCGGGCTCATCGTGGGACTGGCCCCGGCGGCCCATGGCGCGAACCGAACGGGCCGCATGTTCACAGGCGACCGTAGCGGCGAGTGGCTGTATCGGGCCCTCTTTCGCGCTGGGCTCGCCAGCCAGCCGAACGCCGACCATGCCCAAGACGGCCTGCGGCTGGAGCGCGTCCTCATCACGGCCATTTGCCACTGCGCGCCTCCCGACAACAAGCCGCTGCCGGAAGAGATTGAGAACTGCTCGATCCACCTGCGCGACACCCTCGCCCTTCGGCCCTGGCGCGCCTATCTGTGCCTCGGCTCCCTGGCCTGGCGTCGGCTCTTCGCGCATTTGGGTGTTCGGCCCTTCCCCGCCTTCGCCCACGGGGCGGAAGTAGAGGTCGGGGAGGCAACCGTCTTCGCGAGCTACCACCCGAGCCAGCAGAACACCTTCACGGGGCGGCTCACGGAGGAAATGCTCGATTCCGTCGCCACCCGGTTTGCAAGGGCTCTGGGCTAGTTCACGAGGGAGATGCGCTCCAACTTGTGCCGGATCAGCTCGCCGTTGCGCGAGACCGAGACTTCGACATGGCTGCCAGGCTCGCCGCGCAGGCGGCCTTCTATTTGGCGGAAGTTAAAGCGGGTCGTGTCCGCGCCGTCGACGCCGAGCAGGCTGTCTCCCCGCTTGATCCCGGCCTTCTCAGCGGGAGAACCGGGGACCACGTTGAAGACGGTCGCACGTCCCGCCTTGGGGTTGAAAGTGGCGCTGAGCCCGGGCTCCCCTTCCGCCGGATCGGTGACCTCGCCGCTGAAGTTGTCCAGCCAAACCCGACGGCGAGCCAGGTCGAAAGTGACGTTAAAGTGCTTCAGGAACCCGAACCCGATTGTGCCGTCCCCGTCCGCGTCGCTCGAGGGCAGGTCGATCACGCTCCACGTGCTCTTGGGGACGGGAACGCCATAGATCTTCAGGTCTGGAAGCTCCGCGTAGAACGAATCGACGGGGCCGCTCGCGACCCAAGACGTGGCCATGAAACGCGGCTTCTTGCCTTCTTCCCAAAGGCCGACCCGTTCCAACACCTCCTTGTGGGTCGTCGCGTAAAAGGCGTTGCCCGTGTCGAGCGAGAGGGTCATCCTCTTTCCGCTGGGAGCCTCGACCGCCATCGGGATCGAGCTCCGGCCGAGAGGCAGCATCCGCGCCATGAACGTGCGCTTGTTGTCCGGCTGGCGGGTCGAAATGTCCAAGTTATCCGGATGGACTATGATCACTTTGCGCTCGAAGTTGATCTCGGTCACGTGGCGCGCAAAGGGGGCGAGGCCGAGGATGCCGTCCACATGGGTGCCATAGGCGAGCGTGTAGTGGTCGGCCGGCTGCTGGATGATGTCCCTTTCCGCGACGTCCGACTCGTAGGGCCCGATGCGCAGGCTCTTGAGCTTCACCGACTTGGCCTCGAACGAGCCGACGAAGTCGCGCAGGTTGATCGTGCCGTCTGCGGGGCCGACGTTGAGGCTCTCGTTGAGCACGATCGTGCCCGAGAAGCCGGTGTCGAACATCAGAGAGACGGCGCGGCCGTTAACGTGCGCGTCGACCACGATCGCGTTCTCCCCGATGCGGAAGGGAATCTCGACGGGCAGCTGCAAAAGAGTTCCAAAGAGCGCGGCTAACATGGGTGGATCGCCTCTCTTTATACGTTCCGCCGAGGATGTCGCGTCCCAAGGCCGACCCAATGGCGAAGATTCTGTATACTAGCCGCCGCTTTAGCCGTCGGACCAGCAACGGTTCGAAAGGGCTAAACGTCAGTGACGATCATGAGACGCTACGGAGCATTCCTCCTTGCCGCCGCGGCCCTTGCCTGCGGCCTCACCGCTGGTTGCAAAGAAGAGGCGTCAGGCGCCGCTGGATCTAGCGCCGGTTCCTCTGGGACTGGCACCGCTGGGTCGCACGGCGGCGATGGCACCACCACTTCCAGCCGCCCTGCCCCTTCGAAAGAAGGCAACTCGATCCAGGGCGACACGATCCGCATCGGGCTCGTCGCCAGCCAAAACGGCGACTTGAAGCCGTGGGGCGACGACAGCATCAAAGGCGCCCAACTGGCTGTGGACGAGATCAACAAGGCGGGCGGCATCAAGGGCAAGCAGGTCCAGCTGCTGGTCGGCGACAGCGCCTCGAAGCCCGAGCAGGGCAAATCGGCCGCGCAGAAGCTCGTCGGCACTGACAAGGTCATCGGCTTGCTCGGCGAGGTCGCCAGCGGCATCACCCAGCAGATGGCGAACGTCGCGTTCGACGAAGGCGTTCCGCTCATCGCGGTCGGCGCGACCAAGACCGACATCACCAAACAAGGCAGCAACCTCTTCCGCGTCTGCTACACGGACGATTTCCAGGGCCCGGTCATGGCGAAGTTCGCCTACGAAGAGCTCGGCCTGCGGAACGTCGCCGTGATGACGGACAACAAGCAGCCCTATTCCCAGTACCTGAGCGAAACCTTCAAGAATGCTTTCGTGAAGCTCGGCGGCAAGATCGCGGACGAGCAGTTCTATGAGACGGGCACGACCCAGTTCAACGCCCAGATCGGCCAGATGAAGTCGAAGAACCCGGACGGGGCGTTCCTGAGCGGTTACTTCAACGAGGTCGGCCCGATCGCCAGCCAGATGCGCCAGGCGGGCATCAACGTCCCCCTGATGGGCGGCGACGGATGGGACAGCACCCAGTTGCAGACCTCCGGCGGCCAAGCCATCATCGGCGGCTTCTTCTGCAACCACTATAACAACCAGGAAGACCGGCCCGTGGTCAAGGACTTCCTCAGCAAGTGGCAGGCGAAGTACGGCGGCACCCCCGGCACCACCATGGGCGCCCTGGGCTACGACGCGGCGATGCTCATGATGGACGCGATCAAGCGCGCCGAGGGCGATAACGGCGCCGCCGTCACCCGCGCACTCGAGGCTACCGAAGGGTTCGCTGGGGTCAGCGGAGACATCACCCTGAACGGCAAGAACGGCGATCCGCCGAAGAGGGCCCTCGTCGTCGAAGTCGTCAAGGACGGACAAGCTTTCAAGAAAGCCTACGATCCTTCTGACCTGGCCGACTTGAAGTAGTTTGCTAGCGCCCGAAAACCTACTGGCAGCGTTCGAAATTTCGATCCTGCCGCAACAGCTTGTGAACGGACTCCTCCTGGGGTCGATCTACGCGTTGATCGCGCTGGGTTACACCATGGTGTACGGCGTGCTTCGCCTGATCAACTTCGCCCACGGCGAAGTGTTCATGCTGGGGTCTTACGTGGCGCTTTTCGTCTCGTGGGGGCTGGGGTTCCACCCGGCGGACTTGGCACGTGCCGACCGCCCTTCTTCAGCCCTCTATCTGGCGATCATGCTCCTCGCGAGCATGGCGGTCTGCGCCCTCATCGGAGTGTTGATCGAGCGACTGGCTTACCGGCCCATGAGGAGCCAGCCGCGCATCGCCTCGCTCATCACCGCGATCGGGGTCTCGCTCTTCATCCAGTATGCGGGCGGGCTCTTCCTGCCCCAATCGCCGCCCCCCGCGATCTCCGAGCAGATCAACCCCTACCGCGGCAGCCTAGACCTCACCCTGAAGCCGGCGCCCGCACAACTGCTTCAGCAGGCCGACACCCTGCAAGGGAACGTGGTCGCTGCCCAGCGCGCCTTAGAGGCCGCCGCCAACACGCCTGAGGAAGCTCAGCTGCGGACCCAGCTTCAGGAGAGCCAGAGGCAACTGTTCCAGGTCCAAGGGGAGATCAACAACGAATCCGTCGACCTGACCATCCCGATCGGCCAGCTCATCATGCTCGGCACGACCGTTGCGCTTATGGGCGGCCTTTGGTACCTGGTGCAAAAGACGAAGACCGGCCGAGCCATGCGCGCCGCCTCCCACGATTTTGATTCGGCCTCGCTGATGGGCGTCAGCGTCGGCCGCGTCGTGACCATCACGTTCTTGATCGGTTCGGCGCTCGCCGGTGCCGGGGCCATGATGTACGCCACCGTGCTGCGCACCCCGCTCACCCCATTTATGGGCGTCACGCCCGGTATCAAGGCGTTCGTGGCGGCGGTTCTCGGCGGTATCGGCAATATCCCTGGCGCCGTCCTTGGCGGCTTGCTGATGGGCGTGGTCGAGACCCTGGCCGTCTGGGCCGGCTTTAGCGGTTACAAGGACGCGGTGGCTTTCGTCATCCTCATCGTGGTGCTGCTCTTCAAACCCGGTGGCCTCCTCGGTTCGGCCAAGGTGGAAAAAGTATGAAGTTTTGGGCCGTACGCGCGCTTTCCGTACTCGCGGCCCTTGCGTTCGCTTATGGCCTTGAGAGCGTGGTCTCCGGCAATATGGCTGAGAACTACCGCCTCTTTGTCTTGGCCGGTCTCTACGTCACCCTTGCGGTCAGCTTAAACCTTATCAACGGCATAACCGGCCAGTTTTCGATCGGCCATGCAGCCTTTTACATGGTCGGCGCTTACAGCGCGGGTGCGGTCTCGCAAGCGTTCTATGCCAACCAGTCTCTTGGCCAGGTTCCTTGGCTGATAACGATGGCCCTTTTCGGTGGCGTTTGCGCCGCGATCGCCGGTCTCGTCGTCGGCTTGCCCAGCCTTCGCCTTCGTGGGGACTATCTCGCGATTGTGACACTCGGTTTCGGCGAGATTTTGCGCATCGTTGCGCAGAACATTAAGGAGGTGGGGGGCGCTTACGGCATGAATGTGAAGCCTTTCGGCTCGGCCCCGAACACCCTGTGGCTAGTCTGGTTACTTGCCATTCTGTGCATAGCCGTATGCCGAAACCTACTCAGAACCGCCCACGGGCTGCCCTTCTTGGCTGTGCGCGAAGACGAGGTGGCGAGCTCCGCCATGGGGGTTAACGTTCCCTCGACGAAGGTCACCGCGTTCGTTATAGGATCTATGTTTGCGGGAATGGCTGGTGCGCTGCTCGCCCACACGGAAACGTTTATCTCTCCCGACATGTTTAAGATGGACGTGTCGTTTATAATTCTGACAATGGTGGTCCTCGGCGGCACAGGCTCCATCACTGGTTCGACGGTCGCAGCCGTCGCACTCTTCGCCATTCCCGAGTGGCTGAGAAATCTCCAAGACCCGGTCACGAAGACCGCTTATCAGATCCCGGGTTCTGCGATTGTCGCGGGCGTGGTCGCCGTGGCATTAGCGGTTGCAGCGCTCCGTTATATCCAGCACAACGTCCACCGCGGAAACGGGCAAAAGTTTGGCTTCGGGGTCGTCGCAATGGCCGTCGCCGCCATTCTTGGTGTGCTGCTCAAATCCGTGTTCGGCCTCGTCCCCCAGTTAGCTACCCAAACCTTTGAAGCCTCATCCCTACGCATGGTGATCTTTGCGTCCACCTTGATCGTCCTTATGCTCCTTCGGCCGCAAGGACTTTTCGGACACCACGAGTTCAGTTGGAGTTGGCTCAAGAGCCTCTTCACCGGCACCAGGCCACCCTTGGAGGCGAGCTCGTGAGCCAGCCCGTACTCGAGCTCCGCGAGGCAACGATCCGCTTTGGCGGACTCGTCGCCGTGAACTCTGTCTCCTTTCAGCTAAACCAAGGCGATTTGTTCGGCCTAATTGGCCCGAACGGCGCGGGCAAGACAACCTGCTTTAACCTGATAACGGGAGTATATAAACCGACGAGTGGTTCGATCACTTTCAATGGGAGGGAGATTGGGGGCCAGCCGCCATCAAGGATTTGCGAGATGGGCATTTGCCGGACATTCCAAAACATCCGGCTTTTCCCTGCGCTTTCGGTGCTGGAGAATGTCGTAGTCGGCGCCTTTCTGCGCAAGAAGAGCTCTCTACTTTCAGCATTTACGTATATGCCTCCAGCGATAAAGGAAACTTCGGAGCTGCGAGAGCGGGCGATGGAACTTTTAAGGGTCGTGAACCTTGAGGAGTTCGCCCATGTTCGGTCGGCCGACCTATCTTATGGAAAACAAAGAAGGCTGGAGATAGCACGCGCCATGGCTACCAAACCTGAGCTCATTCTTCTTGACGAACCTGCCGCAGGCATGAACCCTTTAGAGAAGAACGAACTTCAGCAAACGGTAAAGGACATTCGCGACTCCTTTGGCATGACCGTCCTCCTTATTGAACACGATATGAAGTTCGTCATGGGTCTCTGCGAGCGAATCGTCGTGCTGGACCACGGTGAGGAGATCGCCCACGGCCCGCCAGAGGCCATCCGCTCGAACCCAAAGGTCATTGAAGCCTACCTTGGCGAAGCTGTCTAGCCTAGGTTCCCGCGAACCTAGCAAAAAGTGGGGGAAAACTTCCGCTAAGTCCCCGCGACGTTCGCCCGGTCAGTCGCGTCTGAACAAGAGCCGCTTCCATGTGCACCCGCCCCTTCGTCCATCTGCACAACCATACTGAGTACTCCCTGCTCGACGGGGCCACCCGCATCCCTCAAATGGTTGCCCGTGCTAAAGAAGAAGGAATGCCGGCTATCGCCATCACCGACCATGGTGTTATGTTCGGATGTATGGAGTTTTATTTCGAGTGCGTTAAACAGGGCGTTAAGCCCATTCTGGGAATGGAAGCTTATGTCGCTCCCCAGGGCCTGAGGGATCGGACCGCTAATGAAGAAAAGCAGGCTTACCACCTCTTATTGCTTGCGCGCAATGAGGAAGGTTACAAGAACCTTTGTCGCCTTCATTCAATTGCAGCGTTGGAAGGTTTCTATTACAAACCACGCATAGACCATGAGGTCTTAAGGAGCCATGCTAAAGGGTTGATCGGTTCGACGACCTGCATCGGTAGCGAGGTCAACCAGCTTCTTTTGGCAAGTAAGTACGACGAGGCCCAGTATCGGGCTGGTATGTACAAGGAGATCTTTGACGAGGGTTGCTACTTCGTCGAGCTTCAGGACCACGGGATCGATAAACAGACCCAAATGAATCAAGGCTTGCTGCGCATAGCGCATGAGCTGAACCTGCCGCTTGTAGCCACTAACGATTCGCACTTTCTGTGCAAAACAGATAACGAACCGCACGATGTACTTTTGTGCATCGGTATGGGCAAGCTTCGCTCCGACGAATCGAGGATACGGTTTACCGGCAACGAGTATCTAAAGACGGCTAGTGAGATGGCCGCCTTGTTCCCCGATCATCCCGAGGCGATCGAAAACTCTCTGCAGATTGCCGAGCTTTGCGAGCTAAACATTACTCCGTCACGGAACCTTATGCCCGAGCCGGACATGCCGGAAGGCGAAACTCCGACGTCTTACCTACGAAAGCTCGCTTATGAAGGTTTATCATCGAGGCTCGGCAAGCAGGGGGACAATGAGTCTGAAAGGCTCGAATACGAACTCGGGGTCATCGAGAAGACCGGCTTCGACGCGTACTTTCTGCTTGTTAAAGAGTTCGCGGATTTCACGCGTTCAGAAAGTATCGCGTTCGGTGTAAGAGGATCTGCCGCAGGCTCACTTGTAAGTTATTGCCTCGGTATTACGGATGTCAACCCGGTTGAGTATGACTTAACGTTTGAGCGCTTCCTCAACCCTGAGCGCGTGTCTATGCCGGATATAGACATGGACTTCGAAGACGCACGCCGGGACGAAGTCATCCGCTGGGTCCAGGAGAAATATGGGGCAGACCGGGTCGCGCAGATCGTGACATTTGGGACGCTCGGCGCAAAGGCTGCAATCAAAGATGCGGGGCGTGTGATGGGGTTTCCGCCTGTGGAGACCGATAAACTTTGCAAGCTTCTACCCAACCGCCCGGGCTTGACTTTGCAAAAAGCTCTGGACGAACCTTCCCCAGATTGCGGCGAAGATTGGATCCGCTTCTATTCCGAATGTTCCGATTTTAGGTCTGCGCTTGGAGACGCCAAACTGACCGGATTGGTGAAGACTGCAAGGACTATCGAGGGCCTCTGCAGGCACTCCGGCGTCCACGCCGCAGGGGTCGTCATTTCCAAGACTCCATTGGCGGATAGTGTCCCGCTTTATCGCTCAAGTGATGGTCAGCCGGTTACGGCCTACGAGATGGGAATCCTTGAGAAGCTAGGCCTTCTGAAGATGGACTTCCTGGGCTTGAGCAACTTGACGGTCTTGTCAAGGACTATCCAGAACATTGCGCAGACGCATCCTCAAAGCCCCATTGCTTTGGAAGGGGTTTCAGCGATCCCCTTCGAAGATGAAGCGACATTCGCGATGCTCTCTAAAGGTGACACGGTCGGAGTGTTCCAGCTAGAGTCGGGCGGGATGCGCCGGAACATTGTCGAGCTTAAGCCACAAAGCGTTCGAGAACTTGCGGCCATGGTCGCACTTTATCGGCCCGGTCCGATGGATCACATTCCAAGCTTTGTCGACAACAAGTTCGGCAGAAAGCAACCGGTCTATTTGGATCCAAAGATGGAGCCCATCCTGGCCGAGACCTACGGGATCATCGTCTATCAGGACCAAGTCCTCAAACTCGTTCAAGCGTTAGCGGGATTCTCGCTCGGTAAAGCCGACATTCTCAGGCGAGCGATGGGCAAGAAGGATAGGCTCGTCATGGAGTCTATGAAGGAAGAGTTTCTCAAGGGTTGCGAAGCTAACGAGATTATCCAAGAGGTAGCGAACGAAGTTTGGGAGCTTCTTCTGCCTTTTGCCGGTTACGCGTTCAACAAGGCCCACGCGGTTTGCTACGCTATACTCGCATACCAGACGGCTTACCTTAAAGCCAATTTCCCGGTGGAGTATATGGCGGCTCTGCTCGCCGTCTATAGTGACAAGGAAGACCGGGTCACGAGCTTTATCGAAGATTGCCGCAGGCAAGGAATCGCCGTGATCGCTCCGAATGTGACGAAGAGCTCCCTCGATTTTTCCGTGGAGCATTGCGAAACTGGTTACGCAATACGCTTCGGGCTTGGTGCCATAAAGGGCGTCGGAGAGGGACTTGTCAACCACATCATTGCCGACCGCGAGGAAAACGGCGAATACACCCACTTTTATGAGTTTGCGGACCGGGTAAGGCCGGCTGGACTTAACAAGCTTTCCTTGGAGGCGCTTATCAAGGCGGGGGCACTTTCGGACATCGAGCCCAACCGGAACAAGTTGCTGGAGAACCTGGAGGGGGCGCTGGCCTTCGCGGACACGGCCGGGCGACAACGCAAAGAAGGGCAAGACTCACTTTTTGGCGGGGGCGGAAACGAAGAGACTTCTTTGGAATACCCGACCCTCCCAGAGATGCCGGCGCCAGAAAGGTCGCAAGTTCTGCAGATGGAGAAGGACGTCATGGGGATCTACGTTTCGGACCACCCGCTGCGAGCTGTGAGCCGCTCCCTTCCCTTCCTCGCCTCCAACACTTGCGCGCAGATCACTGAACTTGAAGAGCATGCGAAGGTCAAACTGGCTGGCGTCATGACGAACGTCAGAGAGATCGTGACCAAAGCGCGCGGCGAGAAAATGGCGAGCCTTATCCTGGAAGACCTTTCTGGACAAGCTACCTGTGTCGTCTTCCCGGCCACTTACGCAAAATTCAAAGACCTCATTTCTAAGGACGCTATCGTCCGTATAATGGGTACGGTCTCGCACCGAGAACGACCGGGCGGGGGTGGTGAGAAGTCGGTCGAAGTCATGGTTGACGCGGTCGAACCTTTGCCTGTCGATATTAATGCGGCGGTCGTCGACGATTCCGTGATCGGCACCGTGCTCATCCAAATCGAAAGGGCCACGCGAAAGGAGCTTGAGTCCATCAAAGAGTTGGTCGAACAACACCCCGGAGACTACGAAGTCGTTGTGCAGTTCGGAGCCAACCGCACCGGGCAACCCATGTTCCTTTTGAACCGGCTGGACGGGGCGCCGGAGACGGTGGCGAAGCTGCGGAGGTCGATCAGCCACGGCCACGTCCAGGTCCTGCGCAACCGGGACCAAGAGACCGTTGCCCGCGAGCCTGTTGAGGAACCCTCAGTCGCCCTGGCACGTTAAACCCGAGAAGCCCAATGAGAGTCATCCCGCTCGCCCTCTTACTCGCCGCGTCGCTTTCGGCGTGGGCACAGGACACCGCATTCGACAGGCACGTGGCGAGCGTCGAGCTGCTCCAGTCCAAGGCGATCCAATCTGAGCTGAAGGTGAGCGACTCCCAGCGGGCGGCGCTTAACAAACATGCGGATTGGTACAACAAGCAAACGGCAGACATCATTAAGAGCCTCGGGCAAAGACCATCCGAGACCGCGCAAAAGGGGGCGGCAGACCGGATCGGCGGTTTACAGAAACAGCTGAAAGAGCGCGTGCTTAACGAACTTTCAAAGTGGCAAATGAGTCGGCTCCGCGAGATCAGCCTCCAGCAGCTTGGCGTGCTCGCAGTCATGGACACCCAAATTTCGAAAAAGATCGGCGTTAGCGATTCCCAGTTGGAGAAGATCCGCGCGTTTTGGAACAAGACGGGAACGTCTGTCGCAGAGATCGAGCGCAAGGCGCGGCAACCCATCTGGGACAAGTACAAGGACAAGAAGCCGAAGGATGAGGCCGAGGCCAAGAAACTGCAGGAGTCGTTCAGTTCCGAGATGGAAGCCGCTTCCAGAACGGTCGCCCCGGATCTTGCCAAGCACAAGAAGGCCTTCGAGGACTATGTCGACGGAGTGCTCAGCAGCGCGCAAAAGGAAAAGTGGAAAGCCCTAAAGGGCACGCCCTTCAAGGGCTGAGCAGTGCCCTCTAACGGTATCCTCAGGGCACTTTGGGCGTTCTGATCGGCAAAGACACGCGCGTCGTCGTCGCGGGAATCACGGGGAAAGAAGGCAGCTTCCACACGGAGCAGATGATCGACTACGGCACGAAGGTCGTAGCAGGCGTGACCCCCGGAAAAGGCGGTACCGAGATCCACGGCGTGCCCGTGTTCGACACGATGAGGGAAGCGGTCGACAAGACGGGGTGCGACGCCAGCGTCGTCTTCGTCCCTGCCCCCTTCGCGGCCGACTCCGTGCTGGAGGCCGAAGCGGCGGGCATTCCGCTGGCCGTGCTCATCACCGAAGGCGTTCCCGTGCTGGACTCCATGCGCCTCGTCAACCGGCTGCGGCAGAACGGCACCACCCGACTCGTCGGCGGCAACTGCGCGGGCCTCATCACGGCGGGCGAGTGCAAGATGGGCATCATGCCCGGCTACATCTTTACGCCGGGGCCGATCGGACTCGTCTCGCGCTCCGGCACGCTCACTTACGAAGTGGTCTGGGAACTGACCCGCGCCGGGCTCGGCCAGACGACTTGCATCGGCATCGGCGGCGACCCCGTGCCGGGGACCCGCTTCGTCGATTCGCTGGAGATGTTCGAGGCGGACCCCGAGACGAAGGCGGTCGTGATGATCGGCGAGATCGGCGGCACGGACGAAGAGGCGGGAGCGGACTTCATCAAGCACCACATGAAGAAGCCCGTCGTCAGCTTCATCAGCGGCCGAACGGCGCCTCCCGGCAAGCGTATGGGCCACGCCGGCGCGATCGTCAGCGGCGGGCTCGGCACGGCCCAGTCGAAGGTGGACGCCCTGCTGGCGGCGGGGGCCAAGGTCGCCGACAAGACCAGCCAGGTCGCCGACCTCGTGAAGCAAGTCCTGAGCGTGGTCGCGGTCTAAAGGTTCGAACCTGTCTGAGGGGCGTTTGAACCCGGTACGCCCTCACTCGTGACATAATGTGTCATGCCCCTCGACCGCTCGCGCTACTTCGATAACGCGGCGACGACCCCGCTCGACCCCAGAGTCGTGGCCGAGATGCTTCCCTACCTTGAGGAAGACTTCGGCAATGCCAACTCCATTCATGAATGGGGACGGCGGGCCCGCGAGGGGGTGGAACTCGCCCGCGAGCGGGTGGCCAAGCTCTTCGGCGGGAGCCCGGACGAAATCTTCTTCACGAGCGGCGCGACGGAGGCCAACAACTGGATCCTGAGCTCGTTTAAATCCGTAGCCGTCAGCCCCTTCGAGCACAGTTCGGTCTGGGAGGCAGGCATCGCCAAGGGCTTCGACGTGCTGGACAACGAGGGATACCGGCTGTATGGCCCGCGCCAGAGCACGGACCTTTTGAGCGTGATGGTGGTCTGCAACGAGTCGGGCGCGATCTTGGAACTGCCCGAGGTGGGGGAGACGACGCCCAGCCGGGTGCACCGCGATGCCACCCAGGCGCTCGGCAAGGTGCCGCTCAACCTTGCCGACATGGATTACGCCAGCGCCTCGGCCCACAAGCTTTATGGCCCGAAAGGCATCGGTTGCCTCTACGTCCGCGACGCACGCCCCCTGCCCCCGATGCTCTTCGGCGGCGAGCAGGAGAGCGGCATGCGGGGCGGGACGCTGAACGTGCCTGCGATCGTCGGATTCGGGGCCGCGTGCGCTATCGCGCTGGACCAGTTCGAGGAAGACCGGGCCCACGCCCAGGAGCTTCGCCAGGCCTTCGTCGCCAAGCTCCAGGGGACGAGCGACTGGAAGTCGAACTGCCACGACAACAACTCGCCGTTTATCCTGTGCCTCTCCTTCCTGGGCGTTCAGGGTGAGACTCTGGTGGTGGAGATGGACGCGGCCGGCTTCGCCATCAGCAGCGGCTCCGCGTGCAGCTCGCATTCCAGCGAGCCAAGCCACTTCCTGGAGTCTCTGGGATTGCCAAGCCGGTGGTCGCGGGGCACAGTCCGAATCGGTTTTGGCCGGTTCAATACGCTGGACCAGGCCGAAAGGCTGGCGACTTCCCTGGTTTCGAGCGTAGAGAGCCTCAGGGCTCTAGCCAAGTGACCCGTGTTGTGCAACAATGATTGGTCACGGCGCGTCCCTAGCTAGGACAGCCGGATGTCTAATCGACCGGGATTCTCCGATTTTTGCCGCATTTTCCAGACGACGACGTCCAAAGCGGTCAGATTTCCATTATCCTGTCGTTTCGTTGCCGCCACTGTGAGAGGTTTGGGTTACCCTGGCCCGCTCGGATTGGCGATATCTAGACCCGAGGGTCGCTTGGAACAAGGATGTCATTGGAAAGCGGTGTACCGACACAAGTGAGACGCGGAAAAGCCATAACCGTGCGGACGCATAGCCGGCACAGCTATGTCGACGCCAATAAGCATATGCTCCTGGACGACCAGGAGCCCAACGCCGAAGAACTCTTGGAACTCGAAGAACTCGAGGAAGAAGAGGAAACGGAAGAGAAGCCGCCGGACGATTCCGAAGAGCTCGAGATGTGGATGCGGCAAACCCGCCGCGCCCACCTGCTCACGCCCGCCCAGGAAGAGCACCTCGCCAAGCGCGTCCAAGCCAAGGACCTCGCCGAAAGTGGCAAGTGGTCCAAGGTCGCCGAGCTCATGAACCTGGAGCGCGACCACGAATGGGACGACTGGGAGCGCAAGGAGGTCATGAAGCTTGGCACCCAGGCGAAGCAACAGCTCATCGAGAGCAACCTTCGCTTGGTCGTCTCGATCGCGAAGAAGTACAACGCCCGCGGCATCCCGCTCGCCGACCTCATCCAGGAGGGCAACCTCGGGCTCATCCGCGCCGTCGAGAAATTCGACTGGCGCAAGGGCTTCCGCTTCTCGACCTACGCCACCTGGTGGATCCGCCGGGCCATCGCCCGAGCGATCATCAACCAGGGCCGCACGATCCGCATCCCGGTCTATGTCGCCGAGCTGATCAACAAGGTGATGAAGACCGCGAACTCGCTGCAGCAGGAGCTGCACCGCGAGCCCTCGCCGGACGAAGTGGCCGAAAAGGTGGGCATGAGCCCGGACAGGGTGCAAGAGATGTTGCGCGTGGCCATCGAGCCACTGTCGCTCGAGACACCCGTGGGCGAGAAGGACAACTCCTCGATCGGCGACTTCGTCCCCTCGCAGAACATGCCGACCCCGTCCGACGTGACGTGGTCGCTGATTCGCCGCGAAGAGATCGACGGCATCCTCGGCCGCCTCACCTCGCGCGAACGCGACGTGGTCCGGTTGCGCTTCGGCCTCGACGACGGACGTGCGCGCACGCTCGAAGAAGTCGGCACCGCGCTCAACGTCACTCGCGAACGAGTTCGGCAGATCGAGTTGCGCGCCATGAAGAAGCTCCGCCACATCGGCCAAGAGCTGGCCGCGCAAGGCTTCACCATCACCCCGAGCCCCAACTAAGCTCAGAGCCCTCTCCCCCGCAACGGGGGAGGCGGCTTATTCTGTGCGGAGGGCTTCGATGGGGCTCAGGCCAGCGGCCCGGGCCGCCGGGTAGATCCCGAAGACCACGCCGATCAGTGCAGAGAAGCCCGCCGCGATGAGCGCGACCGTGATCGGGAAGGGCATGAGAAGGCCGCCGGCGGCGGGCCACTTTGCTTGCGCAGTGCCGAAGGTGATCAGCTGTCCCACGAGAAAGGCCAGGCCCATGCCGATCAACCCGCCGACCAGCGACAGGATGGCGCTCTCGACCAGGAACTGGGTCAGCACGGCCATTCTCGGCGCGCCCACCGCCTTGCGCAGGCCGATCTCCCGCGTCCGTTCCGTCACCGAGACCAGCATGATGTTCATGATGCCGATCCCGCCGACGAGCAGGGAAAGCGCCGCGACTCCGGAGAGCAGGACGCCCGCGGCCACCACGATGCCGCCGAGCACGGCGATGATCGATTCCCGCGAGTCGACGCGATAAATCTCCTTGTTCCCCGACTTACGCATGAGGTAGCGCCACACGTCGTCCATCGCTTGCTGGACGGTGAAACCCTCCTTGGGGCGCGCCGTGATATAGCTGAGGTACTTTCCCCCCATCCACTTTTGCTGCGTCGTGGTGACGGGGACCCAAACGTCGCGGCCGTTTGTCTGGCCCATGATGTCCACCCGCGCCATCACGCCGACGACCTCCAGGGTGATCCCCTGAAACGTCACGAGCTTGCCGAGCGGGTCCTCTTTTTGAAAGAGCCGCGAGACGACCTCGTCGCCCACGACACAAACGTTCGCGCTGGTTTCGATATCGCGCTTGGTCATGTGACGGCCCTTCTCGATCGCGACGCGGCTCAATTCCGCTTGCTTTTCGTCCGTCGCCATGATACGGGCGTTCTTCAGCGTGCGGTCCCCGTTCTTGACTGTGTTCAGCGGCACCTGGTAGATCGGCGACGCGATCTCTATCGAGCTCACTTGGCTCTCGATCTCATGGACGTCGTCCATCGTCAAGCCCTCGATGCCACCCACCGCTTCCCCTTTCTTCATGCGCGAGGGGTCGAAGAAAACGATGATGGTGTCGCTACCCAGTTTCTTGATCTCGTAGGTGAGGAAGTGCTGGAAACCGCCCGAGACCATGACGATGAGCGTGACGCTCATGACGCCGATGATCACGCCGAGCATGGTCAGGAACGCCCGTAACTTGTGCAGGCGCAGCATGTCGAACGCGACGCGGACAGATTCCCAAACTCCCATGGTTACTCTTCGTCCGGGCCGAAGGACATCATTCCCTTACGCTCGGGCCCGCCAAAGGGCGGCCGTTCAAGCTTTTGCCCCTCTGTCACGCCGCTCACGATCTCGTAGAAGGTGTCCGACTTGGCCCCGACTTTGACATCGATCCGCTTGTTCTCGGCCTTCGGTCCAGGTTTGTCCGGAGGAACCATGACAAAGTACCCCTTCTCATCCTTCCCTACCCGGTCGATGGGCGCGCGCAGCACGTTCTTGCGGTCGATGACGCGCATGCTGCACTTCGCCGACATGCCGCTCTTTAGAAGCGATAGCGGGTCGTCGAGCAGGACCTTGACCTCGTATTTGACGACCGCGTCCGGGTTGTTCGTCGTCGCCCCCGCGCTCGTGTTCGTGGGGGCTATGGTGGCCACGCGGCCTGTAAACTTCTTCTCCGGGAAGGCGTCCACCAAGACCTCGGCCTTCATCCCTTCGCTCAGTCGGGCGACGTCGATCTCGTTGATCTCCAGGCGGACCTGCATATGGTCGCGATCCTCGATGCGCACGATGGTCGTGCCGGCGCTGAAGCTGTTCAAGCTGGCGACGAGCTCACCGACCTGCACGTCGCGCCGCGTGACGATCCCAGTGATCGGGGAGAGGATGCGGGTCTCGCCAAGCTGACGCTGGCCGTCGCGAAGCACGCTCCGAAGTTGGTCGATCTGGGCCGCCTGTTGCTGGCGTCCTGCGATCAGGGCCTCAATGTCTCGCAGTTGCGTCTCCGCGTCGCGCACGTCCTGTCGCGCCTGCAAGTACTGCTCCCGCTTCACAGAATCTTGGACTCGGTTGATCTGGCTGGATTGGAGGCTGGCCTCGGCCTGTCGCACGCGCTCTTCGGCTTGCTGCCGCGCCAGGCGCTGCCCCTCGGCCAAGCGAGAGAGGTTCTCCTGGGCGTCGCGAAGAGCGGTCGTGGCGAGCGAGACTTGGAGCTCGGCGTTCTCCAGTTCCCGACGGGCGACGAAGCCGCGGTCCATCAGGTTCTTCTGCCGCGTCGCCTCGCTCTTTGCGTTCTCGAGGCGCGACTCTGCGTTGCGGACCGCGACCTCCGCGGCCGTCCGTTCGTTCGGCTGGGTGACGGTGGTCAATTGCTGCAGCGCTTCCCGGGCCGAACGCAGGTTCGACTCGGCCGTCGTGATCGAAGCCGCGGTCAAGGCGGGCTGGGCGCCCATTTCCATCTCAAGCTGCTTCAGTCGGGACTGGGCTTTTGCCAAGGCGGTCCTGGCCGTGACTCGCCGCTGCGCGATCTCGACCTCGGTGCGCCTTGCCCCGGCCTCGGCCCCACGCACCTGGGCGGCGTTCTGATCCACCTGCAGCTGGGTCTCTTGGGGGTCGATCTCGGCGATGAGGTCGCCTTTGGCGACCATTTGGCCCTCCTGGACGAGAAGCCGCGCGATGCGCCCGCTCACCCGGCTCTTCACCTCGACGTTGGTCACGGCTTCGAGGGTGCCTGTGTCGACGACCTGGACGAGCACGTCGCCCTTATCGACCTTGATCTCGTGCTTCTTCGCCTCGAGCGCCGCCTGGGCCGACTTCTGGAACTGCTGGAAGGCAAAGCTTCCGACGACGACGAGGATGCCCAAAAGGACAAGAATCACAATGGCGGCGCGTTTCAAACTTCCCTTGCCTTAAGGCAGGCCATCGCGGCCCGCACTACGGTAATTTACCGACGTAGCGCCCCCCTGGTTGCGATTCAGCCGGGACGGTGCAACGTTGCTTTGACCAGATAGACTTAGGACTTGTCGAGCAGATGCGTCGTAGGAGTCGACCTCGGCGGCACCAACGTGCGCGCCCAAGCGATTGACCAGGCTGGCCGGGCCATGGGCGAGCGGGTCGAGATCCCCTCCCGAGCGCAAGCCGGGGTCGAAGAAACGGTCGCGGCCACCGCGGAAGCGATCCGTGCCGCCGTCGGCAACGCGGCCGGGCCGGTCGAAGCAGTCGGCGTCGCGGTTCCCGGCTTCATTGACGCGGGCGAGGGGGTCGTGCGCTGGGCCCCGAACTTCGGCAAGGCCCACGAGGGCGTGTTCCACTATTGGACGGACGTGCCCTTCGGCCGCCTCCTCCATGAGATCCTCGGCCTCCCCGTGACGCTGGGCAACGACGCGAACTGCGCGGCGCTCGGAGAATATTCCTATGGCTCGGGCAAGGGCGAGGCCAATTGCCTCGTCCTTGTGACTGTGGGCACAGGCATTGGCGGCGGCGTCGTCCTGGGGAGGCGCGCGACCCAAGGCGGCGTGGGCCCCGCGCTGCTCTTGGGCGGGAACCAGGGGGGCGCCGAACTCGGCCACATCGTCATCCGCCAGAACGGGCTGGACTGCAATTCGGGCGCTTATGGGTCGCTGGAGGCCTACTGCCAGCGAGACGCCATCGTCCGCCGGGCCCAGCACCGCTTGCGGCGGGGTCGCACTTCGCTGGTCCGCGAGATGGTCGCGGACATCGCCGACGTGACGCCGAGACACCTGGCCGAAGCCGCCCACAAGGGCGACGAAATGGCGCTCGAGGTGTGGTCCGAGGTGGGCGCCGCCCTGGGGGCCGGGCTCGGATCCTTGATCAACATCTTCGCGCCGGACGTGCTGGCGGTCGGCGGCCAGATCGGCAAGGTCGGCGCCCCGCTTCTCTTACCCGCGATCGCGGAGGCCCGTAACACCGCGATCCCGGCGCTCTTCGCCGATTGCCGCATTCTCACCGCCGAGCAGATCGACGACGCCGGGCTGCTCGGCGCGGCCGCCCTGGCCTTGGCGGCCTTGCCGCAGTGATCCAGCCCCCCGCTTCGTCTGAAGCTGCAGTGGCGGACATTCGTGACGAGATAGAAGCGAAGGAGGCTGAGTTCCTTGGCCCCTTCGGCCAACAGGCCGCGGCTTCGCAGGGGCGAGAGCGGCCCGAACCGCCCGACCCTGTCCGAACTGCCTTCATGGTGGACCGGGACAGGGTCCTCCACTCCAAACCGTTCCGCCGGCTGAAGCACAAGACCCAGGTGTTCGTCGCCCCAGCCGGCGACCACTTCCGGACCCGGCTGACCCACACCCTGGAAGTCGCCCAGATCGCGCGCACCGTCAGTCGTGCGCTCCGCCTGAACGAGGACCTGACCGAAGCGATCGCGCTTGCCCACGACCTGGGGCACACCCCCTTCGGCCACGCCGGTGAAGAGGCCTTGCACACCGCGCTGCTCCAAGCGGGGCATACAGAGGGGTTCCGCCACAGCGCCCAGAGCCTGCGCGTCGTGGAAGTTCTCACGCCCCTGAACCTCACCTGGGAGACGCGCCAAGGGATCGCCGGGCACAGCAAGGGCGCGGCCGACCTCACGGACCTTGACGGCGAACCGACCAGCACGTTAGAAGCCGCGGTCGTCAGGGTCAGCGACCGCATCGCCTACCTCGCCCACGACCTGGACGACGCCGTTCGGTCTGGCATCGTCCAGACCGTTCCGAAGTCCCTCGCCGCACTCGGCGAGACGCATGGGGAAAGGGTCGGCAGGCTGGTCGGAGACGTCATCGAGCATAGCCGCGAGAGTCCTGCCGTCCGGTTCTCCCCGCCCGTGCTGACCCTCGCGAACGAGCTCAAGACTTGGCTCTTCGAGAACGTCTACCTTCGCTATACCGACCTAGACCCTGACATCGTCAAAGCGCAAAACGTCGTGCGGGCGCTCTTCGACCACTATCAAAAGCCCGACACCTTGCCGCCTGGGTTCGACGGCGTGCAAGGCGCGGTCGACTACGTGAGCGGCATGACGGACCGGTTCGCCATCGCCGACTTCCAGCGGCTCTTCGTGCCGACCGGGCTGAGCCAGAGGCTCGACCGGCTCGCCTAGCGCCGGGGCGTCAGTTGCACTTGCAAGGTCGTGTACCCGTCGATCTCGAAGTGTTCGATCCGGACCACGCTTCCCTGCCGCAGGGTGACGACCTTCGTGAACGTGGTCGGCCCCTGATAGTGCCACTCGTCGATGACGCCCCGGCCGTCGACATAGAGGCGCACGCCGTCATCGGACGTCACGCTCAGGTCGAAGCTCCCGCTGAGGCCGCGAGTCTTTGTCTCGGCGACGGTCAGGAAGTGGTCCGCGGGGACGCCCTTCGCCGGGCTCCCGGAGGTCGCGAAGTCCAGGGCGGGACGCTTTTCTCTCAGCACCGGCTCGCCCTGCGCGACTGCATCTAGGTTTGGCGGGGTCTTCGGGTCGGGGCCGAGCTGCTGCCACTTCCAGAACGCGACGTCCCAGGCGAGTTCGATGCGGCGGTCTTCCCAAACGAAGGCGACCGACTTGCCCGCAGGCGTCATGATGCCCCTTGCGTCGACCGTCTTCCCACCCGCATATTCCAGCTCTATGCGGCGGTCGATCACGCCGCTGGACCGGTCCGGGGTGAACCGAAGCGTGCCGGGCACCGTGCCCGATTGCTTCTCGAGCTTTCCGCCTCGGACGGACTTGACGCGCCACCTGCCCTTAGGGCCGAGCACGTCGAAAGTGAGGCTGTCGCCCTTCTCCCAATGTCGGTGGCGAAGCAACGGTCTGCGGAAGTCGTAAGGGCCCCATTCGTCGACGATGATGTACTTGCGGCCACGCAGGGCGCCCCGAGGCAACATCGCGTCCTGACCGCCGATCAGGGGCGCCTGTCTCATTCCGAGCAAGCGTTGGAGAGGCTCTCCGCGCATGAGATCGAAGTTGTTCACGGGCATCTCCGTGGGGCTCCAGGAGTCGTACCTCCAACGAGAAACGATCTCATCGGCGCTAGGATCGCTCACCATCCTGTCGTCAACCGGGTAGGGATCGGGCTTGTAACCTGGTAGCTTGTCCGTCAGGAAAATCCCCCGGGGGCGGACATTGGAACTCTGGACGAAGTTTTCGACGTCCCTTGCGACCGGCTCGGCTTCGTCAGCCATCACGTTATTGCTGAACTCAATGTTCTTCCCGCGCTCAAGCAGGGCGACTCGCCCGGCCGGTGGTGCGAAGAAGTTATCCGTGATCTTTGTGCCGATGTTCCTGGTGTCACGGAACTTGGGATAGCCCCAGTTCGGGTCGGGCGCGGTCGGGTTTGACCACAGGCGGATGTCGGTCCGATTCTTGGCAAACGTGTTGTGGAAGATGTCGTTGAACTGCCCGTGCTCGATCGCGACCCCGGACCCGTTTAAGGCGATGACGTTCCCGGCGATGAGCGTGTCATAGCTGTAGCCGCCCCAGACCCCGTTGCCACACTCGACCAAGAGGTTGTTGACGAACTTGTTACGGCTGAAGGTGGCCTCGATGCCGTTGGCGGGCGAGTGGCTGAAATCGTTTCCATAGACGACGTTGTCGTTGCAGCCGCCTTCCCCCGTGTCCATGGTCGTTTGTCCCGCCCAAAGGAAGAATCCGTCTCCGCCATGAGTCGCTGAGTTAAAGGCGAATAGGTTAGAGTTGGACTGTTCGTACACCAAGAACCCGGTGGAATCCTGCCCTCGGGAATAGACGCCGTGGGAATAGCCCCGCACGCACCAGTCCAGCTTGTTATGGACAATCTTGTTTTCTGAAGACATGTACAAACCGATGCCGACGGCGCTATTGAATGAGAAGTCGTTGTTGACGACCAAGCCGTTGTTGCAGTTCGTCATCATGAGGGCGCAACTGCCGCCCGTCACGGTCACTCCCCGCACCTTGAAGCCGTCGCAACCCCTCAGGTAGATCGCTGCCCCATAGCGCAGCCACTCGTCCGCCTCGTTGTGGTGGTAGCTCATCCAGTCTTCGAGGTCTTCTCGCTCCACCGTGCTCTTCAAGCGTTGCCGCCAGTTGTAGGAGAAGTCGCTGTCGAGGATCTTCAGGCCGCGCGCATCTTGCGCGTAAAGTCCAATTTTGTAGCCATGGACTTTCACATTCCGGAGGGTGATGTTCCGGCCCTGGACGCGGATCGCCGTTCCTGACCGCTCGTCGGGGGCGACAGTCGCTTTGGTCCCCCTCAGGGTCGCACCTTGGAAGTCAACCTCGATGTCGTCGCCCTTGATCGTGACCACGCCCTGCTTGCCGGAGGAATCGGGACTGGGCAGCAAATAGTCGGCCGTTTGCACCCGGCAAGACTTTGTCAGAACCATGCCTGGCCGAAGCTTGATCTCGGGTGCGCTGGCCATAAGGGCGAATGCGATCGCCGCAGTCATGCCACATTCTAATCCAACCTGCCGGAACCGCCGCATCTAAACCACAATCTTTGCCTTGGACCTCGCGGCAAGCGATTTCACGACCGCCCTCTCCTTCCCGGGGGAGGAGGGGCTCTATACGGGCATCGGCGGCCAGAAGGTCGTCGCGGATTGCGACGGGCCCGGCCTCTACAAGCTCTGCGGCCCGGTCGTGGTGGAGGCGGACGGGGCGCAAGAATGCCCGCTGACGGGGAGGTTCGACGACTTCGTCGTCGCGAGGCGTGCCCAGCCCGGGCTGGTGACCGCGACCCTTCGCTCGCGCCCCGTGCCAAGAGACCTTTCGCCCATCCCCTTCGATGGGCGCTGGGAAGGGTGCGGTTGGGCGCTTCGCTTCGATGCCCCGACGAGGGTGGACGGCGAGGACGTGCCCCGGGGCGAGGCGGCGGGCGGCACCCCGGTCTTCCGGTCGCTGGAGGGCAAGGGCCTCGTCGCCCCGCTCCCGGGCCTCACATGCGCCCTGGTCCAGACGCTCGACCTAGCCGACCCCATGAGTCTCGAAGCCTGCGGCTGGACCGCCCAGAACGCCAGCCAAGTCCAGATCCTGGCGTCTGAGACAGCCGGGGGAGGCCCCCTCGCGCGCGCCGTCCAATGCCACTTAAACCGGGCGGTCTGGAGCGTTCCCGTCCCGACCGGATGCCTTGGACTGAGGCTTCGGCGACTTTACGACCGCTTCCACGGCCGCCAACGGGCCCGCATCATGGTCGATGGCGCCTTCGCCCGATGGTGGTACGACCCAGCGGAGGATCGAAACCGCCGATGGGGGTGGAGCGAGACGGGGGTCGACGCCGATGCCCTTTGGGGCAAGGGCGAGGTCGCCCTCACCATCGACCCTCCCGCGGGCACCGCTCTCTGGAGCTGGTCGAAGTACGAGGTTTTCGCACTCTGCCCCGCCCCTTAGATTCGGAGGCCGCACTTGAACGCGGGGGCTGATAGGGGAAAGCCGGCCTCTTGTGGAATGACCTGGTTGAGGATTCTATGCTTGGGCTGGTCGGCTACTCAATGTCCTGCTTCGCGATTGCGGTGCTCCTGACCGTCATCGTCCACTTCTTCCGCCCGATCCGGCAGAACGACAGCTTCCCGGCTTGGAAATGGATCTTGGGCTTCGTGATCGCGGTCGGCGCGATCCCCTATGGCTACACAGAGATCCTCACCAAGATGAAGGGGGACGGCATGGTCGAGCCTATCAAGGTGGCGCTTGGCGACGCAGGCGTGGACGGCGATCTGCTCTATTACCGGATCCGGTACACCGACGATCAACGGGCTTCGGTGATCGCGGTCGCCGAGGACAAGAACGTGTTCGGCACCTATGAAAGCGCGGTGTTCTACGTCGACCTCGAAAAGACCAAGGGCTCCTGGGAGCCGACGTCGTACGAGGTGGTCAACTCCTACCAGCGACAGAAGGACGCCACCACTTTCCCGCCCTACTGGTAAATTGCCGCAGTGACGCTTCGCGAGGTTTTGCACGCCCATGTGCCGACCTTGACCGACCAAAGCACCGTGCGCGACGCCGTCGATAAGATGGACGTCTACCAGTTCCCGGCCTTGGCCGTGCTGGACCAGGACGGCTATCCCATGGCGATCCTCACGGAAGGCGACCTCTGCCGGGCCGTCGGGAGCCACAGCAGCCTCATGGCGATCGCCGCAGAGCCGGCCGTACGCTTCGCCACGCCGTCGCCGACGGTCGAATCGCCCGATACCGAAGTCTCGGACGCCCTCCACCGGATGATCAGCCAGGGCATCACCATGCTGCCCGTCGTCGAGGACGACCGGTTAAGCGGCGTGGTGCTGCGAGTCGACCTGATGCAGGCCATCCTCTTGGACGCCGAGCCTGCTGAGACACCCTGACGATTCCGGCGTAGAAACGGCGTGGTTGCCGAAGGCCAGCTTTTCCCAGACTTCGTCCTGAAAGACCAGGACGGGAACACCGTGACGCGCCAAGACATCGCAGGGGCGCACGCCGTCGTCTACTTCTATCCGAAGGACGACACGAGCGGGTGTACAAAGGAAGCCTGCGAGTTCCGCGACGCCATGCCCCAGTTCAAAGGCGTCCGCGTGATCGGGGTCTCCCCGGATAGCGAAGCCTCGCACAAGAGGTTCGCCGGCAAGTACGGTTTGAACTTCACACTCCTTGCCGACAAAGACCGCGCCCTCGCCACCGCGGCGGGGGTCTGGGTGGAAAAATCCATGTACGGCAAGAAGTACATGGGGGTCGAGCGTTCGACCTTCTTGCTGGATGCGGAAGGGAGGGTCGTCAAGGCTTGGCAGAAGGTTAAACCGGAAGGGCACGCGGCCGCTGTCCTAGCCGCGACCAAGGGCGGGCAGTAGACTCGCCCGCGCCATGAAGGGGCGGGTAACAGCACCGAGTCTGAGGAAGATGAAGGAGGCGGGCGAGCTTATCGTCTGCCTCACCGCCTATGATGAGCCGGGCGGATCGATGGCGGAAGAAGCGGGCGTCGACGTCGTCTTGGTCGGCGATTCGGCCGCCACCACCGTCCACGGTCACCCCACCACGCTTCCGATCACGCTCGAGGAGACCCTGACCCACGTGCGGGCCGTCGCGAAGGGCGTGGAGCGGGCCCTTCTCGTGGCCGACCTTCCTTTCGGCTCTTACGGGGCGGGGGTCGCGCAGGCGGTGGAAAGCGCCTGTGAGTTGGCCAAGGCCGGCGCACAGGCCGTCAAGTTCGAGGGCCCGCTGCTGGAAGAGGTGCGCGCAGTTGTGCGGATCGGCCTGCCCGTGATGGGGCACCTGGGCATGACCCCCCAATCCGTCAACGAGTTCGGCGGGCACAAAGTGCAGGGTCGGGACGGCGGCGAGGACATCCTGCGCGCGGCAAAGGAGTTGGAGGAAGCGGGCGCCTTCGCGATCGTCTTGGAACTGGTGCCGGCCGAGCTTGGGCGGCGAATCTCGCAGGAGGTCAAGGTTCCCACGATCGGCATCGGCGCGGGGCCCTGGTGCGACGGCCAGATCCAGGTGTTCCACGATGTGCTCGGCCTGGGAACGCGGAGCTTCAAGCACGCAAAGGTCTACTTGGAGGGCCGTCGGCTGATTACGGAAGCCCTCGCCAAATACGTCGCAGAAACCCGCAAAGGGGAGTTCCCCACCGAGGAGAATTCGTTCTGAGGATCTTTCGGACCGTCGCGGAGCTGCGGGAGGCGCGCGCGGGCCTGGGCGAGCTGGGACTTGTGCCGACCATGGGGGCTTTGCACGAGGGGCACATGGCGCTTGTCAACCGGTCGCGGGCCGAGTGCGCCTCGACCCTGGTCTCGATCTTTGTGAACCCGACCCAGTTCGGCCCGGGGGAGGACTTCGACGCCTATCCGCGGACGTTCGAAGAGGACCTTGCGCTCCTGGAGGAGGCGGGGGCCACCGCCGTTTTCGCACCGACCGCCGAGGACTTCTACCCCTACCAGACCACCAAAGTTTTAGTCGAAGACGTGAGCGAGGGCTTTGAAGGGTCGGCGCGACCGACGCATTTTGCGGGCGTCTCGACCGTAGTCGCAAAGCTCTTTTTGACTTCCACGCCCGACCGCGCGTATTTCGGCCTTAAGGACTTGCAACAATGCGCCGTGGTACGCCGCATGGTGCGCGACCTAGGATTTGGCTTAAAACTTTCTTTTGTCGAGACGGTTCGAGAACCTACCGGACTTGCCCTTTCGAGCCGCAACCGCTATCTTTCGCCAGAAAATCGGATCCTTGCCGCACAGATGTATATCACAATGCATGCGCTTGCCACGCGCTTAGCCGCTCAGGGGACTTTAGACTCACAAGCGGTAGTGGATGCGAAGAGTTTGCTCACGGAACGCGGTTTTGAAGTGGAATACCTTGCCGTTGTCGACCCGCTTAGCATGAAAGAACCAGCGGAATTGGCCCCCGACGCGCGCATTGTGTGCGCAGCACGATATGCCGGTGTGCGCTTGATCGATAACGTTCCGATACTAGAAAACGCACAAGAGGCTTGACCTTCTGGAATTGTTGCGCCATACTAAGGCCCCAAAGCCAAATGCCAAGGTGGGCAAGGCAGTCGGGAGTCCAAACATGGCTAAGAGTCTTGAGAAAACAAAGTCTGCCCTGAAACTTCGCACCGAGGCGAAATCGGGTGTCTTGACCCTGCGAATCGGCGTGAAGAAGCACGTCCTGCCCTTTGAAGTCCGTATGCTGAACTCGGACGAATACATCTTCGTGCACATCCCGCCGAGCGCGGAGATCATGAAGCTTACGGGCGACGGGCTCCAGGTTGTCACCAGCGATAACGAGGCTGAGGCGGCGGCGAAGTCCTTCCGCAAGAGCCGACGTCGCGGTGGCGGCCGGGGAAGCCGCTCCGCCGCCGTGCCTGAGAACGTGCAGCAGATCCTGGAGCAGATTCCCGCCGGTTACAAGATCGGCTATAATGCGGACGGCTCCGTGAAGCTCGTTAAGAGTCGACGCCGCCGCCGCAACGGCTAAGACCAAGCGATGTAGGAAGGCCGCACCGCCGGGAAGGTCGGTGCGGCTTTTTTACGCCTTGCGGTAGATTTCCCTCTCCGCCGCCTTAGCTCAGTGGTAGAGCAACCGCCTTGTAAGCGGTAGGTCGGGAGTTCGAATCTGCCAGGCGGCTCCAGCCTTTTAACCCCTAGCCTCTTTCCGGCCCGCCGCGCAGCGCTTCATAGTCCGGTTCGCGGACGACACCCCATTGGGTAAGGGCTAACGCCGACAACAGGATCAGGATGCCTGCCGCCGCCCCGATCGAGGAACGAAGGCCGAAGAGTTCCGCCGCCCATCCAAAGACGAAGATTCCTATGGGGGCGACCCCAGCGATCGCCCACATGTGCATAGAAAGCACACGGCCCCTCAGTTTCGGCGGGGCCAACAACTGGAAGAGCGTGTTTGTGGTGTTAAATTGCAGGATCGTTGCCATTCCCAAAACAAAGAAAAGCGGGAAGGCGACCCAAACCGAGTGGGCCAAAGTCAAACCCAAGAGGGCGAAACCTAAGACCACCATCGCCGCGTGCACGGTTAGAGCCTTATAGGGTAAGTGGCTTATGCTGGCGGCCAGCACGAGCCCGACAATAGCCCCGGCCCCGACAAAGCTGAAGGCTTGGCCCAGCCCTGTCTCGTCCAACCCCAAGAGGTTTCTAGCCATGGCAGGCATAAGAGAAATATAGAAGGTGCCAAAAACCGAGGCGGCAGATTCCATCAAAAAGAGCAAACGGAGCGATGGATCCTTCAGTGTAAACCTCATCCCTTCAAAAATGAGGTCGCGTATGGGCTCGGTCCGCTTGACCACGGCGCGGAGGTCGGACTTGATTAAGAATGCGGCAAAAGCAAGGGCGAAAAAGCTGACTCCATTGAAGAGGAAGCACGCGGCCGGCCCCAAGAACTTATAGATCAACGCGCCCAGGGCTGGGCCCACGACGCGGGCCAGGTTGAACGTCGAAGCCTGGGCCGGGATGGCAGAGGACAAGTCCCGCTCGTCGACCACATTGCGGACCACGGCCTGCCGGGTCGGCAGCTCGACGCAGGCCACGATGCCCGAGACCACCGAGACCACCAAGAAGTGCCAATACTGCACCTTGCCAAAAAGCAACGTGAGGCCGAGGAACAGCGGGCCCACCGCGTTCACGGCGGATGTCGCGAAAAGCAAAAGTCGACGGTCGAAGAGGTCGGACACGACCCCCGCGAAAGGCCCGAAGAACGAGATCGGCAGGGTCATGGCGAAGGACACCATCGCGAGCTGCCCCGCGTTGCCTGTCAGGTCGAAGACCAGGTAGCCCTGGGCGAGGGTCTGGACCTGCGATCCGATGAAGGAGATGAACGCCCCGAACCAGAGGATGCGGAAGTCCGGATAGCGCAAGGCCCGGAGCGCAGGAGAGCGGGCGAGCCGCTCCATCATTCCCCTGCCCTCTGACTCCATCTGTACTCAGTATGGACGTCGCCGAGGTCGGCCACTGGTACACTTTTGACCTTCTGTAAGCGCGCGTCCCCAATGATGCCTCGCCTGCGTGTCCTGCAAATCGTGTCGAGTTCGGCGACGTCAGGCGCCGAGCACCACTGCTTGGTGCTCGCCCGTCGGCTCGCGGCCCGGGGACACTCGGTCGAAGTCGTTTGCCCGCCGATCGACTGGATGCAGGAATCGCTGGCCGAGGCAAACATCCCCTGCCACCCGATGGACATGCGCGAAGGGGGCGGGCGCACCGCAATCGGCAAGGTCTCGTCGATCGTCCGCCGAGGCGGGTTCTCCCTGATCCATTCCCACCTGAGTCGCGCCACGTACCTCGGCGCCATCGCGTCCGCCTTCCACCGGGTGCCGCTCGTCTCCACCGTCCACGTTGAGACCCGCGAGCCGATCTATCGCTTCATCACCTGGGGCTCGAACCGCATCATCGCGGTGAGCAACTATATCCACGGGGTGTTGAAAGGCAGGGGCGTGCGCTCCGACGCCATCGACGTCGTCTACAACGGCACCGACTTCGCCGACCGGAACCAGGGGGACTCGACGGCGGTGCACCGCGAATTTGGTATCCCCGAGGGCCGCCGCCTGGTCGGGCTCGTGGGGCGCATAGCGCCGGAGAAGGGCCATCACATCGCCCTGGAGGCCTTTGCTAACCTGGCCCAAGAGCACACGGACACCCAGCTGATGTTCGTCGGGCGGGCGGAGGGCGACTTCCCCGGCCAACTGCGCGAAGAAGTCACCAAGCTTGGCCTGGCCGACCGGGTGACTTTCACGGGCGACCGCAGCGACGTCGCGCGGCTCTTCGACGCCATGGAGTTTTCCATTCTCCCCACCGTGATGGAGTCGTTCGGGCTCGCCGTTATCGAGTGCATGGCGCGGGGGCGGCCCGTCGTCGCCTCGAAAGTCGGGGCTCTGGGCGAGCTGATCGAGCACGGCGAGAACGGCCTTTTGGTCGAGCAGACTTCCGAGGCGTTCGCCCACGCGATGCGCCAATTGCTCGCAGACCCTGTGCTCGTCGACCGCATGGGGCGCCTCGCGCGCATCCGTATCCAGGAGCGCTTCACCGTCGCCCAGATGGTGGAGCGGATCGAGGCGGTCTACTACCGCGCCGCCCGCCTCGGCTAGGCGTTCGCGGGAGCCGGGTCCGAGGGCACCGCCGCCCGAGCGTGATAGTCGTCCGTGTTGAGCAGCTCCCCCGTGTCCTCCGCGTCCATCACAGCTTCCAGGCTCGCGATGGCGACCTCGATTTGGGCTTGCTCCGGTTCGGCGGTCGTGATGAATTGGGTGGCGAGCCCGGGGGCGAGCAGCACGTTGACCCATTTCTGCTCCTTTGCCTTCCCCGCCGCGCGGATGACCTCGTAGCTGATGCCGGCGACGAACGGCAAGACGAGCAAGTCCACCAGAATGCGGCTGGCCGCTAGCAGCCAGCCCGGCGCCGTCAAGGGGACGATGAGGTCGCGCGGGATGAGCGGCACGATCAAGAACGTCACGATCGCCACGATGATCGCGAAGTTCGTCCCGCACCGCGGGTGGAGCCGGGTTTGGGCGGCACAGTTCGCCGCGTTCAGCTCGACGTGGGCCTCGACCGTATTGATTGCTTTGTGCTCGGCGCCGTGGTACTTGAAGACTTCGTAAATGGTGGGGATGCGACTGATCGCGCCCAGGTAACCGATGAAGAGCAGGATCTTGATGACTTCTGCGATGTAGTTGGTGGCCAATGGGAAGCGGTTCGCCTCTTGGCCGGTCGCAGTGCGGACGCTGAACTCGGCGACGACCTCGGGCGCGGCCTTGAAGACGAAAAAGCCGATCACGAGCGAGACCAAAATGGTCAGGCCGATCACAAAGTTGTCGGTCGCCTTGCTCGTCTTTTTGACGCTGGCCGCCTCGGCGGGGTCGAGATGCTTTTCCTCGGTCTGCACGCCCGCCGCGAAGTTCATCGCGCGGGTGCCGAGCGCCATCGTGTCCAAGATCGCCAGGCTTCCGCGAAGGAAGGGGGCCTTAAGCCACTTCTGACGGCCGATCCAGGTCTTTTCGAGCGGCTCCGTCTTGACGACGATCTTCCCGTTGGGGGCCCGGCACGCCACCGCCCAGTAGTTCGGCGAACGCATCATGACTCCTTCCACCACGGCCATGCCGCCAAACGTGAGGTACTCGGCCGACTTCAAGTTGCTCTCGACCGGCGACTTCTCGGACATTCGCGCGGAGTGTACCTACCCTGCCTTTCGGCCTCGGAGAGCCTATCAAATGCCCTAGACTTGAAGCAGTCCACGGAACTTTTTGGCCAGAAACGCAGTCATTCCCGCTGTGGCACTGGCCACAAGGAGCAAGAACATGGGTCAATTCGACCGGTTGGAGCTCACTGAGGATGAGGCGTACTCGCTTCTCGCTCTCTGTATGACGAGCGACATGGCGCTGGACCCCCAGTCCGAACAGGCACTGCGGAAGCTGGCCGACTTCTGTCGGTCTCATCGCAATAGTCGGGATAATAACATCGCAGGTGTCAGTGAGCTGGGCGTGGCGGGCTAAGGCCCGCCTTCGCCATTTATGGCCCCTGGCGCGACGGCGGTAGAGTTGTTGCCATGGCGACTGTCGGCGACGTCGAACAGGCCCTTGAGAGCCTGGCCCCTTCCCACCTGGCCTTCGACTGGGACCACATCGGCCTCCAGGTGGGCGACCGCGCGGCTTCGGTCACGCGGGTCGTCGTCTCGCTGGATTCTTCGACCGGGGCGGCAGAGCGGGCGAGGCAGCGAGGCGCACAGATGCTGGTGAGCCACCACCCCCTCGTCTGGAAGGCGACCGACCGGTTTACAGCGGACAGCAACGACCCGCGCCGAGGGCTCCCCTTCTGGCTCGCGCGCGAGGGGATCGCCTTCGCCGCCGCCCACACCAACTGGGACTGCGCCACGGACGGTCTCAACGACGAACTGGCAGAAAGGTTGCGACTTAGGGACGTCCAAACCTTCGGGGGCTCCTCCGAAGCAGAAGCGGCCAAGTTGGTCGTCTATAGCCCGGAAAGCGACGTAGACGCACTGCTGGACGCCCTGGCCGCGGCCGGCGCGGGCGAGATCGGCGCCTACAAACGGTGCGCCTTCATGGCCCCGGGGCGGGGCACCTTCTGGGCAGGCCCGGAGACCAACCCGACGATCGGCAAGCCGGGCGAGGTCGAAGTGGTCGAGGAGGTCCGGATTGAGACCGTCTTCCCCCTAGCCAAGAGGCGCGAAGTCGAGCAGGCCGTGGTCGCCATCCATAGCTATGAGGAACCCGCCTTCGACGTCCTCCCTCTGACGCGGCCTACCTATGGCCTGCCGATGGGGCGCTGGGGGCGGCTGCCAGAACCGATGGGCCGCGCGGCATTCCGTGACCATGTGGACGCGTGCCTGGGCACTCGCTGCGAGCTCTGGTGCCCGGAGGGTCTTCGGGAGATCGCGACGGTGGCGGTGGTCGGGGGCGGCGCGGGCGGCGAATGGAGAAACGCCGTGCGCCATGCGGACGCCTACCTCACCGGAGAGGTCCGCCAGGACGAGGCGCTCAGCGCGGTGGAAGCGGGCCTGGCGATCTGTGCGGCCGGACATTACGCGACCGAGCAACCCGGCGTGGAACGCCTCGCACGACGGCTGGCCGAGAAGCTCCCCGAGATCGAGTTCGAGGTCTACGCCCCGGAGCCCGGAACTTATGGTCGCCCGCTATAACTGGTTAAGATAGTTCTGCTTTTTCATTGCGAACATGTTGACATCTACGAACACTTTGTGCAATAGTCTGCGCGATGGCAAGCATGGACCTGCTCATTGCAGCGCTCGATTCGGCGGTCTGGGAACTCAGCGAGGCGTTCAAAGACTTCCCCGATTCGGACGTTTGGAAGCGGCCGGACCCGCGATTGCTCAGCGCCGGCGAACTGGCCGCGCACATTGCTTACTGGGAGGCCGAATCGCTGCTGGGAGGGGGCTTTGAGAGCCCGCTGGTCAACAAGGCGGCCGACTACTACACCTCCCATGTCGGCCAGCCCTTCGAACTGAATCTGGGCGCGGAGGCGGTCTATGCCGAGGTCAAGAGGGTGCACGAGGCGTGCAAGGCCGCGCTCGTCGCGAGCCCCCACGATAGCGAGCAGCCTTGCTCGAACCGGGACGGCTGGACCTGGGGCTACACGTTGCAATACCAGGTCTTCCACGTGGCCTACCACACGGGCCAGGTCTATTCCGTGCGGCACCTGCTGGGGCACGAGACGCCGGACAATTAGGCGCGGCTAGGCGAACGGACGGACTTCCACCGAGCCACGGCAAGCCGCGGCCGCCTTCTTGCCCCATTCGAGGGCCTCGTCCGGGCTCGCGACGTCCAGGACCCAGAACCCGTCGACGTATTCTTGGGCTTCGAGGTGACGGCCATCGGTCACGGAGAGCGAGCCATCGACGGCGCGTCGGATGGTCTTCGCGCTGCCCGGGGCCTTGAGGCCACCCACGAAGACGCGGACTCCCGCGTCGATCATGTCTTGATTGACCTGGTCGATGGCGTCCACGACCTCTTTCGTGATCTGGGTGCCGTGGTCGAAGTCGTTGGGGCGATGGATGGCGACGAGGAACTTCATCTCAGGACACCTGCCTGTCGGCGCGCACTCCGGATCGACAACGCTCGGAACGGGAGTGGTACCCCGGACGGGACTCGAACCCGCGATTTCCTCCTTGAAAGGGAGGCGTCCTAACCGCTAGACCACCGGGGCGGATCGCTCAGAGAGAAATTATGGCAGGTCAACGGCGGGAGGCCGGGATGACCAAGAGTCGCGGGACGCCTTTCGGCGTCCCGCGACAAGTTCAGCGTCCGACGACGTCGGACTTCGGCCCGACTTTCGGGGCGGGATCCATCTCCAGCGTGGAGGGGATGGTGTGCTCGCTCGCCGCGGGCGCGGATTCGCGCTCCTTGGCGGGCGCGGCCTTCGGCTCGTCGGCGACGACCGTCTTCACCTTTTTCTTCGGAGCATCGCTCTCCTCGAAGTCGGCGGCCACCTTGGAGCCTTTCACGCCGCTGACGCGGCGCGCACCGGCGTAGCGCTTGCTGTAGTAGCTGTCGCTGAGGTTGTTCACTCGGACCCTTCCTCCGCCGCTACTCGCGTGGACGAACTTGCCGCCACCGATATAGATGCCGACGTGGCTGACCCGCGAACCGCGCGTGTTGAAGAAGACGAGGTCTCCTTTCTGCAGGCCACCCTTTGAGACAGGGGTGCCCGAGCGAGACTGCTCGATCGAGGTGCGCGGGATCGACTTGCCGTTCCGCGAATAGACGAAGCTCGTGAAGCCGCTGCAGTCGAAGCCGCCTCGCGAGGTGCCGCCCCAGCGATAAGGGGTGCCGAGCTGGGCAAGGGCGGTGCCCACGACCGAGCCCGCGGCGGCGGCGCTCAGGGGAGCGACCGGGCGGCTAGACCGGGGGCTGGCGACCGATTTGGCCGGCTCGCGGTACGTGGCGACTACGGTGGACCTTGTGGCCGTGCGGGTCTTGGTCGGTGCGGCCTTCGCGATCTTGGTCGCCCGCGGGATGTCCCCGCCGGCGATGGCTTCAGAAGCGGTCACAGAAGCGAGCAGGTCGCCGCGGACCCAACCCACGGTGCCACCGCCGAACTCCAACTTGTACCAGTCGCCCACCCGGTCGCGGACCTTCGCGATGCGGCCTGGACTCACCATGGCGAGTCGGGACGCGGAGGTCTTCGCGCCGGAGCGGACGATGACGTTGTCGCGAATCACGCGGGCGCGCTTCGTGGCGATGCGGGCGATCCCGGGAGTCTCAGCCTTGCTACCCGTGGCTTCGCCGGGAACATGGAGCACGGCGCCGATCTTCAAGCGGCCCCAATCCGTGTCCGGGTTCAACTCGCGAAGCTTGGTCGAGGTGATGCCATACTTCCGCGCGATCGTCCAGTCGTTTTCCCCGACGCGGACTTTGTGACGGCCGTGCCCTACGGTCTTCGAGGCCGGCTTCATGGCAGGGGTCGAAGCGGGCGCAGCTGGCGCGGTGGGTGCGGACGTCTTCGGCTCGGCTTTGGCGACCGCCGTCGGCACGGTCACGTAGGAGCCAATCTTGAGGTAGCGCCAGTCCACGTTCGGGTTCATGGCGCGGAGGTCGCTCGGCTTGATGTTGAAGCGGCGGGCGATGCTCCAGTCGGTGTCCCCGTTCTGGACTTTGTACCCGTCCTGGACAGGGGCGGCGGAAGGCTTTTCTTCCTTGACGCGGCCCGGGATCACGATCACGGTGCCGGGCCGGATCCGGGTGGGCTCCACGTCTGGGTTGGCGTCGATCAGCTTCTGATAGCCGATCCCATAAAGTTTGGAGACCGTGGCAAAGTTTTGCCCGGGCTCCATTTTGTGTCGGTTAGAGGGCGTGTACGACGCGCTAGCGAGCAGCGCACAAGCCCAAACTGTGCCGGATAGGGTCAAACTGTTTCCTCCTCCGAGCCAGGCGAAAGCTCTTGCGAGCCCGGCCAAAGCTAAGGCGTTATACCGGTGTTTTTCCGGCAGCGTCAACCAGCACGGCCGATATTGGGACCTTAAATGCAATATTTCTCTCCTTTCTAAAAGTTCGATCCTCGGACTCGTGGTAGCATTTTCGGCGGGAATGCTCAGCATCCTGATCGTGAACTGGAACACACGGGACCTCTTGCTCGCCTGTTTGCGATCCCTTTGGCGCTTTCGGCCCGTCTTTGAGGTAGAGACTATTGTGGTCGACAACGCTTCCGGCGACGGAAGCGCAGAGGCCGTTGAATCCGAGTTCCCCTGGGTTCGGCTCGTCAGGGCCGGAAGGAACCTGGGCTACGCCGCAGGTAACAACCTGGCGTTCCTTAATGCCCAAGGTGATTGGCTCTTAACGCTTAATCCTGACACAGAGTTTGATGACGATACGCTCCAACGGTCTGTCGAAACCTTAATCGATAAGCCGACCTATGGCGCGCTCGGGGTGCGCTTGGTCGGACCCGAAGGGGAAACTCAGCGGTCGGTCCGTGGCTTTCCGTCCCTCGCCGGCGTCCTCGGGGCCGCGACCGGCCTCGACCGGCTCTTCCCTAGTTCGCCGCTTGGGTCGTACAGCCTCCCCACCTTCGACTATGCCGCGGACGGCCCCGCCCCCCAGCCGATGGGGACTTTCCTGCTTTTCCGACGTGCAGCGCTGGAAGCCGTAGGGGATCCGAGCCGTCCTTTCGACGAAAGGTTTCCCATCTTCTTTAACGAGGTGGACCTTCTCTATCGGCTTGGGCAGGCGGGGTGGCCATGCTGGTATTCCTCACAGTGCCACGTCCGGCACCACCATGGGGCCAGCACCCGACAAGTCCGCAAAAGTATGATTTGGGAGTCGCACGAGAGCTTAGTCCGTTACCTTCATAAGCACTCCCGCGGGCCGCAAAGGTTGTTGCTTCCCGCCGTTGCCTTGGCGGTGCGAGCCGGGGCTTTTGCCCGGGCAAAGGGCTACCATGCCGGATTTCGACCTGACCATAACAATCTGTAGCTGGAACACGGTCGAAGACCTTCGCACCTGCCTGGCGAGCCTTAGGGCCTGCGCCGACGAGGGCTCGTTCGAGGTCCTCGTCGTCGACAATGCCAGCTTTGACGGGTCGCCGGACATGGTGGAGAGGGAGTTCCCCGAGTTCCGCCTCTTGCGCCAAGGGACGAATTTGGGATTCACGGGCGGCCACAACCTGGCCGTGGCCCAGCGGCGGGGGCGCCACGCGGCGCTCCTCAACTCCGACACGGTCGTCCACAAGGGCAGCGTCCGCGCCCTGCTGGCCTATATGGAGGCGCACCCGGAAGTGGGCGTCGTCGGGCCGAAACTGTTGAACCCAGACGGTTCGCTGCAGTACAGCTGCCGCAGGTTTCCGAACCCGGTCGCGGCGGCCTTCCGCAACACCGTCCTCGGCCGGCTCTTCCCGAATAACCCCTATGTCAAGGAGTACTTGATGCAGGACTTCGACCACACCCAGAACCGAGAAGTGGACTGGGTCAGCGGCGCGGCGATGTTCCTTCGGGCCGAGCTCATCGAAAAGGTCGGGTTGCTGGATCCCGGCTACTTCATGTACTGCGAGGACACCGACCTCTGCAAGCGCGCCTGGGAGGCCGGGTTCAAGGTCGTGTATCTTCCCGAGGCGGTGGTGACGCACGCGATTGGGCGGAGCACGGACAGGGTCGCGAACAAGATGATCGTCCGGTTTCACAAGTCCATGCTGCGGTACTACCGCAAGCACCTTGTCTCGAAAGCGCCTGCCCCCTTCCGCCCGTTGCTGGTCGCCGCCGCCGCGACCGCGCTTGCGTTGCGGGCCGGCCTCTTTCTCGCGAAGAACCATATGGACGTCGTGCGCCGATGGCTGAAAAGGCCGCGCTGAACCTCAGGCCCGAGCTCGGCCTGCTCTGCGCCGCTTGCGTCCTGGTGCCGGTTATCGGCGGCCAGGTGAGCCTCGACGCCCAACCCTTCGGGCCGGGAGGCATTGCCGAGGGCCTGCTCGGCGGGGCCCAACTTCCCTTCGGGGCTCGGCTCCTCATCGGTCTGCTCGTGCTCGGGGGGCTCGCGATCGTCGTTCTCTCGCGGCGCGTCCTGCAGGCCCCGAACCCCCGTCTGGGCTATGCCCTCTTCAGCCTGGTCGTGGTCCTCGGCCTCTCGACGAGCGTGACCGCCTTCCCCTACCTCGCCTATGCGCAGTGGCCGAGTTGGATCCTCTATGCGTGCGCGCTTTACCTGACCGTGGCGGCGGCGGGACGCCGGCGCGGGATTCGCGCCGTGCTCTGGTGCTTGGCGGGTGCGGGCACGCTGGTCGCGGTCAAGGGCATCCTGGAATACGCAGGGATGCGCGCCACGGAGCCGACTTATCGCATCTTCGCGGACTGGAACAATCCTAATGCCCTTGCCGGGCTCCTTGTCGTCATCGCCCCGGTGGCGCTCGGTCTGGGGCTCACCGGAGAGCGTTTGGAGCGGCTGGGCGGGCTGCTCAGCACGGCCCTCGTCCTCTTCGCGCTCGCCTTGACGCAGAGCAAGGGCGGCTTCCTGGCGGAGGCGGTGGCTCTCGCCGCCTTTGCGGGGATCGCTCTGGCGTGGCGCGTCCCGGCCAAGAGGCTGGCGGTCGCGGCCGTTCCGCTCGGCCTTGCGGGCCTGCTCGTGGGGGGGCTGGTCGCCACTGCACCGAAGACCGGGACGGCGGGCCAACCCTTCGCCCGGGTGGTCGCGGCAAGCTCGACCCAGGAGCAGTCTGCGGGCTTCCGCACCTTGCTTTGGCGAAGCGCGGCGGAGTTGGTGAAGACCCGGCCCATGGGCTGGGGGCTCGGGGCCTTCCGATTCGAATCGGCGCGCCCTGGCCTTGTCAGCCAGACCCACTTCGCACACCAGGCCTATTTGCAGACGGCCTTTGAAGGCGGCGTCCTCGCGCTGGCCTTGCTGTTGGTCGCGGCGGGAATCTGGCTGCGCGATGTCTGGCGTGGGGCCCTATCGGCGCCGCCAGACCAAAACCTGCTGCGTGCGGCCGTCGTCGCCGGGGTCGTCGGGGTGGGCACGCACGGCTTCGTAGAGAGCTCGCTCTCTTACTTTGGGGTCGCCTTCGTGGTCTTCGTCCTGATGGGCGCCGCCCTGCAGCTCGCGCCGGACGGGAGCCAACCCGAGTCCACGCCGAAGCCGATTCGCCAAGCCTTGTTCTGGATCGGCTGCGTGCTGCCTGCGTGCCTCCTTTTGCACACCGCCCTGGTCGAGTTCTTCAAAGCGAGCGCGGAGACCGCGCGTCAGGTCGAAGCGCGGCTACCTCTCCGGGCGGCCTCCGAACGGGCGATCTCTCTCGCGCCCTTCGACGGGGAGGCGCACGCCATGGCCGTCTTCGCGAGCGACGCGCCCCAGGAGGCGCTCGACCATGTTCGTGAAGCCGCCCGCTGGCAGCCCAGCACCCGGTACCTGCGACTCCTCTCCGACGCGGAGCTCCTGATGCAGCACCCGCAGTCGGCGCAGGCCGCGTTGGAGGAAGCCCTGATCCGGGATCCCAACAACCTCTCGACCTTGGAGCGGCTCTATAAGCTCTACCGCCAGAGGGGCGAGACGCAGATGGCGCTGGCCACGGCCGAGCGGCTGGTGGCGATCGAGGACAGCGTGTACTTCAAGACCAGGGCGATCCCGGAGCTCGTGCCCCTGGAGACTTACGACGCGCGTCTCTTCCTGGCCGAGCGCGAGAGCGACCCCGAATCGAAGCGAAGGCTGCTGCTGGACGCGGCGGAGGGGTTCGCCCGGTTCGCAGAGCTGACCTGGCCCCTGGTCAAGCGGGGGACGGAGGCGAAGGTGCCCGGCGGGTTCCTAGGGATCACCGAGCAAATCGCCCGGGACGCGGTCGCACGCGGCAAGGACGCCGCGGAACAGGCGGCCCGATTGTCCGCTCCGGGGAGCCCGGACGCGAAGCGGGCCGAAGACCTGGCTCAGCGGCTTGCGATCGATTGAGGCGGGGCCGAGGGCGCGCCGTTCAAGAACCGCTCGACCACGCCCTTGGCGATGGGCGCCGCGCGCGTGCCGCCGTGCCCCCCGTTCTCGACCATCACGCAGATCGCGATGCGCGGATTTTCCAAAGGCGCGAAGCCGACGAACCAGCTGTGGGTGTCGTGGTCCTTGCGGTTCTCCGCACTGCCCGTCTTGCCGGCCCAGCGCAGGCCCGGGATGCGGGCGGTTTGCGCCGTTCCGGACTCGATGGCGGCGACCATTGCACTCTTGATGAGCGGCCAGTACTGCATGGAAACGTCCACCTTTCCTAGCACAAACTTATCAATTTTGCGCGTCTCGCCGGTGTTTGGAAAAACGACCGACCGTACCATGTGCGGCTGGTAGCTCTCCCCGTTGTTAGCCACGAGCGCAGCGACGCACGCCATCTGGAGCGGGGTCACGGCAAGCTCGCCCTGGCCGACGCTGAAGTTCACGGTGTCGCCGGTGGAATAGGGGCGGTCGCGGTGCTTGGCCCACCATTCCTCGGTCGCCACGGTGCCGGTGGCCTCACCCGGAATGTCGATGCCCGTCCGGCGGCCGATGCCCACCTGGTCGCACGCTTTACGCAGCGCGTCCGGCCCTGCGCGGACGCCAAGGTCTGCGAAGTACGCGTTGCACGACTTCTCCAGGGCGCGGTGGTAGGAGACCGAACCGTGCACGCCAAGGCACTTGAAGCGCTTGCGCCCGACTTGGTAGTAGCCCGAACAGAAAGCGGGGCGGCTCGGGGAAAAGACGCCCGCCTCGATTCCCGCGATCGTGGTGACGAGCTTAAAGGTCGATCCGGGCGCGTACGCTGCCGCGTAGGCCCTCGGGAATAGGGGCCGGGCGGGGTCGTCGCGCAGCGCCGAGTACTCGTCCTGGCTGAGGCCCCCGAGGAACTTGGAGGCGTCGTAAGTGGGGTTGCTCGCCAGGCACAAAACGGTGCCGTCGCTCGGGTCTATCGCCACGACGGAGCCCCTATAGCCGCCGAGAAGCTGGAGGGCATATTTCTGAAGGTCCAGGTCGATGCCCAAGACGAGGTCGTCTCCAGGGATCGGGTGGTCGACCCCGAGTTCGCGCAGCGGACGCCGGCGTGCGTCAACGATCACGCGTTCGCGACCGGCCGTGCCCATAAGCTCGGCTTCATATTGGCGCTCCAGGCCCGCCAGGCCCACGTAGGCGGCGGGCTGGATCCCCTGCTTTTCGAGGCGCTCCACATCGACGTCGCGCGGCTGGCGCACATAGCCGAGCGAGTGGGCCAGCTCTAGGGGGGCGACATAGTTGCGCACCGGTTGGGTCTCCACCCCGAAGCCTTGGAGCCGGTAGGCGTTCTCCGCGAGCCAGGCCGCGACCTGCAAGTCGGCGCCGACATGGACGGGGGCGGGGAGCTCGCCGACCCGCGCGTGCTCCTCGATCTCGCGTTTCAAGCGCTTGGGGTCGATCCCGAGCCGGGCCGCGACCTCCTGGATCACTTCTGGGTGCTTGAGGGCGATGCTTGGCTTCGCAGTGACGACGACTTCCGGCCGGACGCCGGCGATGACGCGTCCCTTGCGGTCGAGGATCCGGCCGCGCGGGGCCAGGCGCGAGACCGAGGCCTCGCTCGAGTTCTCGCCCCGGACGCGCAGCTCGTCCGATTGGACGAACTGGAGGTACCAGAGCCGGACCAGAAAGGCCACGACAGCGGCCAGTACGACCCCCAGGAAGACGAAGTCGCGCAGGGTGACCGGTCGTTCTTCAGGGGCGCGGATCATGCAGGGAGTTTAGCCTCGGTGGATCGGACAGCGGCCCTTTGGCTCGCTCCCCCGCTTGAACTCCTTACGGACTTTCTCGGGGCAATAGACGGTGGCGCGCTGGCCGGAATCCGCGCACACTTCCACCGAAAGCGTCTCCTGGTCGATCTTGATGGGGGCGGCGGGTGGCTCGACCACCTTTGCCGGCTCGTTCGGGACCAAAGTGGATTCGTCGTTCAGCGGGACCGTGCGCATGTCCTCGGGCGGACCTGGCTCGGAAGTGGCGGCGCGTTGCTCGTCCGGCGGTTCGTCGCCGGGCTCCTCGTCCCTTTGACGCCGCGACTCTTGCTCTACGGCGCTGCTGAGCTCGGACTTCTTCTCGGGATAGAAGGCATGGACGCGGTCCATCACCCGGGCCCATATGGGCGCGACCACGTCGCCGCCCATGACCCATTCCGCCATCGAGCCATAGCGGGGCGAGCGGCCCTCGCGGGGAATCTCGTTCGCGACCCAGCCGATGCCCACAAACTTGTCCGTATAGCCGCAGAACCAGGCGTCTTTGTTGTCGCTCGTCGTACCGGTCTTGCCGCGTGCGTTTGTGATGCGCCCGGCCGCCCGGCCGGTACCGCTGACGGCGACCGCGCGCAGGAGGGAGTCCATGCCCCGGGCTGCGTCGCTACTAATGACGCGACGAATCACAGTGGGCTCGTTCTTTTTGACCGGCAGACCGTCCGGGCCGATCACCCGGACCACGCAGAAAGGCACCACCCGGTCCCCGCCCGTCTGGAAGACGCTATAGGCGGAGGCCATCTCGAGCAGGCTCACTTCACCCGCGCCGAGAGCGACCGAGGGGACGGCGGGCAGGTCGCTATTGAACCCGAACGCAGACTTGGCCAAGTGGACCGCGTTCCGCACGCCGACGCCCTGGATGGCCCACATCGCGGGCACGTTGATCGAGTACATCATGGCGCTCCGGACCGAGACGCTGCCCCCCTTGCCGCCGCCTCGGATATAGCGGTACCCGTTGCCCTCGCGGATCTTGAACGGCTCGTTGCTGACGCTCCCATAGGGACTGAGAGTGCCGTACTCGAAGGCGGCCGCATAGATGAACGGCTTGAAGGCGGAGCCCGGTTGACGCCGCCCCTGGGTCACCACGTTGAATTGGTTGCGGTCATAGCTGGGGCCGCCCGTCATGGCCTTGATGCGGCCCTCGCTGTCCATGACAACGAACGCGCCCGTCGTCACCCGCGAGCGCCTTAGACTGTTGACCTGGTCGCGGATCACCGAGTCGACCTGCTGCTGCAAACCGAAGTGGAGCGTGGTCTCGACGCGGTACCCGCCCCCGGAGAGGTCGACCGACGGCAAGTTCTCCCGGAGATAGGAACGGACGTAGTCCACGAAATACGGCGCAAGCTTTTTGCCAGAGAGGCCGGCGACCTTGTCCCTGCGCAGTTTGACCGGTTCGACAAGCGACTTCTCATAGTCCTCTTCGCTGACCCAGCCCTCGTCCAGCATCGTCCGCAGGACGACGTCCCGGTTCCGCGTCGAGGTCTTCAGGTCGACAAAGGGGTTTTCGACGCTCGGACGCCGCACGCAACGGGCAAGCATGGCCGCCTCTGCGTAGGATAGATCGTTCAGATCTTTACCAAAATACACCTCTGCGGCGGCCGAGATGCCATAGGCGCCGCTCCCGAAGTAGACCGTGTTGAGGTAGAGGTTGAGGATCTGGTCCTTCGTCAGGCGGCGCTCGATGAGGGTCGCCAAGGCCATGTCCTTCACCTTGCGCTCCATCGTGCGGTCGGTGCTGGTGAAGGCCTGCTTCGCCAGCTGCATGGTCAAGGTCGAGCCGCCTTCGACGCGCCGGCCGCTCGCCGTGTTGAAGACGGCGCGGAACATGCCAACGGGGTCAACCCCGCCATGGTCGTAGAACCGCTTGTCCTCGGCGGCGAGGATGGCGTAGATCACCTTGACCGGGACCTTGTCGATGTCGACCGGTTCGCGGTACTCGGTTTGGATGGTCTCCAGGACCTTCCCGTCCGCGCTCACGATCACGCTGGGCGTGCTGGTGGCGGAGCGCATCACCTCAGGCAGCTTTGGAAGGAGCGTCGCCGCTTCGTCCAGTTGCCGCATCACATAGGCGGTCGCCGCGGCGAGCACAACGTTGACAAGCAAAACTGAGACACAGCCGAAAGTCTTGAGCCTTCGAATCCTACGGGCTTTCCGGTTCGGACGAACGCGGACTCTTGACGTGGCGGCAGGCGTCACTCGTGTGGATTATGACGGTCGGCCAGGGTGAACCGTTCCTCAGTCCTTAACGCGGTTCGAAATCCGCTCCAGCTCTTCGTCGGTCAGGTTGCCGACGAGCACCAGCGTCACGCCGCCCGCCTTCCAGCTCCGGGCACGAGCCCGCTCGCCGGCGGCTCTCCGCAGGCGTTCCTCCAGGACTTCCCCGCGAACCTGGAAAAGGGAGACGGGGCCCTTCGGGGTCAAATAGGTCTGCATCACGACTTTCGCGTTGCCCGGCTCAAGCTTGCGGGCCGAGGCCAGCTTCCAGCCCTGGATCGGGAGGATGCGGAAGGGCCGCATGCCGAACTCCCGCTCGAACCTGCGCAGGTCGTCCTCGGCGGTGACCACGCGGGCGCCCGGTTTGTTGATCGTAAAGGCGTCGGCAGGAATCTTCGCGTTGTAGTCGACCCGCGTGTACTCGAAGAAGGCGTTCTGGCCTCCTTGGCGGTCGAACGTCTGGAACTTCAGCACGTTGCCTTCTGCGGGGTCGATCCAGACCTTGAGCAAACTGCCCCCGGGATCCTTCACCTCTAGCACCCGCGTCTTGATCCCGGCGACGGGGCCGCCTTCCTCTTCCGTGTGTTCGCCCTTCCTGCGGCCCCGGGCAAACGCGCCGCGGATCCGGGCGACAAACTCGCGCTCCCGGGAGGGCACCTCGCGGATCTCGTTGGTGCGAGGGTCGAATGCGTGGCGGGTCATCCCGTCGTCGACGATGACGAACCCTTTCGTGGCTCCGTCCAAGACTTCGATCCGCATCTTCCTTCCGTCGCGGATGACCCGCTCGGTGACGAGCCGCGGCCCGTCTTTATCGCGGAACTGTAAAGTCCTTACACCTAAAAACTTGACCTTATCGTAAGAGTCCATGACCTTCTTCACAAGGTCAGGGACGGGTCTTTGGGCAAGGGCCGTCCCCGACCCGAGAAGGGCCACGGCAACGACGTGGGCGGCTCGCAAAGGGGTCACAGTGGCTTGGCGCTATCGTCGGTCCAGCCGAGGCCATAGGCGGCTTGACGGCCTGCGTCCTCATGGGCGCTGATCAAGGCTTCCTCGATGGACTCGCCCGGCTTCGTCACCGAACCCTTGACCGCGCCGACCGGTTCGACGTTCGGCTTGGCCGGGTTGACCATCGCGAAAAGGAGGAACGCGCCGGCGACCGCGGTGGCGGCGGCAAGACCCTGAAAGGCCAGCGTCCATCGGGTCCGCTTGGGCTTCGGCGCCATATGGGCCAGCTTCTCGTTGAGGGCGCTGCGCCATGCCAGGCTCGGCTCGTCCTCCGGCAGCTTCGCGATGAGCGAGGACAGGCTCCGCTGCGCTTCCAGACCCTCGTCCAGCTGGAGGGCGTCGGCCATGGTCAGCGGCTCCTCCGAGGAAAGGCGGGAAAGAAACTCCTTGTCTGCTCTCATGATTCAGCTCCGGCTAAGTAAAGGGAAACTCGCTTTTGAACGTGGCTGCGGGCGAGGAAAAGGCGGCTCTTCACGGTCCCGACGGGAACGTCGATCGCCATCGCAATCTCTTCGTACCCCATGTCCTCTTTGTCGTGGAGGAGAAGGACTGTCTTGAGCTTGTCGCTCATCTCGGCGATCGCTTGCTCCAAGACCTGCTGCAGCTCCTCTTCGAGGACCTTCCGTTCCGGGTCCCACCGAAAGTCGGCGAACTCGACCGGCTCTTCCCCGTCTGGGGCGACATCGATCGATTGGCGGGCGGGTGCGCGTTCGTGGCGCCGGGCCCGGTCGACGCAAAGGTTATAGGCGATGCGGAACAGCCAGGTCCGGAGCGAGGCGCGCCCGTCGAACCGGCTCATGCCTTGGAAGGCTTTGATAAAGACCTCCTGGGTGATGTCCGCCGCTTCTTCCTGGTCGCGAACCATCCGCCGGACGAAACCGGTGATCCGTGCTTGGTAGGCGTCGACGATCTTGCCGAACGCGTCATAGTCCTGGCGGCGGCACTGGAGGACTAAAGCCGCTTCCGCCGAAGCGTCCAACTTACCTTTTGCCGCCAAACGGTCTGCTCCTGCCCAAGCGGTCATCCAAGTGTCCAGACGCAAACGTTCCGGACGAGTTCACCGGGAGGGGCCTTGGTTCCCCTCCCGGCGACAAGAACCGGCAAAGGCCGGGGGTCGTTAGAACCGGACGCCGGCGTAAACGCCGAAGCCGTTCAGCTGGCTCTCGTTGCTGCCCCAATAGCGTCCCTCGATGAAGAACGGGGTGCTGCTGCGGACGAAGTCGTAACCGACGACCAGGTTGAAGGTGAAGTCCACGTCGTTGCTGTCCTGGTTCCGACCGCCCTTGATGTGGGTGAAGCCGACGCCCGCACCGGCACCGTAGTAGACCTGCTGCGACCGGGCGACCCAGTTCAGCTGAAGCGGGATGTTGGAAAAGTCGCCCTTTCCGTAGTAGTCGGCGGAGATCGTGAGGCTGGCGCTCATTTGGTTCGAACTGCCATAGTTCAGGTCACGAATCTTGTACTCAAGCCCACCGGCGAACCAGCTGCGGCCCTCCTCGTCACGGGCATCGCCGTTCGTCGGGAAGAACAGGCCCAAGCGGGCGGAGAGGCCGAGCGGCTTTTCATATTGCGCAGCGGCGGGGGCGGCGAGCATAACTCCCAGAGCGACGGCGGCGAGCGTAATCGCGGTCTTCTTCATCCTTGACTCCTTAATAGAGGGCCACGCCTTTTTGCGACGGCCTACCTTGATTCTGACGAATTGGGAAGGCACAAGGCCGGGCCCTGGGCTAACGAATCTTCGCCTTTTCTTTACCGAGCCGCCTCCAGAAGGATTTCATAGGCGAGACGGGCGGTCTCGACAAGTGCCTGGCGACTGACCCGCTCCTCGTGGGTGTGGATCTTCTCCATGCCCGTTCCCAGCACGATTGTCGGCACGCCCTTAGCGTTGAAGACGTTGGCGTCGCTGCCGCCCAAGGTCGTGCGGAGTTCGCCGGTCATGCCAAGCCGCCGTGCCGCGTTCTGCCCCACCTGCACGACCTTGGCGTCGTGCGGCACGTCGTAGGCGCCGTAGTGCCGGTCGTGGACCACTTCCACCTTGGTCTCCCATTCGCGGGCGGCGCGCTCGAATTCTTTGACCATGCGGTCGACCACACGGTCCAGTTCCTCCGTGTCCGTGCTGCGGGCTTCGCCGCGCACCAACACCATCGGGCAGACAACGTTCACGGCCGTGCCGCCGCTGATGATGCCGAGGTTGTTCGTGGTCTCTGGCCCCAGGCGGCCGACCTTGAGCTTGCTGATCGCGTCGGCCGCGACGCTGATGGCGTTGATCCCGTTCTCGGGGTCCTTGCCCGCGTGGGCCGGGCGCCCATAAACGGTGAACTCAAGCCGGTCGTGGGTCGCGGTGCGGGTGACGAAGGTGCCGACGGGCGGGCCTGTGTCTAAAACGAACCCGAAGTCCAGCTTCAAGTCGTCCAGGTTCATGGCGTCCGCGCCTTTCAGGCCGATCTCCTCCGCGCAGCTGAAGAGCAGGTAGACGTCGCCGTGGGGCTCGCCCGATTCGATCAGGCACTGCACGGCCTCGATCGCGGGAGCCATCCCCGCTTTGTCGTCCGCGCCCAGGATGGTCTTCCCGTCCGAAGTGAACACGCCGTCGCGCTCTTCGATCACAAGACCCTCGGTCGGCTCCACCGTGTCGAAGTGGGCGCTCAAGAAGATGCGGGGCGCGCTGCCCATCGTGCCGGGCAGGCGCGCGATGAGGTTGTTCGCGTCGCCCCCGATCCTGCTTCCGGCGTCGTCCTCCCAAACTTCCAGCCCCATCGCCTCCAAATGCCGCCGGACGAAGGCCACGCACTTCTTCTCGTGCAGGGCGGGGGCATTGATCAGGCAGAGGTCTTTGAAAAGGGAGACCAGCCTTTGTTCTTCAACCATGTGCCCGAAGTTTAACCTGTCACAGAAGCGGGGCACGCGATACAATCGCGCCCGTGGCGACGCACAAGGTCTTTGTCGAGGGTTTTGGAGAGTACGTGGTCGAGGAGGGCACAAAGCTCGTCCTCGCCCTGGAGCGGAACGGGGTGGACATCAGCCACCGGTGCGGCGGGAACGCGCGCTGCACGACCTGCAGGGTGACCTTCTCCACTCCGGAGCCGCCGATGGGCGAGAAAGAGCGCCAGAGCCTTGACGAGGACGGCGTGCTCGGCCAATTCCGCCTGAGCTGCCAGATCCGGGTCGACCGCGACATGACGGTGAGACCGATGATGCTCGCGAGCGAGCAAGGCTGGGACCCGGGCATCGAGGTCGAGGAGTGACGCCGCCGCCCGGCCTTGAAATCCTATTCCCCGGTATAAACCCGGCGAATGTCTGAGCTGCTCGCGGCCAAACTGATCCGGGACGTCCCCGATTTCCCAAAGCAAGGGATCATCTTCAAGGACATCACGCCGGTGCTGCAGAACGCGGCCGCCGCCCAGGAGGCGATCGACCTTCTGGCCGCGGACGCGCGGGACCGGGGTGCGGAGGCCATCGTCGGGATCGAGAGCCGGGGCTTCGTCTTCGGCGTGCCGGTCGCCCTGCAACTCGGCATCCCCTTCTCGATGGCGCGCAAGCTCGGAAAGCTGCCCTATTCGCGCATCACCGAGGAATATGCGCTGGAATACGGCACGAACACGATCGAGATGCACACGGACGCGGTCGACCCTGGCCAGCGGGTCTACATCGTGGACGACCTCTTGGCGACGGGGGGCACGGCCGCCGCTTCGGCAAGGTTGATCGAGCGGCTCGACGCGAGCGTCTGCGGCTTTGGCTTTCTGGTAGAGCTGTTGTTCCTCGAAGGCCGCAAAAATTTGCTGGGATATCCGATCTGCTCGCTGATCAAGTTCTGACTCTGCCAGAATCTTGTCGTGGTCGTCGCAACTCTCTGTCTCCTGCTCGTCGGGCAAACCGCCACCGTCCAAGGTGTTCCTGTTAGCCGGCTCCTTGCGGACGCCGCCGCCTACGACGGCAAGGCCGTCTCGGTCTCGGGCCAGGTCGGCGACCTTGAGCAAAAGACCAGCAAGAAGGGCAACAAGTACACCGTCTTCAAGCTCGCTTCCGGTAAGGAGTCCGTCAGCGTCTATATGCAGGGCTGGCCGGAACCGGCCCTGAAGCAGGGCGACTCGGTCAATGCCACGGGCGTTTTCGAGAGAGAGCGCAAGGTCGGGAGCTTCACCGTGAAGAACCAATTGGACGCGACCAAGGTGAAGGGCACGGACTACGGCGTGAAGCTGCTCAAGCGCGGCTCCGGCGCCTGACCTAAGGTGCAGGACCCCTGGCTCGCCGCCGTGATGGGGCCAACGGGCTCTGGCAAGACGGCGCTGGCAGAATCCCTTGCCGAGGCGACCGGCGCGCTCCTTGTCAACGCGGACGCGTTCCAGATCTACCGCGGGTTCGACATCGGGACGAACAAGCCCGAGGACCGGGCGCGGTACCACCTGATCGATATCCGCGACCCGGGCGAGGAGTTCGGGGTCGGCGAGTGGGTCTTGCTGGCGCAGGCGGTCCTGACGCGCGCGTTCCAAGACCAGCGCCCGATCGTGGTGGTCGGAGGGACGGGGTTCTACATCCGCGCGCTCTTCGAGGAATATGTGGACCTGCGGCGGCCGCCAGACCCCGCCGTCCGCGCCGAACTGATGGCGCGCGAGCAGAAGGAAGGGCTCGCCGCCCTCGTCGAGGACCTACTCCATCGGGACCCTGAAACTTCCGTCGACCTCAGAAATCCTGTGCGCGTGCGCAGAGCGCTCGAGCGCCTCTCAACTCCGAAAGATATCGTGGCGGTCGAACTACCCGCTTTCCGCAAGTTCAAATTTGCACTAAATCCGTCACCTGAACCGTTTGAAAACCGTCTACGCGCGCGCGTCAACGAAATGTTCGAAGCGGGATGGCCCGCCGAGGTCGAAGGTTTATTGAAAAAGGGGGTCCGAGAAGATTGCCCCGCTATGCGTGCCATCGGGTATCAATGTATCGTTAAATACCTGAGGGGTGCGATCAACCGGGAGCAGGCGGAGTCGGAAATCTTTCTCGCGACGCGTCAGTACGCAAAACGACAAAGGACATGGCTCCGGTCTGAGCCGCGGTTAATACAATTGACCCCGCGCGACACACTGGATTGCGGTGCGAGCGCGGTTTTTCATGAGGCGATGCAGCACCTCGTCACGGAGGAATGAACTAAATAAATGGCAAAGGCAATTAACCTCCAAGACATGTTCTTGAACCAGGTCCGAAAGGAAGGGATCGGAGTCACTATCTACTTGATGGGCGGAGTCCAGTTGCGCGGTCAGGTGCGCGGCTTCGACGCCTTTACAGTCCTTCTCGACACCCCTGGAAAGCCGACCCAACTTGTCTACAAGCATGCGATCACGAGCGTCGTCCCCGCCCGCCAAATCGGTGGCAGCGGCGGTGGTGGCCACCGACCCGAACACTCCGAGGCACCGCCCGAAGAAGAATAAGGCATGCGCTTCGTCAAGATGCATGGCATCGGTAACGACTTCGTGCTCGTGAACGGCGAGCGCGAGGCCGTTACCCCTGGCCAAGCCGCGCGGCTGGCAGTGCCGATCTGCGACCGGAAGTTCGGGGTCGGTTCGGACGGGCTCATCGTCGCCTACCCCGGCCCGACCGGTTCCCTGGCCATGCGGATGTGGAACCCAGACGGCTCGGAGAGCGAAATGTGCGGCAACGGAGTCCGTTGCTTTGCGAACTTTGCGCGCGATGAGGGCCTCACCGACTCGCTGGAGATCCCGGTCGAGACTGGCGCCGGCCTCCTCACCCTGTCGATCCTGGCGGACGGCCGCGTACGGGTCGATATGGGCCCAGCCCGGTTGACCCGGGGCGAGATCGGCATGGCCGGCCCCGCCGGTGAAACGTTCGTCGCGCAGACGGTCCAAGCTTTGGGCGCAACCTATTCCGGCACGGCCGTTTCGATGGGCAATCCGCACCTGGTCCTCTTTGTGGAGGACCCCGAGGCGATCGAGCTGACGGAGGTCGGCCCGGCCCTGGAGCACCATGCCCTGTTCCCAAACCGGACGAACGTCCACTTTGCCAAGGCGGAGTCGCGGTCGCGGGTCAAGATGCGGACTTGGGAGCGCGGGGCGGGCGTGACGCTCGCTTGCGGCACGGGCGCTTGTGCCGTCGCCGTTGCGGCGCACCTGAACGGGCTCGCCGACCGGCGTGCCACGCTGGCCCTACCCGGCGGCGAACTCGAGATCGAATATCAGGAGGATGGCCGCGTCTTCATGACCGGCCCAGCCACGAAGGTCTTCGAGGGCGAGTGGAGCGGCTAGCTCCGACCTCACTGCACGGCCGTCGACCCTGACAAGGGCGGCTATTCGCCCCGCTGGAGCTCGCGCCGCGTCTCTTTCGCGCGGAGAGCCTCGCGCTTGTCATATTCCCGCTTGCCCCGAGCGAGGGCGATGGCGACCTTAACCCGGCCCTTCTCGTTGAAGTAGACCTTATAAGGGACGATGGTCAGCCCCTTTTCCTGCGACTTTCGCTTGAGACTGTCGATCTCGCGCCGGTGCATCAGAAGCTTGCGCTTGCGGCGTCGGTCGTGCCCAAAGTGGGAGGACTTGTCGTAGGGCTCCACGTCCAGGTTGTGCAGCCACAACTCGCCGTCCTCCACCGCGCAATAAGCGTCGGTAAGGTTCGCGCGACCGAGATATACACTTTTCACCTCGGTCCCAACGAGAGCGACCCCAGCCTCGTGCGTCTCGACAAACTCATAGTCGTAGCGCGCCTTACGATGCTCGATCGTGGCCGGGCCCTTTTTCTCGTCCTTCTTGCTGCCCTTTGCAGCCATGGGCGCGGAATTGTACCGGAGGTACTATCTTGGGGCTATGCGTACCTGGTCGGCTGTGGGGGCCGCCTTTCTTTGTCTGCACCTGGTCGGTTGCGGCCAGAACTCGGAAGCGAATAAGAAGCCTAAGTCCCTTTACGAAAAAACCATCACGACCGACATCAAGGTGGGCACGGGGCCGGTGGCAGAAGATGGAGACCTCGCACTGGTCGAATACGTCGGAAAGTTTCCAGGCTCGGGCAAGCAATTCGACTCCAACGTCAACAACCCGAACAACAAGACTCCGCTCGCCTTTCACGTGGGATCGTACGAGGTGATCAAGGGCTTTAGCGACGGTGCGCGCGGCATGAGGGTCGGGGGCGAGCGCGAGGTCAAAGTGCCCTATGACTCAGGCTACGGCGAGGTCGGCAGCCCGCCCGCGATCCCGCCTTACTCCGACCTGAACTTTAACCTAAAGCTCCTCTATGTCGTTAAAGATAAGGAACGCAACGTTTTCGACTATGAGGACGTCAAACCAGGCACTGGGCCCGAAGTCAAGGTTGGCAGTAAGGTTACCGTCCATTACACGGGTAAGTACCTAAACGACTATCTGTTCGACGACACGCGCAAACGGGGGCAGCCCGTCACCTTCACTGTCGGCAAACAGCAGGCGATCTCCGGCATTGACAAAGGCGTTGTCGGGATGAAGCAAGGCGGGTCGCGCAAACTTTGGCTCCCTCCCGACACGGCCTGGGGCATGGGGGGTAGCGAGGACGTGGCCGGGAACCAAGTCCTCGTCTACGAGATCGAGCTTCTGAAAGTCGAGTAGCTACTCGGCCTTACCGTTCCAGAAGCGGTCCTTTTCATCGACCGTCGTCCCTTGGCCGACGAGCGCCGAGATCGGCTTGGACGACGTGTGCCCGTCCGTCCAAGTCACCAGGACGCAGTCTTTCTGATAGCGCGGCCAAAGCTGGCCCTGCGACCGCGCGTCCGGCCACTTCAGGTCGGTGCGCCACTTGCTGGGCGGGTCAATGCGCTCGTAGCCGATCGGGTTCGTGACCGAACCGCCACCCGGAATGGGGAGGTCCTTCATCGTCGATTCCGCGTAGGCGACCGTCTGCGCGGGGGCGCCGAGCGAGGTCGCGGAAACGCCGATGTAATAGAAGGGCCGCGGGTTCTGGCCGTTCGGGTCGAAGGTGTCGATGCGCTGGTTCAGGTAGGTGTAGTTCATCCCATAGCTGGGGTTCGAACCGACCACGTACTCCCAATACTCGTTCTTGGGGTCGAAGCGGCCCCGGCCCTGGGGGTCGGCGAGCGACGGGTCGTCGGCGCGGTCCTTGGGCGAGAGCAGCACGTCCCGGCTCTTGGTGTAGGGCAACAAGAGCGCCGCCCAGTACTTGAGCCCGTGGTCCGGTTTCGGGTCGGCCATCGAGTACATGTAGTAGCGCGGCGGCAGAACGTCGTCGCTGTCCCCGATGTAGAGCATCGTGGCCGTGCCGATCTGGCGGAGGTTGCTCGTGTCGCTCGTCTTCTTGGCGGCGTCCTTGGCCTGGGCGAAGACGGGGAAAAGGATCGCCGCCAGGATCGCGATGATCGCGATGACGACGAGCAGCTCGATAAGGGTAAAGGCGCGTGCCTTGCGCTTAAGTGCTCCCTGCATGTCGCTATGGTCGCACCTGGTGGCCCCTCCCGGCATCGCGCGGGTGGCTAGTGCTTGACTATTTTGACGAGATCGGATTCGGTCTGAACTGAAAGTTCCTTGGCTTCTTGCATAATATGACTGAACTGACGTTCTCTTGCGGTTTTTGCCGGACAATCCGGGCGCGGGAGCGTGCCGTTAGAAGCGTCCCACAAAGGAAGGCGCCTGCCTAAATCGGACAACTGCGCCGGCGGTCGGCGGCGACGCCAGCCGTTCCGCGAGATGCAGTCAGCAGCGACCTACTTCGGCGGCTGCCAGTCGGCCGCGCCAACCATGCGGTCGACCCAGTCGCCGATGGCCGCTTTCATCGAACCTTTTGCATTCGCCTGTGTCTTGAGGATGGCTTCCTTCGCCTCCTGGTAGTGGCCGAGCCTAAAACTGCTCCGCGCATGGTACAGGCTAATGAGCGGCTGATCCGGCCACAGGGCGAAAGCTTTCGAACTACACCTGTAGGCTTCCTCCCCTTCCTGGGTCGGGAATTTGTCATAGCAGAGCGCGGCCCAAGCCGCAGCCTCATGCTGGGCCAACGTTTGTGGCCTCGGAGCGTTCAGGGACTCTGCCTCTTCCCCGCCGATGTTGAAGTAGCACGGGAGGCTCCCCTTGAGCGTAGTCCGCGCCCCTTCCCGATCGCGAAGGTGGCAGTATGCAATGCAAAGGAGGGGGTAGTAGCAGTCGTTAACACGACCGCTTTCATTGTTTACGAGCGTCTTGACCGCGTCGGCCGGCCGATCCATGTCGATGTAGAGCCGGGCGAGCTTTGGCGGGATGAAGCTAAAGTAGCCTCCTTGCGAGAACTTGGGTGCCCCCTCAAGAGCTTCCTCAAGGATGCGGGCCGCCTGCGCGAGATCGCCTTGCCGAACGGCCTCGTCCGCCAGCCGTTCTTGTTCGCCCTGGCGACGAAACTCGGCATTAACAACCTCAATATCTCGCGGGTCAGGTTTCTCAGCGGTCTCATAAAACTTAATCGTGCCGTTAGTTTTAGTCCCCTGGTGCACTCGACTATCGTTCCGCACTACGACCGCTGCCTCGGATGCGTCGCGCGAAGCGCAACCCAAGCAAAGAGCGAGTATCGCGAATACCCCAATGCAGTGCCGAAAATCTCGTTGTTTTTCCATTGTTGTGCTCAAGGTACGAATGTAGCGCCAGTTGTGTGCAGGAAGCTCCAGGTCGGCTGAACCGGGAAGTCCGCAGTATAAGACCATTGCGCCGCCCCATTTTCGACCGGGCCCCATGGATCCGTCGGTAACGAGCGACTGACGGAGCCACCCCAATACCAGGTAAATTCCTTGAGTGCAACCCAGTGCACGCCATAGAGGCCCTCATGTTGGGGCGGCTTGTACATAACGTAAGCTTTGAAGCTCTCGGTAGCGATTCGCGATTGAGTTATGGGCGGCTGCCAGTGTGGCTCCAACAAAGCCCAAGGTGAGTCCCCGGTCCAATTGAAGCTCGCAACGGGATCAATGGACGAATAGTAAGGTCCAGAGAAAGGATAACTTGTGTCAAGGCCATCAATTCCGTTGGTTTCTAGGTGTTTGGGAACTCCACCCTGCACAATGTGCCTTGCGGGAATCAACTTTTGAACGAATTGCCATCTACCTACACCATCGTAGACGGCTGGAGTACATGGGTTTGCCGCCCATATGATCCCAGCAGGTCCTAGTAGAGTTTGACCCCACGGAGCTAGCCCTCCAAAGAGCCGAAAGCGGAGATCACCGCCTACCATGTTCTTCTGTGGTGTGCCGATTCCAACGGAAACCTGACTTGGCGTTGGTTTCTCGAGCGTGACGGTTCTTGTAATCGTCAACGACTTCTGCACTGGCCCGCCAATGAATGTTTGGCACGTAAAGTCTCCCTCTCTTAGCTTGCTGAAGTAGCACGTGGTCGACTTAGCGATACCGGGAACATAGGGGGTGATCGTGGCACTGTTCGGCCACGCGCTATATGCGGCGAACAGACGACCTCCGCTGATTGCCCATTGGTACGTATCGTCCGGATAGTCCGGTAGTCCACCCTTGGTCAGCGTCGCCACGACCTCTTGGCCGACTAGGCAGTAGTCGTTGTTGCCGCCAGAGCCAGATTGAACGCCGTCAAAGTCGATATCGATCGGGTAGATGTAGGGTTTGTACCAAACTTCGCAGAAAGGAAAGTCAGGATAGTTCGCCGTAACATCGTTCGGTGACGGACTGACGGTCAATGTAAACGAGGATGCCTTATACTTGACCGACCAGCGGCTTCCTTCGCTAACCTTATTGACCTCCGGGTCTCCGAGACCGTTGTTGGCGGCTCCACTGTGGTCATAGGCCGCCCGGCAGTACTCGCCGATAACGATGGCGGGGGGCGGTTCGTCCGTCGGCGATGACTTCATCCACGTCACGGTTGCTGTGATCGTGCCTGTGCAATCTGTCCACCCCGGATTGAACGGAAGGTGGGGCTCCGCACCGTATCGGCCGGTCGGGTTTTGGTCGTTGTACGAATCGCTGAAGATGTCAGGCGAGCCACTAGCCTGCATCCGCCAGGTACCACCCGAGTACTCAATCTTATAGTAACCGGCCTGACCAAGAACCGCGGTGTTCAAGGCGAGCCATAGAGCCGCCAACCGCCAACCGCCAACCGCCATGCTTTTACAATAAGGCGGAGTTCAGAATTCTTGCGGGCCAAGAGGACTAAAGGACCTCTTGCAAAGTGGCTTCAGCCCAGCTTCTTCTCGATCGTCGCGAGGACGTCGTCGACGTCCGGGATGCACTCGAGTTCGAGGACTCGGGCGTAGGGCATGGGGACGTTGAGTCCGCCGACCCTGACCACGGGGGCGTCGAGGTCGTCGAAGCAGTCTTCTCCGATGCGGGCTGCGATCTCTGCGCCGAAGCCGCCGCTGCGCCAGTCTTCATAGACCACGACCGCGCGATGGGTCTTGGCGACGCTGGCGTAGATGGTCTCGGTGTCGAGCGGAAGCAGCGAGCGGACGTCCACGACCTCGGCCTTGACCCCTTTCTCCGCGAGCCTCTCTGCGACGGCCAGGTTCACCTGGGTCATGCGGCTATAGCCGATGAGGGAGAGGTCGCTACCCTCGCGCAGGATCTGCGCCTTGCCGAAGGGCACGACGAAATCCTTGTCGTCCGGGATCGTGCCCTTGAGGGTGTAGAGGCCGGGGTTCTCGGTGAAGATGACGGGGTTATCGTCCCAGATGGCGGTCCGCAGCATGCCGTAGGCGTCTTCGACCGTCGCGGGCGCGACGACCTTGAGGCCCGGGCAGTGGGCGTACCAGCCCTCCATCGAGTGGCTGTGCTGGGCGCTGAGCTGCTTGGCGGCGCCGCCCGGCCCGCGCACGACCATCGGCACCGAGACCTGCCCACCCGTCATGTAGTGGATCTTGGCCGCGTGGTTGATGATCTGGTCGAGCGCCAGGATGGAGAACGACATCGTCATCATCTCGACGATCGGGCGAAGCCCGGTCATGGCCGCGCCGATCGCGATGCCGGTGAAGCCAGGCTCGACGATGGGGGTATCGACGACGCGCTTCTCGCCGTACTTTGGCCAGAGGCCCTTGGTGACCTTGAAGGTGCCTTCATAGCGGCCGATGTCCTCGCCGATGACGAAGACGTCCGGGTTCCGGTCCATTTCTTCGTCGATGCAACGGTGGACCGCGTCGCGATAAGTGGTTTCGATAGTGCTCATTTTGGGGTTGGAGATTGGGTCTCGCGTCGCCGCCGTGGTCAGTGGCCCTTCTCCGGCTCCATGTCCGTGTAGAGGTCTTCATAGACTTCGTGGGGCTCGGGGAACGGGCTCGCCTTAGCCTTCTCGAAGATCTCGTCGACGTAGGCGATGGTCTCGGCGTCGATCGCCTCCATCTTCTCGCGGGTCATGACGTTGCGCTCCTCCATAAGGGCTTCGAGGCGCTTGATCGGGTCGCGCTTCATGGCGAGGTCTTCTTCGTCCTTCGTGCGGTAGAGCTGGCGGTCGTTATCGGCCGCACCGTGGCCGGCAAAGCGGTAGTTCATCACTTCGACGACGTAGGGCTTCCCTTCTTTCCGGACGTAGTCGACGATTCGGGCGGCGTCCTTGGCGACCTGGACCACGTCCATGCCGTCGATCCGCTCGGACTTGATGCCGAACGGCAGTCCCCGCTTGTAGAGCTCGGGGTCGGCGGCGTGGAACTCCAGCCGCGTGCCCATCGCGAACTCGTTGTTCTCGATGATGTAGATCACGGGCAAGTCCCAGAGGGCGGCCATGTTCAAGCTCTCGAAGAAAACCCCCGCGTTCGCGGCACCGTCGCCGAGGTAGCAGAGGGTCACCCGGTCTTCCCCGCGATACTTGGCGGCGAAGGCGAGGCCCGTACCAAGGGGGGTGTGGCCCCCGACGATGCCCCAGCCGCCCCACCAGCGGCGCTCTTTGTCATAAAGGTGCATCGAGCCGCCCTTGCCCTTGGCGAGGCCGCCCTGACGCCCCATAATCTCGGCCATCACGGCCACAGGGTCGCTGCCCAAGAGGATCGGCTGGGGGTGCGCCCGGTAGGCGGCGATCAAGTCGTCATAGCCCGCCCGGATCGCATGGTGGAACCCCACCGCGGTGGCCTCCATCCCGATGTAGACGTGCATGTAGCCGCCCACCAGCCCTTGGCGATAGGCGACGTTGCACTTTTCCTCGAAGTGCCGGATCAGAACCATTTGCCGGTAGAACTCTTCGAGCTTTGCCGGGCTTTCAATAGCCAATATGTCTGTCTTCGTCACGCGCTGTACCTTTTGCTTGCCGTTTCTACGGTTCTGCCACAGCGCCGCGCCATTGCGTCGCCATTAGGCTTATACCTTGGGAGAGCAATCCCGGCCCGGTCCCAGGATGATGCCCAAAAGGACTCAAAAGAGCCTATGGGGCGAGCGCGGTCTGGGCCAAGCGGAGCGCGGTCTGGTGGACCAACCGGCACCCTAACCCCTGGCAGACGGCCAGGGCCCTGGCCCGTCGCTCCGATGCTTCCAGCCTCTTGCCCATAAGGTCGTGCAGGCGGGCCGAGATCTCGAGCCGGGCCGCCTCGTCGATCGCCATCGTGGCTTGGACCGCATCGGCGACCGCGGCCGCCTGTTCAAAGTCCCCACGGAGAAAGGCGTGCCGAATCCGGCCGATCTCGACATAGTAGGCCACCTCTTTGTCCGTGACCGTCTGCTCCGCCTGCTCGAAATGGCGGTGGCAGGCGTCCATCTCGCCGAGGCGGCTATGAGCGTCCGCGAGCAAGAGGTGCAGGAGGGGGCGATAGGCGCCGTCGGTCGGCCAGCGCTCGATCGCGTTCACCATCGCGCGCGTCTTCCTCGCGCCGTCGAGCGGGTCGTGGAAGACGTTCGCCAGACAGCAGAGCGCGAGCGCGCGCCAGCGTTCCGGGCAGTCCGCGCCGAGCGGCGAGAGGACGTTGTAGGCCTGGAGCGCGACCCGACTGGAAAAGACGTCGTGGCCCCTGAGCACAAGTGAGGACGCATAGACAAGAAGGCAGACTCCCAGCATCCTGCGGGCGACGGCCGGGCGCAGCGCCAACGAAGCGACCGCGCGGCGAAGGCGAAGGGTGTCCAGGTCCGACCACGCGCGCCCGTCCCAAAGGCCGCTCGTCCGGAGCCAGACCCAGCCGTCCTCGACCCCGTCCGGGATGCGGAGGTCCATATCCGGCACTTCGCGCCGGGCCAAGGCGCTGCCCTCCTTGCGGTCGGCGCCCATCGTGACGGCGATGCCGGCGAGCCGGGCGGGTTCGGGCCAGCGAAGCCCGCGCTCATAGGCGGAGAGCAGGCTCGGGCTCATACCGACCCGGCGGGCCGCCTCGGATATCGAAAGGCCGCGCCGGAGCCTGATGCACCGCAAAATCTCGCCGGCTTGCGGATCTAAGTCGAACCCCGGCGCGAAGGTCGCGTGCACCTCTCGGATCGGGCCCCGCGGGGTCGGCGTCACCCGGACTTGCGCCGAGCCAGCTCGCGCGGCAAGGCGTCTCTTTTCTGCCGGCGACAGGCCCCCACTGCGCCGATGGCATACGTTCACTGGTTGTTGACCTGGACTTATCTTACACGGAGGACCTAGGTCGGCACAAGTAGGTAAATCTTACGACATACATCCTGATGGTTTTCCGGGTCCGGAACTTGCCGGGCCAAACCGTGCGTAAGCCACAACGTGACGCCCTTGCGAACGATCGCGATTTCGATCTCCCTTGGTCTCTTTTCCCTTTCCCTGGCTCAAGAACCCACAGTTTCGCTCGCCTGCGAAGGCTGGACCGTTCCCCAGGTGCTAGAAGGCTTAAGCGCTAAGACGGGTCAAAAACATTCTGCCGACGCCTCTTTCGCGTCCACGCCCTTGCTGATCGCGGCCAAGGAAGTCGACGCGGCCACCTTGCGCGAAAAAATCGCGGCGGTGGTGGCGGGCTCCTGGCGGAAGACGGAGGGCGGTTATATCCTGGAGCCGGACGCCGCCGCCCTGAACCGCCGCAAGGCGGAGGCGGTCCAGCGACGGGCGAACGCCCTGGCCGAGTCGCTCAAGAAGCGGTTGGACTCGATCAAACCGGCCGTCTGGGACCGGGAGTCTGCGCGGAAGGCCATCGGCGAAGAACGGCGTCGGCGCGAGGAAATGAACAAGAACTTCCAGGGCCAGGACTTGGGCGGGGGCAACGCCTTTGCGATCTCGGTGAACGGCGGCGGGAACTCCCAGGGGCCGGCCGAGGGGGCGCTGGTGGCGGCCCTCAGGTCGCTCTCGCCGCACGACCTGGCAAACCTGCAACCGGGCGACCGCATCGTCTATTCGACCCGCCCGACGGCCCGCCAAAAGCCGACCCAGTTTGACGGCACAGCCGCCCTCGCTCGGTTCGTCGACGCCTATAACGTGATCGCGGACGAATCGAAGGGGTTCGCGGACGAGTTCGTGAACGTGCGCCATATGGGTGGCCTCCCCCTAGGCGCGGAGCCGATTTCCGCCGCCACGTGCAAGTTGCTGCTGGTCGTCAGCCGGCCACCGATCGGGGACGGCATTGAAATCGTCGTCAAGGTCGCGGACGCGGCCGGCAAGATCGTGGGCAGCGCCGACGCCTCGTTGGGCGCGGCGAGCAGCGTGGATGCCCCCGCCCTGGCCGAGCGTCTGGCGAAGGCCAAGGTCCGCCAAAGCGCCCTGGGCCGCGAACTTGCCGCAGCCCTGGCCGATCCGGACACCGCCAACAGCGCGCAAGTGATGACGGTCCGCATGGGTGCGGGCACCGCCTTCGTCGCGTCGCCGTTCTCGCACCTCGCCCCGCTTCCCCTCTCGGACGAGCTGGCCGCTGCGATCCTGGACCCGGCCCGCTTTGACCCTGCCAAAGTCCTTCTGGGCGGGCCGCTCCAGAACCTGCCGGCAGGCATGAACGTGGTCGCCTCGGTCCCGGACGCCGCATTGAAAGGCGCCTTGCGCGAGCTCGCCAGCACGGAGGCGACTTACCAAACTCTGCTCAACGCCCTTGCCCGCGGCGGCTATCTTACGGTGGATTCGGCCGAGGACTGGCTTACGCTATCACCTCGGAACCCGGTCGATGCGGCCCGGCTTCAAGCCCCGCGCAAGGAGACCACCGAGTACCTGGGAGCGATAAAGACCAAGGGCTATGACCGCCTTTTCGAGGCGGGCCGTTTTGCACTGGCCCTCGGCAAGAACCCGACTGCGGAGAACCTCGCCTTCGCCTACATCCGGGCCTATGCGCCCGTGCAGTTCGGGCGACTTCGGTTCTGGGCCGAGCAGGGCCTGGAGCACTTGCAGCTCTACGCCCTGCTGACCCAGGGCCAAGTGGAGGCCCAATTGGGCGAAGCGCAGGCGTACCGCCTCGCCACGCTCGACCCAGGCAAGCGCGGCCTTCTGGAACGTCTGGTCTACGGAGCTTCTGGCTCCGCCCGCATGGGCCTGGGTTTTATGTCCCTGGGCATCCGGGCGGAGAGCGGGGGGAGGCCCGGTGGCCCGCTCGATCTGAGCGAGCGGCTCTCCTCCGAGCCAACGGAGGCCTTTCCGCAGGGACTCCCCGGCGAGGCCGTCCTGAGGATCCAGCCAGAGGAGTCTGAGGCCGTCTTCGGCACGGTCCCCAGGGTGCGTGGAGGGAGGTTCTATTCGGCGGAGACGCTGGGAATAGAGCAGGCCTTCGGCAAGAACGGCGACCTGGCCCCCTCGGCTTCCCTTCCGACCCTCTTCCAGCAAGCCCGCCAGCGGACCCTCACCATGACCTGCTCGATCGGGGACCAGACCCTGGACTCTACGGACTTCGACGACGCGTGGGTGGTGGCCGGTTCGCTGCCCGTGGACTTCGCGCGGCTCCCGGATGACTTCAAAGAACGGGTGGCGAACCAGCAGGCGGCGATGGCAGAGCGGCCCCTGCGGATGGGGCCAGGGCGAATAAAACCGCCCCTCTAAAATGGTCGACGCCCCCTGCCTGCGGGGGCGTCTTTACCTCTCCTGTTATGGATGTTATCGAGCGCGTCGGGCAAATGCCAGACCGATGCCCATAACCAGCGGAAGCACCCCTCCCGCCATGTTGCGGACCGTTTCGGCGCCGGTCGGGTTAGCCGCCGAAGCTATTCCGGCGAGGAGAACCAGGGTGACCAGAGCGACGTTCCGTGTCCGCATGGAGACAAGAGAGTCGCACCCTGCGTGCCAAGGCCCTCCGGAGCGGGGCATTTCTGGCACAGTTTCGGGGTGTTCAGGCTGCGATGCCGAAGGCTTCTTGAGCCCGGTCGATCTCCTGACGGACGACCTCGATGATGATCTGGAACTGCTCGGGCGGGAGTCCGATGACCTCCGAAACTTCGGCGGAGACGTCGTGGTTACCCGGAATCTTGCTGTGCTCGAACCCGGCTCGGTTCGCCAAGGCGTCTGCCGCGGCGACAACGCAGGTCGTTTCGTAGTACTCCTCGTCCGAGATCGGGTCGACTGAGAACCGGATGGCGCGGCGGATCATCGGGCTCAGCCCCCATCGGTCGGCCAAGACCCAGCCCACGTCGCAATGGCTGAAGCCCGCGACTTCAATGGCGACGTGGTGGAGCGGACGCTTCAATTCGATGCAACGAGTAATGATCGTGTTTAACTCGTGCGCCATAAACTTGTCCATTATAAGAATGCCGACGTCGTGCATGAGCCCGGCGCAGTAGAGCTCTTCGGCCTTCAAGGGGGAGCGGATCTTCCCGATGATGCGGGACGCGGTGGCGACGGCGAGGCAATGGCGCCAGAATCCGAGGCGCTCGAAGCTTTCGCACTTGCTCCGGCCAGAGACCATCTGCTGCATCGCCGCGCTGACGACCAGGGACCGGACGGTGGTGAGGCCGAGGAAGCTGATGGCCCGGCCCACCGTCGGGATATTGGGAGAGCCGTAGTACGCCGAATTCGCGACACGCAGGATCTTCGCAGTGAGGGCGGCGTCCCGCTCGATCGCCCGCTCCATCTCGCGGGTGCTGGCATCGGAGTCGTCGGCAAGCCGCAAGACGGTGCTTGCCGCCTGCGGCAAGACCGGCAAGTTTTCGCTGCGAGACATCCTGATTTCCAGGCTCGCGAGGTCCATAAGGAGATTGTCGGCGCAAGCCGTCAAAATTTACGACAATTTTCCGAAGACGGCGGTCCTTTTTCCACGTCCGTTTGGGAGGGCGGAACCTGACGATGGTACACTCATGTTCTTGAGTGTAAGGGCATCATGACGCGTGACTACTACGAGGTGTTGGGAGTCCCTCGCCACGCCGACGAGAAGCAGATCAAGTCGGCCTATCGCAAGCTCGCCCGGAAGTACCACCCGGACGTCAATCCGAACGACCCTTCTTCGGAGGCCAAGTTCAAGGAGATCGGCGAAGCCTACGCTGTTCTGGGCGACGAGGAAAGGCGCAGGAAGTACGACCGCTTCGGCAGCCGGTTCGAGGAGGCTGAGCAGTACGGGGGCGGCGGCTTTCAGGTCGAAGAGGGAGACTTCGACTTCGGCTCTATATTCGGCTCGATCTTCGGGGGTTTCGGGGGTGGTGGCGAAGCCTTCACCCGGCTCCGGGGGATGGAGCCGCACGACGTCGAGCATGCGATCGAGGCCACGCTTGAGGAGATCGACTCGGGCACCTCGCGGACGCTGACTTACCAGACCCAAGACGCCTGCCCGACGTGCCAAGGGACGGGGCAGGTCACGCTGGGCGACGCCCGGCGGCGTGGGGTCTGCCCGACCTGCCGCGGGACGCGGACCGTCGCGAACTCCCGGCGCATCCAGCTAAAGATCCCTGCCGGGTTCGAGGACGGAAAAAAGCTACGGGTGCCGGGGGGCGGGGCCAAGGGTTCCAACGGCAAGTCCGGAGACCTCTTCGTCGCCGTGCGGGTACTGCCGCACAAGCTCTTCAAGCGGAAGGGTGAGGACACCGAGGTGAGCGTCGACCTTCCCTTCACCCTGGCCGCGCTAGGCGGGCAGGTCCGGGTGCCTACCCCGCGCAGCGCGGGGCACATCACCGTGCCGCCGGGGACCCAGACGGGCCAAATTTTCCGCCTGCGCGGACAGGGGATCACGAAGCTCAAAGGAGGGCGGGGCGACCTGCTCGCCCGGGTGCGGATCACCGTCCCCGAGAAGCTGACCGATAAGCAAAAGAGACTGCTGCAAGACTTCGCCAAAACGGAGGAAACGTCGTGAGGAGTCGGCAGCACCCGGTCTATATGATCGGGGTGGCCGCGGAGCTCTGCGGGGTGCACCCACAGACCCTCCGGCAATACGAGCGGCTCGGCTTGGTCGTCCCCGCCCGAGTCGGCACCAAGAACCGGCTTTACAGCGACGAAGACGTCCAACGGGTGCGCCGCATCCAACGGCTGACCCAGCAGTTGGGAGTCAACCTTGCGGGGGTCGAAATCATCCTTCGGCTGCTCGACGAGATGGACGAACAGCGGATGGACTTTGAACAACAAATGGAAGATTACGCCACCGAAGTTGAACAAAGGGTGCAGAACATGCTCCAGAACACGAACGTCCCCGTCCGCACCGACGGCCGCCTGTTGCCCGTTCCGAAGTACCGTCCCGCGCGAAAGTCCGATCTTTAACCGACACGTCGCGGGGGTTGGTGCCGATAGAATAAGCAGAGATGTTGAGCCTTGCCCTCCTTGTCGCCGCCAACCTTGGCCTGGACGTCCGCACCGAAGTGCCCTACCGCACGGTCGGCGGAAAGACGCTGATGATGGACATCTACAAGCCGAAGGGCGAGGCCGAGGAGGAGATCCCGATGGTCGTTGTGATCCACGGCGGGACCTGGATGGCGGGCAAGCGGCAGGATATGGCGGCGATTTGCCAGGCCATCGCCCGCGAGGGGATGGCGGCCGCGACGGTGGATTACCGCTTGGCCCCGAACAGCCGCTGGCCCGCGATGATCGAGGACTGCCAAGCGGCGGTCCGCTTCCTGCGGGCAAAGGCGGACGACTACGGGCTCGACACGGACGCCTTTGGCTCCTGCGGGGCGAGCGCGGGGGGGCATCTGGCGCTGCTGCTGGGCTTGACCGACACCTGGGAACAAGACCCCGCCGACAACCCCGACCAAAGTAGCCGGGTGGGCGCGGTCTTCAACCTCTTCGGCCCGGTCGACCTCACCCAAGACTTCGATGTGAAGCTTGCCGACTTCGTCAGCAAAGCGGTGATCGGCAAACCCTACGCGGACTCCAAGGAGGAGATCGCCAGGTTCAGCCCGATCACCTACGTCGACGGCACCCAGCCCCCGATCTTCACCCTGCAGGGCGAGGCGGATACGGTCGTGCCGTTCCGCCAGGCACAGCGGCTGGACGAGGCGGTGAGGGCCAAGGGCGGGACGCATGAACTCACGCTCCTCAAGAAGATGGGTCACGGGATCGATGAGAAGGACCCCGAACAGATGAAAGGCGTGAAGGCGGGAATCGACTTCCTGAAAGACCTTCTTCTCCGCAAAGTTGCGGGAACACTGCGCGGTTAGGCTGGAAAAACGCCGGGCGTCCAGTAGAATCTCCTGCGTGTTTTCGCTGTTCTTGCAGGCTTCAGAGGACGCTGCCCTAACGGACCTGGCCGCCCGCCTCGCCGTCGCGGACTCCCGGGTCGCGGCCCATTCCGCTTCCCTCGCGGCCCGCTTGGGGCTTCCCATGCGAGGGACGAACGCGAACGGCGACTTCCAGCTTGCCGGCTGGGAAGTGGGGCCGGTCTATCGGCAGACGTGCAACCTGGGCACGGCGAAAACGATAGGCGCGGACCTTGTCTGGCCGAACGGCGGCGCAGGATATTCCCTCACGGGCGCGGGCCTGAAGGTCGGCGTCTGGGACAGCGGCCCCGTCTTCGCCCACAGCGAACTCACCGGACGGGTCACCGTGATCGACAACGGCCAGCCCGTCAGCGGCCACGCTACCCACGTGGCCGGGACGATCGCGGCGACGGGGGCCGACCCAAACGCAAAGGGCATGGCGTACCAGGGCCTGATCGATTCGCGCGATTGGAACAACGACCTGGCCGAGCTTGCGGCCGCCGCGGCCGCCGGGCTCACCCTCTCCAGCCACTCGTACACCGCCGTCTGCGGATGGAGCAACAACTACTTCGGCGACGGAAAGTGGGCATGGTTCGGCGATCCTGCGATCTCCCAGACTTCCGATTGGAAGTTCGGCTTTTACGACGCGACCGCCCGCGACCTGGACAGCGTGTGCAGAACCGCGTCCCGGCTGCTTCCGGTGGTCGCGGCAGGCAACGACCGCTCGGACACCGGCCCCGTCCCAGGCACGCCCTACTGGCTCGTGACCAACGTGAAAGTGCTGAGCACGGACGTGCGCAACAAGGACGGGGGGACCCTGGGCTACGACAGCCTGCCCATGGGGATGCAGACGGCCAAGAACCCGCTCTGCGTCGGGGGCTGCGCGAAAATCCCGAACCGGTATGGCAAGCCGGGAGACGTGGTGCTCGGGCCCTATAGCAGCTCGGGACCGACGGACGACGGCCGCATTAAGCCGGACCTCGTCGCGCCCGGCACCGGGGTCTATTCGATCTTCGAGGACCAGCGCTATGGCGAGTTGACGGGGACTTCGTCCTCTGCCCCAACGGTGGCCGGCGGCTTGAGCCTGGTGCGGCAGCGCTATCGGCAGACCCACGGCAACGCGGATCCTCGGGGGGCGACCCTGAAGGCGCTCGCGGTCCACGCAGCGCGGGAAGCCGGCCCCTACGAAGGGCCGGACTATCGGTTCGGCTACGGTCTCTTCGACGCGGCCGCGGCGGCGCGGCTCGCCACGTTCGACCAGCAAGTCACCAACACGGTCCTGGAAGGGACGCTGACCCAGGGCGGGGTCTTCACGACCCAGATCCAGTGCGACGGCGACCAGCCGGTCAAGGCCACCCTCGTGTGGATGGACGAAGCGGGGCCCGTTCCCCCGGTCAGGCTCAACCCGGCGACCCGCATCCTCGTGAACGATCTGGACCTGCGGATCGTCAAAGGCGCCTCGATCGCCCTCCCCTGGACGCTCGATCCAGCCGCCCCCGGCCGCGCCGCCGTGCGCGCGGACAACTGGCGCGACAACGTGGAGCAAGTCGTCTTCCCCACCAGGCCGGAGGGTGTCTACACGATCCGCGTCACCCACAAACGCACCCTGACGAGGGCGCAGCCTTTCTCGTTGGTCGTGACCGGGGCCAACCCGCCCTTGGCGCTGGCCGCGAAGCCCAACCGCGTGAAGGGCGGCTCTCCCAACGTGGTGACCGCGACGGTCGACGTCGGCATCCCCGCGTCGAAGGGCTTGGTGCTCAAGCTGACCTCCGACAACGCGGCTGCGAAGGTGCCCGCCACCGTCGTGGTCCCGGCCGGCGCGACGCGCGCCACCTTCACGATAGACCACTCCGCCGTGACAGTGGACCAAGTGGTCAAGATTTCCGCGCTGGGCTCCGGAGTGACTCGCCAAGTGACCCTGACGCTCGTCAAATAGCACCCGGCCCGATGGGTTTTTGAACCCGGAGGGCCGGTAAGATTAGGGCATGGCCCTCGCCAAAAAGACGGTTCGCGACGCGGAGGTTTCTGGCAAGACGGTGCTCGTCCGGTGCGACTTCAACGTGCCGCTGGAAGGCGCGCGCATCACGGACGACCGCCGCATCACGGAAGCCTTGCCTACCATAAGGCTCCTAGTCGAGAAGGGGGCGAAGGTCGTGCTCTGCTCGCACTTGGGCCGGCCGAAGGGGGTGACGCCCGAGTTCTCGCTGAAGCCGGTGGCCGACCGCTTGGGCGAGCTTCTCGGAAGGCCGGTCTCCTTGGCGGGGGACTGCGTCGGGCCCGAGGTAGAGGCGGCGGTGGCAGCTTTGGATGCGGGCGGCGTCCTGCTGTTGGAGAACGTCCGGTTCCACCCGGAAGAGGAAAAGAACGCGCCGTCATTTGCCGCCGAACTGGCGAAAGGCAAAGATCTCTTTGTGAACGACGCCTTCGGCACGGCCCACCGGGCGCACGCCTCGACCGAGGGCGTGGCGCGGGTGCTCCCTGGCTATGCGGGGCTTCTTATTGAAAAGGAACTGCAGTACCTGGGCGAGGCGCTCCACGACCCGGCGCGGCCGTTCGTGGCGGTGCTCGGAGGCGCAAAGGTCGCGGACAAGATCAAGGTGATCGATAACCTGTTGCCGAAGGTGGATAAGCTCCTGATCGGCGGCGGGATGGCGTTCACCTTCCTCAGCGCCCAAGGGTTCGAGATCGGGATGTCGCTCCTGGACTCGGACAGCGTGGACTATGCGAAAGGCGTGCTGAAGCAGCACGCGGGCAAGCTCATGGTGCCGGTGGACGCGGTGGTCGCACCGAGCTTCAGCGAAGAAGGGCCGATCGCGGTGGTCGACGCGAACAAGATCCCGCCGGACCAGATGGGGCTGGACATTGGGCCGCGCACGGCCCTCTCCTTCCGAGAGACAGTGGCGGCAGCAGGCACCGTGGTCTGGAACGGCCCGATGGGCGTCTTCGAGATGCCGGCCTTTGCCGAGGGCACAAAGGCGCTCTGCCAGGGCTTGGCCGAGTGCAGGGGGACGACCGTGGTCGGCGGCGGGGACAGCGCCTCGGCGGCCGAGATCTTTGGCGTGGCCGACAAGGTGACGCACGTCAGCACCGGCGGCGGCGCCTCGCTGGAATACCTCGAGGGCAAGGAACTGCCCGGTATCGCCGCGCTCCAGGACGCGTGATGACGAGCGAGACCCTTCGGATGGAGACCCTGATCGGTGCGGACGACCTTGCCCGGCGGTGCCGCGAGCTCGCGCAGGAGATCGACGAGGTTTATGCGGGAGAGCCGGTCGTCCTGATCGCCGTGCTGAACGGGGCGTTCGTCTTCGTGGCGGACCTGGTGCGGCATATGCAGACCCCCCTCACGGTCGATTTCGTGCAGATCGGGACATACGCCGACCGGACGGAGTCCAGCGGGGTCTTCCGGTTCAAGAAGGACCACGAGACCAATATCGAGGGGCGGCACGTGCTGGTGGTGGAGGACATCGTCGACACGGGCCATACGCTCAGCCGGCTCACCGAGCTCCTCAGGACGCGCCAGCCCAAATCCCTGCGGGTCGCGACGATGCTGGACAAGCCTTCCCGCCGGGCCCACGAGGCCCTAGTGGATTTCGTCGGGTTCGAGGTCCCCGACGTCTTTGTGGTAGGATACGGTTTGGATTACGCGGAAAGGTTTCGTAACCTTCCTCATGTAGCCGTCCTGGGCTTTTGAGCTTCCTGCCCAACTCCCCAGTTCTCCATCACCAGCTCGGCTTCGTCAGCAACGGCTTTCCGCTTGGCGAGACCACCTACGAACGAAACGTCACCGAATGACGCACGTATTCCGACCCCGAAAATCCGAGGCCGGCTCTGGCAAGCGACGCCGCCACCGCGGCCCGCGCGAAGAGCGCCCGGACGTCACTAGCGATCTCGAGAACCTTCCCGAAATCGACTACAACCATTTCGACAGAATGTCTCCCACCGAATTGGCGAAGGAGGCCAAGAAGCAGAAGATCTCTATCGACCAAGACCGCGCGGACGTCATCGAAGCGCTCTTGGAGAAGGCGAACGCCGAGCACGAGGCGATCTATCGCCGCGGCATTCTAGAGATCCTGCAAGACGGCTGGGGGTTCTTGCGCCGGCCGAACTACCAGCCTTCCAACGACGACGTCTACGTCAGCCAGTCGCAAGTCAAGCGGTTCGGCCTGAAGGCGGGCGACACGGTCTATGGCCAGGTGCGCGCGCCAAAGGAAGGCGAGAAGTATTACGCGATGCTGCGCGTGGAGAGCGTGAACGGCTTCGGCAGCCAATCGCCCGAGATGCTTTCCCGGCGCGATTTTGAGCAGCTCACCCCGCTCTTCCCCGACCGCCGGATGAAGCAGGAGACCGAGCCCGAGAAGATCGTAGGCCGCATCATCGACCTGATCGCGCCCATCGGCAAAGGCCAACGCGGCCTCGTCGTCGCCCCGCCGAAGACGGGCAAGACCACGATCCTGAAGTCGATCGCAAACTCGATCACCACAAACGAGCCCGACGTCTATTTGATGGTCCTGCTGGTCGACGAGCGCCCGGAAGAGGTCACCGACATGAAGCGGTCCGTAAAGGGCCAGGTGATCAGCTCCACCTTCGACGAACCCGCCGAGAACCATATACGCGTCACCGAACTCTGCCTGGAGCAGGCCAAGCGCTTGGTCGAGGCCGGTCGCGACGTCGTCATCCTCCTGGACTCGATCACGCGCCTTTCGCGCGCCTCCAACCTCACGATCAACCCGAGCGGGCGCACCCTTTCGGGCGGTCTAGATCCGGCGGCCCTCTATCGGCCGCGCCGCTTCTTCGGCGCCGCGCGCAACATCGAAGAAGGGGGCTCGCTCACGATCATCGCCTCAGTCCTCATCGAGACGAACTCGAAGATGGACGAAGCGATCTTTGAGGAGCTCAAGGGAACGGGCAACATGGAGATCGTGCTGAACCGCGACCTGGCGGAACGGCGCATCTGGCCCGCCATCGACGTCCGCTCGTCCTCGACACGCCACGAAGAGGCGCTGTTCGACAAGGGACAGCTGGAGGCGGTCTACCACCTTCACCGCATCCTGGCGAACAGCCAGAACACAGTGGACGCGACGGACCAGCTGATCAAGCTGCTCAAGCGGACGCCCACCAACAACATGTTCCTCGAATCGGTGATCGCCAAGACGCGCGCAACCGTTTGACGTCGTCGTTTCGTCCCTCGCGCATTTGTCAGAGTCCTCTGGCAAATGGCGGGCGCGGTCCCTAGCCCGGAACAACGCGGACATTATGGGAGTATGCTGGGCAAGTTAGGATAGAAGTTGCTTAGTCACACAACTCCCAAATACGCGGCGGTCTTCGTCGATTTCGAAAACTTATACTACGGGCTCTATAACAGTCTTCCCGACGAGATTGATAGTGGCGACCAAGTCGTCCAAGTCGTTCGAGACTTGCGCGGATTGCTGTTGGAAAAGTATGGCGAACAATGCATCATTTCGCACGCTTACGCCGACTTTGAGCGCATAGAGTCGGATGTCCAGGGCCCCCTTTACCTGAGCGGGGTCGAGACGCACAACGTCTTGGGGACTGAGCACAAGAACGCGGCGGACATGCGGCTTTGCATCGATGCCCTGGAAACCATGTACACGCGCCCGGACATACAAACCTTTGTGTTCCTGGCGGGCGACCGTGACTACATCCCTGTCATCCAACACCTTAAGAAGCACGCCAGGACGGTGCGCGCCCTTGCGTTCTTGGACAACATGTCCGGCGACCTCCTGCAGAACGTTGGCGAAGAATATTTCATCGACGCAAAGACGCTTTTGCTGCCAGAAGTAGCCGCTAAGCTCGGGACAAAGCCGAAGCGAGAGCCTAAGCCGATTAGCCAAGAAGCCGTGAAATGGATGGTCGCAGAAAGGGCGAAGACTGACTATGGGACCAAGTTTAGGACGCCGAAGTCACTCATCGAAGAAGACGACGTCATTGCGGTAAAGATCCTTCTTGCGGAGTTCGGCCACCACCGCGAAGTCTTCGTCACGCCTTTCCTTCATCGACTGCGAAACGACCTGCCGCACCTCGCCGAACACGAGCGCAAGAAGCTCATTACCCGCCTCGAAGACAGCGGCATAGTGGCGATCTCAAAAAGAGAAGGCGTCGACCGGTTCACTGGCGAGCCCAACGTCTACTCGGTGATCATCATCAACTGGAACCACCCGGACGTTCAAGACCTGAACCCGGGGTAGTGCCCGGTCGGGCCGGGGCGGGAAGCGGTGTGCGGCCAATAGACCGTGTTCCGCGGACACCCCCCTTGACCCCCAGGGCCGGTAGGGACTACCCTACGGGGATGGCAACCCAAGAGTTCAGCTTCGACATCGTTTCGAAGGTCGACCTGAACGAAGTGAAGAACGCGGTCAACCAGGCGCAGAAGGAACTGGAGAACCGGTACGACTTTCGCGGCAGCGCCGCCAAAATCGACTACGACGAAGAAAAGATAGGACTTGTCGCGGACGACGAGTTCAAGCTGGACCAGCTTAAAGAGATCGTCTTCAGCAAGCTGCTCAAGCGCGGAGTCGATGCCCGGAGCATCGAGTACGGCAAGATCGAACCGGCAGCCGGGGTCACCGTGAAGCAGGACGTGACCTTCAAGCAAGGCATCCCTCAGGACCAGGCGAAGGCGCTCTCCAAGCAGATAAAGGACAAAGGGCTGAAGGTGAACGCCCAGATCCAGGGCGACCAGTTGCGCGTCACGGGAAAATCGAAGGACGACCTGCAGAAGGCGATCCAGTTCGTGAAAGGGCTCGACCTTCCCTTCCCGGTCGATTTCATCAATTACCGCTAGGCCCGAAACCTTTCGCGCTGCTCACGAGTAAAAGGGGACATGAAGCCGGCACGTCTCGTTGCCCTCGTCGCTATGGTCTCCATCGTGGGCACCATGCTGGCCCTTCCCTTCGCCTGCGTGGGGATGACATTGGGCACAAAACCCGTTTTGGCCGGCGAAGAGGCCCGGAGGGTCGTGCATATGGAGCTTGCCTTCCCGGAGGAGGGCGGCATCATCGTTGGCGGCCCGATCAACCTTGAGTGGTCGCCGGGCGCGGAGACCAAGATCGAGTTTCGCGGGGACAAGGCGATCGTCAAGTACTGCCGGGCCGAGGTTGTCGAAGACTCGATCAAGATTTGGCTTGAGGACGCCGGCCCCAGTTTCGGCGACGTGACGGCCCTTGTCTCCTCGCCGCAACCCCGGTCCGTCTCCTCGTCAGGGTCGGGCGACGTCACGCTTTCGGGCCTTTCGGGCGGGCGGCTCAAGTTCTCCATCGCAGGATCTGGCGATGGCACGCTAGAAGGGGCCCTCGACGCCTTGGATGTCTCGATCGCCGGCTCCGGCAGCCTGGACGCGGAGGGCTTGAGCAAGCTGGGGGAGACGGACGTCAGCATCGCGGGCTCGGGCGACGTGGACCTGCCACAACTTTCGACGCTCAAGGTCTCGATCGCGGGCTCCGGTTCGGTCACCTATGACGGCGAGCCGAAGGTGAGCAGCACCATCTTAGGCTCGGGCGCGGTGCGCCGCCGCTAGATTCTGCGGACGAACTCGGCGAACGCGCGCAAGACCTTGCCGCGGTGGCTCACCCGGCTCTTCTCCTCGGCCGTGAGCTGGGCCATGGTCCGACCAAGCTCCGGCAAGTAGAAGACAGGGTCATAGCCGAAGCCCCCTTCGCCTTTCGGCTCCTCCGCGATCCGGCCCTCGCACGAGGCCGAGAGCACGCGGGGCCAATCCCCTTCCAACCCGACACCGGGCGGAGGGGCCAAGGCGCTGAAGCACTGGAAGCGGGCCGTGCGCTTCTCCGTCGGCACCCCCCTAAGCTTTTCCAGAACGAGGGCGATCTTCTCAGGGAAGGTGGTCTCCGCTCCGGCAAAGCGCTTGCTCTGCACGCCGAGGTCCCCGGGCAGGGCGTCGATCTCCAGCCCGGCGTCATCGGCCAAGGCCCATTCCCCCGTGGAGGCCGCGCCCGAGCGCGCCTTGATCAAGGCGTTCTCGCGGTAGGTATCGCCCGTCTCCTCGGGCTCCGGGGCGCCGGGAAAGTCGGCCAGGGAGAGCCACTCGATCTCGGGTAGCTCCTTGGCCAAGATCGCGGCCATTTCCCGGGCCTTCTTGGCGTTATGGGTGGCGATGACGATGCGTCGGGGCGCGGTCAGAGGCCGAGGGTCTCCTTTTGCAACGCGATGAGCTCCGCGACGCCCTTCTTCCCGAGGGCGAGCATCTTGCCGAGAGCCTCCGCACTGAAGGGGGCGCTCTCCGCCGTCCCTTGGACCTCGACGAACTTGCCCGAGGCGGTCATCACCACGTTCATGTCCGTGTTCGCCTTCGAGTCCTCGTCATAGTTCAGGTCGAGGACTTCTTGGCCGTTGAAGATGCCGACGCTGACCGCGGCGATCGGCTCGTTGATGATGGCGCGGCGCAGCATCCGGCGGCCCAGCATCCACTCCATGGCGTCGTAGAGGGCGATGTAAGCGGCCGTGATCGAGGCGCAACGAGTGCCCCCGTCGGCCTGGAGCGCGTCGCAGTCGATCGTGATCGAGCGTTCACCCATGGATTCCAAGTCCACCACGGCGCGGAGCGACCGGCCGATCAGACGCTGGATCTCAAGGCTCCGCCCATTTGCACCACGGTTGGAGTCGCGCTGGTTGCGGTCGCGCCCGGAGCGCGGCAGCATGGCGTACTCAGCCGTGACCCAGCCTTGCCCCGTGCCTTTGATGAAAGGGGGGACGCGGTCTTCCACCGTCGCCGTCACGAGAACGTGGGTGTCGCCTTGGCGGATCAAACAGGAGCCTTCGGCGAACTTGGCAAATCCTCTTTCTAGGGTCACCGGCCTCATCTGGTCCGGCGCCCGACCGTCGGGTCGCATTGGGCGCAAGTGTAACCGATTCGAGCGGCTATCTTCGACGAAGGACGGCCGCGACCCAGTCGCCTTCTTGCCGATGGGCTTCCACCTGGAACCCGACTGATTCGGCTTTCTCACGAACAGTGTCCCAATTGTCTTGGATGATGCCGCTAACGATCCAAATTCCGCCTTGCCTGACCCCTTGCGCGGCGAGTGGGGCGAGGTTGATCAGCGCGGCGCTGATGATGTTGCTCAGGACCAAGTCGAAGGTCTTGCCCGGTTCGACCTGGTCGAAACCGGGGCCGACGACGGCGGTCACTTGCACGCCGTTCCGATCGAAGTTCTGCCGCGAGACCTCGACCGAAAGGGGGTCGATGTCGGTGGCGACGACCCGCGCGCCGAGCATGGCCGAGGCGATCGAAAGGATGCCGCTGCCGCACCCCACGTCCAAGACGTCCATCCCTGCCTGGGCGTGCCGCTCGATGTACTCCAGGCACATCTGGGTGGTCGGGTGCTCGCCCGTGCCGAAGGCCTGGCCGGGGTCGAGCACGATCACCCGGTCGCCGGGCTCCGCATCGTACTCCTCCCAAGTCGGGCGGACGATGAACCTCTCGCCGACCCTTCGGGGCACGAAGAACCGCTTCCAAGACTCGGCCCAATCCTCTTCGTGGACGAGCTCTTCTTCGACCGACTCTGCGCCTTGGCTCACCAGCGCGGCCTTCAGGCCGGGCAGGTTCGGTTCGTCGCCCGGCGCCAGGTAGGCGCTGATAGTGGGCGGAACGTCGGTCTGGATGGAGCCGAGCAGGCCGTGCTCTTCGAAGACGTTGTGGAAAATCGACCAGTCCGGCGGCGCCTCGGCCAGGACGGCGGTCACCTTCGTCCACGTGCTCATCTCTTCTTCTTACCGAATAGGCCGCCGAGAAAACCGCCCGAGCCGCTCTCCGAAGGGATCGGTTCGCCGCGGAGCTCAGCGAACTGCCGCAGCAACTGCGCCTCTTCCGGCTTGAGCTTGCCAGGCACGACGACGTTCAGCTGCACGATCAGATCGCCGCGGTGGCCACCGTTCAGCTTGGGCAGGCCCTCGCCGCGAAGGCGGACGGTGGCCCCCGGCTGGGTCCCGGCCTGCACGGCGACCTCGAGCGGCCCCGTCAGGCCGTTGATGGTGACCTTGTCGCCGAGCGCGGCCTGGGCGAAGGTCAGGTCGATCCCCGTGTGCAGGTCGCGCCCGTCCCGGTCGAAGTGGTCGTGTTCGGCCACGTGCACCACGATGTAGAGGTCGCCGTCGACCCCGCCGTTCACGCCCATGTTCCCGCGGCCCGTCACGCGGAGGGTGGAGCCATCGTCGACGCCAGCAGGGATCGTGACGCTGAGCGTCTCGGTCTGGGGTTCGACGCCCCTGCCCCGGCAGTTCTGGCACGGGCTCGCGATGGTCGAGCCCTTGCCCTGACAGGTGGGGCACGTGGTCTGGGTGCGGACGCTGCCGAGGATGGTCTGTTGCACCCGGCTGACCACGCCGTGCCCCCCGCAGGTGCCGCAGGTGGTGGGCGAAGTGCCCGGTGCGGCGCCGCTGCCGGAGCACACGGAGCAGACCGCGAGGCGTCGGTAGGTGATCTCCCGCTCAATGCCGGAGAGCACGTCCTGGAGCGAGATGGTGGCGTCCGCCCGGACGTCGTCGCCGTCCTGGCCGGTGCGCGACCGGCGTCCGCCCATGCCCCCTCCCCCAAAAAACGCTTCGAAGATGTCGCCGAAGCCGACGTCCTGGAAGAAGTCCGCACCCGGGCCGGCGGGCTGGTCTTCGGTCACGCCGAACTGGTCGTAACGCGCGCGCTTGCTGTCGTCCGAAAGGACTTCATAGGCGGCGGTGACCTCCTTAAACTTCTCTTCGGCGTTGGGGTCTTCGCGATTGACGTCCGGATGGTATTGGCGCGCGAGGCGACGATAGGCGGACTTGATCTCGTCCGCGCTGGCACCGCGCGCCACACCGAGCGTCTCGTAGAGATCCTTGGCCATGGGGTCTCAGGCGGGACGTCGTCCCGATATCAGTCTGGCTCTTCCTCGCTTTCTTCTTCTTGCTCGGCAAGGTCTTCGAGGCTGATCTCGCTGTCGTCGTCGGCGGCGGCAGGCTCGTCGTCCAAGAGTTCGTCGAGGACGTCCTCTTCTTCTTCGGCGGCGACTTCGACGGCCTCGCCCTCGAGTTCTTCCTCGTCGTCCTCGTGGAGGAGTTCGTCGTCCTCGATGCCAAGGTCGCCGATGCCGATGGACTTGGTGAGGCGGGTCAGTTCGTCCTCCTCGCCCTCCTCGTCGCTGAGCACAAGCCCGATGTCAGCGATCTCCAGGGACTCCAGCGAAGCGTAGTCGACGCCTTCGATGACCTCTCCGTCGGCGGCCATCGCGGGCTTGATCTTGCCCGCGGCGATTTCCGCCAGGGCGATGCTGAGGGGGTGGCCCGAATCAATGCGGACAAGGGGCGGGGCGCCGTCCTTGATCTGCCGAGCGCGCTTCGCTGCCAGGTTCGTCAGGACAAAGCGGCCATACTCGACTTCGTTGAGAATGTCCGGATGCGGCAGAATTTTCTCGCCTTGGACCATAGGGGAACAATAGATCGTACTCGCATTCCCCGATAGTCCGTGGGTCGGGCCTCACTGTACGCCCGCATCCATAGGGTTCATCTAGGCCCTATGGCAATCCACGTCGCGCCCGCTTAGAGGGCATACCACGGCGGCAGGTCCAGCTATTTATCACTGGCAAGAAAGGACCGGATGGGAATCAGTCGGTCGGCGACCAGTTTGGTTCGTCCGGCTTGGAGCTAAACGCTGGAACGGCATGCTTGACAGGCGCCGACGGAACGTTCAAACTGGCGGGACGTGAAATTGCGTCCCGACTCCCGGCCGGACACCCTCTGCCAGCACCTGGGGGAGGAGAGCAACCCGCACGGCGCCGTCATCCCGCCCATCTTTCAGAACACGCTCTTCGTCCACGAGAGCTGGGACAGCTTTGAGGAGGCCGCCGCTTGCGACGGGCAAGGGCGGTTCCACTATTCGCGCATGGGCAACCCGACGCTCGACGTGGCGGAGCGGAAGATCGCCGCATTGGAGGGCACCGACCGCTGCCGGCTCTTGGCCAGCGGCATGGCCGCCATCAGCTGCGCGATCATGGCCTGCGTAAAGGCCGGCTCGCACGTCATCTGCGTGGACGGGGTCTATGGCCCGACCCGCAAGTTCCTCAGCGAATACTTGCCGCGTTTCGGGATCGAGACCACTTACGTGGTCGGTGAGGATCCCGAAAATTTCGTGCGCGCCACACGGCCCGAGACGAGCCTCTACTTCCTGGAATCCCCAGGAAGCCTTATCTTTCGTTTGCAAGACTTAGCCGCGGTGGCCGCGGTCGCCAAGGAACGTGGCATCTGTACCGCGATCGACAATTCCTTCTCGTCCCCGATCCACCAGCAGCCCGCGAAGTTCGGGATCGACTATGTCTGCCATACGGTTTCCAAATATCTCGGAGGTCACAGCGACGTGATCGGTGGCGCGCTCTGTTGCTCAGCGGAAAGAATGAGGACTCTCGTCTTTGGGGAGTCCGAACTATTCGGAGCCTCGATGTCCCCCTTCAATGCCTGGCTGGTCAACCGGTCCATGCGGACCCTGGGCCTGCGAGTCCGGGCGGCGGGGCGGAACGCGACGCTGGTCGCCAATTGGCTGCGGGGGCGGCCCGAGGTCGCCCGCCTCTTCTTCGTGGGCAGCGACGACTTCCCTCAGGCGGGGCTGCGCGACAGGCAGATGACGGGCGTCGGCGGCCTACTCGCGTTCGAGCCGCGCTTCCAAACCCGCGAGGAGATGCGCAGGTTCACGGAGGCGCTGCGCCTCTTCCAGATGGGCGTCAGTTGGGGTGGGCACGAGTCGCTCGCCGTGCCGTTGGAGCTGCAGCCGATGGATTGGCCCGAGAAGCGGTGGATCGTCCGCCTCTATTGCGGCCTGGAAGACCCGGACGACCTCATCGGGGACCTTGAGGGCGCGTTCAGCCTCATTTGAGCCGCGCTTAGGCTATGCTGGAAGGCACCATGCCGTCCGCATACGACGCCCTTCTCGACCGGCTTTACGACGTGAACGCCCTGAACATGTCCATCTGGATCATGGATTGGGACCAGCAGACTTATATGCCGCCGGGGGGTGGCGAGGCCCGCGCCGAGCACTGTGGCCGCCTTGCGCGCATGGCCCACGAGGCGTTCGTCTCGGACGAGACCCAGAAGCTGCTGGCGGCGGCCGAACAGGAGGGTGGCGACGAGCTCGCGCAGGCGACACTGCGCGTGGTGCGACGCGACATGGCCCAGCGCACCAAGATCCCGGCCTCGCTGGTCGCAGAGAAGTCCGGGCTCGCCTCGCGCGCCCATGAAGAGTGGGTGCAGGCGCGGGCGAACGACAATTTCGCGGGCTTCGCCCCGACCCTGGATCGGCTGTTCGACATCTGCCGCCAAGAAGCGGACTACCTCGGCTACACCGACCACCCCTATGACGCGCTGACCGACCTCTATGAGGAAGGGGCGACGAAGGCGGGCTGGGACGCGATGTTCGACCAGATCCGCCAGCCGCTTACCGACCTGACGAAGCGGCTCGGCGAAAGTGGGAACCAAGCCGACAACTCTTTCCTCTTCGGCGATTGGGACAAGGGCGCGCAAATGGCGTTCACTAAGCGCTTATCGGAGGCGTGCGGCTTCAACTTCTCCCAAGGTCGCCAAGACACTGCGGCGCACCCGTTCTGCACGAACTTTGCCATCCATGACGTGCGGCTCACCACCCGGTTCCTCGACGAGTTGACGTCTTCTATTTTCGGCACTTTGCACGAAACGGGACACGGGCTCTACGAGCAGAACTCCCCGATCGAGTGGGATCGCCAACCGCTGGCCGGCGGCGTCTCGTTGGGCGTCCACGAAAGCCAAAGCCGGCTTTGGGAGAACATCGTCGGCCGGTCCAAAGGTTTCTGGAAAACGTGGCTGCCGGAACTGAAGAAAACGTTCCCCGCAATCGGCGATGTGAGCCTGGAGCAGTTCCATCGGGCCGTGAACCGGGTGGAGCCCTCCTTGATACGCGTGGAGGCGGACGAGGTCACCTACAACCTGCACATCATGGTCCGCTATGAGGCCGAGTGCGACTTGCTCACGCAAAAGCTTAAGGTCAAGGACTTGCCCGACTACTGGAACGCGAAATACGAGAAGTATTTGGGGATCACGCCGCCGAACGATCGGCAAGGGTGCCTGCAGGACGTGCACTGGAGCGGGGGCTCCGTCGGCTACTTCCCCACCTACAGCATGGGCAACCTGCTGAGCTTCCAAATCTGGGAGGCGCTGACGCGGGATTTGGGCGATGGCGAGCAGCTCATCGAATCTGGCCGACTCGGCGACGTGCTCGATTGGCTCCGGGAGAACGTCTATCGGCACGGGCGTCGGTTCACTCCGAAGGACCTCATCAAGAGGGCGACGGGCAAGGAACTTACGGCCGACGCCTATCTGGCAGGGATTACGAAGAAGTACGAGGCCGTTTACGGCTTAACAGCCGGCGTCTGAACTTCCTTAAAGGGTTCCACATACTTCAAACAACACGCACGGACCCGGGCGCGCACGCGATTGATATACGCGGCGCGCTCGGTGACGCTGATCGCCCCGCGCGCGTCCAGAAGGTTAAAGGCGTGAGAGCACTTAAGCGCTAGATCGAAGGCGGGATAGACGAGCGCGCCGTGCGACTCGGCGTCGGGAGCCGGGGCGCTGGACGTCATAATGTCCCGCTCCTGGTTCCAATAGACGGGCGTCTCGATGACACGCTTGCTCTCCGCTTCGTACATCTCAAAGAGTTTGAACAAAAAGTCCGTCGATGCGACCTCGAAATTGAACACGTTGTTCTGCATTTCTTGATCGAACTCCACGTCCCGATAGGTCAGTTCGTCGTTCCACTGGAGATCCTTCCAGATCGAGCTCTGCTTATTCAACATCAGGCAGAGCCTTTCGGGGCCGTAAGTGATCTCCGCGGTGACGGGGTGGCACTCGATACCGCCCATCTGCTGGAAGTAAGTGAACTGGCTGATCTCGGTGCCATCGAGCCAGACTTCCCAGCCGACCCCCGCCGCGCCGAGCGAGGGGTTTTCCCAGTCGTCTTCAACCAGGCGGACGTCGTTCTTCGTGGTGTCGAAGCCGATGGCGTTCAGGCTCTCCATATAGAGGTCGACCACGTCTATCGGGCTCGGTTTCAGCACGACCTGGAACTGGTAATAGCGCTGGTTCCGCATTGGGTTCAGCGTGTAACGGCCGTCTGCGGGGCGGCGACTGGGCTGGACGTAGGCGGCCCTCCAGGGCTCGGGCCCGAGGCAGCGGAGCGCGGTGCCGGGGTGGCTCGTCCCCGCGCCGACCTCCATGTCGTAGGGCAGCAGGATCGCGCAGCCGCGCGAGCCCCAATAGTCCATCAGCTTCCGAAAGAGGCTCTGCAGCGTGACCATGCGACGCTCGTATCGTAGCCGAAACGAGTTCGGGCACGCCCGTTCGGTTGTCTTTTCGCGGGCCCACTGCCCCAATCCCCGTGCCCTGCGAACTCTCGCGACTTGTGCCTGTGCCCCCAATCGGGACCTTCAACTCACACCTCTCACCGTGCAAGGCTTCGACCCTGACCGCGCTGCTGGGCCGGCCGCGCGAGGACGTCGGCGCGGAGTGCCGGCCCATCACCAACCGTGCCCTGAAGGCGAGGATGGTGACGGAATCAGTCGGGCCGTTCCGAGTGACCGGGCTGGACGTCGCCGTCGCCTCGTTGCGGCGCGTGCTGGAGGCGGTGCGGACCGCCGACCCCGCCGTCTATGCATGCGTCGGCACGGCGGGCATGCTCTGCTGCCGCTACGTGCGGGGGTCGAAGCGCACCCTCTCCAACCACAGTTGGGGCACGGCCATCGACTTGACGTTCGGGGGCGAGGTCGACCCGCGGGGGGACGGCCTCTGCCAGGCAGGCTTGCTGCGCGCCTACCGCTTTTTCCATGCTGAGGGCTGGTACTGGGGCGCGGGCTTCCCCACGGAGGACGCGATGCACTTCGAACTTGCGGAGGAGACGGCCCGCAAGCTGTTGGCCGCCGACCGCTGACCCTGCGCTGCACCGGTCCAAGAGTGCCGGTGACGACCTAGCTCGGGCCCAGCCGGACAGGCTGGACGAGAAGACGGACTGTTTCCAGCGCCGCGACGACGGACGGGTCGAAGTGGGCGCCCGCCGAGTCGCGGATTTCCTGCATCGCCGCTTCTCCGTCCATCGGCTCGCTGTAGGGGGTGCCCGCGACCAGGACGTCGTAGGCTTCGCAGCAACCGATGATCCGCGCGCCGATGGGGATCGCTTCCCCTGCGAGGCCGTCCGGATATCCGGTGCCGTCCCACCGCTCGTGGTGGTGCAGCACCATGGGGGCGATCCCACGGAGCCATTCGAAGGACTCGATGAGGGCCATGGCAAGCAACACGTGCTGGCGCACCTCTTCCCTTTCCGGTTCGCTCAGCGGGCCGCGCCTTTGCAGGAGGCTCCTCTCCACGGAGAGCTTGCCAAGGTCGTGCAGGGCGGCGGCACGGCGAAGGTCCAAAAGGGCGTCGTAGCCCAGCCCGAGCCGCTCGCCCACGGCCACGGAGTAGACCGCGACCCGCTCGGCGTGGGTGCCCCCGCCCTCGTCGTGCATCTCCACCGCCTTCACCAAGGCCCGGACGGCGTCGTTCTGCTCGATGAGCAAACGGGGTTCGACCGTCATCGCATTTGCCCCAAAGCCTGGGCGACGTAAGCAACCTCGTCGGCCTCGGCCGTGCGCGGGTCGAGCCACACCATGTCGCGCTCAATCCTACCAATAATCGGGGTCGGCGCGGATCGAAGTCGTGCGGCGAGCGTTTCGGCCGAGGCGCTGGGGAGTCCGACGCGACGGGTGGGGATCCCAGACCCCGGCATCGATCCCCCACCCATCTCGGTCACCCCGTCCTCCACCACCGCAGAGGGCCAGGCCCCGGCGAGGGTCGTGGCAAGTCGGCCGACCTCGTCGAGGGGCCGCGCGGCGTACCTCCAGGTCGGGATTTCGAGTTCGCGCTCTTCGGCATAGAGGCGCAGCGTCGCCTCAAGACCGGCCAGAGTCGCCTTATCGACCCGGAAAGTCCGGTGGAGGTCGCTGGCGCGGAGGGCGGCGACCGCGGCCCTCGTGCCGAGGACCAAGCCCGCCTGGGGCCCGCCGAGGAGTTTGTCGCCGCTCGCGGTCACGATGTCCGCCCCGTCCGCCACCGCCTCGCGCAGCGTCCGCTCGTGGGGGAGCCCGAAGCGCTCGGTCTGGAGTAAACACCCGCTCCCGGCATCGTCGATGAAGTGCCCGCCTTCGGCATGGGCGAGAGCGGCGAGGTGGGAGGGTGCCGGCTGCTCGGTGAAGCCGACGATGCGATAGTTCGAAGGGTGGCAGCGGAGGATGGCAAAGTCAGGCCCCTCCAGCGCGCCGGCATAGTCTTGCAGCCGGGTCTTGTTCGTGCAGCCGACCTCGACGAGGCGGCAGCCGGTCGACCGGACGATGTCCGGCATCCGGAACGACCCGCCGATCTCCACCATCTGGCCCCGCGAGAGCAGCACCGGCTTCCCGCGGCAGAGCGTGTGGAGGGTGAGGAAGACGGCCGCCGCGCAGTTGTTCACAACCAGGGCGTCCTCCGCCCCGGTGAGCCCCTGCAGGAGCGACCGAACGTGGGCTTGCCGGTCGCCGCGGGCGCCGGTCTCCAGGTCGATCTCGGTGTTCGAGTGCCCTCGCAGGACCTGGGCCACTTGCGCCACGACGGAAGGGGCCCAGCGCGAGCGGCCAAGGCCGGTGTGGAGCACGACCCCCGACATGTTCACGGCGGGGGCGAGAGAGGGGCGGGCCATGCGCTCAGCCCGCAGCACAGCCTCCTGGACCACCCGCGCCAGGTCGAACGTGCGGCCGTTCCTGGCTTCAGCCCGAAAGTGCTCGATCGCCTCGCGGGCGGCCGCCGTGCTGACTTGGGGCGCAAAGCCCGAGAGTTCAGGGGCCGAGGCAAGTCGGTCGACGCTGGGAAGAAGGCGTAGGTCGGGGGCTGACATGACCGAGCGCAACCGAGTTTAGCCCAGACTAGTAGAATCGGAACCGATGGCTCAGACGCCGCCGCCCTTCAACCCTTCACACATGACCGAAGCCCCTCGGGGCTCGGGGGCCAACAAGACCTGTTTGGTCCTGGCAATCGTCGTGGTCGGGTTCTGTGCCGTCGCCAGTGTGGTCGGGTTCTTCTTCTTCCGGGGGATGTGGACGGAGATCGGCTCGACCGCGGGTTGCATGTCCAGCTTCGAACTCCATCAGAAAGCCTTGCTGGCCTATGCGGAGGAGCACAAGGGGCGGCTCCCCGCTGCGGCGACCTGGCAGACCGACACCGAGAAGTATTACGCCAGGCTACGCCAGAAGTTTGAGAAGGAAGAGATGCCGAGCGACTGGCTGCCCCCGGCCGCAGGTGAAGTCGCGGAGTGCAAGTGGAAGGGCCAGACCACCGGCGTGGCCTTCAACATCGCGCTCAGTAAGGCGGTCGTCGCGGAGATCAAGGACCCGACGAAGACGCCCCTTGTCTTCGAAGTGCCGACCGCAAAGCTGAACCAGAGCTTGAAGTACGAGGAACTGAACGCCCACGAAGCCCCCAAGCTCTTCATGAACAAGCGGGACTGGATCGTTTACTATATCGAGGGCAACAAAGACCCGTTCGAGTCTTCTAGCTCGTCGAAACGGAGTTTCCGGGTCACGATCGACGACGCCTTGGAGAACGAACCGCCTGCAGAACCCAAGACGAAGTGAACGTCTTCGGCCCAGAGGCGTTATGTTCTCAAGAGGACTACCCGTATAATGGGTTAGGTGCCGATGGAAATGACACTCCCGATCGCCTTCTTGCCGCAGGGGCCGGAACTTTACGTCCTCCTTGTCGTTGTCCTGCTCCTTTTCGGCGGCGCCAAGATCCCGCAGCTGATGCGCGGCATCGGCCGGGGCGTGGGCGAACTGCAGGAAGGCCTCAAGGAGAGCAAGAACAAGCTCGACCAAGCCTTCACCGAATCGGAGACCAGCGAGCCCCACAAGCCGCAGGCTTGAGTTCGACCACCCCGTTGAGCCTGGCAAATCAGGGTCGCGGGCCGTTATAGCTCACCATGACCGCTAGCGCTTCGCCTTCCCAAGTGCTTGCCGACTTGGAGGCCTGCATCGACCGGGCCGTTCAAGCGGCGGGCGGCGACACCAGGGCGCTCGACCCGGGCCACCGGCACCCCTTCCATTGGCCGCCCCACCCGGTGAGTGCGGACTACCACGTCTTGCCCAGCGATTGGACCGGCTCGGCCGTCCTCTCCACCCACGGCGAAGAGTTCGAGGTCCAGGTGGCCAAGACGGGGAGCGGCGTCTTTGGGCGGGTCGTCGGCCTCTGGAACGAGGCCAAAGGCAGTGACCTCGCGGAAGTCCTCCAGGAGCTTGCGATAGGGGCGGAGCCCCTCCTGCGACGCCAAGCGGCCATCGCCACCGCGATCGGGCGGCCCGGCCGCTTCACCGGCAGTACCCAAGAACTGACCCCTTCCGAGCTCGTCCAGCTCCTCTACTGCACGGACCGGGACGTCGCCATGGGGGCCACGCGGGAGATCGAGGTCCATGCCAGCACCGGGGTCTATACCCCCGCGCTCATCCATATCTTGGAGGACCGGAGGCACCCCTATCGGCGGGTCGCCCAATGGTGCGTCCTCGACATGTTCGAAGACCTGCCCAGCTTCTGCCCCACCGAGCCTTTGCAGCAGCGGGCGATCGACGCCGTCAAGCAGCTCCTCTGGACGGCGGAGAACGATTTCGCGCGCGTGGTCTACAAGGCGGGCGTGGTGCTTGGCGGGCACGTCTGCACCGACCCGGCCGGCCGCGCCCTCATCGAGTGCGTGCAGGCGCCCAGCAAGTACGGGCGCCGGAGCGCCATCCACGCCGTCTTCCACCTGGCCGAGTGGTGCCCAGACCTCCGCGCCGAAATCCTCGGAGCGCTGGAACAGGCGGCCGCCTCAGACGAGGAGCCGGACCTTCGCTGGTTCGCGGCACACATGCTGTCGGACATTACGGCCGGCGAGACGGAGCACGTCACCGAGCCCAAGTTCCCGGAGGAACTGGCCCCGGCCCACGCCTAGCGCGCTAGATGCCCGGCAGGGCGGTGATGATGCGCCATTCGTCCTCGGTGACGGGCATCACGCTCAGGCGCTGGCCCCGGCGCAGCACGAGCATGGACTCCAGTCCCGGAGTCTCGCGCAATTCCTGCAGGGTGACGATGCGCACGTACTTCTTGATGAACTCCACGTCCCGCGCGTACCACTTCGGCTTCTCGGGCTTGCTCGTCGCATCGAAATATTGGCTTTCAGGGTCGAACTGGGTGGGGTCCGGATATGCCTCGCTGGCGATGCGCATCTCCCCGGCGATTCCGATCACCTTGCTGCTCGAGTTATAGAAGAACGCAAGGTCTCCGACCTCCATCTCTTCCTTAAAGAACCGGCGAACTGTGAAGTTGCGGCATCCTTCCCAAACGTCCGGCCTTCCCTTCGCGATAAGGTCGTCGATGGAGTAACAGTCCGGTTCGCTCTTCATCAGCCAGTGGCCCATTTGCGATGATTCTAGCCGGAAGAAAAAGACCCGGTGGCCGACGAGCAGGGCGGCACCGGGTGGAATTCACACTTGTGAATACGTATTCTCAGACTCTCGTCACGTACTCGTTGTTCCGGAGGCTGACCCTGATGCCGCTTCCTTCGCAAAAGTGTAACGTTGATTGAGCCTTACACTACCGTTAACGGTACTTGCGTCGAGCGTCCCGGCCCCTTGGCCTAGTCGCCCCGTCAACTTGTGCTGGGTCTGGTTGAGATCTTCCAGTTCAAGGTTGGTGCCCACCTCGCCGCGCAAGGCGGAAAGGTTTACGCGACAGTCGCAGTTGTCCGGCACCGCCAGGAGCACGTCTCCCGACACGGTGCGGACGTTGACGCTGCCGGTCACCGGTTGGGAAACGTCCAGGTTTACGTCGCCAGAAGCGGCCTCAACGTTGAGAGACTTCGGTCGGCACTCGCTGCCCGAAACGTCGCCGCTCGCGGTGCGGACGGTGATCACCCCGGAGACCCGGTCAAGGCGGACGTCGCCAGACTTCGTCTCGAGCGTGACGATCGTCGCGTTCGCGTCCTCCAGCCGGACGTCGCCAGAACTCACGATCGCCTCCAGGGCGCCGCCCACGTCGGAGAGGACCACGTCGCCGCTCCCGCTGTTCACGCGTGCGCCCGCCTTGGTGCCTTGCACGCGGACGTCGCCGCTGGCCGAGCGGATGTCGCACGCCACCCCGACCGGGACGCGGAAGACCACGTCGGCGGTCATGCCCGGCAGGTCCGGCTGGCGCAGGACCACCTGCTCTTCGCTCTCCTCGATCGCGGGAACGTAGAGTTCCGCGTTGTGCTCGGCGTCCGCCTCGTTGCGGGCCCGGAAGGTCGCGGTGATCTTCACCGAGCCGACGTCGTGGCCGCCTTCCACTCGGATGTCGCCGGACGCACCTTCGATGCGAAGGGTCTTGCCGGCTGGCACATGGACTGGCAGCTCCACTATGCGGGTCTTGCCGGGGCCGGAGAAGAGGCCGAAGCGGCCGCTCTTCCGAGCTTCCTCGGCGGCAGCCTTCACCGCATCGGCGCCTTTGTTCACGCCTTGGCGGATTTGGGTGCCGATGTCGTTCCAATCGACGTTCTTGCTCACGTCGCGGCCGAGTTTCTCGATCGCGCCGATCAGCTTGCTAAAGGGGTCGTCGCTATCAGTTTTGGCCGCGCCTTCCCCTCCCTGGGCCGTCTCCGTGCCGCTAGCCGCCTGGCCGGCGCCACTGGCCGCCGCGACCGGCTCCTCCGGCGCGTCGTTCATAGCGTCGATCAGTTCCGCCGCGTCTTCCGGCGTCAGCTTTCCTTCGCGCACCAGGCGCATGATCCGAGTGATTTCGTCCTTCATCGCACTTCCTCCCCACGCAGTCTCGCCTTCGCTTGGGCTGCCGTGATCTTCCCGCTCTCCAATTCTTCCAGGATCGCCCCGCGGTCCACTTCCGACTTCGGCTTCTTCGTCGCCTCGCGGTACGGCTCCAGGCCGAGCGCCTGGAGAAGACCGTCGATGCGAGAGCGGACCGTCGGGTAGCTCAGCCCCAGCTCCTTTTCCATCGTCGTGATGGTGCCCCGCGAGCGGAGGAAGACCTCCAACAGGCGTTGCTGCTCCGGGTCCAGCCGGGCGAGACTGGGCAGGCGGAACCTGCCCCGTATTGTGACGGACCCGTCTTCCGAAGCGAGTTCGCTCACGAAAAGGGCCTGGTGCGTCACCGGGCATTCGGTCGGCAAGTCATGCAGCTCACCGTTTTCTCCATGCTTCCAGCGGCTCATGTTTGGCTTTTACGATACCAGAGGCCGCTAGGTTTTCAAAAGGGACCATGTTCCTTCAAAAAATTCAACCTCTCGTCGATTTGGTCAAGAGAAATTTCTGAGGCGGGCCGGCCGGCCGGCGGGGTGAGCACCGTCAAGTTTTCCACCGGGGGGGCCCAGAGGCGGTGCACCCCTTCGCGGAAGAGGCCGATGACGGGGGTCCGGGTGGCGCAGACCAGGTGCAGGACACCGTTGTCCAAGGAGACCACAAGGCGGGCCCGGGCCAGCGCCCCGACGACTTCTGGAAGCGAAAAACGGCCCCGGAGGTCGCGGGCGCCGGCCTCGACAAGACGGTCCTCGTCGCTTGCTCCGACCCAGTATTTCGACTGGGCCTTGGGCGGTGCCCCGAGGAGTCCGACCTCGCCTAGGGCAAGGAGCTTTTCCACAAGCGCGACCCATTTTTCCACCGGCCAAAGCTTCTCGGGAAGGCTCGCGGCGGTGGCGACCAAGATCGGCGGTGTCGGGACAGGAGGCTCGCTCGACGGAAGGGCATAGCCCGGCACCTCGCCCTGGCAATAGGCCAGCCGGCAAAAGAGCCCCCCGATGAAGCCCGAGTCCAGAAAAGGGTATCGCTCGACAAGATCCGGAGCGGTCCAATCGGAGTCTTGCCAGAGTTGCGACCTTGGGTCGTCGCCGAACGGCAGGTCTCCACGGCCCTCGGCGTCCAGGCACGGGCCGCAGACAAGGCCCTCCGGCCCGGCGAGGATCGCAGCCGCCGCCTTCGCCCAGGGCGTGGACTCGACGTTCACGACAAGGTCGAAGGGTTCGGCCGGCAGCGACTCCACAAAGCCGCGAGGGTCTACCCCGAAGAGCGGGTGGAAACCGGCGAGAAGGTCGCTCGCGGCGGCGAGCTCCGCCACCCGGGTCCCACCGAAGTAATGGGGCGGCGGACCGTATTGGCGGGCCAGGGCCTGGAAGAGCGGCGTCAGGACGACAAAATTGCCCAGGGCGTCGTTGCCGACAACGGCGATGCGGGGTGACCGGCCAAGACCCCTGCCCTCGAAACGACGCACGCGGCAGAGTCTACTAGGACTTGCCCCGCGAACGGCCCAACCTGGTGAAGTCCCCAGAGCGAATCAAGCGTGGAAAGACGTCAATAGGTGAGGTCGTCGACCGCGCAAGCCCCCTCGGGCTCGCGAGACCCGCTTACCACACAGACCGCAGCATGGGCACCGAAAGCCGAAACCCCCGTTCCATCGGACTCGACAAGATGTCGGCCCGCGAAATCGTGCGGCTGATGAACGAAGAAGAAGTCGCCGCCCACCGCGCCGTCTCGACCGCAGAAGCGGAGGTCGCCGCCGCCATCGAGAGAGCGGCAGAGGCCTACCAGGCGGGCGGCCGCATCATTTATGTCGGGGCGGGCACCAGCGGCCGCGTCGCCCAGATGGACGTCGCGGAGATGGTGCCGACCTTTGGCCTGGAGCCTGGTCGGTTCGTGGCCGTCGTCCCGGACGGTCCCGCCGACGCCTCCGAAGAGGACGAGCCGGAGGACTCCGAATCGGCCGCCATCCTCAGCCTGAACAAGTTGGAACTGAGCCTCGCCGACATCGTCGTGGCGATAGGCGCCTCAGGGCGGACGCCCTTCGTCGTCGGCGCCGCCCGCCATGCGGGCCAGAAAGGCGTCTGGACCTGCGGGATCTGCAACAACCGGGGGGCCCCCCTGCTCCAGGCCGTCGACCTTCCGATCCTTATCGACACCGGCCCCGAGGTGCTCACCGGGTCTACCCGGCTGAAGGCCGCCACTGCCCAAAAACTCGTCCTCAACCAGATTTCGACCGGCGCGATGGTGCTGAGCGGAAAAGTCGTGGAGAACTTGATGGTCGACGTGAGGGCTGGGAACAGCAAGCTCCGCGAGCGGGCCGTGCTCATCCTGCGCGACCTTACGACGCTTCACGAGGACGAAGCCGAGCGGCTCCTGGACGCCCACAACTGGAACGTGCGGCACGTCCTTTCCATCGTGCGGGCCAGCGAGGCATCGCCCGTTCCCAGCACCGCGCTCTAGGCGTTGGGCTCGGGGCCCAAGCCGCGCTTGGCCCGTCGCCAGAGTTCGTCCCACTCTTGGGCGGAGAGCTCGGCCAGCGGCCTCTCCGTTGCGGCCTCCATGGCCTGGAACCGCGCGGTGAAGCGATCCACCATCTGCCGGAGGGCGTCTTCGGGCTCCACCTTCATCCAACGCGCCAAGTTCACCACCGTGAACAGGAGGTCGCCGATCTCCTCCGCCTGCCGTTCGGGCGGAGCCGCGCGCAGCTCGTCCTCCTCCTCCGCGAGCTTTTCCCAGACTCCGTCGAGCGAGGGCCACTCGAAGCCTGCGCGCGCCGCGCGCTTGCTGACCTCAAAGGCTCGAAGCAGGGCGGGAAGCGAGCGCGGCACACCCCCCAGGATGGAGTCCTGCCCTCCCTTCTCGGCCTTCTTGATCGCGTCCCAGTTGCGGAGCACCTGCTCGGCGTCCTCGGCTTTGACGTCGCCGAACACGTGCGGATGGCGGCGGACGAGCTTCTCCGTGATCGCGGCGGCCACCGCGTCAATGTCCCAGTTGCCGGCGAGCGCCTCCATCTGCGCGTGCATCACGGGCTGTAGCAGGACGTCGCCAAGCTCTTCAAGCATTTTCGCGCCGTCGCCCGCGTCGATCGCGTCGACCAGCTCGTACGCCTCCTCGATGAGGTGGCGGCGGAGGCTCCCGTGGGTCTGCGCCTGGTCCCAGGGGCAGCCGCCCGGGCCGAGCAGCCGGTCCACGACGTCCACGAGCCCATAGACGCCGCCCGGCCGCTCACGGGCCGTGCGGGGGACGACGAGGAAGTCTGCGCTGCCCTTCGCGGCCTCGCCTAAAGTGGTCTGGAGCGGCTTACCGTCCAGGACGACGCAAGGCGTCTCCGGCCCGAAGCGGCCAGAAAGCTTGCGGAGCGCCTCGCCGATCCGTCCACCGAACCCGAGCAACACTTGGTGGGCGCGCTCGTCCGGCACGAGCACGGTGGGGGCGGAATGCACTTGGAGCGACCCGGAATAGCCGAGCCGCTCCAAAGCCTCGAAGACCTGCCGCATCCCGGGAGTCTATCCCGGTGCGGCCCGCGCCTATTGCCCGCCAAAGAGTTGCTTCAGCTGGGCGTCGAAGGCGGTGCCTTGATACTCGATCTTCGCCTTCTTGCGAAACTCCGCCATCATCGCGTTCAGGTCGTTCTTCACCTGGCCGCGCGTGACCATGAGGTCGCGCCGGATGGATTCGCGAAGCTCGGCATCAAGGGGCAGGGCCTTGGCCGGGATCACGTCCTCCACGAACAGCTTGATGCTCGCCCCGTCCCGTTCCAACCATGAGCTGACGTAACCCTTCTCGCGGTTCTTGATGACGGACGTGTAAGCCTCGCCCAAGGCGGTTTCCGGCACGTCGCCGACCAGGCCCTCTTGGGCCTTGGTCGCGTCGGTGCTGTACTGCCGGGCGACCTCGCCGAACGGCTTCTTCATGGCCAAGGCCGAATCCACCGATTCCCGCGCGGCCGGGCCCTTCACCGTGATCACGCGCAGACGGTAGAGCTTCTCATGGCTGAAGGAGCTGGGGTTCTCCTTGTAAAAGTTCTCCACTTCTTGGGCGGTAATGTTCACGCCCATCGTCACAAGCTTGAACTCCACAAGCTGGATAAGGACGTCGTAGCGGAAGTCTGCCTCGGTGAACCCGATCGTCTGGAAAGCCTTCAAAATGTCCGGGTTTTGCTTGAGGCGCTCATCGTAAGACTTCTGGATCTCTTGGTCGGAGGGGTAGACCCCCTTCTCCTTGGCGAGCTGGAGCATCAGGGTCTCGTTGATGAGCTTGTTCAGGGTCAGGAACCCTGGAGTAGCAGGGATGAACTTGTCGTTCACAAGTTGGCCGACACCGGGCAGCACCTCCATACGCTTCAGGTACTGGCCGCCCATGATCGCTTGCCCGTTCACGACGACCATGGTCTTCGCGGGCGAGGTCTGGCCAAAGGCGGCGGCGGCGGCGAGCGCAAGCGTTAGGGCGGCAGCTCTCATGTTCGCAGTAATGACGGGTAAGACTGGCGGACGACTCCGGCGCGCTAGGCCCTAGGCGCGGCACTTTCACCAAAAGTGTTTGACAAAACCCTTGGATGAGGCCGAAAGAGCGACATGGTCTCGTTCCTCGAGCGCTTGCGGGAGATCTGGGAGCCCCACCCCGGCCAGCTCGAGTTCCTGCTCAATCCGAGCAAGTACAAGGTCCTCGCGTGTGGGCGCAGGTGGGGCAAGACGGCGGCCTGCGCCGTCACCATCGTCCACTCCCTCCTCCTGCCCACAAAGACCGAGCAGCTCATCCTGGCCCCGACCCAGAACCAGGCGGCGATCCTCTTCGAGGCCGCACTTGAACTGCTCCACCAGTTCACGGAGGAGAAGCCGAAGGTTCGCGCCACGCCCTACCCCAAGCTCTGGCACGGCGAGAACGTGCTTACCGCGCGGTCCGGCCACGCCCCACGCTCGCTCCGAGGGCAGGGCGCCTCGCGCGTCATCGTCGACGAGGCCGCGTATGTGCCAGAGAGCCTGGTCACAGAGGTCGCCCTCCCGATGCTCGCCACGACCGACGGGGAGCTCGTCCTCATCAGCACGCCCCGCGGGCGCAACCACTTCTGGCGGTTTTTCCTCTTGGGACAGCGCGGCGAAAGCGGGTTTTGGAGCCGGCAGGCGCCCTCCTCAGAGTCCCCCCTGGTCTCGGCCAAATTCCTCGCCCTGCAGCGCGAACTCGTGAGCGAGCGGGCTTATGCGGTCGAGTACGAAGCCGCGTTTCGCGACAACTCCGAGCAGGTCTTTCGCACCGATGCGGTCGAGGCCTGCCGCACGGACGCAGCGCTGGCTGTGGCCGACTCTCCCGTGCAGATCGGCGTCGACTGGGCCCGGTACAACGACTACACCGCCATCGCCGTGCTGGCCGGCGACCGCGAGGAAGCCCGCCTTGTCGCGCTCGAACGGTTCTCGAACGTCTCCTGGGCCGAGGCGGCCGACCGCGTCGCGAAGATCGTCGCGAGCTACCCCGGATCCTCCGTACTGTGCGACAAGACGGGGGTCGGCGACCCGGCCCTGGAGGCCCTGCAAAGCCGCTTGCCGGGCCACCGGGTCGAGGGGTTCGTCTTCTCGGCGAGGTCGAAGGGCGAGATCATCGAGAACCTCTCGTGGCTCATCGACCGCAAGGCGCTGCGGATGAACCCGCACCCCGACCTCCTGCGCGAGCTCGAGCACTTCGAGGCCGTGCAGAAAGGGGAGGGTGGCCCCCGGCTCGGCGCCAGCAACGGCTTTCACGACGACCTGGTGATCGCGCTCGCCCTCGCCGCCCACCTTCTCCGGCGGTCGGGGGCGGCGCGGATCCAGCTGAGTGGCGGCCGCCGTTTTCTCTGACCCACAAGCAGCATGCTGAAACTCTTCAAGAAACAGAAGCCACCGGTCGAAAGGGAGACCGCGCCGCAGCTCACGCTCTGGGAACGCCAAGCCTTGGCGACCCCGGGCGCCACCCTCGGCAAGCTCCCCTATGCGACCTATGACGAGATGCTGAAGGACTCGATGGTCCAGACCGTGACGACCCTCAAGAAGCTTTCCGTCCTCGCCGCAGGCTGGAAGCTGGAACCCACGGACGACTCGCCCGCCGCGCGCGAGCGCGCCGACTTCGTCACATGCGCCTTCGACCGAATGGAAGGGTCGCCGGCCTCCATCCTGCACAGCGCCATGGACGCGTTCGTGAAAGGCTGGTCCGTCCAAGAGCTGGTCTTTCGGCGCGAAAGCGGGCAGGTCTGGCTCGAGGCCGTCCGGGCAAAGGACCCCTCTCTCTTCGGGTTCGAAGTCGACGCCTTCGGGCGGATGTCCGGCCTGACCCTCGCCGTGCCGGGGGAACCGGCCAGGAGCCTGCCTCGAGGCAAGTTCGTGGTCTATGTCCACCGGCAGGACTATGCCCGGCCCCAGGGTCGCAGCGACCTGGACGCCGCCTACCGCCACTGGCAGGCCAAAGCGGGCCTGCTCGCTGGTTGGCGGATCCATCTGGAAAAGTTCGCGATGCCGACCGTAACGGGGCGGTACGAGCGGGGGCTCCCGGTGGACGAGCAGAACGCGATCCTCAGGGCCCTGCAGGACATCCAGAACAGCACGGCCGTGGTCTTCCCGAACGAGATCCAGGTCGGGTTGCTGGGCGGCGGCTCCAGCGCCGCCAACGGGTTCTTAGAGGCGATCGAGTTCCACAACCGGGAGATCGCCCGCGCCGTGCTCGGCCAGACCCTGACCACGGACGAGGGCCGCCGGGTGGGGTCGCTCGCCCTGGGAAAGGTCCACCTCCAGATCCTGCTCCTGCAAATCGGGGCGGTCCGGCGGGAGCTGGCGGACTCCGTCATGACCGAGCAGGTCGTCCGCCCCCTGGTAGAGTTGAACTTTGGAAAGGGCCTGGTCCCCAAGTTCCGGTTCGAGGAGAACGTCCTTTCCGCCTTCTCGACCGGGGAAGTTTGATCTCCCCGTCCCGGGCCTTGGTGCGGTTTCGGGTATCTTGCCAAGTCCACACCCGGTATGGCAAACCTGAAGTCGTCAAAGAAGGACATCCGTCGCATCGCGAAGCGCCGGGTTCGAAACCAGTCTGTTAGGACTGCCCTCAAAACGTACATCAAGCGGGCGATCAAGACGGCCGAGGCGGGCGAGAAGGACGCTTCCTCAAAGGCGGTCGTCACCGCGGTGAAGTACATCGACAAGGCGGTCAAGAAGGGAGTCATCCACAAGAACCAAGCCGCCCGGCGCAAGAGCCGGATGGCGCGGACCGCTAACAAGGCTTTGGCCGCAAAAGCCTGAAGCTGGCGAAAACCACGACTTTAAGCCCGGGAAGAAACCTCCCGGGCTTCGTTTCGTGTAAGTGTAAGGCATAGGGGCCTTACCCCTCTTGGTTTGAGTCGATGTTGGAGGTTCTCAGGTTGCAGGAGCAGGATGAAGCCGCTTTTGGCCGCCTGGTCCAGCTGTACCTCCACGAATCCAGCGACCATCTGCCCTGTGAGATCTCTGCCGAAGGCCTCTTCCCTGCCGACCTGGTCGTGGGCGACGGCACCTTTCCCGTCGAGTCCTACGTGGTGAAGGTGAAGGACCGGGCAGTCGGCTTCTCCTGTGTCCGCGGGGTCCACGACTCCGAGACCGACTTCGACTTCACTATCGCCCACATCTTCGTGGCAAAGCCCTACCGACGCATCGGCCTGGGCGAAGGCATGGTCAAGAAGTTCGTGCGCGAGTTCGGAGGCCGCTGGCGGCTGTCCGCACCGGTCGGGAACCGGGAGGCGGGCCATTTTTGCCGGGCCATGGTGGCCCGGTTCGGCGAGGACCACTTGCTCGTCCGCTGCCCCTCGGGCGAATGGCTTCACTACGACTTCAATGCGCGTGAGAAATCCCCTGCGAACCTGCCGGGCGGACCGCAGGGGATGCTGGGCACGACCTAGCCTTTGTTGTAGCCGCGCAGCCGGTCGCGAAGGTAGAGCTCGCAGACCTGCTGGTCTTCGTAGTCCTTGCCGAGCATCGTGCGCAATCGGTGGCGAAGCTCTTCCGGGCCGATCCCAGACCAGGCGGAGTACTGCCGGTAGAAGTTGCGCCACCAATTAGCCGGTTGGACTTTCGGGCCGTCATATTCGGTGACGCGACCGGTGAAACCGCCCGTCACCAGGCTCCCGACACTGGTCGAGGCGTTATAGACTCGCCCGATGTCCCGGGCGATCTCGTCCATGTCGCCGCGGCTCACGACGCCGTTCGAAGTGGCCTTGTAGAACTGGACGGTCACCCGCACCGGGAACCTCGGGTCGCGCTCCACGGCCATGGAATCCATCTCCGTGAACGGGCCCTCCTCGTCGCCATGGCCGATCACGGCCGCCTCGACGTCGCTCTTCCGGCCCATCTTTGCGGACTCGGCCGCGGCCGGGGCAGCCTCCATGGTGTCCATCGCGTAGGCCCGGCTCCTCTCGCGGTGCTTCAGCGGCACTTGGATCAGGAGCACCATGTTCAGCGCGTAGTCCGGCACGCGGGCCTCGCCCCGACCCTGGCCGCCGCCGTCCGCTTTGAAGTCGGAGAGCCGCTGGCCGGTGAGGCTGGTGCGCTGTCCGTTCGCGTTATGGAAGAGCCTCTGGCCCCAGTTCCAGCCGCTGTCGAACCCGTCGCGATTGTTGTCGATGACGGTCATGCTCGTGCCCTCGCGGGTGGCGAGGATCGTCAGCACAGCCGGGTTGCCCGGGCTCGACTGGTAGTTGAAGACCACCGGATTGAACGTCGCCTTGCCGCCTTGCGGCACCGGCAGGAAGCACGCCTGCGCGCTGACCAGGACCTTCTGGTCGCGGTCTGCCAGCAGGGTGCGGTTCCGCCGCAGCGGCCACGAGCGCGGGTCGGAGAGGTAGCGGGCGGGGTCGGCCAAGACGTCGTAGAGCGAGGCCCGCTTCAGCGAACGGCCCTTCTCGTTGCCGACCAGGAGCGTGAAGTCGCGCGGGTCCATCTCACCCGTCTTGTCCTCGAAGTTCGGGAAGCGAATGACGGGCATCAGGAAGCGTTCGACTTGGTCGCGGCCCCGGTCCAGGCCGACCTGGATCGTCATGTCGCTGATATTGGGTCCCACCGAACTGTTCTTATAGCGGCCGGTGTCTTCCCAAGTCACGTTCAGCAGGTCGAGCTTGTGGGCGTTGGCAAAGCGGCGGGCGTCCTGGTCGCCGACCATGGCGGCCGTCTTGCGCACCGCTTGCTCGTATGCCCGGTCCACACGGGGGCGGTAGGAAGGAGCCCGCTTGCTCAAGAAGCCGCCGAATCCCTCGTCGTCCCAAGTGGCGCCGCCGATCGCCGCTCCTGCGACGACCGCGCCGAGCGCTAGGAAGCGATAAGCCTTAAGGTTCCCTTTCATTCAAGTCCTCAATGGCGTGGACGTCTCAGGTCCCGGCCCGCTACGGAGTTGAGTTTCGGACCCTGGCCCCGACCGTCTCGACCAGCCGCCGGCGAGCCTCGTCGCGCCTCAGGAGCAAGTGCCGCTTCCCTTCCGCGCCTTCTTGGACCCACTTGTCAGCGAAATCGCCGCTGCGCACCCGGCCCAGGGCCTCGCGCATCGCCTCCCGGGACTCCTGCCCGATGACAAAGCGGCCCACCTCGTAAGCGCCCCACTCCGCCGTGTCGCTGACCCGCTCGAGCATGCCCGCGATCCCATAGCGGGCCATGAGGTCGGCCAGGAGCCGCACCTGCTGGACGCACTCAAGATAGGCGACCTCCGGACGGTACCCAGCCTCGACCAAGGTCTCGAACGCGGCCGCGGCCAGTTCTGGCATCCCCCCGCACAGCACGGTCTGCTCCCCGAACAAGTCGCACTCCGTCTCCTCGCGGAACGTTGTCTCGATCAGGCCCGCCCGGGCGCAGCCGATCGCCCGGCCATAGGCCAGCGCCAAAGGCATGAGCCGGTCGTGGGTGGCCGCGACCAAAGCGGGGATGCCCCTGCCCGCGACAAACTCCTCCCGCAGGGCCGTGCCGGGCCCCCCCGGCGAGACCAAAACGAACCCGCCCAGCGGGATCGCGATCTGCTCGTAGACCACGTTGAAGCCGTGCGCCACGAGCACGGGCCGGTCCCCGAGGGCCGGGGCGACCTCGGCGTCGTAGACGGCCGGGGCGACCTCGTCGGGAAGCAGCAAGGAGACGAGGTCGCTCCCCGCAACCGCCTCCGAAGTCGCGACCGGACTGAACCCATCGGCCTTGGCCGCCTGCGCACCCTTCCCCGCCCGCGCCCCTACAAGGACGCGGATCCCTGAATCCCGAAGGTTGAGGGCGTGCGCCCGCCCTTGGTTGCCGTAGCCGACGACGGCGACAACCTTCTCGGCCAAAGGTTGGGGATCGATCGAGGATTCAAACGTCACGGCGGGAGTCTAGCCGCTCCGGATCCCCCTCGCCCCTCCGGGGGAGAGGGGGTAGGGGGTGAGGGGGCGGCGCCGCAGGGTTCGAGCCCAAGGACGGCGATGCGGCGAAAGGAGGGTAAGTTGGATTTAAGTTCGGACGATGCAGTGCCACTTTGTGACCCTTTTCCCGGAGATGGTGATGGGGGCGGTCAGCCACAGCATCCTGGCCCGGGCTCAGGCCGCGAACCTCGCCAGCTTCCACACCACGAACCCCAGGGACTTCGCCACGGATAAGCACCGCAGCGTCGACGACGAGCCCTATGGAGGCGGGCCGGGCATGGTGATGATGGCGTCCACCATCGCCGCGGCGGTCGATTCGCTGGCCCTGCCGGAGGGCACGCCCGTCGTCCTTCTCGACCCCGCCGCTCCGCTCTTCACCCAGCGCGACGCCGTGCGGCTCTCGCGACACTCGCAGATCGTGCTGGTCTGCGGCCACTACGAGGGCGTGGACGAACGGGTCCGGACCCAGATCGCCACAGAAGCCTTCTCGATCGGGGACTTCGTCCTGACGGGCGGGGAGCTGCCCGCCCTGATGGTCGCAGACGCGATCGTGCGCCTCCTGCCGGGCGTGCTGGGCGACCCCGCCAGCCACGAGGACGACAGCCACAGCGACGGCCTCCTCGGGTTCCCGCTCTACACTCGACCCCTGGAGTTCCGGGGCGAGAAGGTGCCCGCCGTCCTCACCAGTGGCCACCACGGTGAAATTGCCAAATGGCGGCGACAACAGAGCCTTATTAGGACTCGGGTCCTGCGGCCAGACCTTTTCTGCAAAGCGGGCCTAACCAAAGGCGACGTCGATCTGCTATATTCCGAACCCGCACATTCCGAGTCCCTTCAATCGGGCGAGGGAGCCATGAGCCATGAATAAGCAGGCTATTTTAGAGAGCGTCGCCAAGCCCTACATGAAGGAAGAGTTGCCGGACATGCGTCCTGGCGACACCGTCAAGGCCCACGTGAAAGTCCGCGAAGGCGGCAAAGAGCGCATCCAGATTTTCGAGGGCACCGTGATCGCCGTCCGCTATGGCGGCATCCAGAAGAACGTGACCGTGCGAAAGATGTCCAGCGGCATCGGCGTCGAGCGGACGTTCCCGGTCCACTCCCCCATGGTCGATAAGTTCGAAGTGACGCGACGCGGTAAGGTCCGCCGCGCCAAGCTTTACTATCTCCGCGACAAGGTCGGCAAAGCGGCGAGGATCGAGGAAAAGCGCTAGGCCGTGTTCGGGATCGAGTCACTCCTCGCCCAAACCCAGCCTAGCCAGACCATGGCGTTCGTCGACCGGCTCGCTCGGACGCCCATGAGCACCGTGTTGGTCGCGGCCGTCGTCGCGACCGTCATCCGGCTCGCGGTCTATCCCTACCTCACCAAGACCCCGATCCACCTTCGCCAAGAGGGGTACCGCGTCGTCAAGTTCGTGAACGACGCCGCCGACGCCTTCGTCTATGCGGCCCTGATCGTCTTTTTGCTGATCCGGCCGTTCGTGCTGCAGACCTTCCAAATCCCGTCCGGGTCGATGATCGACACCCTGCTCATCAACGACTTCATCGTGGCGAACAAGTGGGTCTACCGCGTGAGCGAACCGCAACGCAAGGACATCATCGTCTTCAAACCGCCGAGGCGCGCCCTCTATCCGGGCCAGAGCGATTCGGACTTCATCAAGAGGCTGATCGGCCTTCCCGGCGAGACGATCGAGTGGAAAGGCAGGAAGCTCTACATCGACGGCAAACTCACCGAAGAGCCCTACGTGGACTTTACGGACCCCGCCTCGCAGTTCACGACGCCGCTCTCAAAGGAGCGGGAGTCCGAGGCCGACGTCGGAGACTTTAAGCTGATCGAGGTGGACGGCCAGGTGATGCCCCTGATGTACGACGCGGACGCGGGCCTGGCAAACGCGGGGGGCTACCTCACGGTCGCAAAGGAGTACATGGCGACGAGCGTCGACCAAATGAAGGAGTGGATCGCGACTCCCGCGGCCAAGATTCCGCAGGGCTATTACCTCTTCATGGGGGACAACCGGAACGGTTCTTTCGACGGCCGCGGCTGGGGGCTCGTCCCACGCGAGGACATCATCGGAAAGTCCGAGTTCATCTGGATGCCCGTCCGCCGCTGGGGCGCCACCCGCTAGGCAACTGGCGTTTGGTGGGCCCGGTGGGGTTCGAACCCACGACCAAGCGATTATGAGCCGCCTGCTCTGACCGCTGAGCTACAGGCCCGGTAGAGCCCTAATCTTACCAGCCATCCTTGGGAGCGCCCCGTCTGTCCGTGACGCTGATCCCGGGCGCAGGGGTCGTGTCAAAGACCCACGGCGCAAACTTGCTCTTTTCGCGCCAGACCGAGACTTCGTCCCTTTGGATGGCAGCCGCCCCGAAGGGGCTCCGGGCCTGGCCGGTGGCGGCCGCGCGAATCTCCACGAAGGTCGGCAGCTTGCGCGGTCCCTCCGACCGGAACCCAATCCGGACCGTGCCCAAGTTCGGCGCCTTGAACTCGACCGTCTCGCCGGCGAGTTTGATGTCCGAATCCATTTGGACGAGCTTTTCCCACACGGCCTCCCCGTCGAAGAGCCAGCAGACAAGGCTGGTGGACTGGCGCACGTCGGTCGCCGAACCGGCGCTCAGCGACGGTTCGGAGTTGCTCAAAAAGACGGTGCTGCCGAGCCCATCGCGCAAGAGGGTCTTCCCATCGTTCACGAGAAGGTTGCCGCCGCCCATCGCCTCTGTCCAGTAGAGACGGTAAACCCCGGGCTCCTTGAACCATAGGGTCAGAGCGCTGGATTCGGGCACGCGCTCACCGTCCGTTTGCATGCCATAGCGGGCGATGCTCACATAAACGTTGCGGACCGCCGCCGTGTCCTTCAGGATTTGGCGCAACGTGGGCTCGCCGCTCAAGTCCCGAGTTTTGTTGTCCGCGTCCTGGGCGCTGGCGATGACCGGGGAGACAAGGACGAAGAAAGTGGCAAGGGCGGCTGACCGCGGCATCACTCCTTTCTACCGCATTCTTCGGCGGGAGGGCGCCGCGAAGCTATAATGCCCCTAGAGCCACCTGGTAAAGCCTATGTCCGCGACTTCGACCGAGAACAAAGAACAGGGTTGTTCTTTCTTCAGCCGAACCCCTGACCGTACGTTCATCCCCGAAGACTTTTCCAGCGACGAAAAGTTGATGGTCCAGCAGGCCGAGCAGTTCAGCCGCAAAGAGGTGCTGCCCCTTGCGGACCGGCTGGACAGGCAAGAGGACGGGCTGATGCCCCAACTCGTGGCCAAGGCCGGCGCCCTCGGGTTCTGTGGGGTCGATACGGACGACGCCTTCGGCGGGCTGGGCCTCGGCAAGAACCTTGCCGCGAGGATCATCGAGTTCCTCTCGCTCAACGGCTCGTTCAGCGTCACTTTCGGCGTGACGAGCGGCATCGCCCAGTTGGGGCTGAGCCTCTTCGGTACGGACGAGCAGAAGCAGAAGTACCTTCCCCACCTGGCCACGGGAGAATGGATCGGAGCCTACGCCCTGAGCGAGCCGAACTCCGGAAGCGACGCCCTTTCCATGGCGACCCGCGCGGAGCGGCGCGGTGACAAGTGGGTGCTGAACGGCACCAAGATGTGGATCAGCAACGCGAAGTGGGCCCAATTCTTCCTCGTCATGGCGAAGATCGACGGCGAGCAAGTCTCCGCCTTCCTCGTCGAACGGGACATGCCCGGAGTCTCCGTCTCGCGCGAGGAGCATAAGCTCGGCCTGAAGGGCTCGTCCACCGCGCGCCTTCTCCTTGAGAACGCGGAAGTGCCGCTTGAGAACCTGCTCCACGAGGCGGGCAAGGGCCATAAGGTCGCCCTGAACGCCCTGAACATCGGGCGCTTCAAACTGGCCGCGATGTCGCTCGGCCCCGCCCGCGACGCCATCTATGAGTCCAGCCAATACGCCAAGGACCGCAAGCAGTTCGGCCGCGCGATCGCCGAGTTCGGACTGGTCCGCCAGAAGTTCGCCGATATGGCGGCGCTCTATTTCGGGGCCGAGTCAGCGCTTTACCGGCTTGGCGCGAACCTGGACCAGGCGTTCGAGGAACACGGGGGTACGGTCGAGGGCAACCAGCGCGCGGCCGAAGAGTTCGCGGTCGAGTGCTCGGCCGTCAAGGTCTTGGCGACCGAGGCCGAGGCGAAGATCGTCGACGAAGCCTTGCAGGTCTACGGCGGCTATGGCTTCACTGAAGAGTTCCCGCTCGCGAGGATCTACCGCGACTGCCGCGTCAGCCGGATCTATGAGGGCACGAACGAGATCAACCGCATTTTCCTCGCCGACCGGATGAAGCGCAGGGCCGACGAGGGGCGGGCCAGCCTGGACGGCGTGGCCGACTCTTTCGTCTCAGAGCTCGCCCACCGCGCCTTCGGCCGCTTCGACAAGGAGCAGGTGGTGTCAGGCGCGCTCAGCGACCTCGTGATGCTGGCCTATGCGGAGCAATCGGCCCGCCTGCGGGCAGCCCGGCTCGGCGGGATCGCCCAGGCCGCGCACGACCGCTTTGCCAACTGGGCGAACGTGCAGGCGGCGGCCGCCTACCAAGTCGTGACGGGAGAGGCCGTGACCCTGCCGAAGCCGAACCCCGGCCATGTCGACGAGCTTGCTGCGCACGTGCTGGAGTCGCGCAGCCCGGTCTAGGCCGATGCCGCGCGCTTCGAATAGGCGACAACCATCAGGCTAGCCCCTAGGAACCAGGCGATCCAGGTCCAGATGGGCGTGTCGAACAGCACCATCGCCAGCCCGACGACCGAGACGAACTGGTAGGCGACGCCCGCGAAGGCGTGCGTCTTCCGCCACGCCTCGTCGGAAGACATGCTCCACCGCGTGCGGACGCCGATCCAACGGTTCCGCTCCAGCGACGAAAAGCGGCTTGCCATAAGCCCGAACAACACGAACACAGCGCCCATCAGCCACCGCGTCACCTGGATCGGGCCGAGCGCGGCCTGCGTCGTGACGATCTGGAGATAACCGAAGAAAGCGGCGAGGAGGAAAAAGAGCCAGTTCGAAGTACGCTCAGACTGGGTGGTGCTCCGCGCGGCCGGCATCAGCTGTGGCATCCGCCACAGGAGCACCAGCGAGACGAACTGGAAGACCGGCGCGATCCAGATCGCGGCCCCCTTGGGCCACCACTGGTCCGGACGGCCGTTCAACCCCCAGTGCACGGGGACGGAGCCGGGGAGGAACGGGAACACGACCGCCGAGTACACAAGGGTCGCCGCCACGGTGACCAGGGCCCAGAAGATCGCGTTCCGCCTCCGCATGAATAAGTCCCATACGAATCAACCCAGCGGTCGGTTGCACCAGTATTGTTGCGTAATCGCTTTTTATGACAGCAAGATTTCCGATAACGTCGCAAAGTTGAAAGTTATGCTGGTACATTAGCGATTCCGATCCTGTGTGGTTGGACAAAGAATCGGGCGAAGATTGACAACAGCTAACGGGGAATTAGCGTTTGCCTAGTCACCAAATCGTCCGGTTTCTTGAGGATCTTTAATGAACAAGGTACTGCTCACATGTGTGGGCGCGACGGTTTTTGCCGTTAATGCGTCTGCGCTGAACCTTATCGTCAATCCCGGTTTCGAAACCGGCACCCTAACGCCCTGGTACCAGAAGATCGACAAGGGAGGTCCGGAGAACTGGCACGTGACGACCGCAGACGCGGCGTCTGGCCGGTACTCGGTGACCTCCCGCGGCAACAAGCTTCTGTACACGGCGGTGACCCCGACCTTCACGAAGTTCATCGTCGACGTCAGCTTCTCGCTGAAGAACGTCGACGCGACCCACAACGCCTACCGCTTCTTCTATCTCGACGGAGAGGAAGAGTTCTACGTGAACGCGAACTCGAGCAACTGGATCCGCCACACGGTGACGCACAAGCTGGCTCAGAACCGCGTCCTGGTCGGCTTCGGTGTCTACGGGGTCTACGGCGGCACCCAGTACCGCACGTACCTTGACGACGTCACCATCAACGCGTTCGCGACGGGCGGTTTCGGCGGAGGAGCCCCGGTTCCTGAACCGGCTACTCTGCTTGCCCTGCCCTTGCTGCTCGGCCTCATGAAACGACGGGGACGCTAAGCTCCCGTTCCGTACCTCCCGGGCGAGGTCCCCGTATTTTGACTGTTGTCAACCTAACGGGGCCCTCGCCATACTGTTCTTGTTCCTTGCTTTCCTTTGGGAGGTTTCACAAATGAAGAAATTAGACACACGGGCGGTCTGTGCCGCCTTCGTCTTCGCGTTCGTCGCACGGGCGCAAGCCGGCCCCATCGTCCTGGTCAACGGGGATTTCGAGTCCGGTTCTCTCGCGCCGTGGGCTCAAACCCTGGATAAGGGCGGCCCCGTCAACTGGACCCTCACGACCTCGGTCGTCCACACCGGCGATTACGCTGCGATGGCGCGGGGCAACAAGATGCTCTTCCAGCAGGTCGCCGACGTCGACGCGCGGGAGGTCACCTCGGTCTCCTTCGCCCTGCTCAACTCGGACGCGACCTTCAACGCGTACCGCTTCTTCTACAGTGACCAGACGTGGAAAGAGTTCACGGTCGACCCGCTCGACGACAACTGGCACGTTTACGAAGTCTCGCAGAACCTCGACCGCTCCAAAACCCTTACGGGCTTGGGGATTTTCGGAGTCAATGGTGGCAACACTTATTGGACTTATCTCGACGACGTCGAGATCACAGTCGTGCCCGAACCGGCCACCCTGCTGGCGACTAGCCTTGCCCTTCTCGCCCTCCGGAGAAAACGCTAAACCTTTCCCTTCCCCGATCATCGGGGAAGGGCCCTAAAGCAACCGCATTGCCCGGCGGACTTCCGCCATGGTTTGCGACGCATAGTCCGATGCCTCTTCCGCGCCTTTCTTGAGGATCGCGATCATGGTGTCGTCGTCCACTGCCGCCCGCCGCGCGCGGATCGGGCGCAAGAATTCATTGACCGCTTCGATGAGCTCGCGCTTGTTCTGCATGCAGCCCCGCTCACCGGCGCGGTCCTCTTCCCACTGCCGCTCCCAGTCCGGCGAATAGAGCTTGAGGAGCTGGCATACGGCGCACCCCTCCGGGATCCCGGGGTCGGACTTTCGGAGCTTGCTGGGGGTCGTGTAAGCCCCCATGATCCGCTGGGCGGTCTCTTCCGGCGTGTCGAAGAGGTAGATGCAGTTGTCGTACGACTTGCTCATCTTGCGAAGCTGCCCGCTCTCGTCCGCGTCGGTGCCCGGCACCTTGGACCGAAGCTCGTCCGGATCGATGATGTCCCCGAAGTCGGGGAAGACGTCGCAATCGAACGCGGCGTTGAAGGAACGGCCGATCTCGCGGCTCAGTTCAAGGTGCGGCGCCTGGTCCTTCCCGACGGGGACGCCGTAGGGCTTGTAGAGCAGGATGTCCGCCGCCTGCAGCACGGGGTAGCCGAGCAGGCCATAGGAGACTTGCTTGCCCTCGCCCAAGTCGTCCTTCTTCTCCTTGAAGGTCGGCACCCGCTCGAGCTTTCCAAGCCCCGTCACCATCGAGAAGATGAGATGGAGCTCGGCATGCTGCGGAACGTGCGACTGGACGAAGATCGATGTGCGTTCCGGGTCTAGCCCGGCGGCCACGAAGTCCTTGGCCACTTCCAGGGTGTTGCGGCGCAGGTCGGGCGGGACGTCGCCCATCGTGGTGAGGGCGTGGTAATCGGCGACCATGCAGTAGAGCTTGTAATCCTCTTGCAGAGCCACCCACGGCCGAAGGGCGCCCTCATAGTTGCCAAGGTGCAGGCGCGGGTTGGTCGCCCGCGTCCCGCTCAGTATCCGCTTTCGTTCCTCCATCAGTACCCTTCGGTCAGAACGGGAACGGTACTCCCGTCAGGAACCGGAAGAGAAGGACCATCGGAGGTCGAATCACCAGGCCAATGATGCCGGGGCCAGGCGAAAGCTGGCTGAGCAAGACCGCGCCAAGGAACACGAACTGGCCGAACGTGAGGTTCCACCGCGTCCATTGGAGCCGGGATTTGTCGTTCATGAACGTCCCCACCAGCCACATCCCGTCAAGAGGTCCGAGCGGGATCAGGTTGAAGAAACAGAGCGTGAGGTTGAGGCTCACCCCGAAATAGAGCAACAGGTGCACGAAAGTCGGCAGCTGTTCATAGGTGCCCGTCAGCATTGTCAGCCGCATCACGATCGCATAGAGCGCGGCCTGGATCAAGTTGGAGACCGGCCCGCCGAGGACGGCCACGAAGTGGTCCCACCGCGGGTTCCGCATCTGCTGCGGGTTCATTGGCACGGGGCGTCCCCAGCCGATGCCAAAGCCCGTGAACGCGGTGAAGAGGATCATCAAGCTCCCGAGCGGGTCAAAGTGGCGGAAAAGGTTCAGGCTGACGCGGCCATAGAAGGCCGGAGTCGGGTCTCCGGCCAGGTCCGCCAGCTTCGCGTGGGCGTACTCGTGAAGACCGATCCCCAGGAAGATCACGATGAGGACGGCTGCGATCAGTTCAGGCGGCGGCATTCCTTTAGAGTCCCTCCGGCAACCGCTCGCGCGAGAGCACCTGGTCCCAAGTCTCACGGAGCTGGACCAGTTCGGGGCGGCCTTTGACCATTAGGACGGTCGCGGGGCGCGGGTACCGGTTGTAGTTGCTCGCCATCGAAGAGTTGTAGGCGCCGGTGCAGAGAACTTGGACAAAGTCGCCCTTGCGGACGTCCCTCGGAGCGGGGACGTCGGCGAAGAGCGTGTCCGACTCGCAGTGCTTGCCGCTGACGGTCACCGTGCGCATTTCTGACGTACGCGCCAGGGGCCACCGGAGTTCGTAACGGGCCCCGTAGAGCCCAGGCCTTGGGTTGTCGCTCATCCCCCCGTCCACGCTGACGAAGACCCGGCCGGAGGCCGCTTCCTTCACCGCGGCCACCCGGTAAAGCGTGACGCCCGACTCCGCGACCATTGCCCGGCCGGGCTCCATGTCGAGCTTCGGCGCGATCCTGCCGTCGAGCTCCCTAAAGACGGCCTCAGCCAAGCGGCTCGAATACTCTTCGACCGTGAGCGGCTCGTCCTGGGGCATGTAACGCACGCCGAGCCCGCCCCCCAGGTTGAGGTGTGAGGCGCCAAAGCCAAGGCGGTCCTTGGCCGAGAGGGCGGTGCGGACCACCGCCAACGCCCCATCGATCTGCGCCCCTGGCTCCAGCAACTGGCTGCCGACATGGCAGTGGTAGCCGACCAGGTTCAGGCCCAGGTCGAGGGCGCGCTGGGTGGCGTCCAAGGCGCGGTCCAACGGGAAGCCGAACTTGGTATCCGCCTGGCCGGTGGAAATTTTCGCGTGGGTCACCGGGTCTACGCCGGGGGCCAGCCGCAAGAGGATCGGCAACCGGGCCCGGCGGTCCGCCCAGGCAGCCAGTTCCTCGTCGCCATCGACGATCGCCTTGCCGACTCCGACCTCGAGCGCAAAGTCGATCTCTTCCGAAGACTTCGCGTTGCCGTGGAATCGGCAGGCCGAAGCGGGCACGCCCGCGGCCAGAGCGGCGCGAAGCTCGCCCTCACTGGCGACGTCGATGGCGCATCCCTCCGAGTGGACGGTGCGGAGCACCGCCAGGCAGGAGTTCGCTTTGCTCGCGTAGGCGACCTCGCCGTGCGGCCAAGCTGCCACCTGTCGCCGGGCCCTAGCCCGCAGATGGTCGCCGTCCAGGACGTACAGGGGGGTTCCGAAGTCGTTGACCAGCCCCTCCACCAAGGCCGGATCTAGGACAAAGCGTTCGTCAGAGGCGACCGGGCTGCCCATGCCCGGCCATTATGCCACTGGCGGTTAAGACCCGCGGACCGCCGTTAGGCAGCCTTGATGTATTCCTTCGTGTGCCGGTCGACCAGTTCCAGGACCTGGGCGACCTCTGTTTCGGGCAGGCCGACCGTCTGGATGATCTTCTCGTCGATTGTGGCCTCGACGGGCCAATCGACCAGAGAAAAGCCGTTCGTGCAGGTCAGATAGTCCGCATAGCGCAGGCAACAGAGGGCCGCCTGCTCCTTCTCGGCCGCGAGCGGGTCGTCCGCGCCCCTCAGAGCTTCGATAAAGAGGTCTGGGAGCTTCCAGCCCATGGCCGCAGCCACGCTGAGTTCCGAGATGTACCGGCCGGTGACCAGGTTGAAACCTTCGCTGAGGTCCGTGTTCGACGCCTTGGCGCGGTCGTATGCCGCGTCGTAAAGGCCCGGAACGATCGAGGCCAGAAGACCGAGGCCGAGCTTGTTCAAGACGCCGGCTGCGAACAGCTCGTCGGGGGACCAGGAAGAGCGGGCGCCGTTCGTCTTGGTCGCGACGGACAGGAGGAACTTGGCGAGGAAGCCGACGAACATCGAGTATTCGGCGAACTTCTTCGGGGAAAAGCGCGGCGAGCCCTTGGCCTTGTGGATGAACGACTGGACCCAGACGGAGACGGCGACGCTCCGGACGGCCTTCTGGCCGAGCATCATGATCGCCCCCTTTACGGTCGAGGTCTGTCGGGACCCGCCCCCATAGAGGGCGCTGTTGGCCGCCCTCAGAACGCCGGCGGTGATGGCCGGATCGCCCAAGATGATTCGTTCGAGTTCGCCCGCCCCGGCGCTCCCTCCGTCAATGGCCTCGCAGAGGTTCAATGCGGAGGAAGGCATGTCGGGGAGGCTCTCTGCGGTCCTAAATGATTCGGCAAGACGGTCGAATTCATCGCCCTGCCACGATTTGCTCATCCACATTGCTTCGGCCATACGTTCTGAAATGATGGTCGGCCAGTAGCCCTTCTTCACCGCTTTTTTAGACGGGGTCGGGTAGAAGAGGGCCCTCGTGCGGTCCCTCGTCATCCTCGGCTCCACCGGAAGCATCGGCACCCAAACCCTCGATGTGGTTCGACGCCACCCCAACCGGCTAAGGGTGGTCGGTGCTTCTGCTTACCGGAGCGCGGGTGAGTTGAAGGCACAGGCGGACCAGTTCGGAATTCCGAAGGTCGCCCTCATGGATGAGGCTTTGGCCGCACAGCACGAGGTTCCGGGCGGGATGGGGGCGGTCGTCGACCTCGTGACAGCCCCGGAGGTCGACCTGGTGGTGGTGGCGGTCGCGGGCGTCATCGGCCTTGTCCCCACCCTCGCCGCGATCAGGGCCGGGAAGGACATCGCCCTGGCCAGCAAGGAGATCTTGGTGGCGGCGGGTGAAGTGGTCATGCCACTGGTGCGAACGCACGGCGTGCGTATGACCCCGATCGATTCGGAGCACAGCGCCGTCTACCAGTGCTTGCAAGGCTATACGCCCGAACAGGTCTCCAAGATCGTCTTGACCGCGAGCGGGGGCCCCTTCCGGGGCCGGACTCGGCACGACCTGGAACAGGTCACCGTCCAGCAAGCGCTGGACCACCCGACCTGGAAAATGGGGGGCAAGATCACGGTCGATTCGGCGACCCTCATGAACAAGGCGCTCGAGACCATCGAGGCGCGTTGGCTCTTCGACACGCCGATCGACCGCGTCGACGCAGTCGTCCACCCCCAGAGCATCGTCCACTCCTTCGTCGAGTTCACGGACGGGAGCTACCTGGCCCAGCTGGGCTGGCCCGACATGCGGCTCCCCATCCAATACGCCCTGCTCGCGCCGGAAAGGCCGGCTAGCGACCTTCGTCCGTGGAACCCGCTCGAGTCTTCCCCGCTCACGTTTGAGGCTGTCGACCACGCCACGTTCCCGGCGCTCCAGATCGCCCGCAAGGCGGTCGAAAAGGGCGGGACGACGCCGAGCGCGTTCAACGCGGCCAACGAGGTTGCGGCGAACGCCTTCCTCCAGGGCCGGTGCGGCTTCCTGCAAATCGCCGATACTGTAAGCCAGGTGACGGAGGAGCACCGGCCGAGCGACGTCTCGTTCGAGGCCGTCCAGGAGGCCGATGATTGGGCCCGTGGAACGACCCGCCAAATCCTGCGTCTGGAATAGAACTTCATGGACCCTGCCGGGCAAATCCTTGATTGGACGGGAACCGCCGTCGTCTTCCTGCTGATGATCACGGCGCTCGTCGCCGTCCACGAGCTGGGCCACTTCTTGGTTGCGCGCGCCTTTGGGATGCATGTGGAGGCGTTCGCGGTCATGATGGGCGGCGTCCGCAAGACCGACCTGCGGTCCTATCTCAGGAAGCCGCTCGTGCCCGCGTCCCAGGTTTGGGCGGTCGGGCTCGCCTTCTTGGGCGTCGCGCTGGCCGGGCTCGTGCTAAAGCAGGTCGTCCTGCTCACCGCGGGCCTTGCCCTGCTGGGCATCGTCCTGCCGGTCTGGGTCGCGACGCGCATCGAAGCCCTCTACCATCTGCCCGCCTGGTCGAGCCTCCGCACCCTCGTCATGTCTTGGGTGGCGGCCGCGCTCATCATCTTGATCGGCACGGGCATGCGGGGCATGCAGCCGCCCCAGGTCGTCGGGTTGCTGGGCATCGCCTCGCTGGTCGCGGTCGGCCTCGTCTATTACGCCCCTCTTCGCAATAAAGTAGAAGATTCTCCGCAGGGACTTGGACAAATCGAAGTCCCGGTGACCGCTGGCGATGCAGGGGAAAGCGAGACCGGGTACCGGACGGTGGACGTCCAGTTTCGCCCCGTAGCCGCAACCAGGGACCGCAAAGGAACCGAGTACTCCCTGCTCCTCCTGCCCTTGGGAGGCTTCGCCGCGATCAAGGGAATGCACCCGAAAGAGGACGGCAGCGAGGTAGGGGTCGCCCAAGGATTTTACAGCAAGGGGCCGTGGCCACGGCTCGCCGTGCTCTTCGCCGGCCCCGCCTTCAGCATCCTTTTCGGCATTGTGCTCCTCGCCGGGCTCTTCGCCGTTCGCGGAGAGGAGAGGTTTGGCGAGGCCCCCGTCCTGGGCGCGGTCACGTCTGACGGCCCCGCCGGCAAAGCGGGCCTGAAAGCAGGCGACCGCGTCCTGAGCGTGGATGGAAAGCCGGTGACGAAGTTCTACGACTTGGTCGAAGCCATCCGGGGCCGGTTCAAGGAGACTGAATCGGGGTACAGCGGGATCGCGACCGAGCTCGTGCTGCAGCGCGAGGGTGAGACGTTCTCGGTGACGGTCACGCCCACCGTGAACCCGGAGCCCCTTCCCTACCTCACGCCCGACATGGAGCTTTCCAAGGATAAGCGGATCTATGCCAAGCTACTCGTCTCCCCATCGATCGAGCTGAGGACCGTCCCGATCGGCGAAGCCTTCGGCAAGGCGGCGGTCTATCCGCTCGAGCTTGTCGGGTCGCTCGCGGGCATCGTGCAGAACCCCTCCACCGCGAAGGACTCCATCGGCGGGCCGGGGACCATCGCCGAGCAGACCTCGGTTGCGAAGAAGGTCGGCTTCCATGCCATTGTCCTCCTGAGCGGCCTTTTGAGCATTTCGCTCGGCGTGCTGAACCTGCTCCCGATCCCGCCGATGGACGGCGGACAGATGCTGGTCGCGTTCGTGGAGGTCTTCCGCGGGGGGCGGCGCCTAAGCCTCCGCGTGCAAAACACGCTGCACACGGTCGGCTTCATGCTGATCATGGCGCTCTCGCTTGCGGCCGTCACGGTCGACCTCGGCCACTATAGCGGGGCCTCTAAGAGGAGTCCGATGGGCTCGGCTCCGCAAAAGTAAGCCCGAAGAAGAGGAGCTTAGCGATCACGCTCCCCTGATAGCGCGTCTCGATCACGCGCGAGGTGTTGAAAGTCCGCCCGTTCCAAACGACGGGGTCGCCTTCGGCGGTCGTGTCCGTATGCGGCACCATGCAGATCACGTACGGAGGAAGGTCGAGCTCCCCGTTGCTCGCGTAGTTGCGCGCTTGGCTGCTCGTCGCGGTGCTGAAAAGGCCCGTGTGCGCAACCCCAAAGACGGTGAACGCCTCGCCATAGGTGGCGATGAAGTGCCCCACGCGCAAGCGGAGGTTCCTCAAGCCTCCTCCGACTGCCGCGAACCGCCCGAGTAAACGCCCGTCAGCCCCTCGATCTCCTGCGGAGACTTCGCGTAAGGATAGAGCCTGGCCGCGCCTTGGGCCTTCAACCCAAACGGGTCGCTGAGACGCTTGGGCGCCGCCGTCAGCTGGAACCAACCGAAGTAGAAGCTGTCAGAGGCGCCCGGCTCGCGAGCGATCTGGGCGGTCAGCTCGCCCGCGATGAGCTCGGTCGCGGCCAGGTTCAACGTCGCTTGCAGCCGCCCGTTGCCGGTGTCGTCCACGTGACGCTGCTCGATCGCGTATTCGATCGCGGGAAGCATCTCCGTGATCATGCCGTCGATGGTCGCGTCGTAAGTCGTCGTCGTCAGCGCGGCCTTTTCCTTGACTTTGGCGCGAGTGACCGTCAGCGCCATCAGTTCGTCCCCCGCCCGATCGGCGTGCTCACCTGTAGCCACTCCGCGAGCTGCCGGGTGAGGAGCGTGTTCTCGCGTACGCCGTCGCTCAGCCGCTCGACCGCCTGGCGCAGATTCTCCATGGCGACCGACTGGCGGACCGTTTCCGCTTCAAGATAGGCCATGAAGCGGTCGGAGACCGCGCGCTGCTGCCCGAGCGCAAGTCGCACGACCGCGAACGACGAGGCGACAAAGGCGCCGAGGACGACAAAGAGTTCGTGCCAGTGTTCCATGCGTGGTGGTTCCCGCCCTCCCTCGGCCCGCTGCCGGGGGCGCGGGCCAGAGAGGGACGGTTGGGGTCAGCGGCTGACGAGCCGCTTCAGGAGGCCCGAGAAGGTCCGGAACTCTCGCTCGACATCGCGAAGCTCCTTCAAGACGGCCGCGAGGTCGACTTTTCGCGGGTCGCGGAGGGCCAGGTCGATCGAGGCGGTGGCTTCGGAGATTTCGTCGGCAAGCTTCTTGCCCGCGCCATAGAGCGCGAGGGCCACGCCGAGAAGGCCCCCGAGGCCGACGGCCCCGAGCAGCTCAGCTAAGCTTGCCACCATACACCGCCTGCCAAAGGCCGTAGCCCACGTTGTAGCGGGCGCGGACGCCATAGTAGTAGCGGTCCTGCATGAACGCGCTCTCGCTGCCCGTGGTCGATTCCAAGGCGGTGAACTCGACCGGCACGTCCGACCGCTGCTGCAGCAGGATGCCCTTGATCGGCCGCGAGGTGTCCATGAGGAACCAGGCGTCCGCACCCGTGCCAGAGACGTAAGGCGAGACGATCAGCTTGAGGCGGCCGCTGAAGGCGTTCAGGTACGGGGTCGGCGAGGTGCCCGCCGCGCCCGTCGCCTTATAGACGACGACTTGGCTCTCGATCAGTTCGATCGCGTCCCACATCAGCTTCGGCCCGACCAAGAGCGTGTCCGGCACGATGCCGAGCGGAGTCCCACTGTCGTCCGGCAACGTCATCATGGACGACATCGCGGTTGCGAGCGTGGCCGCGCTGAGGGCGCTGTTCGTCGTGTTGCTGTAGGTCGCGCCCGAATAACCGGGGTGGGTGGCGCTGAAGAAAGTGGCGCCGTCGTAGCCCGTGCCGGTCGCGCCGTTCAGCAACGCCTGGACTACGATCTGGTGCCGGTGCATGCCCACCCGGTTCGCGAGTTCCCGGACGCGCAGACGAATGAGGTCGAGTTGGTCGTCCTCGATCGCGCGGCGGTCCACCGCGATTGTCGATTCGAAAACCTTGTCCTCGATCGTGACGCTGAACTCGCCCATCCCCTGCGGGCGGCGCTCGTCAAGGAACTCACGCATGGGCGGAGTCGCGCCCAGCCAGGCGTACTTCTGGACCGGGAGGGTCGTGCTGACGACAGTCGCGATCTGGTTCGCGATACTGTCCTCGACTTTACTACGATAAGCTTGCTCGAACTCGGTCTTGAGCCCGGGTAGCAAAAGGTTTGGTACGTCGGATTTGGTTAAAGCCATTGAAGGTTCTGGTTAAGGATTCGGAGGTGTCTGGCTGATTTAATCGATAGGCTAGACCGAATAGTTGTCGATCCTCACGCGGACGCCCGCGACGCCGGTCGAAGTGGACTCGATCGATACCACCGTCCCCACCTTGTACTGGTTCGTGAGGCCGGACGTCGAGGATTGGACCTCCCAGTCCGTGAGCGCGTAGACCTCCTTGCCAACGTCCGCTTGGGCCGGGTTGAAGCCGCTCGCCGCCTTGAAGACAAACGAGCCGGACTTGGTCACGTTCACCACTTTGTCGCCCGCCGCGCCACCCGTGTTGTCGACCGTCTCATTGGCGACGCCGACGAACTTGAGGCTGGCAGTGGCATGCGACATGGGAATGGCATAGCCGAGAGTGTTCACCCCAACGTTAGCGCCTTTGTAGATCTTAACGTTGCTCATCTTGTAGGAGACGACCAAGCCCGGTCGCTCGTAAGTTTCGAATGCTTTGCTGAGAGCCATAACTGCTTGTTCTTGGGGAAAGTGTTATCGCCTACCGCGACGGTTTCGAGCGATCTTTTCAAGGTCTAGTCCAGGAAAGTGGCGTGTGTAAAAGTCGGCCTCGTCGGGCTCCAATTCGGGCGTGCTGCCCGGCGCGGTCGCAGGTGCGGTCTCTGCGAAGAGCGCCGACTTCGGCGCGGATTCCAGGAGCCGCACCGCGAGGTGGGCGACGGGCACGGAGGCGCCGTCGAACGTGACCGTCTTGGTGCACTCGAGCAACGCGGTGAGGAAGGGCCGCTGGGCCGGGACGATCCGCCCCTCGCCCTCAAGCTCGGCGATCCGGGACCAGATCCAACCCGGCCCCGGCGAAGCAAGCTCGCCCGAGAACACGGGGCCGCGCGTGAAGAGTCGGGCGCCCTCCACCCGAGGTTCGCGCACTAAGCTCACTTCGCGGATCTCGCAAAGGTCGCTGGAAAGGCCCAGGGAAAGGCCGTGCGCGCCCGACCGGTCGATGAGGTCGCTGGCTTCGCGGCTGAGGGCCACCGTCCCGTGCAGGGTGTCGCCGTCCGCGCGGACGTCCGTCAGAAATCCCAGTTCCAGGGGCGACCGAGAATGCTCGATCAAGATGGGGACGGGAAGGTCGAAGGTCTCGGCAAGGTTGCGCAGGTGCGCGTCGGTCACCGTCAAGCCTTTGTCCGGATAGTCCCCGGCGCGGAACAGCAGAGCTTCGCGGTCGACCCACGCGGTACGGGCTTCCAAATAGGCAGGAGCCTGTAGCCCGGCCTCGGCGAGGGATCGGCGCAGGCGGTCCTTCTCTCCAGGGCTCGCGCTCAGCCGTTTGCCGCGAAGGCCCGGCCCCACCTCAGCCGCCCGGCGAAGAACCTCTAGTGTCTTCGATTGGTCACGATGTTTCTTGTTCGACAATTTGTTCTCACCCACGGGTTCGAGGGTGAGGCGGCAAGAAAATCGGGAGTCAACCGAAATGGAGGCGGGTCAAACGAAAGTTGCCCGTCGGTCATGCGAACCCGACGGGCAATTTGCAGTAGAAGACTAAAAGCTCTTAGGCTTTTTGACGATTACTTGCGGCGGCGAGCAGCGATGGCAGCGAGGCCAGCGCCGAGAGCGAGCATGGTGGCCGGCTCCGGAACAACGTTGACAGCGTAGCTGTAGTTGTTCGCGGTCTGGAGCGAGGTGCCCGAACCGAAACCGTTGCCCGGGTTGATGCCCCAGCCGTTGTTGCCGCCCGGGATACCGCCCGAGTTGCCGAGGATGAAGACCTGGCCGCCCGCACCGAACTCGCGGTTGACGACGGCGCCGAGCCAGAGGTTGGCGCGACCGCCGGTGGCGAGGTTGAGACCGGTGAACTCAGCGACGTAGGTCGGGTTCGTGGTGCCACCGACGCCGGTGATGCGAGTCGTGCTCGAAGCCTTCATAGAGACGCTCGAGACGTCACCGGTCAAGTTGCCGGCGGCGGCAGCGACGCTGCTGTAAAGGTTGATCGTCCAGTCGAAGTCGTTGATTTGCATCGACGGGTCGCTGATCTCGAAAGCGACGGCGACCGTGTTGACCGAGTTACCGGCGGACGCGTTGAAGTCGTCGATCGAGGTGCTGCTGAATTCAGGGAAGTCCCCGAAGACCTGGATGACGCCGAAGTCACCGATCGTCGAGAGGCTCGCGCCACCCGGGGTGATCTGGTCCATGGCGTTATAAGTGTTGAGCAACTGAGCGTTCGCGCTGATAGCAGCGACGACGAACGACAGGGAAAGCAGAGTTCGCTTCATTTTGTTGTACCTTCCGAATCTAACGGGATCATGGGCGCGGACTAACCGCCCGCACACCACTGACGAACCTGTTATACCAACTTGAGTGGCGCTTTGCACCGTTTACAGGCCCCTTTTCCTGAAATTCGGAAAATTTACGGGTGGAAAACCAGGTTGTCTGGCCGCCACTAGGTTCGAGCGAACTCTTGGCCCAAGCAGGCCCCATAGGCAGAAAGCGCGATCGGGCCAGAATCAATGGTTACTTCCCCCTTTTCTCAAGAGGCGCTATTGGCACGTAAGACCGAACTCAAGCCCGAAGAACTCGTCGCGCGCGACTACGCCGACAGACTTATTTTATCCACGCTGACCGAGCTGAACGAAGTCGTGAAGCCGAGCGAGGTCTCGGACCGGCTGCAATCGCAGGGCCTTGGCCTTGCCGCCGTCCGCTCCCTGCTCGCCTCCAATCCGTCCCGCTTTGCCTATGCAGAGCGCCGCTGGATCCCGGCCGCCCGCGTCGCCTCGATCGGACGCCCTGTCCACGAGTTCGTCCGGACGACCGTCGACCGGTTCGGCGGTCCCATGTCCATCGACCTGCTCGCGGTCGAAGTGGCGCGCGTCCGCCATGAAGACCCCCTGGCGATGGCCGACGCCATCCGCCGCATGGTGCGCACGGACGAAAGCCTCTTCATCACCCTTGACGACCGCATCGCGCTGAACAGCTTCGTCTTCGTCGCCAACGACGAGAGCCCGGAGCGCGCGTTCCAGCTGAACGGCGTCACCGAGGAAGAAGTCGCCGAGGTCCAGAACGCCTTGGGCAAGTTCGACTGGATGCAGACCGACGCGATCCTCCGCGCCCTCGATAAAGTCTCCCCGGTCGGGGCCAAGGCGCTCGGGGCGGCCGCGTGGCTCGCCCTCAGTCCCCAGGGGTCCGACACCTTCCTGATGTACGACTGGCGCTCGTTTAACGCCGAGCTCCTCAGCGTCCCCGGCTTTGTCTATAGCAGCGAGGGCAAGATCTGCCCCGAGTCCATGACGAAGCAGTGGCTCAGCGCCGCCGTCAAGCTCGCCGACAAGGTCACGCCCGCGATCGAATTCGAGGACGCGGCCCCGATCGAGCTTAAGAAGGCCGACATCGAAAACCTTGTGAAGGCCGTGGCGACCAGCGAGGACACCGTCACCGCTACCCGCCTGCTCGAGCAGTTCTTCGAGATCACCCCGACCGTCAAGACCTTCCCAGACGACATGCAAAACGTGATGGCCGCCCTCAAGGCGGATCCGCGAGTCTGGTGGGTCGGCGGCGACCGCTTCCGCGCGCCGGGGAGCGCGCCGGAGTTCATCTACGAGATGCCCGAGCCGTTCCAGTTCGTCCAGACGCCGTACCTGCAAGAAGACGGAGACCCGGTCGACGTCGAACTCACGGACGAGGGCCTCAGCACCTCCCTTCGCAAGCTCATCGCCCACCCGCTCGCCACGGACGTGAACGACGAGGACGAGGTGCCCGAGCCGAAGAACATGCCGGAGTCGATGCGGCTCGTGCTCAAGCCCATCCACCGCGAGCTCGGCACCTTCCCGCTCGCCCAGTTCCCCACGACCTGGTTCGACCGACAACCGGCGATCCAGGAGATCATCCTGATCGACGGGCAGGGGCGCGAACTTCAGACTTGGCTGAACAACGACGCGCGGCTCATCTTCGGCCTGTTCGATTGGTGGCTCGACCAGCCCGTGGAAAGCGGCGCGGTCTTCACGCTCACCAAGACCCACAAGCCCAACGTCCTCGAGTTCGCGTGGCTCGACCAGACGGACCCCGTCGTCTACATCAGCAGCCAGCGCATGGACGAGCTGCGCGAGATCGCGCACCGCGCCGATGAGATGTCCACCTTCGACATCCTCCGCGAAGTCATGACCCACTGGCCGAAGGGCGCGGACTTCCTCACCACCCTGTGGGAGGTCAACGTCGTCCGACGCACGTCGCGGCGGCTGCTCGCCTCGCTCCTCTCCAGCTATGTCTGCTTCTACCAGCGATCTGGCTCGCCGGTCTGGCACTACGACCACAAAAAGGTCGAGCAAGGCTTCGACAAGACCAAAAAGAAGTTCGTCGTCAAGCGCGACGGCTCGTAAGGGGTCACCCGGCCTCTCCGACGGCAGTCGGGGAGGCCGCTTTCTTTCACCGCCTCGGGTGCGACTCTTTATAGCGCCGCCGGACCTCTTCCATATCGAGCTCCGTGTAGACCTGCGTCGTCGCGATCGACGCGTGGCCCAGCAGTTCTTGCACGGCCCGCAGGTCTGCCCCCCCCCGTAGCAGGTGCACGGCATAGGTGTGGCGCAGCACGTGCGGCCCGATATGGCCCTCGATCCCGGCCGCCCGCGCGCACGACTCCAGGATCCGGTACGCCATGTATCGCGAGAGCGGCGCCCCTCGGGCGCCCAAGAAGACCGCGTCCACCGGACGCCGCTGCAGAGCCGGCCGCCCTGCCTCCAGGTAGCGCTCGAACCACTCCAAAGTCCCGCTCGGCAAAGGCACGACGCGCGTCTTGCCCCGCTTGCCCGTCACGCGCAGCAAAGCGGTCGAAAGGTCGAGCCCGGCCAAGCCGAGGGCCACTGCCTCGCTCACTCGGAGCCCCGCGCCATAGACCAGTTCCATGAGCGCGCGGTCCCGCAACCCTGTCGGCTTGGCGAGGTCCGGCACGGCGAGCAACGCCTCGAGCCGCTCCAAAGGCAACGCCTTCGGCAACCGACGCCCCAGCCGCGCCCCAGAAGAGCTCGGAAGCTCGGCGGGGGGCGCCTGCCCCCTTCGGGCCATGAACTTCAGGAACGATCGCAATGAGGCGACGCGCCGCCGAAACGTGGCAGGTTTGAGCGGCGGGCCAAGGCTCGCCTCGTACCGAGAGACCGCCTCGTTATCAAGCGCGGACCAGTCCGCGAGGCCGATGGACTGAAAGAAGTCGGCGGCCGAGAGGAGGTCGCGCCCATAGGCCGCTACTGTGTTGGCGCTTGCCGACCGCTCGAACTTGAGGTGGTCGAGGAAGAGCTCTCGCTGCTCGAGGAATCCGTCTTTTTTGTCCAAACCCAGATGATAGGACGCACGTACATGAGGTCGTGCGCCTGGGACAGCGGCGAAGGGTGCAAAGCCGCTTCCTGAGGGAAGACCCGCTCCAGCCGATACTCCCGCTGGAGCCTCGTCACGAACGCGACGTAATCCTCCAGCTGTCCTGTGAACGCCCGGCGCGCGGCCGACCCTTCCGGCAGGTTCCGCAAGCGCTCCACGCCCTCGATCTCAAAGCTGGAGAAGACCACGCGGTCTGGGGCGAGGTCCAGCAAGCGCACGTCCCAGTCTTTCGCAGGGCTGCCGTCCGTGGGCTGGTAACGCAAGACGCGTGGCGGCAGGGCCCGGAGCCCGGGGGGTAAGAACCGCGGCGCGGCCGCCTCCGGATAGAGCGTCGGCGTGTAGAACCAGGCGTCGCTCACCAGGCCGACCGTCTTCGTCTGGAGCTCCTCCCGGAGCCAATCCCCCGCATCGTCGCGAGGGTCCACGGATGCCATCGCCGCCGTCGCCTGCGTGGAGAGCCAGAGCCCCCCGCCGAAAAGGCCGCCGAGGGCAAGGATCCCGGCCGCGACGATCCCCCGACCGAGACGGCCGGCCCGGGCGTGGGCCTCGCCCATCGCCGATCCAAACCCCAGCGCCAGGACCGGGATCAGGGGGAACACGTAACGCAAGAACTTAACCTCGGCCCGCCCGATCAAGAAGTAGAACGCGCAGAAGAAAACCGCCGTCCCGATCCAGGATGCCTCGCGACGCAGCGTCCCCCGCACCAGGCCGACAAACCCCGCCAAGGAGAGCAGCGAGCCGAAGGCGAGGCTGAGGTTCCCCAAGTGGTAAAGGAACCCGCTCGACGTTCCTGCGAAGACGAGCCCGTGGCCCGTGGAGGTGTGGCTCGCTTCGAAGGCGAAGTCGCGCCAGAACGCGGCCGTGTCGAGGAGCGCGCCAGGCGTCGTCATGAGGAACGCAAGAGCGGCGGCGCCAATCCCTATCGCCGCCTCTCGCCAGCGCCTCTGCACCAGGCAGACGACGAGGAGGGCCAAGACCACCAACCCGCCGCTGTACTTCGTCCCCGCGCTCAATCCCGCGAAAAGCCCGGCCAGAGCCGCTTGGGGCAGGGGCTGGTCCGGCAAGCGGCCGCCGGGCTCCGAACCCGGCTCCTCCAGGCGGAGCGCCCAATAGAGGCTCAGCGCGACGAAAAGGGCGGAGAGCACGTCCACGGTCTGGAAACGGGAATGGACGACTAAACCTGGGGCGAACGCGACCGCCAAGCCACCAAGGACCGCTCCGAGAACGTTCGTCCTTCTCCTCAAAGTAGCGAACGCCACCCAAGCCATAGCGGATCCGGCCAGCAAGCTCATCCAGCGGCCCACCGCCTGGGTCCGCGCGAAGAGCCGCCAAGCGTCCGCCGGGCCCGTCACCTCGACCGGCGACCAGGCGCCCGCAACCCGGTCCGCCACCGATAGCAAGCTCAGGTAGAGGGTGCCGTAGTTGTAGGCAGTCGGCACGAGGTCGCCAGAGAGGGGGTCCACTTGCGAGGCGAAGAGCGCCACCACCGGCTCGTCCGGATGCAGGCTCCAATGCCTCTGCTCATAGGGCGTCCCCCAGCCGATCCCCGCCGCGCGCAAGACGAAGGCGAAAAAGAAGACGGCCAGTCCGATCAGGAGCGGACTGGCTGACGTGGTTGTCGACTCAGGCTTCCCCAACAGGGGCCATGCTACTTGACCGAGACGCGCCGCATGGTGGACTTACCCGTCAACCGGATCTCGATGTCCGATTCGCCCTCGATGCTCTCAAAGTCGAAGACCACCCCGCCGCTGGACCGGGCGTCCGCCGTGAGCGTCTCCTTCGTCTTCTCGTCCAGGTCGAAGACGATCGTCGCGGCGAGCCGGAGCTTCAGGGCCTTGAGGTCGCTGTCTTCCCTGCCCATTCCGGAGGACTGCAGCATCCAGGGCAGGGCGTCCGTGTCCAGGTCGAGCTTGGCCGTCACCCGGTGGATCCTCTTTCCGTTGACGGTTTCCAGGCCGTTATAGGTGTACTCGTAGTCCAGGCGCTGGACGGCCTGCCGGCCCGTCCCCTTGAGCTCGCGCGGCTGGAAGCCGACCGTCTTGTGCCAGGTGTCCCCCGGCTTCACCGGTTCGATCGGGAGCTTCGGGTTGAGGTCGAGCGCGGACTCCAGGTTGCCCCCGAAGATCGCCAACATTTGGATCTCTCGGAACATCCGTTCGAACCCGGGCGGCTCTTGCCCACCGAAGACTCCGGAGAGCGGCACCGCCGCCAGCGACGCCTGGCGCGCAGCCTTCGACTCCTTAATGTCCGTGACCTCGTTTATCGGCGAAAGGGTGAAGACAAAGTTCCAATCGACCTTTTCAGTCGTGGCCCTGGGCGGGTGGTCCGCCGTCTCTCCTTCCGTGATCTTCATCGCAGGACGCTTATAGGAGACAGTTGAAAATCCCTCGGCCTTGGCCGTTGCGTGATTCACCGAAAAGTCATAGTCGACGTTCACTTCCGAAGGTAGAAAATACGCCATCGGATAGACCTTCACTTCCGAAAGAAGGTGCGACCGCACCTGGAAAGACGACGACGCACCAGGAGTGAATTGCCGATAAAGCTCGACCTCGGCGTCTTGGCCGAGGACGAGCAACGCGATCAGGGAAACCACGCTTAGTAAGACGCCTCAGCGGGTCACTTGCTTCGCAATGACCATCCTTTGGATCTCGCTGCAGCCTTCGCCGATCTCGGTGAGCTTAGCGTCCCGCCAGAGCTTCTCGACCAGGTAATCGTAGGTCATGCCCCGGCCCCCGTGGATCTGGATCGCGCGGTTCGTGACCCGGTTGGCAGTCTCGCTGGCGTAGAGCTTCGCCATGCTCGCCTCCTTGACCACCGGTTCGCCCCGGTCGTACTTTTCCGCGCCGTGCCGCAGCAGCAGGCGGGCCGCGTTGACCTCCATCTCGCTGTCCGCGATCATGTTCTGCACGCTCTGCATGTCGCAGAGCCGGCGGTTGAACTGCTCCCGCTGCTTGGAGTACTCCACAGCAAGCTCGTGCGCCTTCTCCGCGATCCCGAGTGCCATCCCCGCAATCCCGAGCCGCCCGCGGTAAAGGAACCCGATCGCCTCCTCAAAGGTGCAGGGCGTGTGCCAGCCCACCGCATTGTGCATCTCGAACTGCGAGGTCCAGCTGGCCGAGACGCCGATCGTCGGGATGCGGCCCGTCAACTTAAATCCAGGCTGGTCGGTCTCCATGAAGAAGGCGCTGAGCTCCTTTTCGCCCGTACGGGCGATGATGATGATCATATCGGCCCGGCCGCCGTTTGTGATGAACATCTTCTCGCCGTTCAGGTGGTAAAAGCCCGGCCGGCCCTCGATCGGGGTGGCGCTCGTCTTCACCCTGCGGGCGTCCGACCCGGCGTCCGGCTCGGTCAAGCCCCAGGCCAGTTCCATCTCGCCCTTCAGCGCGCTGGGAAGGTACTTTTCACGTTGCTCGTCCGTGCTGAGGCTCACCAGGTGCGCCAGACAGAGCGCGTTGATCGCCGCCACGTTCATCGAGAGGGCTGGGTCGCCTTGGGCCAAGAGACGGCACGCCTCGGTATAGGCCACACAAGAGTTCCCTCCACCACCCAGCTCGCGCGGAACGGTCATTCCCATCAGTCCGACCTCGGCGCACCGCTTGAACACGTCGTCGGGCAGCTTGTCCTTCTCCCATTCGCGGGTGTTGGGAAGGACATATTCGTCGACGAAGCGGCGCACACCTTCGAGGAACTTGGCCTCGGGCTCGGACATCGGGGAACTCGGGGGGAACTCAGCGATCACAGTGGAAAATCTCCTTGTCTAGCTTGGATTGTACTTCCATATCTTCGGATTGGCCGGCTGGGTGTTCGCAAGGGCCCGGGAGCCGGTCATAGGTTCGCCGGCACATGAGACGTTCATGTTAGTGATATATTGATGGCGTCCCAACACTGTTTTAGGCCGATGGCAGACCTGTTCAAGGAAGTTGGCGAACCGTCCCGGCGGGTTCTCCTGGCCCACTTACGGACCGGGCCGAAGAAAGTCGGCGAACTGGTCGCGCTGACCGGAATGAAGCAGCCGAACGTGAGCAACCACCTGGCGAAGCTGCGGGCGAACGGCGTCGTCCGGGCAACGAAGCTCGGACGGCAGGTCTACTATTCTCTGGCGAACGCGGCACTTGTGAACACGCTCACCGGCCTCCTCGGGCCGGACACCACGGCCTTGGAGGACTGCCCCCTCGACACGGCCCAGGTGAAGACCTTCGCCAAAGCGGCGGTCCAAGGCGACGAGGCCAGCTGCACCCGCACCGTCGACATCCTGCTCGCGCAAGGCCGAGACATCGCCGAGATCTATCAGAAGCTCTTTGAACCCGTGATGGTCTTGATCGGCCGGTGGTTCGAGGTCGAGGCGGTGGACGAGGGGCAGGAACACCTCGCGAGCGCGATCATCGAGCGCCTCATGGCCCGGGCGCTCTTCGGCGTGCCCCCTGCGCAACCTGGTGCGCCGGTCGCCGTGCTCGGTTGCGCGCCCGGGAACTGGCACTCGATCGGCATCCGCATGGTGGCGGACATCCTCCGGTCACGCGGCTGGCTGACCCTCTTCCTCGGCGCGAACGTCCCCTCCAAGGCGTTTCTGGCCGCGGTCGAGCACCACCGCCCCGATGCGGTGATGGTCTCGGCGAACCTCGAAGAGACGCGCACCGAAACCCTCGAATTGGTCCGGAACCTCGCCCAAGCTCAGCAAGGCAAGGTCGCCGTCGGGGGGAAGGCGGTCGCCGACGCGCGAGAAGAGTTCGCGCTAGCGGGAGCCGACTACGCCGTTTCCAGCTTGGATGAGTTCATCACCCAGGTTTTGCCGCGTCTCGGACCCTAGACCGTGTCTGCGACGCCTCATCTTCGCTGCATAATCACTTTTGTTAAATAGCCAGGGCGTGTCTTGCCCTTGCTTTGTTTGGTGACCACATGAAACGCTTGCTTCCTGTTCGCCCGCTTTCCGCCGTGCTTCACGCGCTCCCAAGCCAGAACCGAGTGACGTTGGCTATGGGCGCGACCTGTCTAGCGGCCGCCCTCCTCATCGTGACGTCCCGCGAGGCGCAGTCGCAAGTGGGCGGTGGCTTCCCCGCTTTCGTCCGGCTCCAGACCGGCACCCCCGGCACTGCGGACGTGGGCAACGCGAACCTCAGCGGCCGCATGATCGCGGGCACTTTCCAAGGGATCGGAACGGACCTGACGAACCTCAATGCCGGAAACATCGGTACTGGGACGGTCGCGGACGCCCGCCTGAGCGCGAACGTCATGCTGGTGAACAACGTCCAGACCATCACGGCGGCCAAGACCTTTGCCGTGACCCCGAGCTTCACAAGTACGGCCAAGCCCTTCAACGTGTCGTCCGCGACCCTCGTCAACAACCTCAACTCAGACCTCTTCGACGGCTTGAACAGCACCCAGTTCCTCAACACGGCGAACCGGCTCACCGTGACCCTGAACCTGGCCGGCACAAGCCTCTTGGAAGCGGTGCAGCAAAGTACGTCGGGCAGCGGCATCGTGGCCCGGAACGTTGTGCGCGAATCGACGGTCACGCTCGCTGGCCCCCAGGGCGGAGTTGTCTCCAACGTCGGCACCGTCGCGGTCGCCGTCTTCGGCCAGAACGGCTCCTTCCCACCTATCAATCCGGGCACCCCTGCGATCTTGGGTGCAGGCCCTTCGTTCGGCGTCGTCGGGGTCGGCGGGGGCGGCGGCGTGGCAGGCATCGCCGATTCGGCCGGCTACGGCGGATATTTCCAAAGTAACGGCCCAAACTCTGTCGCTTTGCGCGCGACGAACATCACGCCGAAGGACGTCGACCCCGCCACGGTCGAGCTCGGCTCTGACGACGGCGCCGTCTATGTAGAATCGGGCACCGTCACCGAAAAGTACAACTCTGCAGTTTCGGCGGCTGTACCGATCGCATATGGAACGGTGAACACGGACGGCTCGCGCTTAAGCGGCACCGACAACTGGGCGGCGTCGTACGACGGCACGCGGTACGTCATCTCGATCACCGGTGAGACCTACTTCTTCGCCAACTATACGACGAACATCACAGCCGTAAACACGAGCACGTTCTTCACCACGACGAACAGCGTCGGTGGCAATCTCCTGGTCTACATCCGGAACAGTCAGGGCCAAGCGCTGCAACGGGTGTTCCAGTTTATAACATACAAAACGAACCCGGCCGTGAACGTCGCCGCCGCGCCGCGGCACGCCTTCGACGATGACTTGACGTGGTTCGAACAGCGGCCCGGAGAGGGCCAGGCGTACCTTCGCCTGTTCGACGCCACGCGAGACCGAATGCCCAGCAAGAAAAACGCGCCAAGCTTTGGCAAGGGGAGAATCGTCTCAACGCCATGAGCACTTCCGCCAACGCCCTGTCCGCCGCTGTGCCGCTCGCCTATGGGACCGTAGCCGCCGACGGATCCCGCCTCAGCGGCACCACGAATTGGACTTGCACGTATGACGCGGCCACTCAGCGCTACCTGATCTCAATCGACGGCGTCGCCTACTTCATGGCCGACCAGACGACGATCGTCACGGCCGTCAACACCAGCACCTTTTTCACGACAGTGAGCAGCTTCGACGGCATGGTGGTCGTCCACGTGCGGAACGGCGACGGCGACCCCGTCCAAAAAGCCTTCTCGTTCGTCACCTACTGGGCCAACGGCCGGGGCGGCGGGCGTAAGCCGAGCCACGCTTATGGCGACGATTCTGAGTGGGCGGTGGCCGAGCCCGCCGCCTTCTCGGCGTTCCTGGGGAGTAACTCCGGGGCCTGAACCCCGGAGCTTAGTCAAAGACCAGCCACTGGGCTTGGTCGGTCTCTTGGCACCAGAGTAGGGCGCTGGCCGGGCCCGTCTGGCGGATCTGGTAGCGGCCGCGCAGCGTGCCACTGCCCGTCCGCACGTACCGCGCCGCGGAACCGGACGAGGTGGCGTAGTCCGTCTTCAGCGTCGTGTTCGAAACGGTAGTCGAAGTGTCCACAGGGTCGAAGCGGTTGCCGGCCCAATCGAACATATCGAGCGTCTGTGAAAAGAGCCCGGTCGTCCCCATGCGAGAGGTGACCCTGAACTTCACGAGGGAAGGCGTGAGATTCGGCTGCGACGCAGAATCGACTTGGACCTGCACGGGTGGAACGACCAAGTTCGGGACGATAAACTTGCACACACGCAACATATTGCCGTCCGTCGACTGTAGGCTTGCCAGGTTGCCCGAAGCCAGCCGCCCAAGGCTCACCGTGAACGTCGTCGGCGCGATCGTGGCCGGCGGCTCATAAAGCAAGGCGAACATCGTGCCGAGCGGGTCGACCGGCGTTCCAAACCGCGTGTCCACCTGGTCCCCCGGCAGTGAAAAGGTGCCGTTGTTCAGGGCCAGCGACTGGAACTCGATGGGGTTTTGCGGGGCAGCCGGGTTTTGGGCCTTGGCACCCCACATCATGAAGGTGTTGCTGGTCGAGAACGTGTTGGCCGCTGCCAGCTGCTGGAGAACATAACCGCCGTTTGCATCCCGCGGCAGAGCCAGGCTCAGGGTGCCGAGGTCGACGTCTGCCCAGTAGTAACCCGCGCCGGGGGGCACCGTGCCGAAATCGATCGTGACGCCGGTGAAATCGCCCCTCGCCTGCGAACTGTTCGGGTTGGCCGTGTTGAAGTTCTCGGTGGTCGCCGCGAACACCCGGAGGGGCTCCGCGACGCCCTGCACCCAAGCGAACGCCACCCGCTTCGCCACCGCGCCCGCCGATTCCGGCTTCAGCTTCATGTCGTTATAGACCATCGTGTTCCGCTTGAAGGGAACGTACCGATAGCGGGTGGCAGGGTTCCCGAGGCCGGCGCTCGGGCCATAGCCCGGGACCTCGTCCGGATAGAGTTTTCCGTCCGGGTCGAACAGGAACTCAAAGAGGTCGAAGGCGATTTCGTTCGCGGCTGCGGCCCGGCCCACCTGCCCGCCTGCGGCCTGCCAAGGACCGGTCTGCACGACTTCGCCGTCGACCAGCATCGCGGGCGCGATGCGGACCGGCTCGATGCGCCGCTCAGGCGCGACCGGGATCTGGGAAGAGGCAATTCCGGCGACCAGGGCAATGCCCCAAGCGGCCGAGTGGCGAAGGAGAGAAGCGGGAATCATGGTTGTGCGTCCACAAAAAGCGAAGATCGGATCCTCCCTAAGAATAACCCATGCCACGGCAGCCTAGGCAAGTTTCGGGGCCGACTCCTCGCGACAACCGCGCTTTTGACGGGGGACAAAGGAAGGAGCCCTGGCCAAACTCGGCCAGGGCTCCCGGGTTGTCGGCGGGCAGGTCTACGAAGCGGTCGCTTGCTGGACGACCTTCTTGAAGGCGTCCATATCCGCGATCGCAAGTTCGCTGAGCATCTTGCGGTTGACCTGCATGCCCTTTACGGTCATGCCGTGGATCAAGTCGCTGTACTTCACGCCGCAGAGCCGGCAGGCGGCGCTGATGCGGGCGATCCAAAGCCGGCGGAAATCGCGCTTGCGCTGCCGTCGGTCGCGGAACGCGTACTGGCCACTCTTCATGACCTGTTCGTGCGCGTTCTTGAAAACGTTCTTCTTTCGTTGGAAATAGCCCTTGGCGCGGGAAAGCAGCTTGCGGTGCCGCTTTTGGCGCATCAGGCCTCGCTTAATGCGTGCCATTTGTGTTCCTCAGTTTTTCGCGTGGTCTGACCGCTTCCCAGCCTCCGAGGGCGGTAACGGTACGAGGTTTCGAGTCCTTTCAGATGCAGAGCAGCCGGCGGACCCGCTTCTTTTCGGTGTCGCTGAGCACCGCTTCCTGGTCCAAGCGCCGCTTCTGCCCGCCCGATTTGTGGAAGAACATATGGTTGTTGTACGACTTGCGTCGCATGATCTTCCCCGTGCCCGAGATCTTGAACCTCTTGGCGGCGGTCTTCTTCGTCTTAAGCTTCGGCATTGCGGTCACCCCTTGTCGGACTGGACTGCGGACTATACCTCAGCTTCCGCCTCAGACTCCGTAGCCGGTCCCGGAACCACAGGCTTTTCGGCCTCGGCGGCCCCGATCGCCTGCTCCAACTTCTCTTGCATCACGGTCGGCTCGGCCCCTTCCCCCGGCTCCGCCGGGCCCTTCGATTCTTTGGCCTTAGCGGGCGGCTTGGGGTTGATCACCACGACCATCTCGCGGCCGCTCAAGGTCGGTTCCTTGTCCGGCTTTCCGATGTCCTCGACCGCGTTGATGATGCTCTGGATCTTGTCGCGACCGACATTGGGGTGGGCGAGTTCGCGCTGGCGGAACCGGCAGACGATGCGGACTTTGTCCCCGTCCAGCAGGAAGCTCCGGGTCTTTCTGGTCTGGGTGGCCAGGTCGTGCTCCGCGATATTGGGGCTGACCTTGACGCCCTTGACCTCTTGTTTGCCCTTGCTCGCCTTCTTGGACTCTTTCTCCCGCTTGTCCTTTTCGTACTTATACTTGCCCCAATCCACGATCCGGGCGACCGGGGGCTGGGCGTGCGGTGCCACCAGGACAAGGTCCAGGCCGGCCTCGCGGGCTTGGTTGAGGGCTTCGCGCGTCGTCAAGACGCCGGACTGCTGCCCCTCCGCGTCCACCAATCGGACCTCTGGGATCCGGAGCAGACGCTCGTTAATGTCTGGGCCGGGGGCCGGCCGCGGGCGGCGACCAGGAAAACGGCCTATCGATTCACCTCGCGCAGGAAAGGAAGCTGCATCTTCAAACCCTCATTATAGCGTCGGAACGGCAAGTAATTCACTGAACGTGAAAGACGTTCTAAACGGACGCTCCGCCACAAAGGCGAGCCGCACGGGCCAAAATGGCCCTTGAATGGTCGCGCAGCCACAAAACGTTCTCGTCATCGGGGCCGGCACGATGGGGAGCGGTATCGCTGCCCATCTCGCCAACCTCGGCTTTTCGGTCAGTTTGCTCGACGTCTCACCGGACTCAGTCCGGCACGCGTTCGACCGGGCCAAGAAAGCCCGACCGCCCCACTTCTATGTTCCGGGCACCGCCGAAAACGTCCGGCTCGGCTCCTTTGAGGCGGACCTCCAGTGGGTCGGCGAAGCGGACTGGGTTTGTGAGGCCATCGTCGAAAAACTCGATGCCAAGAGGGGCCTTTTCGCCCTTGTCGAGCCCCTGCTTCGCGAGGACGCCTTTATCTCGACCAACACCAGCGGCCTGCAGATCGAGCTCCTCGCGGAAGGGCGCGGCGAATCGTTCCGCAAACGCTTTCTCGGCACCCACTTTTTCAACCCGCCCCGCTATCTCAAGCTCCTAGAGCTGATCCCGACCGCCGACACCGACCCCGATGTGGTGCGCGCGATGTCGGTCGTCCTGGAGCGCGACTGCGCACGCCGCGTCGTCCTCGCGAAGGACACGCCAGGGTTCATTGCGAACCGGTTCGGAATGTGGTCCATGTTCCTCGCCACCCACGTCGCTGAAAAGCTGGGCCTCTCGATCGAACAGGTCGACCTCGTCACGGGCCCCCTGATCGGTCGGCCCCGGTCCGGGTCCTTCCGCCTGAACGACCTGGTCGGGCTGGACGTGATGGACGACATCGCCCGCAACCTCATCGCACGGTGCCCCGACGATCCCCACACGGACGTGCTACACCCGCCCCGCTCGCTCGCCTTCCTCCTGGAAAAAGGCTGGATCGGCGAGAAGGTCGGCCAAGGCTACTACCGCCGCGAGGGCCGCGAACTGATGTCCCTCGACCTCACCACGCTCGCCTATCGGGTGCGGCAGGAACCGGGCATCTCCAGCGTCGCCGCTCTTTCTAAGAGGCCGCTTGCCGAGCGCCTCTGCGAAGGGCTCAAGCTTCGCGACGAGGCGGGCGAGTTCCTCCGCGCCTACCTCCCCCGCACGCTCGACTATGCGGACTCACTGAAGGAGGAGGTCAGCCACAACGTGGAGGACTTCGACCGCGTGATGAAGTGGGGCTTTGGCTGGGAGGCAGGCCCCTTCGAAATGATGGATATGGTGGACCATCGCCCCCAGAAGTTCTACGTTGGAGGCGAAATGCGAGGGTTCGACGGCTCCATGAAGAGCCGGCCGGAAGAGCCCGAGTACCGCACCTTCAAAGACTATCCGGTCATTGAACAGCGCGAAGGCTTCAATGTGCGCGATATGGGCGACGGGGTCACGCTCATCGGGATCACGAACAAGATGGGCGTTTTTTCGCCCGCGGTCGTGCGCTCGCTCAAGTCGTTCCTCAACGATAAGACCGCGCAGAGGATCGTGCTCACCAGCGAGCAGCGCGCCTTCTCCGCCGGCTTCGACCTCCAGTTCATCCTCGACGCCGTGAACGAGGGCAGATATGCGGACGTCAACGCGGCCCTGGTCGACCTCCAGCAGTTGGGCGTCTTGCTCTCCCAAGTCCCCTCTGTCGCGGCCGTCTTCGGTTTCTGCCTTGGCGGCGGGTATGAGATGGCGACGTCCTGCTCCATCGTGGCCGCCCACCCGGAGACCCAGATCGGGCTCCCGGAGGCGAAGGTCGGCCTGGTACCCGGCGGGGGTGGGGTCGCCATGATGCGGCTCCGGTTCCAGCAGAGCGCCAAGAACCTGGTCGAGGCGGCCCGGCTCCTCACCCTCGGCGTCGTCGCCACGAACGCGGACGAGGCCCGCCATCTGGGTTATCTCCGCGAGGGCGACATCACCGTCTATAACGGAGACCGCCTTCTCACCGAGGCCAAGCGCCTTGCCCTGCAGGCGGTGGCGCATCCGAGGCAGGAGTGGGCGGCCGTGGCCGGCCCCGTCAGCGGCATGATCGACCAGATGCTCGACAACCTGCAAAAGGCCGGCGAGATCAGCGAACACGACCACAACATCGGGGACCGTGCCAAGCACGTGCTCGTGAAGTCCACCTCGTTCGAGAACGCGCTCGACAACGAGCGGAAGGCCTTCGACGAACTGCTGAAAGAGGGCCTCACGGTCGCCCGAATCAAGCACATGCTCGACACGGGCAAACCGCTGCGAAACTAGAGACCGGCGCCGTTGCCCGGGGCCCTGCCACTGGCAGGGTCGTACTCTGGGTTTCCGACGGGCGTGGTCGGGGTCGCGGCGGGCTTGGCAGCCGGTTTCGCCGTCGCGACCGCATTTGCGTTCGCGTCTGCCTTCGGCTTGGACCGGTTGATCCGGATCACGCGCGGCCCTCCACCATAGGTGCTCGTGCCGAGCGACTCGCGGGCGACCTCCTGGCCGTCGCGCATCACCACGCGGTACGAGCTGATGCGGTGCCCCGCGCCGCCCGGCTCCTGGACCACTTGCTTGCCCGGGGGCAGGCTCGAGTCTTCGATGTACCGGACCGGGTTGCCCCAGCTGGAGCGGCCCCCGGTCACGATCTCCACCTTGACGGAGGGGTCCTTCGTGCCGAGGATGCGGAACGTGATCGAGCCCCGCCCCGCCTGGGCCGAAAGCGCGATGGGCGTCGAGAAGGAGTTCTCAAAGGCGAAGTCCGGTGCCGGGTAGCTCACCGTGGCGTCCCGGCCGAGCGGGACATAGGCCACGGGCAGCGAGTGGTTGAAACGGGTCTTCACTTTGAGGTTCGCGTAAAGCACCGCGTTATAGAGCGTCGTACTGACCTGGCAGATCCCGCCCCCGATATCGAAGTCGTGCCTCCCGCTGACATAGACACCGGCGAGCTTGAACCCGTTCTCTTCAGTCCGACGCCCGAGGTGGCCGTTGAAACTGAACGACTCGCCCGGCATCAGGATGACGCCGTCGATCTTGGAGGCGGCCACGCGGATGTTGCTCGCCCGGTTCACGTTGCCCTCGCTGTAGTTCGTGGTGTAGCTCGCAACGACCTCTTTGATCTTGGCGAGGTCCTCATTGCTCACACGCGGCTTCGCGCTCCGCAGAGGCACTTGGACCGAATCGCCCGTGAAGACGGCATCCATCAGTCGCTGCTTCAGGCTCTGGTCGTCGACTTCGTACGAGACCGACTCCGGCACCGTGCGGACGGCTTTGCCGTCCCAGCTCACCTTCGCCGGGGAAGGCTTGGGAAGAGCGGCCGCGATCTGCGAGCGGAGGCTGGCCAGACCGCCGTTGCGATAGGCTACGACGGGCGCAAAGCGGCGCGGACTCGGCACCTCGCCGAAGACCACGCGCCGGCCCATTGCCCAAAAGTCCTCTCGGGGGAGCTTGGCCATCGTTTGCTGCAAGTCAATTTCTATACCAAGATCGCGCGCCGAAGCGGGGCTGACCTTTGAGGTGAGCGTATCGGACTCCAAGGGAATTTTGCGTGTGGCGACGCCTTCCCACCAAGCGGAAACCTTTGACTCCGCTTCCAGATCGGTCAGCAAACCGATTGACGCCTCCCCTACCTTGGTTCCTGGGCTAACCAAAGGTTTGTACTGAGATTCAGCGACTAAGAGTGCTGCCGCCCCTAATCCAATAACTCCACCGAAGACCCAGATAATTGCTGGGACATTCTTTCTCTGCTTTTTCGCCAAACGCTTAGCTCCTAGTCGGACGATATTATTGACGATCATCGGGCCGTTTCGATCCCGCAGACCCAGCGGGACCGGAGTAGACTGCCCTCCATGCCCCGGCTTGTTTGGCTGAACGGCTGCCTCTCGCCACTGGAGGAGGCCACGACCCATGTGGCAGACCACGCGCACCTCTACGGAGACGGTCTGTTCGAAGGGATCCGGATCTATGCGCGGCGCGTTTTCAAGCTTGACGAGCACCTCGAACGCGCCTACTTCGGTTGCAAGTACCTCGGCTACGAGATGTCGATCGCGATGCCCGAACTGCGGGCCATCATCCTGGACGTCTGCAAGAAGGCCGACATCGACGACGGCTACATCCGCCTCAACATCACGCGAGGGACGGGCCTCGGCCTCGACCCCCGGGCGGTCAAAACGGCCCCGAACGTGATGGTCATGGTCTCCTCCCTCTCTCTGTACCCGCCGGAGGCCTACGAGACCGGGCTTGAGGTCATCACGACCTCCTACCGTGTGATCAATCCCGACGCGCTCGACCCGCGCCTCAAGTGCATCGGCCGCTACGCGAGCAACATCATGGCCAAGGCAGAGGCCAACCGCGCCGGCGCCGGAGAAGGGCTGATGCTCAACGCCCAGGGCCACGTGGCCGAAGCCACCGGCGACAACATTTTCGTCGTGCAGAACGGCGTCCTGCGGACCCCGCACCGCGCCTCCGGCATCCTCCAAGGCATCACCCGCGCGACCGCCATCGAACTCGCCCAGCGAGAAGGCGTCGAAGTCCGCGAGGAAACACTGACCCGCTGGGACATCTTCAGCGCGGACGAGGCCTTCCTGACGGGAACGGCCGCGGAAATCATCGCCATGGTGAGCCTTGACACCCAGCCGATCGGGGACGGCAAGCCCGGGCCGCTCACGAAGCGGCTGACGCAGCTCTACCGCGAAGAGACGCGCACCGGCACCGAGTTCTGAAGACCGTGAGCGGACCCGTCGTGTGGATCACTTGGGAGGGCGAGACCGAAGAGGTCTCCCTCCACCAGGTGGACCGTGTGACAGGGTTGCCGGGCCTGGCGTCGCTGCTCCAAGACTTGCGCGCGAAACCGGGCAAACGGGACGACTGCCCTAGGTGCGGCAAAACCCTCGACCAGGTAAGAAAAAGCGGCCTTCTCGGTTGCCCGCTGTGCTATTCCGTGCTCCTGCCACAGCTCGCCCAACGTCAGAAACCGTAGTGCTCAGTTCAAATTTGGTATCGTTACGAGTCGTAATGCGGACGCTCTTGATCCGAAAGGTAGCCATTGCCTTCTTGCTCGCCACGACTCTCCTGATCGTCGGCTGCGGCGGAAGCGGGGGTGGCGGCGGTGCGAGCAACAAGAACCCGGAGATCCTGTTCATCAATGGATCGGCCGACGGCGGCGACCTCGCGTTCTTTTTGGACGACACCAATTTCAGCGGCCCGCTCAAGTACCTCGGCCGTTCTGCAGCCTTCCGCCGGTTCGAGTACCGGTCGGAAGCGGACAACGGGTGGGACCTCTCCCTCCGCCAGGCGGACAACAGCGCCGTGTTCGAGAACCTCTTCAAGATCTTCGACCGCGACAAGAGCTACCTTGGCGTGGCCTTTGGCATGAAGAAGTTCGTCGTGGGCGAAGAGGAAAAACGCCTCACCGAGTCCATCATCGAAGTCGACCGGGCCCGCCCCACAGGCAACCTCGCGAAACTCATCGTCTTCCACGGCTTTAACCGCGGGGCAGGCGACGACACCCCCAGCGTCATCTTCCAGAGCCCCGGCGACAACCCGCAGTTCAGCACCGGCAACATCCGCTATGGCCTCACCCAGACCATCACGGTGGACTCGGGCAGGTCCGATTGGGTGGTCAAGCGGGCCGACGGCGAAGCGATCTACGCGACCGTCTCCGTCGACCTTCAACCGTCCAGCATCTACCTGGTGATGATCGGAGGCGTCGAGGGCGCCGCTGCGGCCGGCGAGAGGCCCAGGGCCACCTTTATCAACATTCCTACCGATTAGGGCCGACGAATTCTTTCACTGACGGCAGCCCGGGATTTCTCCGGGCTATACTCACGGCCCCGCGCCTTTTTTGCGCGAGCCCACGTCCCTATGTCCGGCAGTCCGAAAGAAGACACCTTAGCGGAAAGGCGCTGGCTATCAGCCCTAGCGAACGGAGATCCGAGCGCTCTGGGCGGGATCTACGCGATCTACGGGGAAAAGATATTCCGGTACACGTACCGAATGCTTGGGAACCGGAGCGACGCCGAGGATGCTACGGCCGAGACGTTTCTACGAGTGCTCCGGCGCTCCCGGGACCTCAAGGCCGACGGGGCTTTTCGAACCTGGCTGTTCCGCATCGCAAGGAACCTATGCATCGACAAAATGCGCCAGCACAAGTTGATGGAGCTTCCGACCGACGCGCACTATACAGGGACGGAAGATAGGGCCGCTCTGCGGGTGACCGTGCAGCAAGCTCTCGACGAGCTGCCGCTCGAGTACCGGGAGCCTCTTATCCTCTGCGACTTGGAAGACGTCTCCGCCAAGGAAGCGGCAGAGACACTCAACATCAGCGTGCCAGCCCTCAAGTCAAGGCTGTACCGGGGGAGGCGCGCCCTGAGGGACCGCTTGGGCGGTTCGATAGAGAAACTGACATGAACAAAGAGTTCTACAAGCGATTGGTCGATCTCTATGCCGGTAACGAGCTTACGGAAGAGCTCACGGCAGAGATGGAGCAAGCGGCGATGTCCGACCCGGACCTGGCCGCAGACATGTTCGCCATGAAGAAGACCGTGGAGACGATCCAGGGCCTTCCCCAACCCGAAATGACCGCAGAAAGCGACGTGCGTATCAGACTCCTGATGAGGATGCGGGGGGCCGAGGTCCAGGAAACCGCGCCAAGCCCGTCCTTCTGGCAGTATCATCTCCCCATTCAATCCTGAGTCACGCGAGCCCCTAAATGAAGGTCACCGTCCCGCGTAAGGAACTGTCCCAGGCCCTGGCCATAGCCGGTTCTGCCAGTAGCCTCCGTTCGCCCCACGCCGTCCTCCAAGCCATCCTCATCGATGCGGAGGGCGCCCAAATCGCCCTCACCGGCTGTGACGGGGAGATGTGGGCGAAAGCCGTCAGCGTCGCAAACGTCCAAGAAAGCGGTTCCGTCTGCGTCCAAGCGCGGCTCCTCTCCGAGATCGTCAACGCTCTGCCGGAAGGCTCCGTCGACTTCGAGATCTCGGGCACGACGGTGCTCATGAAGCACGGGCAGTCCGAATGGAAACTCCTCGCCTTGCCGGCAGAGGAGTTTCCGCCTATCCCCGAGGTCGAGGAGCAGTCCCAGCTCACCCTCACCATGGGCGACTTCACTGAAGCGGTGGAGTCCGTCATCTTCGCAGTCTCCGACGACCTCAGCCGCGCCTTTCTTACGGGCGTGCTGTTCAACTACGACGGCGCCCTCCTCACGATGGTCGCCACCGACACCCACCGCCTGGCCGTCAACCGGCTGCACCGGGAAGGCATTGGCTCTCCGCTCAACGTTATCGTGCCGGAGAAAGCCCTCAAGACGATCAAGACCCTGCCCGTCGCCGCCGACGACCCCGTCACCATCCGTTTCGACGACACGCGCCTGATGGTCGACGTCGGCACCGCAAAGATCGTCGCCCAGCTTCTGAACGGCCAATATCCCAACTGGGAGAGGGTCGTCCCCGCAGAATTCACCCGCACCTGGACCATCGACCGCACCGAGCTCCACGAGAACGTGAAGCGCGCCATGATCCTGGCCAAGGACAACGCCAACCGCGTCCGCTTCAGCGGCGTGGGCGACAAGGTCGTGATCTCCGCCCGGTCCGAAGACCGCGGCGAAGCGAAGGAAGAAGTCGCGATCATCAGCAAGAACGGCGACATGGAGATCGCCTTTAACGGCCGCTACATCATGGACGCGCTCAGCGCGATTCCTGGCGACGGCATCGTCGCGCAAATGACGGAACCCTCGCGCCCGGCCGTGATCAGGCCGATCGAGAACGGGGAGGATCGCTTCTGCGTCGTGATGCCGATGGCGCTGGGCTGAGGAAAGCTTAAGCTTCGGCTTGCTGCGGGTTGTGGTCGGGTTCGGCCGCGTCGGCGATCGTGCACAGGCCGCAGGCGCAAGCCGCTTCCCGCATCAGCCGGTGGTTCCAGATGTGGAACGCGACGAGGGTCAAGCCGCCCAAGACCGCACCGATCGCCAAGACCGGGTTCTCATGGGAATGGGTGTGGGCGTGGCCCGTCGCCTCCCGCCCAAGGACCAGAACGGCATGGCTGGAAAAGACCAACCCGAGGCCGATAAACATGAGCGCCATGGGGCCCCACTTCTTGTGCTGCCGGAACCCGCGCCACGCCGCCCAGCAACCAAAAATCACGGCGGCGCTGATAAAGCTGGCCTCGACGAACGGGTTCGTGAGGAACGTCGCCCCGATGACTGGCAGCAGGCCTAAGAGCAGACCCGTTAGGGCGCAGTGCACTGCGCACAGGCCGCTCGCAAACGCGCCCAGTTTGTCCGCGTCAAAAGTGCGACGACCCATAAGACCTGCAACAAAATTACCTCATTGCGAGCCACGAAAGTGGGCCTGGAAGAGTGGCGCGCTCGAGAGGACTCGAACCTCCGACCCCCAGCTCCGCAAGCTGGTGCTCTATCCACTGAGCTACGAGCGCTTGAAGCAAGTAGGATACCGCTTTGCCCGCCCCAACTAAGGGCCTCGGAAAAGAAAACGGCCCCCGGCACGCTGGCCGGGAGCCGGATAGCAGGACAGGCTTTGCGGGCTTAGCCGCCGACCGTGAACTTCACGAAGTCGACTTCGTGGCACCAGAGGCTGGCGCCGGCCGGGCCGGTCTGGCGGATGGTGTAGCGCATGGTCACGCGGTTGTTGCCGGCGACGTAGCGGCTGAACGGAGCGGTGCCCGTCAGCGTGCTCGTGCTGAACGAAGTGTTCTTCACGTTGTCGAGGTCGTTGACCCACGTGTTGTTCGTCGTGTCGAGGAACTGCATGCGTTGGCGGAAGGCGCCGGTCGTCTGCATGCGCGACTTGACCTCGGCGGTCAGACTGCTCGGGTTGGTCCTCGTCGTCACCGTGAAGACTTCGACGTTGACCGGGTCCACGGCCTGGTTCGGCACGATGAACTTGCAGACGCGAAGCACGTTGCCATCGTCGGCGGCAAGGCTGCCGACGTTACCGGCGTCGACGCGGCCAAGCCGGGTGACAAAGCCGGTCGGAGCAAGCACCTCGTTAGTGCTGCCAGCGGTGGCGTTGAAGCTGAGGACGGGACCGTCGTAGTTGAAGTTGGTGTAGCCCGCGTAGGTCGCGGCGACGTTGGCCGGGCCGCTGACCTCGTCCGGCGTCACGACCAGGCGGACTTGGCTGTTCGAGTTGAGCTGCGAGATCAAGAGGCTCTTGGCCTGCGGGGTGAGGTTGAAGCTGAAGACGTCGGTTGTGCCGCTCGCGATCTGGCGGAACGAGCCGGGGCCCAGGTAGACGAGGGTCAGCTGGGTACCCACGCCCTCGGGGGTCACGCCGTCCAGCCAAACATAGGGAGAGGTGCCGGGGTCGATCGAAGTGGTGCTGTCGGTGGCGAGCCAGAACTTGATCTCACCGTCGATCGTGAAGGCCGCGTTGGCCTGGGTCAGGAAGACCTGGAAGTCCGTGATGTCGCCCACGTTGAACGGGATGTTGAAGTCAGAAGCCTTGAAGTCGGCGGCGCCCCAGCTGCGGAACTGAGGGGCGTTGCCAGAACCTTCGATGTTCCAGAAGGCCTTACCGTTCGTGCCGGGGCGGGGACCGGCGGCTTGGATCGTGCCGTTGTTGAAGGCTTCGGCTTGGTACTGGGCAAGCGAGACCGCGGCGAGGAACACCGCGAAAGACGTGAGGGTGAATTTTTGCATGGCTCTCCTGAAATGCGGCGAGAAGGCTCCGCACGCCGCCAGGTTACGGCCCCGGACAGGCGCCCGTGGTTAAGACTGTGTTAAGCCCCGTAAAGTCAGGAGGAAGTGCCCAAGAAGCCTGGTATCTCTGGCACCAGAATGCTCCCTATCCCATGGGATCTATGCCCAGTTGCTGGAGCAGTTGCGCGATTTGGCCCTCGTGGTACGCCATGTTCCACACGTGGTACTGGATGTTGTCCGCCACGCGGTGGTCTCCTGGAAAGGGCATCTGGGTGGTGGCGGCAAACTCCTCCGGCGCAAGGCTCCGCGTGAATTCCACCAATCGGGCCGTGTCCGCCTTAAGCCGCGCCTCAAGCTCCTCGACCGTCTTCAGCTGCTGCCTGCGCTCCATGTAGGCGCCCCATTTCTCCTCGTCCCAGTCCATCTTCCGGTCAGAGTAGATCTCCCAGTGGTCGCCCACGATTGTCGCGACCTCCTGGAACTGGTCCAGCACGCTGCGCACCCCCTCGCTCGGGGACCAATCCAGCTTATCCTTTGGCACGCGGTGCACCATCTTCAGAAAGGACTCTTGCTGGCGCTCGAGCTGGCGGACGAGGATATCGGCGGCAGTCATGGCAGGACGAATCCTACCCAAGTCGACTCACTCGCAAGCGACCAGCGGCATGGGCAAGAGCACGGCGCGCGGTTCCGCATCGGAGCCCTCCATCCGCTCACGCAGCATCTGCCAGGCAAGCTCCACTGCCTCTGGGACCGGCACCGCGGCGAGCGAGACAGGCGGGCCGCTCGCCAAACCTTCGCAAGAGCTGTAGTACGCCCACACCTGGCATTGCTGGGGCAACTTGACGCCGAGTGAAAGCAGCTTTCGCTCAACCACCAGGGCCGCGTTCATCGAAGTGCAAAAAACGGCCTTCGGGGTCGGCGAACCGTCCAGAAACGCCGTCAGCTCTTGGATGGAGGGCATCCCGCTCTCATCCTCCGGCTCCAGCCAACGCGGGCAAAGGCCGAGCTCGCTCGCCACCGCTTCGAAAGTCGTGCGGCTGTACTCCTTCCTCCGACGCCCGATGTGGCAAACCTCACTGATGCCGTCACCCGCGACCTGGACCAGCAAGTGCCGCAGGGCACCTGTGAGGTCCCAGAACACGGCGTCTGACTTGCCCCCTTCCGAATAGCCGAGGATCACCGCCGGGACGTCCGAACAGAACGGCTGGCTTTCAAGCAAGCAATCCGGGTCGCCCATCGAGAGCCAGAAGGCCCCGTCCGCCGGAAACCGGGGCAGCCTGAAGGAGCTCTCCCCCGTCCGCTGCGGGCGGATCTCGTGCACCATCAACTCGTAGCCGTCGAGACGGACGACCCGCGCGATCTCGCAAAGGGCGTCGATCGCCGCCGGACACGGCACTTCCAGGTGCGTCCAAACCGAGATAACGTAGGTCTTGCCCTGCCGCATGGCTTGGGCGAGGCGGTTCGGGCGGTACTCAAGCTGCTGTGCGGCCTCGGCGACCTTGGCGCGGGTCTTCTCCGCGATCCGGGCTTGGGGAGTCCCGGCGAGAACCTGCGAGACCGTTTGGACGGAAACTCCCGCAAGTCGGGCGACATCAGCCAACGTCACCCTCGCGGCACGTCTCGGATTACCCGACATCCGGGAATGATTTTACCGATTATGTTAAGAACCGCTTGTCCCCAAAACAGAGGACATTTAGAATTGTCGGCTTATCTTCCGCCGATTTGCCGGCTCTAAGGGACGCTTTGTCCCAAAGCGACCGCTACAGACTCGTCAAAGAGGTTTGTGGAGTCAGAACAGCAGGCGGTCACCCCGATGTTGGCGGTTCGCGACGCGGAGGCGGCAATCGAGTTTTACCGGGACGTCTTTGGGGCCGAAGAGATCGGCGAGCGGCACCCTTATGAGGGCAAGATCGGCCATGCCGAGCTGCGAATCGGCACCGGGCTCGTAATGCTGGCGGACGAGCTTCCCGAGTTCAACGTATCGCCCGAATCCCTTGGCGGTACCCCCGTCATCCTGCACCTGGAGGTGCAGGACGTCGACGGCATCGTCGCCCGCGCCGAGGTCGCTGGGGCCGTCGTCGTCCGTCCCCCTGAGAACTTCCCCTATGGCCGCACTTCGAAGATTCGCGATCCTTATGGTCATGTATGGATGCTAAATGGCCCGGTGGACGTTCAACTTTAGCCCACTCTTTGGAGGCAGTCTCAGCCATAAATTAAAGTCTTGAGCGAATAAGAAAGGCATAAGAAGGCACGCATTATGCCGGGTTCCGGGATTGAACGCTCGTTTATAGCTTTAGGAGAACTCCTTATGCGAGTAACAAGATTTAAACGATCGGCGTTCATGGCTGTCGCCCTTTTGGCGGCCGGCTTGGCGACGGCACAGCAGGATATGGGGCGCGACATGAATCGCGACGACAAAGACCGGAAGGGCCAGGACACCATGAACCAGCAGTGGGATTCTGGGCCTCAGAAGATGTGGCGTCCGATGAATGCCCAGCAGCTCGAGCAGTTAACGGCTTCTTGGCCACGGGAGATCCAAAACGTCGCTCGAGAAATGAGCGAGCGATACGGCGCTCCTGACTCCGTGACATCCACATCTATGATGTGGTACGGCAACGGGCCTTGGGCTTACACTTTGCTCACCAGTGACCCGGTGCCGCACAACTTCCCCACCCCCCACGACGACTTCCTGATGAGCGCCGTGGAATTCAAAGTTCCCGATTCTAAAGTTTCAGATCTCGCCCGACTCAACGGCAGCCTGATCTGGGACAAAACCTCAGGCATCCTCGCCGCCCGATGCAATAGCGAAGCGATGAACTTCTTGGCGATCAATGTCGCCCGAGAGGTCGTGGACGGGAAAAAGTCGGTCAAGGAAGCTCGCGCGTTCATGGCTTACGCGGCAGATGAATACATCAAGAACCGGGGGCGAGATGACGCGATGGCGAGCACCCGATACAGCGGGCAGGACGACGATCGGCAGGATCGCAATCGAGACGAGAATATGGACCGCCAACGGGATAACAACTCGAGTGGCACCCAGATGATCGACCGGACAGAGCGGCGCTATCGAGACACCGGTCAATACCAAGACTTCACGAGCACGCGCCGCGACCGGACAAGCTGGCAGTACCGGTCTCGTTCGACCCGCCAAGGCACGATGGAGAGCGCCTATTTTGGCTCGATGGATTCCAAACTGCGCGACTACTTCACTGGCTTCATGTTCGACCAGTATCGGGACAAGACCAGCGACCCGGGAACGTCGGTACGGGCTAACGAATACCGGACGAACTGGTCGGATCGAAACTCGTGGTACATGAGCGGCGATAATCCGTTAGATCCGTTCGACCACTGGAGGAAGAAGTAACACGGAAGCCGCGGTAGCCCTACAACTCTCTAAGCAGCACCCCGCCGGATGATTCCGGTGGGGTGGTTCTATTGCGGACGTTCAAATTCTGCGATGAGCGAACGAGGTGCTCGGCACCGCCAAGCTTCGATCAGAAGGGGCTCGATCTCCTCTTTCGAAACCAGCGGAAGCCGCACCAGGACCGCAGGGTAATTGTTGTAGTGCGACTCGGTAAAGAACGCCTCAGTGTTTGATTGAAGAAGAAGCTCTTTAGCCATCAAACTCGGCACTAGAACCGCGAGTACGTCCAAATTCGGTGTGCGGGCCTTTTTGGGCTCTAAGCGTTCGAGCCAGGACCAGCAATATCCTTTAAGCTTTCCCTTGATTTCCACAGACAACCCAAACTGTGCGCCTGCACCCTCCACAGTCCCAGGGAGGGTCGATCCAATCTCGCGAACGTCTTCTAAGGTGGCCATAACATTTCAGCCGCGCAAAGTCGTGCGCGACCCGTTGCTCTACACTTAAATTATGGCCTCATGCGCCGATTGCCCCTAACACTCTTCGTCGTCCTCTCCCCACGAGGAATCCAGATGATCGCTATGACGAGCGAGTCGATAGGCTGTTTTGGTTAAATCTGAGGAATCTTGACGAAATTGACGTAACCGAGGTTTAGCCCACCGCCTTGCGGGTATAATAGAGGTGCTTCCTTTGGTGCGCCGTCAGAATCCATTGGATTGCGGCCCGAAGCATCGTTTGCTTTGCTGATTGCGACCTTGAATTTTCGAACCCTTATTATTCTGAACCTTCCCTCTGGAGCCTCGGCTGAGAGCCTTCACAAGCTCTTCGCGTGCTTCGACTGCCAGAACATTCGCGTAGACATCGACGGGCGGTCTGCCCTCATGGAAGTACCCATCGAGCTTGTAGGGCCAGCGATTCGCGCCCGGGACGGGGTCGTCTTCGATGGAGCGACGATCGCCGTGCGCGAGGCTCCTTGCCTCCCCCCACCCATTGAGATACCGCGGTCACGCCACCTTTAGCGGCTCCGGCGCTCTCAGCTTCCGGACCGATAGTGGAACGACCTCGTAAAGGCTTGTTCTGCGTAGGAATCCCCGATTTCCGACACGCGCGACGAGTGACAGATCCCTCTGGCAGAACGACTCCCCAGAGCCCGACTCTTCCCACAAGACCGGCGCGGCTATTCTGCCTTGATCGCCTCGAAAGAAATTCGCACGATCACCTCGTCGCTCAGAGGCAGCGTTCCATTGGGCATCTTTTCCATGCTGCCCACCCCAAAATCGCTGCGCTTTATCTTGATCGGTTCTGCGACAACACCAATCCTCTCTTGCGGGCCGGCCTTTATGGGGCCGTAATGCTTAAAGGGGATCGTGACCTCCTTACTCTTACCTCTTAGGGTGAGCTCTCCCGTCACCGTGTAGCCCTCGCCATTCCTCGAAACTTTCGAGCTTTTGAAAGTCATCGTCGGATATTGCTCGGCTGAGAAGTATCTCTCCGACCTCAGGTCTTGGTCTCGCATCGGGACGGCGGTATTGATCGAGGCGACCTCCGCGCTGAATTCGACCCTCGACTTGGTCAGATCTGCCGGGTCTTCATGGATCGTGCCTTCGAATTTATCGAACCGGCCGTGAACTTCGGAAAGTCCGAGGTGGTTGATTTCGAACCCGATATGCGCGTGCATGGAGTCGATCTTGAACGTGGCCTCCTCTGTAAACACGCTCGCGGCGCCTTTGCTCCGAACCGGGTCGGCATTGGCGACACCGGGGTGGAAGGCCCCGACGCCGAAACTGAGGACGGCAAGGGAAACCGCAGTAAGACTCAATCGTTTCACCCCGCTATTCTGCCATAGTCGGGGCGAGATCCAGGCGCACGGTCACTTGCGTGCCCACTTGTTCAGGAAAGCCATCACTTTGTCATGGTCGTGATGGTCGCCACTTTCCAGGGCCCCTGTGTCCTGCGAACACAAGACTTTGCCCTTTTCATCGAGGACGAAAAGGTGCGGGAAGGCTTCGACCTTCCCGTACTTTTTCAACACCGCCTCGTTGGTGTTCTCCTCGCTATAGTTGATCTTGATCACGACGTAGTGTTTCTTAAGCGTCTTTGCGACTTCCACGTCTTCGCGAAACATCTTGTCTAGCTTGTGGCACCAAGGACACCATTCGCCGCCGACGTCCAGGAGGACGCGCTTGCCCTGTTTGCGGGCCAGTTCCACCCCATAGGCAACGTCCTTTGCCGCATCGCGCGTGGGGTCGAACTTCTCCTGTTTGTCGGCCGCGACCTTTTGAGCGAGCGCGGGCACTACCAGGGATGTGAGGAGGATCGCGGCGAAGAGTCGCTTTAGCATAGTGTCACCTACTACCGGACATTATAAACCAGCGTCGTCTGTCGAGCGCGCTTTTCGCAATATCACCACCGCGATCGTGCTGTCCGGATAGCGCGCGACGTTCACGGTGACGAAACCCAGGATACGGTTCCCGTGGTAGTCCAGGATCTCGACCGGTTGGCCGTGGGCCACTTCGACGCGCCGCGGGGTTTCGACCAGGTCGCGGCGGTATTCGCGATGCGCATCGTGAAACTCTTCAGGGATAAACTTGCCCACACGCACGCCGGAAAACTTTTCGATGGGGCATGCCAGCATTTCGGCCGCAAGCTGGTTCCCCCGGAGGACGACCCCGGCCGGGTCGACCGCCAGCATCGCTTCAGGGGCCGCATCAAGGATGTGCTCCATCTTCGCGAAATCGCGGCGAAGTTCCTCCTCCCGAACCGCCATCTTGCGCAACTCTTCTTTGAGGGCGGCGATGTCGGCTTCGGTCGACGCCCGCACGAAGGCGGCCACGAGTTCGGTCCGAGGATGTTGGCCGATCTTAGCCCTTATCCGCGACCAATAAGTTATCACCGTCGTGGCGGAGATGCCGAGCTTAACGGCGATTCCTTTGTCGGTTAAGCCCTGTGCGGCAAGTTCGAGAACTCGCCGTTCCCGGGGCGACATTGTAACGACCATCCTAGGAGTGTCCCGATCCTTGAGGACAGAGTTATTATGGCAGACCCGACGCATAGCCCCCTGCCATTATCCGAACGTGAGTAATCGAACCGTCTATACCGGGGACGGTATCGCGCAGAATCAGCGAGCGAAGGAGGTTAGCCGGTGAACAACCTCTTTCCATCCGCCGATCCTATCCCTCTGCCGGCTCCAGTCTGGTTGATCAAGCTCCTGAGCGTCCTGACTCTCGGCCTGCACTTCTCCGCGGTCATGATCCTGGTGGGAAGCCTGGTGCTCGTCATCTGGCTGAACGTCAGGGCAAGGTCTGCAAAGGACGTGGGGCTCCTCGGTGCAAGTTACACCTTGGCCAAGCGCCTCCCCGTTGTGATGACTTTCGTCATCAACTTGGGCGTACCGCCCCTCCTTTTTGTCCAAGTCCTATACGGTCAGCAAATCTATAGCAGCAGCGTCTTGATCGGAGCCGTCTGGTTCTCGATCCTCCTGTTGTTGATGCTTTCTTACTGGTTGCTCTATCGCACCATCGCCGCGATGGAAAAGGGAAGGGCGGCATGGCACATAGCCCTGTTCACGCTTCTTATCGTGCTTGGGATCGGGCAGATCTACGCGTTTAACATGACGCTCATGCTGCACCCGGAAGTATGGCAAGCCATGTACCAGAAGAGCCCGGTGGGGCTCCAAGGTTTCAGCGGCGACCCGACCACCTCGTCCCGATGGCTCTTCGTCATGAGCGGCGGGCCGCTGATCGGCGGGCTCTGGGCTGCGCTGCTGAGCAACATGGTCTATCTGCAGGAAGGCGTCCGCAACGCCCTGCGACGGTCGGGCGGCATGCTCGCCGGAGTCGGCGCGCTGCCGATGCTCTTCTTCGGATGGCGGATCGTGACGGGCCAGCCCGAGCACGTGCTCTCCGCGATCATGGCGTCCCCCATGCACCAGGTCTCACTTCTGGCCAGCGCCGCGACCATTTTGCTGGGCGGCTTGCTCGGGCTGGTCCAAGGGCTCGGCAAGACGAACACGCTCATCGGCAGCCTTGGCCTCGTCCTCGGCCTCGTCGCCAACGTGGCGGCCGGCATCGTCCGGGACGGCATCCGCGACTTCACGCTACAGCCGAAAGGGTTCGACGTGAACCTGACGCCCGTGTACCCGAACTGGAGCGTCCTCGTCGTCTTCCTGCTCCTCTTTGTGGCGATGCTCGGCGTCGTTTACTGGCTCCTGCAAGTTATGCGCAAAGCAACCCCGCCGACCGAGGAGGTGGCCCTATGAGCGAATCCATGACTAATCAAGACAGTCCAAACGTCGAGAACGATAGGGACGACGAGATGTCCCGCCGAGGCTTCGTGCGCGTCGCCGTCGTCGGGGTCTCTGTCGCCTACCTGGCCGCGCTCGGATACCCCATCTACCGCTACCTCTATTCGCCGGTCGAGAAGGCGCAGGCGATGGCGGCCGTCACCGAAATCTCCTTGGAGAAGGCCGACGAGCTCCCGAAGGGCTCCGCGATGATCTTTAAGTTCGGCGTGCGCCCCGCGCTGCTCATCCATCACGAGGACGACTCTTGGATCGCCTTGGACGCGGTCTGCACCCACATGGGCTGCACCGTGGCTTACCACCCCGAGACGCAGCAGATCAGGTGCGCCTGCCACGGCGGGGTCTACGACGCCAAGACGGGCCACAACGTCTCGGGCCCGCCGCCCCGGCCCCTCACCGCGTACAAGACCGACGTCCAATCCGGATTTGTCAAGGTGTCGAGGGTCTAAATGGCAAAGATCGGTTCCTACCTCGTCGACCGGCTCGGCCTGGAAGACGTCATCGCCCATGCGAAGAAGAAGACGGTTCCCCTCCACAACCAAACGGCTTGGTACTACTGGGGCGGGATCTCGCTCTTCTGCTTCCTGTTGCAGGCCGTCACCGGCGTCCTCTTAATGGTCTATTACCGCCCCGGCCCCGAGGCTTACGAATCGGTCCGGCAGCTGACTTACGAGATCCACTTCGGCTGGCTCATCCGGTCGATGCACGTTTGGGCGGCGAGCGCTTTCCTCCTCTCGGTGTTCATCCACATGTTCACCGTGTACTTCATGCGGGCGTACCGACGTCCGCGTGAGATCGGCTGGTGGTCCGGCATCCTGCTCTTGCTGCTCGGGCTCACGTTCGGGTTCAGCGGCTACCTCCTGCCGATGGACGACCTCGCGTTCTTCGCGACCAAGGTCGGCCTGGAAGTCCCCGCCTCGATCCCGCTCATCGGCCAGCCCATCGCGGACCTGCTGCGGGGGGGCCTCGAAGTCACGGAGTTCACCGTCCAGCGCTTTTTCGCCCTGCACGCCGTCGTCCTGCCGCTTCTTTACCTGCCGTTGCTCGGCGTCCACCTCTGGCTCGTCCAGAAGCATGGCAACGCCCTGCCGCCCAGCGAAGAGGAGAAGCCGGAATCGGAGCGGAAGTCCATGCCGTTCTTCCCGAACTTCCTTGCCAAGGACCTCGCCATGTGGCTCATCACGCTCAACGTGATCGCGCTGATGGCCGCCGCCTTCCCCTGGCAGCTCGGGCCGATGGCCGACCCCCTGGCTCCCGCCCCCGTCGGCATCAAACCGGAGTGGTTCTTCATGAGCCCTTACGCCGTGCTCAAGCTTCTCGGCAACCTCTTCCCCGGCATGGCCGGAGAGGCGATCGGGATGACCCTCTTCACTCTCGGCCTCGTGCTCTGGGCGCTCGTGCCGGTCTTCGACAACAAGCACGAGAACGGGACGCGCGGCCGCCAAGCCACGTACTTCGGCATCTTCGTCGTCGCCGTGCTCATCCTGACGACCATGTGGGGCTACCTGGGCCCGTTATAAGGCAGAACAAAACATGAACTATCCGTATTGGGAAGTGCCAGTCATAGGCGGGGCGTGGGTGATCGGCATCGTGTCGATCTACCACGTGCTCATCGCCTGGTTCGCGGTCGGCGGCGGGCTTTACCTGCCGCTGGCCGAAGCAAAGATCTATCGGGAAGGAAGGGAGGAATGGCTGCCCGTGCTGATCCGTCACTCGCGCCTTTTCCTCGTGACCACCGGCATCTTCGGGGCCATCTCCGGGGTCGGGATTTGGTTCTCGATCGGCTTGGTGCACCCCGAGGCGACCTCGACCCTCATCCATAACTTCGTCTTCGGTTGGGCGATCGAGTGGGTGTTCTTCGTCGTGGAGCTGGCGGCCGCCGCCGTTTACTACTACAGTTGGAACCGTATCCCACGGGCGCTCCACTTAAAGGTGGGGTACCTCTACGCGGCCTCCTCCTTCCTTACCCTCGTCATCATCAACGGCATCCTCTCCTTCATGCTCACGCCGGGCAGCGCGTGGCTCAAGGTCGCAGGAACCGGCACGGAAGCAAGCCAGTTCTGGATGGCCTTCTTCAACCCGACTTACTTCCCCTCCCTCTTCCTGCGGACGCTCGCCTGCCTGTCGCTGGCGGGGATCTATGCGCTCATCTCCTACTCCCGGGTCGAAGGGCCGGAGATCGAGAAGACCAAGGCGCGGATGGTCCAGTGGAGCGCCAAGTGGCTCATGCCGATGGTGCTGCTCCTGCCCCTCGGCCTCGTCTGGATGATGTTCTCGATGCAGCCGGACAGCCGCGAGATTCTCACACGCGGGCTCTCCACCATCGGGTCGGGCATGTTCACCCAGGTCACCCGCATCTCGATGCTCACCATCCTGACAACGGTCACGATCGCGGGCGTCGTCTATTTCTTCGCATTCAAGTATCCGCGCGACCTCACGAAGAGCCACGCTATCGCCCTGCTGGGGCTCGCCGCCGTCGCGACCGCATCCACCGAGTACGCGCGAGAAACGGTCCGCAAACCCTACGTCATCCACGGGTTCATGTATTCGAACGGGGTCCGCACGACCGAAGTCCAAAAATTGGACACCGAGGGCTACCTAGCCCACTCGATCTGGACCACGAAGGAGATGGAACCTGTCCAGCTCGGCCAGGCGATGTTCCGCGGGCAGTGCATGTCGTGCCACACGACAAACGGCTACCGCTCGATGACAAAGCTCCTGCAAGGGCGCGACATCCAAGCCATCCGCCAACTCTTAGACATGCTGCACGAACCTCCAAAGGATTCGCCCTATCCCAAATACATGCCGCCTCTCGTCGGCACCGCCGAAGAGCGGGAAAACCTCGCGCTCTACCTGGCTACGCTCAGCGAAAAGCGCGCTGCGGAACCAGCCAAGACCATAGCGCAAAAGGAATAGCCTTCACTCCTGGCAAGCATTGAGCCGCTGGATTCCCTCCAGCGGCCCTTTTTTCTTGACCTAACCGTTCGCCGAGCGGTGGAAATGGATGTGGCGCCAGCCCTCCGTGCACCGTTGCCAAACGCGCGTCTCCTCGTATTGCAGCGTCCCGGTCGCGTGCTGCACCAGGCGCGAATAGGCGATCACCGCGAGGTCGCCCGTAAGCCAGACCTTCGGAGAGCAAATGGTGGACTGCATGACCGGGCCCGTTTCTCGCAGATCGAAGTAAAAGCGGTGGAACGGGAGCCCTTCGACCAGTTGGCCGCGCGCCTCCGGCTCGAAGGCAGTCAGGCCCGGGTCGCAGAGGCGCTCGTAAGTCCGCCAATCCCCAGAGGCCACCGAGTCCAAAAGTTCCTGGGTCAGGGCAACGATCTCTTTCTGCTCGTCCGACACTCTCTGTTTGCAGATTACTCTAGTCAGCCTTGATGTTGAAGCTGGGCACTGAACGCCGACCCCTTCATCGAGAACGATGTCCAGCCCGTCAAGACGGTGGTGGAATTGGCCAAGGCCGACGAGCGCGTTCACGCACTGGTCTGAAACCCCAATCCGGCCCCGCCGCCTAGTCCTTGCCGAAGAGGAAGAGCAGGATGAGGTCGAAGCGGCGGGCCCAGGCCTCTTCGTTGTGCTCCGCGTTCGCGTCCTCGTAGTACACAAGGTCGCGGTTCTCGCGCCACCCCTTCGCCTTCAGCGCCTGGGCCAGGTCGCGCGCGTCGGTGACCGCTTCCCGCCCTTCCAGGGCCCCCATGTCCACCCAGATCCGGGTGTCCGGCTTCTTTTTGAGCTCAGCGACCCTCGTGAGCATCACCCGTCCGTCCCACCAGACCGAGGGGGAGACGACTGCGCCCTTGCCGAAGACCGCAGCCCGCGAAAGCAAGAGGTGCAGAGTCACGATGCCGCCGAACGAAGAGCCGCAGACCGCCGTGTCCTTCCGCCCCGTCTTGGTGCGGTACGTGCGGTCGATGAAAGGTTTCAGCTCGTCCACCAAGAAGTCGCCGTACTTGTCCGCCTTGCCGCCCATCTCCGCGGAGCCAGCCTTCGCGCGGGTGGGCAAGTACTCGTCCCCGCGCGCCATTCCCGCGTTGTCGACCCCGACGAGGATCACCGGCTCGATCCACCCGCTCCTGATCAAGGCTTCCGCCGCCTCGTCCGCGCGCCACTCCTTGTTCGGGATGTAGCTCGTCCGTCCGTCGAAGAGGTTTTGGCCGTCGTGCATATAGAGCACGGGGTACCGCGCGCTCGACGAGACATAACCTGGCGGCAGATAGACGCGCACCGTCCGCTCGTTGCCGAGCGACTTGGACGCGAAGCGCTCGTGGTACCGGATGTCGCCGGTCGTGCTCGCTTTACGCGCCGCCTCTTGCGGCGCGACGAGGAGGGTGAAAGCCAGGAGGGTGGTCATGCTTGCCACCCTCAGTATGCCCGGCGGCTGCGCCGCCGGGCGCGGCTGGTCAGACTCTCGCCGAGACCATCTCCACGAGCTGGTCGAGGGCCTTGCCCCAAACGTCGTAGAAGCCCATTCCCTCGTGCTGCTGCTTGTCCTGCGGGTTCCCGTGGATCACCGTCGCCGTGTACTTGCAGCCGCTGGGTACAGGTTCTAGCTCGATGAGGGCCGTAAAGACGAACCCTTGGTCAGGGACGCCCTTCGGCCGGTACCCCGGCTCGAGCGCTGACGTCCAGACCAGCCGCTGGTTCGGCACGACCTCGAGGTAACACCCGGTGCCGTCGAAGCTCTCCCCTTCCGGGCCCTCCATCAGGGTTCGGAACTTGCCGCCAGGCCGCAAATCGACGTCAACCTCGCTGGTCCGCCATGGGCGGGGCGTGAACCACTGCTTCAAGAGCTCGGGTTCCGTCCAGGCCGCCCACACCTTCTCGGGTGCGACGTCGATCACGCGCTCGAGCCTCAGGTCGAGTTCGGGGTTGAAAACATGTGCAGAGTTCATTGGTTCTTGGTCTCCTTTAGGAATGCGTCGAGGCGGTCGAGACGGGCCTCCCATTGGCGGCGGTGGGCCGCCAACCAGCCTTCGGCCTGCGCGATCGGCTGGGGCCGGAGCTGGAAGACCCGCGACCGCCCCCGCTTCTCCGATGCCACGAGCCCCGCCTGCTCCAGGACCTGGAGGTGCTGGAGGAAGGAAGGCAGCGCCATGTCGAACGGCTTGGCCAGTTCCGTCATGGCCGCCGAGCCAAGCGCCAGCCGCTCCAAGACTCCGCGCCGCGTCGGGTTCGCGAGAGCCTGGAACACGCTGTCGAAGTCGGCAACTTGGTTAGGCATCTGCCTAAGTATTGCTCAACAGAGGCTGGGTGGTCTGGGTCCTTGTCAAGTCGACTGCGGCCGATCGCGGACGCTCCCCCCAATTGTTTGCAATCATTGAACCTGGTACTAAACCGTAAATATTTTCCTGAAACTGTCAATCACCCATGCTTATCCTATAACTTATGTGCCATTCCTTGTCTTTATTAGTCAATAAATTCCTCGCAACTGCGCGCGCTCTCTGCACGCCGCCGGGCTGAACCGATTCAGCCTGAGGTTGTTGAACCGGTCGCAAACCAGCTGGCGGGGGCCCCAAATGCCAGGCAAAAGTACTTGAAAAACACCAAGAAGCATAGCTTTGCATGCCGTTCCGAAGATAGAATCAGAGCGCAGCGAAGGAGCTGACAAAATGACAAACCGCCTCAAATTCGCATTGTTCGCAGGGCTTGCAGCCCTCTCTGCCTTCGGCCAGGCTAACCTGTTGGCTAACGGCGACCTCGACGTGACCTATCAGCAGGAGATCCTGCCCGGGTTCTTCCTGCCGAAGCCGCACATCTGGCAGAACGTCGGCACGCAAAGCATCTCAGGCCCCTACGAGGACGAAATGTCCAGTGAGCCGTGGGCCGGCCCCGCGCCGACCCCTGAGACCACCAACGGTTTCGACGTCACCAACAACGACCCGAACGGTCTCGACTGGGGCGTCTTCTTCAAGCCCTTCACGGGCAACGTGGCCAACGGCACCGCCACCGGCCACCTCTTCCAGGACGTGCCCGGCACCGCGGGCACGGGCTACATGCTCACGGGTTGGGCGGGCGCCGAGGCGAACGCGACCATGCGGGACGCCGTCCTCGCCATCGACTTCCTCGATGCCAACCGAAACGTGATCGTCTCCAACGAGCGGTCTATCCTCGCCGACCTCTTCATTGAGAACGGGGAGCGGTTCAACTATAAGAAGTACTCGGTCTCCGCGACGGCCCCAGCCGGCACGGCTTTCGTCCGAGCCCGCATCTCCATGCTCGACGCCACCGCCAGCCCCAACGGCGGAGGCCAGGCCTTCGTCTGCGACGACTTCGACCTCACCGCCACGGGCAGCACCGCGACGATCATTCCGAGCGCCTTCCAGGTCCTCCTTGGCCGGACCGCAAGCGGCAACCTCGCGAGCCTCGCCAACGATGACAACAACGCCCTGCGCGTCTGCAAGTTCATCGTGCCGAACCAGGTCGTCGACCCGATCAACGTCGAAGTAAGCGGAGTCTCCACGATCGCGGCCCCGACCGAGTTCTCGCTCACCGCGAAGACCCGCATGGCCACGACCGGCTCGTTCCGCCAGAACCTGGAGCTCTTCAACTACTCGACCAACAACTGGGACGTCACGGACACCCGATCGGACGCCGTGAACACCACGTTCGCCACCCGCACCCTTGCTGGCACCGGCGTTCTCAGCCGCTACATCGGCCCGGGCAACGCCGTCAAGATGCGCTATCGCATCCGCCAGACCGGCCCCGCCGGCGTGCCGCTTTGGTGCCACGAGACCGAGTTCGTCAACTGGACCGTCAAGGGCTGACAAACCTTTAAGGTCTCGAACTCCCCGCTCCCGGCCGTGAAGGCCGGGAGCTTTTTCTTTGCGCCAAGGGGCAAGAAACCGGACCTGGTTCTCACCCTCCGCATGCATGAGTTAGCCCTGCTGCGCCTTCCAGAGGTCGTGGAGCATCAGGATCTGCCCGCCGTGGTAGCTCTCGTGCTGGATGACATGGCCCAGCACCCACCGCGGCGTTATGGTGAAGTCGTGCATGGGAATCCGCTCCTCCGGCCCGGGCCACTCCTTCACCGACTCCAGCGTCCTCGCCCGCAACCGGTCGTGCAACTCGTAGTACCAGCGCAGAGGCTGGCTCGGGGCGTCCGGCCACTGGTTGTTGTCGACGTCCGTCTCCGCACGCAAGAGGAGCCTGACTTCTTCGGGGTCTGCCTGCCGCCTCAAGACGAACTCTTCCAGCCAATAAATCTCGACGCTCGCCATGTGCAGGATGACCGCGCCCATGCTGTGCATGCCCGGCGCGATGCGCCACGTCATCGCCTCGGCCGGAAGGTCTTCGTGCCAAAGCTCCATCTTGCGCCAGTCGTTGGTGGCGTCCTGCAAGATGGCGCAGAGGAGCCCATAAGGCTCCCGATATCCGGGCAAAGGGGCGACGTCGCGGTCCACCACCAGATTATGCCCTGCCTCGCGAAACTCCCCAGTCGCCCGAATCCAGGTGGCCGTTAACGCCTAAATCTCTGAAGAGTTTTCCATTTGTGCACGAGAATCGAGGCCTCATATCGAGGGCCTCTACTAATTCATATAGACACCTTGTATATCATTTTGTAGCGTCGAGGTCGTGCCATAACTGTTATAGAGTCGCGATAATCGGGAGCTCCGACTTAACCGGTTCAGTAACCTGGGATTCTGGTAAATTTTCTGTGCCATCTTGTCACAAAAATGCCGGATTTGGACAATATAGCGGTGTCTTGCATAGCACAAGTACCGGATTATGGTTGCAACCAGTAACAATTCACTAAGTCGCAGGGTTACAATCAGATCTGCAGCGAAGGAGCTGACAACATGAAAATTAACAACAAACTTGCTTGGTTCGGAGGGGTCGTCGCACTTTCGGGTATCGCCCAGGCCAACCTCCTTTACAACGGCAACCTCGACCGCCGCTATCAGCAGGAGATCGTTCCTGGCTTCTTCCTTCCGAAGCCGGACGGTTGGGTCAACGAAGGCACGCGCACCGTCACGGGAGCGTTCGAGGACGAGTCCTCTAGCGAGCCGTGGGCCGGCCCCGCGCCGACTCCGGAAACCACCGACGGATTCGACGTCACGAACAACGTGGCGGACGGCGGCGACTGGGGCCTCTTCTTCAAGCCCTTCACCGGTAACACGGCCAACGGCGCCGTCACCGGCCACCTGTACCAGGACGTCGCGGCCGCGGCCGGTTCCGTCTACACCCTTAAGGGTTGGGCCGGCGCTGAAGCCAACGCCACCATGGAAGACGCCGTTCTCGCGCTCGACTTCCTCGATGCCAACAAGAACGTTCTCTCCAGCAGCGTCTACTCGATGCTCGCCGAGCTGAAGGTCGTCAACGGCTTTGCCTTCAACTATAAGGAGTACAGCGTCAGCGGCACCGCCCCGACGGACACCGCGTTCGTCCGCGCCCGCGTCTCGATGATCAACGGCGTTAATGCTTCGGGTGGCCAGGCGTTCGTCGTCGACGACTTCGACCTGGAAGTCGTGCCCGAGCCGGCCACCATGGTCGCCATGGGCGCCGGCCTGCTCGCCCTCGCGCGACGCCGCCGCAAGTAAGGTCGCGCGCTTTCACGCTCAATCGCCGGAGCCCTCGGTCCAAGGACCGGGGGCTCCCCATTTTGCGCCCTTGGTCGCCAGGACGTTGACACCGACGGATATTCTTGGTGTATATTTGTCTACGTGACGCCCACTGAAGCCCTCCTCGAATCTTGGACGCGCCAATCCAAGATCCTGGCCAACATCACCACCCTCCTCACGCCCGAGCTCCTGGAAGCCAAGCCCTCGGAAGACGGATGGACGGTGGCCTTCCACCTGGCCCATCTCCACTCGACGCGCCGCTACTGGCACATGAACGCGGCTGGGTTGGAGAAGCCCTACGGGCCAAGCCTCTATACCGTCACCGGGGACGAGTGGATCCCGTCGCACGACCTCGACGAGATTCGCGAAAGGCTCGCCGAAAGCGAGGGTCTGGTGCACGATTGGGTCGCCACGAAGATCATGGAAGGCGCCCAACAGGTCGGCAACTACGACCACCCCGTCCTCTATCTGCAGCACATGATTTGGCATGAAGGATGGCACTGCGGGCTCATCTTCCTTGCCCTGAGGTTGGCCGGCCACGAGCCGACAGAAGAATGGGAGTGTGAGAACGTCTGGGATCTCTGGCGGCTCCCTGATTAGCGCGCCCGCCGCGCATGTGACTGAATACAACTCCATTCGTTAACGGCTAATGAGTCCTTGTGATTAACGATTATCGAATAGAACGGTTTTGCTATTGGTAGTGTCCCGTAGCGAAAGTAGCCAACACTAGGGAGAAGTGCCCTGTAGCGTTCTTGAAGAGCGTATTCCTTAACTGCATATGACCGAAGTGAGGTTACGTATGAAGAAAGAAACACTTTCCAACACCTTAGCGTTTTGCGCTTTCACCCTGGCGGTCGCTCTGGCCCCGATGCAGTCCACTGCCCAAAGTGGCGACCCGACCTCGAACTCGCAGAACTCCCAGACTGCGATAAAGATCAAAACTGGCAGCTTTAGGCCCAATCCGAGCTCGATGACGGAAGGCTACTTCCAACCCATGCCGGACGATGAGAGCATGCGCGTCGCGGCACCGAGCCAGACCGGCGAAATGTCCGACATGGCCACGATCAGGGATCGCACCCAGGTCTACACAACCCGGACGATCAACGCGCTCCCATTTACTGAGGACGCGATAAGTGAGACGTCCTACGTGACGACCGCCATCATCGTCGATTCCCCGGAAACGGGATGGTGGACGAGCCCCGGGCCGACGAACCGCTCCACGTTCCACCCCGAATACGGTTGGCTCACGCTCGTGAACTATCCGTGGGGCAACGTGCTCTACACTTACGGCTATCAAGTCGTCAACTACCGATCCGCCACCGGCTACACGTGGACGGCTTACCCCGGGATCGCCGGTGTGGCTTACCCGGTCATCTACCGTTAAACCTTTCGGGAGATCCTTTGAGCAACCCAGCACGGATCGTGCGGGGTTGCTCTATTAATAACTGGACACGTCTTCAACCCTTTGCGTCCCGCGCGACTCGAAAACCTTGGTTGCTAAAGGAGGCACGGGGATTCACTCCACCGACGTCCACCGAGTTGAAGAAACTGCAAGAGTTCTTGCTGCACCACCAAGAACCGCCCCGAGCGTGGACGGTCGCCTTACTCTTATCGGTCGGCAACCGACCCGTGCAAAACTCGAAAACGTTGCCATAAACGTCGTAAAGGCCCCAAGGGTTTGCCTTGAAAGACCCCGCAGGAGCGGTCGTTACGTAACCGTCAGAGTTGTCGGCTTTTGTGTGGTCGCGGCCGTGCCAGATGTTCGCGTACTCCCCGATCTTCCCTACCTCGCCAAAGAAGTGGTCTCCGCTCGTTCCCGCGCGTGCGGCGGCCTCCCACTCTTCCAGGCTCGGCAGACGCACCTTAGCCCATTTGCAGTACGCGGTGGCATCGTTAAAGCTGATCGAAGTAACCGGATGCCGTCCCTTGCCCTCGATGCCGCCCCGGGTCACTCCATTAGGAAATCGCCACTGGGCCGTCTTGTCGCGAATCCAGCGGAACTCCGGCAAAGGCGGCTGGAACACCATCGCGTTGCCGAGCCGTTCCGCGTCGGTGACGTAGCCCGTCGCCTTGACAAAGGCCGCAAACTCGTCGTTTGTGGTCTCGAACTTAGCGATCTCGTAAGCCTTAAGCCGCACGACGCGCGCCGGGTTGTTTTGCTTTTCCCTACTGCCGACCCTGTACTGCCCTGCCGGCACCGTAACGAATTGTGGCGCTGAAAGAAACGCACAGGCGACTAACGCTAACATCAACGCTTCTTCGATTCGTAGAACCCGCGCGCAAGCCGCAAGATTTCCTGTTCTGTGGGCACCGTGTGCGGCATGAACGCTTGATAGCCGCTGTCGTCCCCATAAAGCGCAAGGTACGCCTCGCAATAGAAGAAGGGCTCGTACTCCGCCTTCCGCATTTGCAGCATCAGCAAAGTGAGGATGTCATGGTCCTTTCTGTCGCGCCGATATTCCGCAATGAGGTCCGGGATCAGTTCCCACGCGTTCAGGTAATCGATCGCGGCTTTAAAGTTCACGCCGACCCGTTGGCGCGCCCGGATGGTCTCGCGCAGAAGGCTGACGACCTTCGCGCGGTTCTTCGCCATGAAGTCCAACTGGCGCTGGCTCCACGTCGCTTCGTCCCCGAAGGCAGCCGGCGGGAACGGGAAGATCTTCTTGTCCTCATCCTGGATCGGCGGCATCGCGTCGCAGTTCTGCGAGAAATACTCGCCATGGAGCATGCAGAACGTGAACTTTTCATCGACGCTAAGGCTGTTGTAGACCTTGTCCGGCAGCATCAGGTCGTCGTTCTCGTTGCGCTTAAGCCTCGCGACGAGCGCCTTGATCTTCGCCACGTGGCGCAGGGGCTCGGTCAATTGCTTTCGGTATTCGTTGTACTGCCGGCTCGCGGAGCTCGGACGCACATAGGATCCCTCTTCCTGACAAATGGCGAGGGCGGAAAAGCCGAAGAGGGCAAGGGTGAAAACCGCTTTCATAGGTGACAATAGTCTTGACGTTCCGCCAGTCGAGATAAACCGCGAGCCAGGCGAAAATCCCGTCCGCCTAGTGCAAAAGCCGTGATGCCCATGCCGCTTCTCGTGCCAACATCCGACCATGACCGCGACGGAAACGGTAAAGACGACCCCCCTCCACGACGAGCATGTCGCCCTGGGCGGGCGCATGGTGGAGTTCGCTGGCTATTCCCTGCCCGTGCAGTACAAGGGCGTCATCGCCGAATCCAAGGCCGTGCGCGAGGGCGCCGGCATGTTCGACGTCAGCCACATGGCCCGGCTCGAGTTCCACGGCCCGCGCACGCTGGAGTTCCTCGAGTGGGCGACCACGAACGACGTCGCAAAGCTCACCGCCGGCCAGGGCCAATACTCCATGCTGCCAAACGCCCAGGGCGGCACTGTGGACGACATCATCCTTTACCGCCTCGGAGACGACCGCTTCAAGATGGTCGTGAACGCGGCCAACCACGGAAAGGACGTCGCCCACCTGCAGTCGCTCGACACAAGCGGCGTCGAAATGCGCGACTATACGAACGAGACCGCGATGATCGCCGTCCAAGGGCCGAGGGCCACCGAGATCGTCGCAGCGCTCGCCGGCCCGGACAAGGGGCGCGTCACCGAAGCCGCCTTTTTCGACGCTTTCGACTGCACGGTCGCGGGAGTGCCGTGCTTCGCTGCTCGCAGCGGCTATACGGGCGAGGACGGCTACGAGCTGCAATGCGCCGCCTCCGACGCGCCGCGCCTTTGGAAGGCGTTGCTGGAGGCCGGGGTCGAACCCTGCGGGCTCGGCTCGCGCGATACCCTCCGTGTGGAGGCTGGCTTGCCGCTCTACGGCCACGAGCTCTCGGACGACCTTTCGCCGATCGCGGCAGGCCTCGGCTGGGTGGTCTCGAAGACGAAGTCGTTCCTCGGCTCGGAGAAGATCCAGAACGCCCGCAAGGAGGGCACGCCCTCCAAGCTCCAAGGCGTGCGGCTCGAGGGCAAGCGCCTGCCCCAACCCGGCATGTCCGTGATGGTCGAAGGGCGCGAGGTGGGCAAAGTCTCGAGCGGAGTCTTTTCCCCGCTCCTGGATTGCGGCATCGCCTTCGCCTTCCTCGAACCAACTGTCGCCCTGGAGACGTCGTGCCATGTTGAGGTCCGCGGGACACTGGTGCCGGGCCAAGTGGTCAACAAGCGGTTCTTCAAGAGGGGCTGACCACTCAGAGAAGGGTCAAACGGCGCATCGAAAGGATGGTCATCTGGAACCGAAGGGAACATGGACTCGTTATGCAGGCTCCAAAGGGGACACAACCCTGCCGATAGGAGGCATAGGAAATGACGCAGCTACAAGACTGCCCGTTTGTAGAGATTGACGACCACTTTCCCGACGTGGTCTTCGTCTTGCGGCACCCGCCTAGCGGCAAATATGGGTGCTATTGCCACGAAGGCGTACACGGCCTTGCGTGCTTTTCGACCGAACTCGGAGCGTTTCGATTTGCGGAATGGATCGACCTGAGCGGCATGTCCTGCATGGAAGTGAGCTTCGACGAAGCCCGCGAGATCGCCAAGGACCGCCCCTTGCCGATCGTTTCAGTGATGCTGCTGGACAACCTCGCCAGCCCCGCCATCCACTTCGTCCGCTGAGCCAATTGTCCCCCTGACACCGAGCGGGGTGGGCTCGGCTCTTCCTAGCCAGCGGAAGCGTCGCGAGTCCGCCTTAGGCGAACGGGCTCTCCGCGTTCGTCACGACTAGCGGGTTCGCGAACTCCATGTTGCGGGGGGCGGCCAGCGCCTCCACCGCGACCTTCGCGACCTGTGCCGCCGTGAGCATGCGGGCCCTCTGCTCCGCCGACGCCAGATCGGACCAGATGTCCGTGTCGACCGAACCAGGGCAGAGCGAAAGCGCGCGGACCCCGAGCGGTTGGCCTTCCAGCTTCAGCACCTCGGTGAAACCGTTCAACCCGAACTTCGAGGCACTGTACGCGCTGCTCCCATGGAACCCCTGCGTCCCTGCGATGCTGCTCACATTCAGGACTTGGCCCCGGCTCGCCACCAGGTGCGGCCACGCCGCTCGGGTCACCAGGAAGGCGCCCGTAAGGTTGGTCTCCAGCACATCGCGCCAGGCCTGCGGCGACGTCTGGCCCAGGGGCGTCATGATGAGGCCGAGCCCGGCGTTGTTCACCACGAGGTCCAACCTGCCGCCCCAGGCCGCGACTTGCCCCACCCCGACCTCCACCGAGGCTTGGTCGCGTACGTCCATCGCCAGAGCCAGCCCCTCGGTCGCGAGAATCCTCACCGCCTGCTGAAGAGTCCCAAGGTTCCGCCCCGTGACCGCCACACGCGCGCCGCGGTCCGCAAGCGCCTGGGCGATCGCAAGGCCGATGCCCTTGCCCCCGCCCGTGACCAAGGCGACCTGCCCCTCAAAGAACCGCTCCATGGGGCAAGGAGTCTACCTACGCCCCTTTCTGAGAAAAACCCGCGCGGCCGGCACCGCGGACCGGGTACCAACCTCTCCCGATGGGTTCGAGTCTTGTGGCCCTTTGCGTCCTCTTGCAGCAAGCCGCCGCCCCGGCCCAAGAATTGCCCTACGCCCAGGAGATCGCCGGGTTCCAGCGGCTCGACCGCGAGTCCCCGCCCGCGAAGGGCCAGGTCCTCTTCATCGGGAGTTCGTCATTCACGCGCTGGACGACCGTGCAGGAAGCCTTCCCCGAGGTGCGCATTTTGAACCGGGCCTTCGGCGGTTCCACCTTGGTGGACGTGCTCGCCCGGTTGGACGACGTGGTCTTCCCCTATGAACCCCGCCAGGTCGTCGTCTATTGCGGCGAGAACGACTTCGCCTATGACCCCGAGGCGAGCGTTGCCACCGTCGTCGGCCGCGCCGAAGAACTCTTTCGCCGTGTCCGGACGCGCCTGCCCCAAGCCCGCTTCGCCTATGTCAGCATGAAGCCCAGCCCGAGTCGCTGGAACCTGGCGCCCAAGTACCGGGAGGCCAACCGGCAAATCCGCGGCTTCCTCGCCAAGCAGCGCGGCACCGACTTCGTCGACCTGTGGCCCGTGATGATCGGCAAGGACGGCCGGCCGAAGGCCGACCTCTTCACCGAGGACGAGCTCCACGTGAACGAGAAGGGCTATGCCCTTTGGATCCCGCTCATCAAGAAAGTGCTGGCGAAAGAGACCCGCAAGTAGCGGGGCCGGCGCGTCAGAATCCACACCATGGCAGTCGCCCCGGCCGTAATAGACTACGTCATCAACGGGATCGGTGGAACCCCGACCGTGCTCCGCTCCCTCCTCGGAACGATGCCGAACGACGATCCGCGCTGGGACGAGCGCCTCGACCCCGCCCGCTTCACCCTGCGGGAGGTGGTCGCCCACCTCGCCGATTGGGACGAGATCTACCTGCGGCGGGCCGAGCGGACCCTGACCGAGGACAAACCGACCTTGGAGAACATCGACGAGGGCACCCTCGCCGAAGAACGCGGCTACGCGCGCCAAGACGCCGTCGCAAACCTCAACCGCTTCGCAGAGAACCGTCTCAAACTCGTAGCGAAGCTGCGCGAGGTGAAGGCGGAGGAGTGGGGGCGCACCGCCCACCGCGAGTTCGTCGGAGACGTCACCCTCTTCGAGATCGCGGTCATGGTCCTCGGCCACGACGCCTACCACTTGCACCAGGCGGCGAGCCCGGCAGGACGCCCGACCGGATAAACGGACTTCCGGCGTATCAGGCCAGGCCCAAACCCGGACCAAGACGAAATCGGCGTTTACGACCCGCGCGTGCAAATCGTAGAAGACCGCGTCATCGTCACCCCCGCCGTGCTGACCCACCACGGTGACCGCGCCTATATCCTGGAGACCGAGGACTTCCTCAGCTTCCGCACGATCGATAAGTCGACCCCCGACAACCGCAACGTCGTCCTCTTCCCGGAGCGCATCGACGGCCTCTACTGGCGCCTGGAGCGGCCGTTCCCGATCTACTCGCGCGACTGGCAGGAGCGGTTCGACATCTGGGTCTCCTGCTCGCCGGACATGCGCCACTGGGGCCAGGCCGAGCCGCTGCTGTGCGTCGAAGACGTCCCCTTCTCGAACATGAAGCTCGGGGCCGGATCCGCACCGGTCCTGACTGAAGAAGGCTGGCTCGTGCTCTTCCACGCGGTGGACGAGGACGAGTCGCGCGGCAAGAACGGCTGGGAACCCGAATGGCTCCGGCGCTACACGATTGGGGGCATGCTCATCGATCCGGAAAACCTCTACCGAGTCCGCTCGGTGGCCAAGTCACCGCTGCTCGTGCCGGAGGCCAACTACGAGACCAAAGGCGGGTTTCGCAACGACGTCCTCTTTCCCGGTGCGCTCATCATCGAGGACGACGGTGCGGCAAAGGTGTACTACGGGGCGGCGGACACGGTCGAGTGCCTCGCCGAGTCCACCCTGGCCGAGCTTGTGGACTACTGCCTCGGGCGCTAGCCGGGCAACGGTCGAGCGTCCAAAGGGGCAGGGCCCTTACGATTGTCTCGATCGCGCTCGCGCTCTCCGTGCTCTGCCCCGACAATACGCAGTACCCCGACTTGCCGCTGATCGTCGAAAAGGTCTATGCCGGCAAGCGGTACGTCATCGAAGGAACCCTTTACTTCGGCTTCGACGATGGGCACAACTTTGTGACGGTCGGGGTCGCTCCCACCCGGAAGCTCTTGGCTGACCGGCGAGACTCTGAGAGGTTGCTCGACTCGGAGGTTGGGGGACGCCAGACCGGGCCTACTCCATTTCTGCCCGAGCCACGCCGGCCGGCAGGGCTGCCCGAACCCCTACACCGCAATTGGGGCGACTACACGGTCTGGGCCTCGACGACGCTGACGCGCGCCGCCTATGATCCGATCGCCCCGAAAGCCGAGCAGCGCCGAACTGGAAGGCGTAATCGACGCGACGATCGCATGGCTCGAGCGCACAAATGGCGCTTGCCTTTTAGGCCTCCACGGCTCGCCCCAGGGACTGGATTAGCACTCCAGTCCCAAGACTGCTAGACAGGCGCGGACGGCGACGCCATAATTGTTAGCAGTCGGAGCCGAGGAGTGCTAACTCCGGGGCCCGCTTCAGGCGGCCGCAAGGCCGCCGCTGCAAGGAGAAAGACTATGCCGAACATCAAACCGCTTGGTGACAAGGTCGTCGTGGAGCTGATCGAAGCCGAGGAGAAGACCTCCGGCGGGATCATCCTTCCCGACTCCGCGAAGAAGAAGCCCACCGAAGGCCGCGTCATCGCCGTCGGCACCGGCCGCACCCTGGACAACGGCGAACGCAACACGCTCACCGTCAAGGAAGGCGACCGCGTGCTCTTCAGCAAGTACGGCGGAAACGAGGTCACGCTCGAGGGTCAGGACTACACGATCCTCGACGAAGACCAGATTTACGCGATCGTCAACAACTGAGTTGGCAGTTGGCAGTTGGCAGTTGGCAGTTGGCAGTTAGGGGTTAGCAGTTAGGGGTTAGCAGTTGGGGACGGAGAAGTTCAGGTACGAAAAGCTCGAGATCTGGCAGTTAGCCATGTCTCTCGTTGAAGCCGTCTATCGCGTCACCGCAACCTTTCCGCCGGCCGAGTTGTACGGCCTGACGGTGCAGATGCGTCGCGCTGCCGTGTCGGTGCCCTCGAACATTGCCGAAGGCTACGGGCGGCAGTCTCAAGCAGCATTCTCAAACCACGTCCGGATCGCGCGCGGCTCGCTGTACGAGTTGAGGACGCTCCTAGAGGCCGCCCGGCGGCTCTCGACGATTGACGATGAGGAGACGGACAGCCTCCAAGCCGAGATGGTGCTGCTAAGTAAAAAGCTCGACGCCTTCCTTAAGAGTCTGGAGAACGTCGTCGTGCGGGAAGAGACCGCTGCCTACAACAGCTAACTAACCGCCAACCGCCAACCACCAACCGCCAACCGCCAACCACCAACCACTAACCGCCAACCACCAACCACTAACCGCCAACCACCAACCGCCAACCACCAACCGCCAACCGCCAACCGCTAACAGTTAACCGCGAACCACTAACCGCTAACCGCTAACAGCCAACAAGAACGAACATGCCAGCCAAAACCCTTATCTTCGAAGAAAACGCCCGACGCGCCCTTGAGCGCGGGGTCAACAAAGTCGCCGACGCCGTCAAGGTCACCCTTGGCCCGAAAGGACGCAACGTCGTCCTCGACAAGAAGTGGGGCAGCCCCACCATCACCAAGGACGGCGTCACCGTCGCCAAGGAGATTGAGCTCGAGGATCCCTATGAGAATATGGGCGCCCAGCTCTGCAAGGAGGTCGCCAGCAAGACCAACGACGTCGCCGGTGACGGCACGACGACCGCCACCGTGCTCGCCCAGGCCATCGTGACCGAGGGCCTGCGCTACGTCGCCGCGGGCGGCAACCCGATCGCCGTCAAGCGCGGCATCGACCAGGCCGTCGCCGCCGTCGTCGAGCACATCAAGTCCATGTCCGTCGATGTGAAGGACAAGGAGCAGGTCCAGTTCGTCGCCACCATTGCCGGCAACGACCCCGAGATCGGCCAGCAGGTCGCTGACGCGATGGACAAGGTCGGCAAGGACGGCGTCATCACGGTCGAGGAGTCCAAGGGCCGCGAGACCATGGTCGAGATCGTCGAAGGCATGCAGTTCGACCGCGGCTACATCTCGCCCTACTTCGTCACCGACCCCGAGCGCATGGAGGCCGTCCTCGAGAACCCGATCGTCCTCATCCACGAGAAGAAGGTCAGCAGTGCGCAGGATCTCCTGCCGTTCCTCGAAAAGGCCGCCCAGGCCCGCCGTCCGGTCCTCATCATCGCCGAGGACGTCGAGGCCGACGCCCTCGCCACCGTGGTCCTCAACAAGATCCGCGGCGTGCTCCAGATCGCGGCCGTTAAGGCTCCCGGCTTCGGCGACCGCCGCAAGGCCATGCTCGAGGACATCGCCACCCTCACCGCCGGCCAGTTCGTCAGTGAGGACCTCGGCACCAAGCTCGAGAACGTCACCCTCGATATGTGCGGCACCGCCAAGAAGATCGTGATCACCAAGGAGGACACCACGATCATCGAGGGCGCCGGCACCAAGGACGCCGTCATGGGCCGCATCAACCAGATCAAGGCCCAGATCGAGAACACCGACAGCAACTACGACCGCGAAAAGCTCCAGGAGCGCCTGGCCAAGCTCAGCGGCGGCGTCGCGGTGATCAAGGTCGGCGCCAGCACCGAGACCGAGCTCAAGGAGAAGAAGCACCGCTACGAGGACGCCCTTTCGGCCACCCGCGCGGCGGTCGAGGAAGGCATCGTCCCGGGCGGCGGCGTGACGCTGCTCCGAGCGCAGACTGCGCTCGACAACCTCAACGCCGAGGGCGATGAGAAGACGGGCGTCATGATCGTCCGCCGCGCCCTCGAAGCCCCGCTCCGCACCATCGCCGAGAACGGCGGCTGGGAAGGCAGCGTCATCGTCGAGAAGGTGCGCGCCGAGCAAGGCGGCAAGGGCTTCGACGCCGCCAAGGGCGAGATCACGGACATGATGGCCGCCGGCATCGTCGACCCGGCCAAGGTCACGCGGTCCACCATCGCCAACGCCGCCTCGATCGCCGGCCTCGTGCTGACGACCGAAGCCCTCGTTGTCGAGAAGCCCGAGAAGAAGAAAGCCCCCGCCGGCGCCCCCGGCATGGGCGGCATGGACGACATGGACTTCTAAAGTCCGAACGCTTCCCTCTCCCCTCCGGGGGAGAGGGTCGGTGAGTCTTATGCCTCGGCACGCCCCGTGCCGAGGCTGTCCTCAGCCAGCGCGAGCGATTTGCATGCCTCAGCCCACACCTAGGAGGCCGCGGCAAGAAAAAAGAGCCCCCGTCACTCCCTGTTGTCTCGTTTATGCCTCGGCACGCCCCGTGCCGAGGCTGTCCTCAGCCAGCGCGAGCGATTTGCATGCCTCAGCCCACACCTAGGAGGCCGCGGCAAGAAAAAAGAGCCCCCGTCACTCCCTGTTGTCTCCGTGCTTCAATCGTGCCGGAAACGTGCGCCATCTGTGCTGCAAACCCCGGTGTGCAGCACGTTTGCAGCACGTGTGCAGCACAGATGCAGCACAGGGAGACCCTTTCATTTCATTCATGCCTCGGCACGCCCCGTGCCGAGGCTGTCCTCAGCCAGCGCAGGCGACCTGCGTGACGGGGCATGAGAAAAGCCAGGAAATTGTGTAGCATTTTCATGCCTCGGCACGCCCCGTGCCGAAGCTGTCCTCAGCCAGCGCAGGCGACCTGCGTGACGGGGCATGAGAAAAGCCAGGAAATTGTGTAGCATTCTTCATGCCTCGGCACGCCCCGTGCCGAGGCTGTCCTCAGCCAGCGCAGGCGACCTGCGTGACGGGGCATGAGAAAAGCCAGGAAATTGTGTAGCATCGCGCTGATGCCCGTCCACGTCGTCGACCACCCCCTCGCCCAGCACTTGCTCACCGGGCTGCGCGACAAGCGCACCGAACCGGCGACTTTTCGGAGGTACGCGTGGGTCCTCTCGACGCTCGTCATACTCGAGGCGACCCGCGGGGTCCCGCTGCAAGGGCATCCCGTGGAGACGCCCCTCGAAACGGCCGAGGGGGCGTCATTGAAGGTGGGCCTGGCGGTCGTGCCGGTCCTTCGGGCGGGGCTCTCCATGCTGGAGTCGGCGCTTGAGATCTTCCCGGACGTCGCGGTGGGCTACATCGGGCTCGAGCGCTCCCACGAGACGGCGGTCGCGCACAGCTACTATGTGAAGCTGCCGAGGCTCGCGGACCGGTACACCTTGCTCGTGGACCCGATGCTGGCTACCGGCGGCTCGGCCTCGCAGGCGATCGCGTTGCTGAAGGCGAACGGGGCGCGGTCGGTGGCGATGGCGGCGATCGTCTCCGCGCCGGAAGGGGTCGCGCGGTTGGCCGCGGACCACCCGGACGTCGACGTCTTCACGGCCGCGATAGACCGCGAACTAGACCATCGCAAGTACATCCTCCCCGGCCTGGGCGACTACGGCGACCGGCTCTACGGGACTTCCTAGCTCCGGGTTGGCGGCCCCCGCGACTGTCAGCCGCCGTCCCGATCGGCGAAGGCGGGGAGCACTCGGTCGCGGCGGATTCGTTCGACAGCCGCGTAGCCCCCGTCGAAGAAGGCTCGGGCGAGGACGAGGCATGGGACGGTGGCTGTGACGTGGTTGAGGCTCGACCCTTCGACGCTGAAGGCGCGCACGTGGGCGAGGTGCCCCATCCGTTCCATGGCCCGATGGGTGTTCTCGGGCAGGACGGTGTCGTCCGTGGTCAGGTAGGCCAGCATCGTCTTGGTCTTGGGCTCCCAGTCGTAGCAGTCGTTCGCCGCGAGCAGCCGGAGGAGGGGATGGTCCTCGTCTCGGTCTCGGAGGGCCCGAAGCGTGTCGGGCTGGAGGATTCGCTCGATCGAGCCGACCCCTCCAAGCTGCGTGCCCTTCGTCATGAACCGCCCCGCTACCTGGAGCGTGGTCTGGTCCGCCTCGAACACGGTCGGCACGTAGCTGGCGAACGAAGGGACGAAGACCTCTTCGAGACTGAGGCCCGGCACTCGGTCGCTCGCGCCGTACCCGACCAATGCCGCCGCCACGAACTTGAAGGCAAGGAGCCCGGCCGAGCGGGTCGGGGCGACGAGCCAACCCGACGTCGTCCCACTGAGGTCGTACGGCCCGGAGAGCGGTGCGCTGAGGTCGACCCGGCGTCCGAGCGACTCCATCCGCCTGGTCATCCACATCGCTTTGGCGCCGCCTTCACTGTAGCCCGTCACGAGGAGGCGGGGGCCGGTCGTGACGCGCGCCGCCGCGAGTGCCCAGCGCGCCGGCTCGACGATGTCGATCCCGGAACTGGAGGTCACCGAGCCCTGGATGTAGGGCTGGGGCCGCCGGTCGTCGCCGAGCCCGTACGAGTCCGGCGCGGCGACGGCGTAGCCATGCTGCGTGAAGGCGAGCACGACGGGGTCCATCGGGTGCTTGGGGTCGGTGCCTCGGTACCGGCTGGGCGACTCGGCCCGGTCCACCGTCGTCCCCTGGAAGAAGACGACGAGCCCCCGGGGCGCCCCGTTCGCTGGGACGGCGAGGAGCCCGCTGGTGCGCACCCGCCCCGTCCCGTCGTCCGAGTCGTAGTCGAGCCGGAGCAGGCGGACCGCGGAGCCGGTCGGCGTCTCACCGGACCAGCCGAAGACCTCGGAGTACCTCGCGGCCGCCGTGACGCCGGCGATCGAGCCGATAACTCTCGCTTGAGAGGACAGGCCGATGGCCGAGACAGCTAAGGTCGCCAGGACAAGGGCAAGCCGGTGGCGCATCGGAAGAGTATAGCTTCCGTCCTCCCTTCGTTCACACCCCAGACAGTTCGCACTCCCATGCTAGACGGCAGGTGGCCCGGTCTGGCCCGGAGGGCAGGCCGGGGTAGCGGGGGGCCCTGCGGTGTGGATTCGCTTCGCCGCAGGGACGGAAAGTTTTGCCTGGTGGTGACGTCAAGCGACTTCGACGATCACCTCCACCGGGGTGCCGCTGGAGACGATGTCGAAGACGGGCGAGTGCGCTTGGCCCAGACGCGCCATCTCCAGCATCTGCTCCTTCGTGCCGGAGCCCGAAACCTTCAACCGCATAACGAGCCGTTCGTAGCCGTTGCGCTTGGCGCCTGGCATCGCCAGGAGGCCACGCAAGTCGAGGTCGCCTTCCAAACGAGACTGGACCGACTCGATCCGAATGCCGTGGGCGGCGGCGTGGTAGACCATTGTGGTCGTGACGCAGGCGGCGAGCGCGTGGAGCACGTACTCGACCGGGTTGGCGCCGCGATCGAAGCCGAGCAGCACGTGCGGCTCGTCGGCGTCCATGCTGAACTCGCATTCGCGGGTCTGCTCGCCCATCAGGCCGTAGAACCCGCTGATCGTGGATCGGTTGTGGCCGCCGTCCAGCCACTCGTTCTTGGAGCGGAACTTGAAGCTCGCGAGGGCGGGCTCCGAGGCGATCGCCTCCATCGCCTCCGTCAGGGCGCGGACGTCGACGCCGTTGCGCACCATCGCGTTCGGCTTCGGGGTCATCGCAGTGTCGTTCATGCTGTTCGTCGTAGTGTTCATGGTTCTCTGTTCTCTTTCGGTGCGCCGCATTGGGGGGGCGCCTCCGGTGGTCATGATGCGGGTCGCCCAAGCGGGGAAGCTTGATGGAAACCTTGCGAAAACCTTGGGATTTCATTCCGAGGCCGACTGGACGCTAGAATCGGCTCATGCCCTACGTGTTCGGCGAGTACCGCTTAGACCCGGCGCGGTACGAACTGCGGGGCCCCGAAGGCACGGTCGGGGTCGAGCCACAGGTTTTCGAGGTGCTCTGCTATCTCATCCAGAACCGTCACCGGGTGGTCGGCAAGGACGAGCTCCTGACTGCGGTGTGGGGCGACACGTTCGTCAACGAGGCCACGCTCAGCGGTCGGATCATGGCGGCCCGCCGTGCGATCGGCGACTCCGGGTCGCGGCAGTGCTGGATCAAGACTGTGCACGGCCGCGGGTTCCGGTTCGTGGGGGAGGTCCGCGAAGGCACATCCTTTCCGGCCGACGACCTTGAGGGGGCCCTCACAGGGGCCCAGACCGCCATCGAGTCGGTCGATGGACGGGCGGCGATCGAGGCGCTTGAAGGCTGTCGGGTCTCCGTCGAGAGTGACGGGCCACCCGAACTGGACGCCCTTCGAGCCGATTGGCACCGGCTCTTCGCACAGGCGCTGCTGCTCCGCGACGGCTGGACGAGCCAGGAGGCGCGCCGACACTGCTTGGAAGCGATCCGACTGGCGGAGGGCGTCGGAGCGGTGGACGTCTTTCGCGCCGCTCGCTACCACCTCGCGACGATCTACGAGCTGGCGGGCGAGTACCCGGAGTCCGAGACGCTGATGCGCGCGGCGGTGACGCTAGCCTCGCCGGAGCACGTCGACGTCGAAGCGAGCGAGCTTCTTGCGTGCTCGCTGTTCCACCAGGGACGATTCCGGGAGTGCGTCGAGCAGGCGACGGTCGGCGCATCGTGCGAGTTGGGACCCGGTGATCGCCGGTTGAGCGCGTTCTACGGCGAGCACCCGGGGGTGGGCTGCCACTTCTGGTTGGCCCTCTCGCTCTGGTTCCTGGGCGACGAGGTCGAGGCCCATCGGCAAGCGAGCGCGGCGATCCGACGGGCCGAGCAGCCCGGAGCGATCTATTGCCTGGCCCATGCACGGCAGCAAGCGGCGATGCTGCACCAGCTACGGGGCGACGCGCCCCTCTGCGAGCATTGGGCGGGGGCGCTCCAGGCGATCGGGCGGCGGCAGTCGCTCCCGTACCGCGAGGCCGTGGCGGCCCTCTTGCTCGGGTGGGCGCGGGGCGCCCAGGCCGATCCTTCTCCGGAACTAGCCGTGATGCGCGAGGCTCTCGAGGAGATCGAGCGGTCGGGAGTGCGCATGGAACTCGCCTACTTCATGTCTGTGCTGGCCGATTCCGAACTCGCCTCCGGCCGGGCGGATCGGGCGGCTGAACTCCTGGATCGGGCCCTCAAGGTCAGCGCCGGGCGCGGGTACTTCCATCGCGCTGAGACCCTGCGCCTGCGGGCGAGGGCCACGGCATCGCTCGGCTTGTCCGGGGCACGGGAGTGCCTTGAGGAGGCCCTGACGGTCGCGCGGGGACAGGATGCAGAGGCCTTGGTACGTCGGTGCGAGGCGGACGTACTCGCCCTGGCAGCCAGCCCCTGACGGAGGGCGTCTCGAGGCGAGCCCCTTGTTGGGTGCCTTCGACTTCCTCGCCGCCTTGCTCGAGACCGTCCGTATCAGCGGGCTCAGCCGCGTGGCGGGAGGTCTTGCGCGACCACGGCCACCCTGTCAGCCCGCTCCCCCCTTACCGCACTCACAGCTTCCAGCGGTTCGCACTTCCCTGCTAGACGCTATGCCTTTCCGGGTGGCATGCGGGAAGGATCAGAGTGCACCGCCGAGCCGTTTCGGCCAGCGGACTCCGCGACGTTCCAACGACTCGACCCCCGCGAAGGGCTGAGGCACAAATGAGGGACGGTTCGCAACCCACTTTCAGAAAGGCCGCGGGATAGAATCACCCTTCATGCCGTTCTTGGAGAGCCAATCGCAAGCTTGGGACAAGGCACACTGGGAGTTCTCGCTCGTCTTCGAAGGCCTCCAGGACGAAGACCTGTGGCGCAGGCCCGATCCGAAGCTGCTCAGCGTGGGCGAGATCGCCTGCCACCTGGTCTACGCGCTGGCGAAGTTCGCAAACGGCCTGGATCCCGCCGCGGGGATCGAGTCTCCGCTGGCCCGCGAAGAGGCGGGCTACTACCTCTCGACGGTCGACCAGCCGCTGGCCCTGGGCATGACCGTGTCCGAGGTGGAAGCCGAGCTGGACCGCGTCCAGAAAGCGGCCAAGGCCGCCTTTCTCGGCTTGGACGCCGAACGTGGCGACCCTCTCCCAATCGAGGGCCCCGGAGAGACGTTCGGCGACTTCGCCGACTACATGGTGTTCCACGCCGCCTATCACACGGGACAGGCTTTCTCGGCCAGGCACCTGATGGGGCACCGGACGAACGACAACTGAGGGCCCCCGTCAGGAACTAACCGCGCCCGCCAAGGATTCCAAAACTGATGGACATCGTCATCCTTCCCCTTCCGATCGAACGGTACTTCGCCTCACGGGACGGCGCGCGCGAGGTGTTCGCCGCGGACGCTGTCGTCTGGGACAACGGCGAGGACAAGGAGCTGCGCGGGGTCGATGCCATCGAGGACTGGATGCGAGGCAACTCCGGTGCCTACGACCTGAAGACGGACGTCAAGTCCCTCACGCAGAAGGGTCTGCAGCACGTGGTGGGCGCGGTGGTCTCGGGCACGTTCCCCGGCAGTCCCTATGAGTTCGAGTACCGCTTCAAGCTCGCGGACGGCCGGATCCAGGAACTGGTGATCGACCCGGTCGGTCCACTGGCCCCTTAAAAGGGACATCTGCCAAAGGCCCTGGAGGCAATGGGCCTAATGCGCTGAGCAAAATCCGGCGTTGACCAATAATGAGAGTGATTCGTTTCACTGCGGTTGAATTCGTTACAAAAGACTTGCCCCTCGGGCCGGTTCGAAGTTGCGCCTTCTAGCACCGAACCGGACAACGCCTCCCGAGGCTACAACATGGCTACTAAAACCCTTTACGTCGGCAACTTGCCGTATTCCGTCGACCAGCGACAGCTCCAAGACTTCTTCAGCGCCTATGGCGGCACGAACGCCCGCATCATCGAGGGCCGGGGCTTCGGCTTCGTCGACATCAACGCGGACGACCTTGCGCAGGCCATTGCCGACAAGAACAACGTCCAGATGGACGGTCGCACCCTCACCGTCAACGAAGCCCAGCCGCGCGAAGACCGCGGGGGCGGAGGAGGCGGCGGCAACCGTGGTGGTGGCGGCGGCGGCTATGGCGGCAACCGTGGCGGTGGCAACCGCGGCGGCGGCGGCAACCGCTGGTAATCACTTAACCCAGGCTTGACGCTGGCGGTTCGCCTCCAGCGTCCAAGAAAGATCCGGGCCCCTCCATTGCCGAAAGGCAGCGAGGGGCCCTTCACTTACCCGGGCCTAGAAGTGGATCTCCTGGTCGTCCCAGCAAGTCTGCAAGAAGTCGATCTGGCCGTGGTGGCTAAAGGCATGGGTGCCCGGGAGCTTCATCATCCAGGTCATCGGCATGCTCCAGCCTTGGCCGCTGTCCAAGGAGATCGCAAAGTCCTCCTCGGTCAAGCCGTCCAGGGCGGCGAGCACCGCCTCTGTGTTCTTCCGGAACACGCTCTCCATCTCCTCACGGGTGGTGATGGCCTCCTCTTCCGCGCGCGTCCGCGCCACGAAGTCGGGGATCTCGTCCCCATAGGGGACCCGCCGCTCGCGGATCATGCGGGCGAAGTTCCCCGCCGCCACCGCCGTGTGGGCCCCGACGCGCAACGCGGACTTGGCCGTCGGCACCGGAGTCCAGTGCAGCTTGTCGTCGGGCACGTACTTGAACACGCGCAGGAACTCTTCCATCCCGGCCACGGCGCTCTTCTTGCAGAACTCGACCAAGCACTCTGACTGAACGTTCATGCCTCAATTTTGGCGCGTCTTGCCGCTCTCCAGCAGGCTCCAAGGGGGGCCGAGTACCATGGACGCGGTGATCATCCTTACCGCCTATAGCCATCTCCGTGCAGGCACCGAGCAGACCGCCTTCGAGCTGAGCCGCGCAAACAAGGCCCGGGCATTGACCGAAGCGGGGTGCCTCAAGTTCGACTACTACACCAGCGTCGAAGACCCGCTCAAGATCGTGTTCGTCGAAGAGTGGGAGAGCATGGACGCGCTCAACGCGCATTTCGAGGGCCCAGCGTTCAAGGGCTTTTTCGACGGGTTCGTGGCATGCCTGGAGGCGCCTCCCGAGATCCGCATCTTCGAAGCCACCAAGCTCGAAGACTAGCGCAACTGCGCGAGCCTAGGGACTTCCTGGCGTTGCGCCAAGCGCGGAGCCAGGAAGCCGCTGCAGGGTCGAGCTCAGGAACCTTTCCGAGTGCCCCTGCGGCGCACCAGGGCAAGGAGGCCTCCCGCAAGCAAGAAGCTGCCCGGTTCCGGCACCACGCAGATCTGGTTGAAGTAAGCGTCGTGGGCAGGGCCGCTCCCCGCGTTCACGTTTACGAACTCGAACGAGGTGAACGAGCTGATGCCGTTGGCAAGGATCCCGTTGGTCGTGAAGAAGGCGTTGTCCACCAGCCTGGTCACGCCCACGAGGTAGCCGCCCCCGCCGGTGAGCTTCAGGTCGACGTGGAGCCCACCGTCGGTGAACCCGAGGCCGGTCGAGCTGACCCCTCCGGCGTCGCTGTACCAGTAGTCGCTGCCACCACCGGTGAAGCCGATCCTCCAAGCTTCGGTCGAACCGTTGAAGAACGCGACCGAGACGCTCGAACCGTTGTCGATGAAGCCCGTGTCCAGATCGAACGACACCGTATCGCCCGTGACGACCGGGAGGATGAACGCGCGCTCCGCCTTGGCCACGTTGCCGCTGTTCGCGTACATCCCCCAGGCATGGCCGAAGATGTCGATGCCAGGCCCGCCGTTGGCACCGTTCCCGTTCGAGGAGGCGCGGAAGTGGCCGCCCTTATTGGGGTCGTTGATCGTGTTCGTCAAGACCCAGGGGCCAAACCCGAACCCACCGTTCGTCCCGTTCGTCCATCCGCCCCCGTACGCACCAGAGGTCGCATTGTCACACGGGAACTGCTGCGCGAAGGCCAAGACCGGCGTCACGCAGGCGAGAAGCGTCAGAGTTCTTAACATTGCCCCAAGCAGTATAGCAAACTTATATATGGATTGTACATTTTTTTTACACACCCTCCTGCCTGAGCGCCCCTCGAGTCGAAAGGATTCCTCAAAAACACCCTGCCGAAGCGTCGCTATTCACCCTCGAACTCTCATATAATCTGGCCTCCTATGCGTCCGCGCTTGAAGGGAGCGGGAAAACGGGCCGCGCTACTCGCGCTGGCGATGCTCGCCGCGCGGGTGCCAGCCCAAAGCGCCGACCTCGCGTTCGAGGCCGTGGACAAGTTCGGCCGGCAGACCAAGCTTGTGACGGGCCCCACCGCACCGGGGCTGGCGGGCTTGCTGGCCGTCCGGACGATGGAGGTCAGTGCCCTCGCGAAGCCGGGTCGCCTGCAGTTCGGCGCCGACCTCTCCACTGGTGGACTCGCGGTCAACTCGCTCCTCGGAAGGCTGAACGCAACGCTGCGGGACGACGTCACCGTCACCAGCGACCGCTGGCCGACCGGGACGCCCATCGGGCTCGCGCTCAGCGTCGAAGTGACCGCGAGTTGCCGGGCGGGAATGGTCGGTGACGACCTCTGGTACCAGTCGCTCTACCTTACCAGCGCCGCCTACTCCCTGCCCCAAGGCGCGCAACTGGCCCGCACGCCTCCGATGGAGGTCTTCCAGGGCACGCTGCAACCGGGCACCAGCTATTCCCGACGGGGCCAGGACGTCCGCACGGTGACGTTCCCGGCGGTGGTCGGCGGCACCTATCGCGTCGATCTCCAAGCGATCGCCACCTCAGAGGTTGCGAGCTATGCCCGGGCGCCGGGGCAACCGAGCTGGACACAAACCGGCCTGATCGTGCGGCAAACACTCCGGCCCTCAGTCCCGGGCGTGAAGGTCTCGGGAAAGTCCGGCCACGTCTATTCGGACATGCCGGGCATCGTCCTCCCGACCGTGCACTGACGCGCGTCCGGCTGCCGTGGGGGCAAAACCTGGATGATGGGTGTATCCTCACGATCGATGGGCATGTCCACCGCCGCTTACGCCGTCCACTCCCCGACCACCCCGCTGGAACCATGGAGCTTTAACCGCCGCGAACCCGGCCCGGACGATGTGCTCGTCGACATCCTCTACTGCGGCGTCTGCCACAGCGACATCCACTTCGCCCGCAACGAGTGGGGCTTCTCGATCTATCCGATGGTGCCGGGGCACGAGATCGTCGGAACCGTCACCAAGGTCGGCGGGAACGTGACCAAGTGGAAGGTCGGCGACCGGGTCGGCATCGGCTGCATGGTCGATTCCTGCCGCACCTGCGGGCCCTGCCGCGATGGCGAGGAACAGTACTGCGTCCAAGGCTCGACCTACACCTACAACGGCCAAGAAAAGGACGGGAGCGGCGTCACTTACGGTGGCTATTCCACGCAATACACCTGCAACCAAGACTTCGTGGTGCGCATCCCGGACAACCTTCCGCTGGACGCCGCCGCCCCCCTGCTCTGCGCCGGCATCACGACCTACTCCCCCCTTCGCCACTGGGGCGTGAAAGAGGGCACCCGCATGGGCGTGGTCGGCCTTGGCGGGCTCGGCCATATGGCGGTCAAGTTCGGCCGTGCCATGGGCGCGCACGTCACCGTGCTCAGCCACTCCGCCGGAAAGGAGGAGGACGCGAGGCGGCTCGGCGCCGACGCCTTCGTCGTCACCCGGGACGAGTCCGTCTTCGAACAGCATGCGAACCAGTTCGACTTCATCATCGACACCGTCTCCGCGACCCATGACCTCAACGCCTACCTCGGACTGCTCGACCTCGACCGCACCATGGTGCTCATCGGCGTCCCCGACCCCAGCCCGCTCCACGCCTTCCCGCTGGTCCTGCGCCGCCGCAACCTCGCCGGCTCACTCATCGGCGGCATCCGCGAGACCCAAGAGATGCTGGACTTCTGCGGCGAGAAGGACATCACCTGCGACATCGAGGTAATCGCCATGCAGCAGATCAACGAGGCCTATGAGCGCATGCTCCGCAGCGACGTGCGCTACCGGTTCGTCATCGACATGGCGAGCCTGAAAGGCTAACCCGTGCCTTTGCCCCCTCGCCCTCAGTGAGGGAGAGGGGGCTCCACCTTCCAGGCGTGCGCGACCTTAGCGGGGGCCACCCGCGGGAATGCAAAGGCAGGAGGAATTGATCGGGGTCTCGTGCGTGGCCCAGACCTTGTTGAACATGGCCAACGATTCTTCTGCCTCGTGAGCGCGGCCCAGGCCCCGGAGGGCGAGCGACTGGCCATAAAGCGACCAACCGTTGAAGGGCAGCTTTTGCTGGTCCCTCTTGAAGACGGCGAGCGCCTCGTCATAGCGGCCTTCACGCAGGAGCAGGGCGCCCAGGGTGTGGCGGGTCGGCTGGATCCAGTCCGGCGGCTCCATGTAGTTCAGCCGGTCTTCGGCCGCGACCGCGGACCGCAAGTGGCTGAGCGCTAAGTCCACATCCGCCTCCGCGACCTTGATCTCGCCGTTCATCAGGTGGTTGGCGACGATGAGGATGTCCTTCCCCGTGTTGCCGCCGAACATCTTATCAGCGGGGACCCGACGGCGGGCCGCATAGAACGCGGCCTGTTCGCGCCGGGCGGACTTGGGGTCGCCTTTGGCGGCAAAGGCCATTGCCCGCGCGGCCCGCTGCATCGCCACCGAGAGCGGGAACATGTCGTCGAGCATCGGATAGTCCAACACCTCGTCCCACATGCCGAACCGTAGCCGCACGTCGACGGGCATGACGAACCAACCGTCCATCCAGGAAGCGCTAGCCTTCTTCACCTCGGCGGGCACCTCGCGGGCGATCGTGTCCATCGCGTCGACCGCCACCTTCTTCTGGCCGTTCATCATGGCGGCGAAGCCGAGCATGTGCCAGTTGTGGACCATGTACAGCCAGTAGAAGCCTTGCTCAGGGCGCGCGGCCCGGTAGGCGTCGTCGGCCTTGATCGCCTTCTGGTTCGCCTCGATCGCCTTTTGCCAAGCGCCGACCCGCACGTCGATGTGCGAAGGCATGTGGACGTTGTGGCCAAGCCCCGGCTGCAGGTCGCGCAACCGATCCGCGGCAGGCACGGCCTTTTCGGGGTGTGGCCCCGCCTCCACTGCATGGATGTAGAGGTGGAGCGCCATCGGATTTTGCGGGTTGTTCGCCATCACCTCCTCAAGCACCTGCAAGATGCGCGGCGTGCCGGGGTTCGGCTTCTGGTCGTGCGTCCAGAGGTTCCAGGGGTTCTGGTTCATCAGGGACTCGGCGTAGAAGGCGCCGACGTCGTCGTCCTTCGGCCAGCGGCCGTACGCCTTCGCGAGCTCGTCGCTGTAAGCCTTCTCCAGTTTCGTCCGGTCGCCCTGCGGCCAGCGGAACCGCTTGCTCGTGGCGAGGACGAGGGCCTGGTCGATGGCGGGCTCGTCCGCCATGACGCGGCGGGCTTGGGATATGGCCTCGACCGCCTCTTTCTCGTCCTCGGGCGGGACGACCATGTTGTTGTAGTGCGGGCCGTTCGCCATGGCGACGCCCCACCACGCCATGGCCGACTCAGGGTCCAGCCGGGCCGCCGTGCGGAACGAGCGCTCGGCTTCCGCCTGGTTGAACGCGTAGAGCATATTGAGGCCCTGGTCGAAGAACTGCTGCGCACGCTCGACCTGGGTCGTGATTCGCCTCTTGTGGGGCCCGTTGCCTTCAAAGAGGCGGTCGTCGGTGACCCCTCCGTGGGCGAGGGCCAGAGTCGCGAGAGCGAGAAGATTCAGCATCTTAGTTTCTCCACGCGGCAAGACGAAGCACGGGTCAAGCGGTCGAATTGCCGAGCTTAGGAAACGTTATACACGATTCTGCTAAAAATACCAACTAGGCGCCACCTCACCGAGGGAGTCGGACGCGGGCCACGACCGGGAAATGGTCGCTCGGATAGCGCCCTTCGGGCGTGGTCGATTGGTCGACCACGGTCTCCACCACTTCGATGCCCTGCGAGACGAAGATGTGGTCGATCATCTCCCCTTCCGTCGCCCCTGCCTGGAACGCGTTGAACGTGCCCCGGGGGCCCCGGGCGGGCACGCATGCGACAAAGCGCCCCTCGACAAGGTGCGCGGTGGGAGAAGCTCCGGGGGGAGAGTTGAAGTCGCCCATTACGATCGCGGGCACCGGGCTCCGTGCTTCGGCGAACGCGCGCATCTGCCGGGCGCCCATGAGCCGGGCGTCCGGCGACACATGGTCGAGATGGGCGTTGACGACCAACAGCCGCCCCCCACTCTCCACAAAGAACTCGCCCCACGAGAACACGCGCGTGATCTGCGCACCCGGGCCGAGCGAACCAGGAACGTCCGGTGTGTCGCTGATCCACCGAGTGCCGCCCTCGCGCAGGCCGAACATGCCGCGCCGATAAAAGACGACGCTGTGCTCTCCCTTGCGGATGCCGTCGTCCCGGCCGACGCCGACCACGGCATGGGTGGGCAGGGCGCGGCGCAACTCATCGACCTGCTCCACCAAGGCTTCTTGCAGCCCCAGCACGTCAGGGTCGTGCCCTTTGACAAGGGCGATCAGCGCGTCCTTCCGCTTTGGCCACGCGTTGTCGCCGTCAGACGCGGTGCCAAACCGGACGTTGTAGGTCATGACCTTGACCTCAACCTCCGGCACGACGGCGGCACAGAAGGCGGCGAGGGCCAGCGCGCTCCACAAGGGACTATCCCACCGCGACCGCGCGGTTGCTCAGCAGGTACGCGAGCACGTCGTCCACCGAGTAGCTGTCGCGGCCGGGCGGGATGATTTGGGCGAGGTTCACCAGTTCGTCACCCGCCGTCAGGATCGGCGGTTCGAAAGTGCCGTCCTTGCGGCGCTGGCCCAGCCCGATCGTCGAGATCAGCCCGTTGCAGATGCACTTGCGGCCCACCGTCTCGCTGAGTTCGCCGCCCTTGGCGATATAGTCGTCCACCGGTTCGCTGGCGCAGCGGTAGCCGATGGAGCCGTCCTCCTTTCGGTAGGGAGTGCGAAGGTAGCCGAGGTCGCAGATGCGTTGGCGCTCGCCGTACACCTTGTCGGTGCTCAGCGTCCCCTCCATTTGGACGACCTTGAACGGGAAGCCGGTCGGGCTTGCCACCGGGTCGGTCTTCACGGAGACCTCGCCCCTCAAGACCTTCTGGATCACCTCGCGCTTGATGTCCGGGTCGATGCCGGACTCGTTGCAGAAGGCAAAGGCGGTGCCCACCTGCACGCCCTGCGCGCCCGCTTCCAGCGCCTTTTCAATCATCCCCGGCTTGCCATAAGCGCCCGCCATCCAGAAGGGGGCACCGAGGTCGCGGATCGCCTCCAAGTCCGGGACGTCGCGCGCTCCGTAGACGGGCTCGTTGTTCTCGTTCAGGACCATAGCGCCACGCGGCGGCGCGTTGTGGCCCCCAGCCAGAGGGCCCTCCACGACAAAGCCGTCCACCGGCGGCACGCACTTCTTGATGAGGGACTGCGCCAAGACACTACTGCTGACTATGGCGAGGAACTGGGGCCGAGGGAGCTCCGTCATCGGCCAGTCCACCAGGGAACGGGGCCGGAGGTGGGTGAGGTAAGTCTCCCCCGAAAGGGCGCCGGCGACATCAACCCGGTAGCTCGTGTCCTCCAGCTGGCTGAGGGAATCCAGCACGGCCGGGATTTGGCGCGGGATGCCCGCACCCATCAAAACGTAATCCACCCCGGCGAGCATCGCCCCAAAGAGGCAAGCGAGGTGCGGCAACTGGATCTTCTCCAGTAGGTTGATCCCGATCGGCCCGTTATGGCCCTGTTTTGCCAGCCAGACCTCGACAAAGTTGGAGACGACGGTGAGCTCGATCCCCGCTTGGCCGGTCTCGATGTTGGTCACGGGCTTTGCCCGGAAAGGGGCGTCTGCGGCCTTCCCTTCCGGCACAAAATAACGGCTCCAAACCCGTCGCGCCATTTCAGGCACGGGGAAAGCATCGAATGCGCGCTTCAGCGCGCCGGTCGGGTCGCCCAATTGCAGGCGACGGCTGACCACCGTGTCGAGACCCGTCCCGGAGATAACGCCCATGTGCCCCCGCGAAGCCACCGCGTTGGCAAGCACCCAGTTCGAGACCGCCACACCCATGCCACCCTGGATGATCAGGGGAAGTGCCATCATTTAAAAGGTTACTCCGAGAGGAACGCGTTGGGCCGGGCTGTCCGCCAATTTACTGTGGTCAGCCGCGTCTTCATTGTGCCCTTCCCGCGCCAATCAGTCTATTGGACGACAAACGCCGGGCTTTTGCTCCCTCTGGCCCTAGTAAGGGCGCACCCCCACCCCGTCTGCCCCTCCCCTTCATAGACGCGAGAAGGGGGCGGACCAGGCCGTAAGGCCGGCTGTTGCCGCCAAGTCCCAAGGAAGACCTGCTATTTGAAGGGGTCAGCCGTGTCCCTACCTTTGTGCCACGGGCGCCGGAGGGCCGAGCAAAACCTGGCCCGCATATGGTAGACATATGTTCACCTAAAGGCCCCTGTGACACTATGAGAGCAAAAGATATTTCCGCGAGTGCGGACGCCTTGCTTGGCCAAATCGAGCGGGACCGGTCCGCGCCCCACTACCGAGAGGACAGCTTCCGGCGCAAGCTCGAGGAAGCGCACAAACGTGAGTCGAAGATGCCCCTGCCGGCCGGCGGCAAGGAGGCGCACTACCTCATCACCCAAGAGTGGATCGAGGTCACCGAAGCGGCGGGCCTGACCGAGGGACAGCTCGAAGTGGTGCGCCTGCGGCTGGCCGGCAACACCTTTGAGGAGATCGGCCGCCGCCGCGGCCACACCAAGCAGGGCGCCCAGAACGTGTTCTTTCAAGCGGCGAAGAAGCTTGTCCGGGCCTGGATGGACTATCCCTACCGGGGACTTCACCAGGTGTTCCGCGAGGAAGTTCGCCGGGGTTACCTACGACCGCGCCGATAGGACCGAACCGATTCGCCTTGAACTGCCGTCTAGCGGCCAGAAGGATTGGTACAATGATCCTGTCGCCACCGAGTCCCTTGATGCTATTGTGCCGCCGATGTGGAGTCGAGCTCGCTCCTGGCAGTAAGTTCTGCCAGGAGTGCGGCCAATCCGTGGCTCCCACAGACCCACGGGGCCTCGCCGAGGTCGACGCCCAAGTCGCCGAGGGGCAGCGCCTCTTCGGCGAGGGCCGGGTCGCCGAAGCTCTCATGGTCTGCGATGCGGTCTTGGTGGTGATGCCGACCCACGTTCCCGCGCTCGCCCTCAAGGGCGACTGCCTGGAGACCCAGAACGACATCGCGGGAGCCTTGGAGTGCTACGAAAGGGTCATTGAGATGCGGCCCGACTCTGCCCTGGACCGCATTCGTGTCGCCCACTTGCGGCGCGCCGCCCACAAGCCCGTCTATCTGGAGCCGGAACGGCCCGATCGGCGCAACGCGATCTTCGCGGCCATTGCCGCTTGCATCCTCCTCGTCTCCACCGCTTCAGCGCTCTTCCTCGCCACGCGCAAGACCACGGACACCGGTTCCCTGGTCGCGGACAACAATGAAGTCTCCAAGCCCTTCGTGACCCCGGTCCCCGTCTCTCCGAACAAGCAGCCGTCAGAACTGGACGCGCAGAGCACGCCGGCCGTCAACGAGCGCGGGCAGCAAGGGGCGGAGCAAACAAACGAGCAAACGTTGCCAGATCGGACCCTCGTCCGAGTCGGCGACGAAACCCCGGCCCAGAGGAACAATATCGTCACGTCGCGGCCCCAAAACCTCGAAGGGGCACGTCCGAACGTCTCCTCCCAAGGCAACTCCAGCGGCTACGCGCCGCTCGAGCCGTACGTGACCCCGGAGTCCGCGCCGAAGACCCAGCCGGAAAAGCCGCCCGTCAACAACGATCCGGAGCCCAAGTCGATCCAGCCGCAGAACGCCGACGGACGGTCGAAGACGAACAGGCAGGCGATCATCGACGTCCGACCGAGCCCGGGAAGCACCGAGGTCACCAGGGGCGGCAGCGTGGTCTTGGAAGCCAACGACGCGAACGAGGGCGAAGCCCTGGTCCGGACGGCGCGCCAGCAGTTCCTGAGCGGTAAGTTCGCCGACGCGGCCCGCACCTACGAGAGGGCGCTCAAGCTGGGCGTGAGCCCGGCCAGCGCCAACCATCGCCTCGCTCAGTGCTACGTGAACCTGAAGCGCCGTCCCGAGGCGAAGGCCGCCTACGAGCGCGCCCTCAGCGCCTATGAGAGGATGTTGGAGAAAGGGCAGGGCGACCCGAAACTGATCCAGAGCTACATCGACGAGTGTAAGCAGGCCATCGGGCACCTCGAATGAGGGGCCGCGCCGCCCTCGCCGCCCTGCTCGCCCTAACTGGCGTGGTCGCCTCGGCTGCGCCGCTCGTCCTCATCGTCCAGTCCAAGCTCCCGATTAAGGGCGACGTGGACCCGAACTTCGTCATTGCCCCCTACCTCGCGCAGGAGCTCGAGAGCGAGGGCCGGGTCGACCCCGTGACCTGGTCCATGCTGGATCCCCGCTTCCGCGAGTGGATCGGCGATGGGACGGCGCCCGCCGACGAGTGGAACCCGGACTTACGCCGCATGCTCGCGGTCGCCGCGAAGCAGAAGGCCGCCTATGTGGTGCGGGTGGAAGCGGAGCGCGCCGGGGCGCGAGTCCGCGCCAGGATCGAGGTCTTCCGCGGGAACCGCATGGTCTGGAGCTACGGCCGCGCGCGGCCGTTCTCAGAGCAGGACCTGGTGGACACGTCCGTGCCCTTGACGCCCGAGACCGCCCGGAAGACCGAACGCCAGACCCAGAAGTTCCAGGACGAGCCCGGCAACCTCATCGTCTTCATCGACGGCCTGCCGGATTGGGACCGCACCAGCCGGGCCATCGCCCACGACTGGCGGCTCCAGCTGGCCCAGGGCCCCTTCCAAGGCCTCGCTCCTCGGGCGAAGCCCGTTGAAACAAATAGCCAGACGACCCAAACCCCGACCGTCGGGGAGCCCGCCCAAGACCCCATCGCCACCGCCCAGGAGCTTGTCCAGAAGGGGCAGGTGGAAGCGGCCCTGCTCGTGATCCACGACGCGGTTGACGCAGACCCCCTGGACCCCGCCCTGCGCTTGGCTTTGGCAAACGCCTACCTCGCTGCGGAAAAGCCGGTCGAAGCCTCGCGCGAAGCCCGGCGGGCGGCCGAATCCGGGATCGGCGGGGCGGACGCCTGGCTGTTAGCGGCCGAGGCGGCCCTGCAGGCCGGCGACTTTGACGGGGGCCGGGACGCCCTGAAGCACGCCCGCGCCCGAGGCGCCAAGGGCCCGCTCGCCGACCAACTTCAAGGCGACTTCGCCCTCCTCGACGGCAATTGGGAGAGCGCGGCGGAAGGCTACGGAACCGGCTCCCCGAACTGCATCCCGGGCCGCGCCACCGCTTTGGCCCTGCTCGGGAGGACCGAGGGCCTCGCCCAGGAGCTGGCAGCGATCACCGAGCCCATCTCCCCCAAGACTTACCGGCTCTGCATCCTGTCCGTCGAACAAGCCCTGCTCAGCCTGCTCGACGAGCTCCGCACCATCCCCCAAATCGTCCGCACGAGCCCCGGGGCGCCAAAGACCCTACAGAGGGCGGAGGCCGCCGCGACCAAGGCGGAGGCCCTTTCGACCCTGATGGACGGTCTCAGGCCCCCGACGGTGCACGAGGAAAGCCACGCAGCCCGCAAATTGGCACACGTCATGCTGCAACAATCTGCGCTCGAGTCCTTCCGCTTCGCAAAGACGAACGATCCAGACGCCGGAGAGGAGGCCGTCGCAAGCCTCGGCCAAGCGATTCGCCTCCTCAATTCGGCCCGCGAGAACTTCGCCTCGGAAAGGAGCAAGGCCGGGCGCTAAAGGAGCCCGCCTGTGGAAGAACTTGCATCCGTCGGCCTTGTCGGGGCCGCTTCTATCCTCGCGGGGTACCTCGTGGCCCTCGGGTTCCGCCCGGATCGCACGCGCAAGCCGCGCGTCAACCTGGATCTGAGGCCGGGCACCATCGCCCGCGTGATCGTTCCCGGAGGCGCCTATCGGTGCCGGATCGACGCCTGCGCGCCCCAGTACATCACGTTTTCCGCACCCCTGCACCAAGACACTTTCGTCCCCCTTCGCCCAGGGCAGACCGTGGTCGTCCAGATCGGCGACGCGGGCGGGCTGCTCACCTTCCGCTCTGAAATCCTGGCGCGCGATAGCCGCGCCCACACGCTCTGCCTGGCCCAGCCCCGCCACTTCCGCCACTCGGAACGGCGGTCCGAGCCCCGCCTCAAGGAGGTCGATGACTTCAGGGTGATGGTCGACGGGCAAACGGCTCGGCTCGTGGATCTCTCCGCGCGCGGCGCGAAGGCGGTCACCGCCGCGCACGTCAAGCCCGGCGACCGTGTCCGGCTCTCGATCGAAGAAGCTCCCGGCGAAGCGGTCGGCTCCGTGCTGGAAAGCCGCTGGGACACCCTTGGGGGCCGGCCGGCCCGCGAAGTCCGCATCATGTTCGACGAGCCCTTTGAGGGCGTCGCGGAGGTCCGGCGCGGGCACCTCACCCTCTTAAGAGCGACGGGCCCTGGCTAATCGCCAGGGCCGCCGCCGTGCTTCTCTCGTTATCGTGATCCTTTCCCGGAACCACTCTCGCCTCATTTGAACATCCGTCCGGCGGGGCTTGTTCCGGCCCCGGTCGGAATTCTGTCGGGACCGGGGCTTTAGGCCGTCACCGGTGCCCGCTCCCACTCTTGGAAGGCGGCCACCGCACCGTCGCGGATCTCGCCGAAGAGTCCTTGGTCGCCGTTCGCGCGGGCAGCGTCCACCGTGTACGCCCGCACAGCCTCCTCCAGCGTGACGTTCTCGGCGGGGTCGAACCCTTCGGGGCGCCGCACGGCACAGGCGATACCGTCGCGCGGATCGCCCGGCACGATCGGCCGGTCGCTGCTGAAGCTCAGCTTCACCCCCGCGTCGAGGCACGACCGGGCCCTTTTCAACCGGGCCGAGACCGCAGGGCCCAGCTGCTTCTGGTAGGCGTGGCCGAACCGCATCAAAAACTCGGGCTGCATCGTGGCCTCGCAGCCCAGCCGGACGATCCGTGCGATTTGCTCGTCGCTCAGCATCATCACGTGTTCTAGCCGGTGCCGCGAAGGGTCGGGCGTGGCCTCCACCGCGTCCATCACCAGGTCGGTCGAACGATCCCCGATCGTGTGCACCGCCACGGACCAGTCCGCCTCGGCCGCCTGGGCCACCATCTTCTTCAGCTTGTCCGGCGCATAGATCAGCTGGCCGTTGCCACCGGTCGTGAGGAAGGCACCGTGGATCGCCGCCGTCGCGGAGCCGATCGCCCCGTCCGCGAAAATCTTGAGGCCGATGGCGCGGCACCGAACCGGGTCCATCGCGGCGAGCAGCTCCCGGAGCCGCGCGGCTTCGATCCCCCGCGGCCCGAGCACCGTGCCCCATTGCAGGCAAAGCCGAAGGGCGACCTCGCAACCCGCCTCGGCGGCCGCGTTGTAAGCGAGGAGCTCCTGCTCCAAGTCCCATCGCCCCGTCATCATGTCAGTCGCGCACGCGATGCCGAGTTCGGCCATCCGGTGGCCCGCCTCGAGGATCGCCGAAGTCATCTCGGCTAGGGTCGGTGTTGGCATCGCCGCCGTGACCCGCTCGTGCGCACGCTCAAGCAGGACGCCCGTGAGACGGCCTCCCTCGTCGCGCACATAGGTGCCGCCGGCGGGGTCTGGTTCGTCCTCGCGGACCCCTGCCGCCACGAGCGCGGCCGAGTTCGCGACGCTCGCGTGGCCGTTCGAGTGGCGCAAGAGGACGGGACGGGACGGCACCACCGCGTCGATCTCGTCGCGGGTCAAGTGCCGGGCGTCGGCAAACCGCGTCTGGTCGTAATGCACGGCCGCGAGCCACCCGTCCGGGTGCGACCCGTGCCGCCGCTCCACAGCCGCCACCACCGCCTCGCGCGAGTCCAGACCGCCCAGGTGCAGCTTCTGCAGGTCCAGTCCGGTCGGGAGGATGTGGCAGTGGGCGTCGACGAAGCCCGGCGCGATCGTCTTGCCGCCGAGGTCGACGTCGAAGCCTTCCCCTGAATCGTTCGCGACTTCGCGAAACCGCCCGTTCTCGACCGAGAAGCACAGCGGCCGTCCGTCGAGCGTACGCCCGTTACCGTATGTGGTCTTCAAGCCTCACTTCCTCCGCAACGCGCTCGGCGCTCTCCAGCGCCCCCTCGATGAAGCCGAGCCACGCCGCCGTATGCTCGCCCGCGAAGTGGAGCGCGCCGATCGGCTTGGCAAGGATCTCGGGCGTCTGCTCCGCCCCGGGGGGCAGCGTCGCGAAACCGCCGAGGCTGTAGGGGTCGTGCACCCAGTTGAAGAGCGTGCCGCCGGTGAAGTGGCGGCCCGCTTCGGGCGCGATCTCCTCCAGGGCCCCCAAACAGAGTTTCGGCGCCGTTTCGGGCTCGGCGGCGAGCCGCTCGGCGTCCCGGCCGCAGACATAGCAGTCGAGCACGTTCGCCCCCTCCCGACCGCTGGCCCAGACCTGCTGGAACAGGCGGTTCGATTGGGCCGAACCGTTCCACCCCTTCGCCTCCCAGAAGGGTTCGCTGAACTCCAGCGCGACTTTCACGAGCGGCGCCCGGCCGATGCTCGCCACCGCGTCCGCCTTCTCTTGCGGCCAGTCCGGTTCGATCTCGATCCGCGCGAGCGGCCCGGGCGGCACGGCGAGGACGACGCGGTCGGCCATCGTCACTTCCCCGCCGCGAAGCCAAAGTTCGACCTGCGACTCGCCCGACTGCACGGCGAGCACCTCGCGCTCCAAGACCGGCGGGCGCGCGAGCGTCGCCGCTATCTTTTCGCAGAGCCTTTGCGCCCCGCCCGGGAACCGGAACGCGCTCGCCTCGCCACCTTCGCGCCCGCCATACATCTTCAAGAACTTAAAATAGCCGGCGAGGCCGATCCGGTCTGAATCGTCGCCTTCGTCCGAAAGTGCCTTGGCCTCCAGATACCAACGCGCGCGATCGGTCTCCGCGCAACGGTCGAGCAGTTCGCCCAGGGTGCCGTGGGTGGCGGTGGCGGAGGCCGCCCCCAGCCGCGCCGCCGCCCCTTCGGCGTCCGGCCAAAGCGCGTCCGACGCGCACTCCTCCGCGTCGAAGACCAGGCGGCTGGGCCGCTTGTCGACTGGCTCCGGCTCTAAGCCGAATTCCGCGAGCAGCGAAAGGACGCGCGCCTGGTCGGCGTCGATCCACTCGCCGCCCGCCTCGTAGAAGCCTTCCTTCAACGAAACGGTGGCGAGCCGGCCACCAACCCGGCCGCGGGCCTCGAGCACATGGACCTCGTGGCCCGCGCGCTCCAAGAGCTGCGCGCATCGCAGGCCCGCGATCCCCGCCCCGACGACCACGATCCTCATGTTGCCACCCCTTGACGCACGACGCCTTCGATCTCGGCCGCGCTTCGAACCGGTACGAGCACGCTTCCCATCTCCAAACCAGACTCATACCCTTGCGGGGAGGGCCAGCAAAGGACGACGCCGGTTCGCTTCTCCTTCGCATGCTTCAGCAGGCTGGGGTCAGCCCCACTGGCCTCCATCGCCACCGCTTCGAACCCGTCGCGCCCGGCCCATTGGCCAAGCACCGCCGGCGGCGGCCCGGCGACGTCCAAGCCCAAACTCCCGACCAGCCCGTCCTGCCGCGCGATCTCGAGCGACTCGAACATGCCGTCGAGCGCGTCCACGCTCTCTTCGCCCGTGACCCCGACAAAGCAAAGGTCCAGGTGGCTCCGGCCCAGGCAGGCCAGCAGCGCGAAGAGGTCTGCGCCAACGAGGTCGGCCGCGAGCCCCCCGTTCGACGTCTTCGGAGGCAAGGGGCTCAAGAAGGCGACGGTGGCGTTCTTGGCCCCTGCAAGGCCGGGCCCCCAAAGGCTGGTCGCGCGGGTGACGTCGAGCGGCAAGCCGCTCCGCACCGCCGCCTCCACCATCTCCGGCAGGGCTTGATCGCCACCCTCGGGCGGCAAGAGCCGAAGCCAGGTTCGAGGCAGCCTCAAATTCGTGCGGCCGAAGAGCGGGGTCATGCCGCCCGAACCACCGTGTCCCACAAGACGCAGAGGAAAAAGCCTATCGACACATAGCCGTTAACGGTGAAGAAGGCTGCGTCCACCCGGCGCAGGTCGTCCGGCTTCACGAGGCTCTGCTCATAGGCGAGGAGACCGGCCGCAAGGGCCACCCCTGCCCAGGCCGCGAGACTCCCCTGGACCATCCAGACGGCGAGGGCAAGGGCGGCCACCGCCAGGACGTGGCTGGCGCGGCTCACTCCAAGCGCGCGCCCCCGACCCAGCGTTTCCGGAAGCGACCGCAAACCCTTCGATTTGTCAAACTCCGAGTCCTGCAAGCTATAGATAATGTCGAACCCTGCAGTCCAGAGCGCCACCGCGAGCGTAAGCGGCAAGATCACGGGGTCTAGACGGCCCGTCACCGCGATCCATGCCGCGGCGGGTGCAATTCCCAGGCTCAAACCTAGGACATAGTGCGTCACCGGTGTGAACCGCTTCGTCAAGGAATAGCCCAAGGTCACAAGGAGCGCGACCGGACTGAGCGCGAAAGCGAGCTGGTTCAAGCCCCAAGCCGCGGCGACGAAAATCACCACCGAGGCAACAAAGTAAAGGTTTGCCGTTCGGAGGCTGAGCAGACCGGCAGGCAGGGCGCGGACCTTCGTCCGCGGGTTCTCCGCGTCCACGTCCCGGTCCACGATGCGGTTGAACGCCATCGCCGCGCTGCGGCACGAGACCATCGCCAAGACGATCAGGCCAAAGATCCGCCAACCCGGCCAGGGCCGTCCAAAATCAGCGAGGCTGGCCCAGACCATTCCCGTCAGCGCAAAAGGCAACGCGAAGATGCTGTGCTCAAACTTTATCATCTCGAGGTAAACGCGCAGTCCGCGCAAACCTCGGTGAGCCATCGCCACGTCCGGAGTCTACTGGGCCGTGGCGCCGGACAACGGGATTCCCCCATGAAGTTCTATTTCCACCCCCGAATGACCAGGTACGACTTCGGCCCGAACCACCCTCTTCGGCCGGAGCGCCTGGCGCGGGCCATCGCCCTGCTGGAAGCGGTCGCGCCCGACCTCGACGTCCTCGACCCTGGCCCAGGGTCGCGCGACGAGCCGCTCTTGGTCCACGCGCCGGATTACGTCGCGTTTCTGGAGGCCCATCAGGCGATCGCGCCAGACCCTCCCGAGGCGGCCGCTTTCGGGATCCGGCCCGGGGATAACCCGTGGTTCCCGGCAATGTACACGGCTTCGCTGGCCTACCTGTCCGGATCGGTGCGCGCGGCCGAAGCGGTGAGGGACGGCGAGAGCCTGGCCTTCAATCTTGGCGGGGGCCTCCACCATGCCCAGCTACGGCTGGCGAGCGGCTTCTGCGTGTTCAACGACTGCTCCGCCGCCGTCGCAATTCTGAGGGAGCGCTTCGCGCGGGTCGCCTATATCGACATCGACCTGCACCATGGCGACGGCGTCCAGTGGCACTATTACGAAGACCCAAGCGTTCTGACCTACAGCGTCCACCAGACCGGCCGCACGCTCTATCCCGGCACCGGGTTCGTCCACGAGGTGGGCGCGGGCCACACCAAAATCAACGTTCCGCTCGAAGGCGGCACTTCCGGGGACACCTGGCTTTGGGCGGTCGAAGAGACCTTGCCGCGCGCCATCGAGCGCTTCCAACCGGAGGCGGTCGTGCTGCAAATGGGGACCGACGCCCACTATCTCGACCCGCTCGGCAACCTTCGTGCAACGGCGAAGGACTGGCTGGCCGCGGTGAGCCTGGTGCGCGGTTTTGGGCTCCCCTTGGTCGCCCTGGGGGGCGGCGGCTATGACATCACCGTCGTTCCCCGCCTGTGGGCGGCGGCGACCCTCACCCTCCTGCGACGCGAAGTCCCGGAGTTCGTCCCCGCGGAGATCCCGCCGGAATGGGGCCTCTTCACCTTTCTTGACACAAACCCGCCCAGCGAACGCTGGGCGGGCAGACCCGAGGCCGAAGAGACGGTTCGGGCAGTTCGCGAGAACCTCGATAGGATCAGCGCGCCGTGATCACGACCTGGTCCCAGTAGACGAACGCAGAAGTCGCGATCGCACCCTTGACCTCCATCTGCGCCCGGACCTCGACGCGACCGTCAGAGCCGCGGACGTACGTCCCTGCGGGCAAGCCGGTGACGCGGAACCGGCGCGACACTCCGTCCATGTTAAAGGCCGAGACCTGGACGAACTCACCGTCGCTCCATCGCTTCAGCATCACACGCAGGGTGGCTTTCGCGTCAATGCCATACCGACCGACCAGGTCGACGTCCAGCGCGGTGGGGTTCGCCCGGTTCGTGTTGCCGACGAAGTCAATGATCGAGCGGCGAGCTGCGAGGTTCGGCCGCAAGACCAGCTCGACGTTATCGCGCAGCAGCACGTGGCGGAGAGACCCGCGAATAATCGTGCCCTCACGGTTGACCAGGCCCGAAAGCCACGTCGAATTGGGGCGGTTCAGCTTCAAGACGCGGCCGCCGCTGTAGTCGCAAAGGTAGAGCTCCCCGTCGTAGCCCATGTCGATCGAGGAGATACTCCCGAGGCCGCCGATCCCCGCGAAGTCCGCCGTGTGCTCGCGCAGGCCCCGGCCCACGTACCGCTGCAGCGTCTGGTCATAGGTGATCACCATCGACCAGAGCTTCCCGGCGGCAAAGTCGCCGAAGAAGTAGCGGCCGAAGTATTCTGGCCCGAGCTGCAAACCCCGGTAAACGTAGCCGCCGACCACGGACTGGCCCGTCGCGTGCCCATAAACGTAGGTCGGCGACTGGAGCGGCTCATAGGCCGGGGAACCACTCTTGAACGTGGCAAAACCCTCCCGGAGCGGCCAACCATAGTTCGCACCGCCCTTCCGGTACGGCTCGTAATTGATCTCCTCGTAGCGGTCCTCCCCGACGTCCCCGAAGATCATCGCCCCGTTTCCAAAGAGGCGCGTGTCGTCGAAGCTGAATTTCCACGGGTTCCTTGTGCCGAACGACCAGATCTCACCCAGCGCGGAAATCGGCTGGCCGTTCACGAACGGGTTGTCCGGTGGGATCTTGTAGTTCCTTGCCGGGTCGGTCGGAAAGTCGTCGCCGGTCGGATCGATGCGGATGATCTTGCCGAGCAAGCTCTGGGGGCTTTGTGCGACGTTGATCAGCGGGTTTGCCCCGTCGCCCATCGCGACGTAGAGCTTGCCGTCCGCATTGAAGTGCATGGTGCCTCCGTTGTGGTTGCCCGTGCTCCTCGACGTGCGGAGGATGTTGAACCGGCTGTTCGGGTCGGCCACGTACTGGTCGCCCACACTGCGGCTATAGCGGGCGATCTGCATGCCCTCGCTCTTATCCCGGAAATTCACGTAGAAATACCGGCTCGTCGCATAGTCGGGCGGGAAGGCCAAGCCGAGCAGGCCGTTCTCTCCCGAGAAGGACACGATAGAGCTGATGTTCAAAAACGGGGTCGGGCGCAGGACGCCGTTCACGACGACGCGGACGACTCCGTTCTGTTCGACCAAGAACTGGATTTGGGCGTCGCTCGGGTGCCGGACGAGGGCGACCGGGCTTTGCCGCCCGGTGAGGAGGGTGGTGGCGCCGAGTGTCTGGGCATGGCTACTCGACCACACTGCAGCCAAGAGTGCGCCAGCGACTAACGGCAACGTTCGCATAGTCCCTCTATTCTACAGAAACCGTGCCGGGTTGCCACAAACTTTCGTCAACAACCCGGCACGTTCAACAGGTCACTGGACCCGGACTTCGATCCGGTCGTAAAGGTTCGAATAGAAGGCCCGGGTCAAGATGCCGCTATAGCTCGTGGCCACCTGGACCTCGATGCGGCCATCGCTGGACCGCACGTAGTCTGCCGCGCTGCCAGTTCCGGTCAGCGGAGTCGGCGTCCCCGTAATGTTGCCAGTCGCCACCGCGTCGAACTGGCCGGTCTGCCAGTTACGAAGGCTGACCACGGTCCCCACCGGGATCGACTGGTTGGCGCGGCCCAAGAACTCGACCGTCACCGTGTTCCGGTTCGCCACGTTCGTTTTGAAGCCGGCCGTCATCCGGGTGACCTTGGTGTTGCGGGCCCCGGGGGCGAACGGCACGATCTCCAGTTCTTTGCCGTCCGCGATCACGAGGGAGCGCAGCTGGCCGGAAAGGAACACGCCCTCTTGGCGGCTCGCATCGGTCAAGTGGGTCACGTTCTGTCGCCCGAGCTTATAGACGGTGCCACCGAGGGCCACTGTGTACAGCTCGCCGTTCTCGTCCGGGTTGATGGACGAGATGTTCCCGATGCTGCCGACTTCGCTGCTGTGGTTGCGGTTGTCGGTGGCGGTGGCCTCGCCCGTGACCGGGTCGATCACGAGCCTAAGCGAGAAGAGCCGCCCCGCGACGTAGTCCGCATAAACGTAGCGGCCGAAGAAATCCGGGCCCAGCTCCAGGCCTCGATAAACGTAGCCGCCTGTGATGGACTGGCCGACCGAGCGGTTGTAGGCGAAGATCGGCTTGGTGTCCGGGCCATAGGCGAGGGCTCCCCCGTTGATCATCTGAGACCCTTCCCAGACGCGCCAACCGTAGTTGCGGCCCCCTTGGCCGGCGGGCTCGTAGTCGATCTCCTCCCATGCGCTCTGGCCGACGTCGCCGACGACCATGGCACCCGTTCCGAGCAGGTTCGGATCGTCAAAGCTGAACTTCCACGGGTTGCGGTAACCGAAAGCCCAGATCTCGTCCAGGGCCGCGATCGGGTCGTTATCGACGAAAGGGTTGTCCGGCGGGATCGCATAGTTCCGCTCGGGGTCGGCCGGAAAATCGTCGCCCGAGACGTCCAGGCGCAGCATCTTGCCCAGCAACTCGTTCGGGTTCTGGGCGCGGTTGCCCGGGTCGTTCGCGCTGCCACCGTCACCGGTCGGCACGTACAGATAGCCGTCCGGGCCGAACTGGATGGTCCCAGCGTTGTGGTTCGTGAACGGGCGCTGCGTCCGCAGAACCTTGACCTGGCTGGCCGGGTCGGCCTCGAGCCGGGTGCCCGCCTTCAGCTGGAAGCGGCTCAGCTGCATGTAGACGGGGCTCGTGTTCGAGGTGTAGTTGACGTAGAACGTGCCGCTGGTGGCGTAATCGGGCGGGAAGGCGAGGCCGAGCAGGCCGCGCTCACTGCCGACAAGGACGCTCAAGGTGAGGAACGGGGTGGGCAACCGGACTCCGTCTTGCACGACGAAGATCGTGCCTCCCTGCTGGATCACGTACTGCAGGCTCGGATCGACGGGGTCCTGAATGATCCCCACCGAGCTGCTAAAGCCGCTGACATACGGCGTGGCCGTCAGGTTCTGGGCGAGCGAAGGCACCGTGGCGACGGCGAAAATGGCTAAGGCAAGCAAACGTTTCATGACTCTCCTGGAAAAAGCGGGAAAACACAGTTCCCCACCCCTCTATACGAGTGCTCGCCAGAAAGAGGTCACGGAGTTTTGCGAGAAAGGGTGTGGCTGCCGGACTAGGATTCGAACCCAGACTGACGGTACCAAAAACCGCTGTCCTACCCTTAGACGATCCGGCAGTCCAGTGGCAAGGGTACCTGCGGATGCGACAGGGACGGTAGGATACGGGTATGTCGCACCGGCCCATGGAAGCGACCATCGAGACGGACTTCGAGCACCGCCTTGACTACGCGGGCTACTTGATGCTCGACCAGCTCCTGGATTGCCAGCGTCCGCTCTCCGAGCCGGCCCACCACGACGAGACCCTCTTCATCGTCCAGCACCAGACCTCCGAACTCTGGATGAAGCTCGTCGTCCACGAGCTGAAGGCCGCCGTCCGCCTCGTCCAAGAGGACGCCCTCGAGCCGTCTTTTAAGATTCTGGCGCGCGTTAAACACGTCCAAAAGATGCTGTTCGAGCAGTGGTCGGTCCTACAAACCTTGACCCCTTCTGAATACGCACAGTTCCGCGGGGTGCTCGGTTCGGCCAGCGGTTTTCAATCCCACCAGTTCCGGCTTATCGAGTTTTTGCTCGGCAACAAGGACGCGGACAGCGTCTCGGTCTTCAGGCACAAGCCCGAAATCGTCGCAGAGCTTCTCGAAGCCCTCAATTCCCCGAGCCTCTATGACGAGTTCTTGCGACATTTGAAGCGGCGCGGCTATGAGATTCCCGACGAGGCGGTCGAGCGCGACTGGTCGCAACCGTACAAGGAACGAGAAGAGATAGTCCAAGTCTTCAAGCAAATCTATGAGGAGCCTGAAGCCTATTGGCCTGCCTATGAAATGGCGGAAAAACTCGTGGACGTAGAAGAACAGTTCGTCCTTTGGCGCTTCCGCCATATGAAGACAGTCGAACGGATTATCGGTTATAAGAGGGGCACAGGCGGCAGCTCCGGGGTCAGCTTCCTTCGTCGCGCGATAGACATTAGGCTCTTCCCTGAACTTTGGAGCGTTCGAACGGAGATCGGCAAGTGAGCGCGCGCACCCTCAGCGCGACGGGCCTCGGCCCCGCCCCCTGGGACGACGCGGCCGTAGCCGAAGCCCTCTCCCCCCGGTTCTCCCGATCCCAGGCCGCCGACGCGGAGCGGGGCCGCGTCTATCTCGCGAACCACTCGCTCGGCCGCCCACCGGATGCGGTCGCCACCCACGTCGAGCGCGGCCTCTCGCTCTGGTACGGGTGGATGGACGGTGCCTGGGACGAAGGCGGCTGGCTGGACGAGGCGCGCGACTTTCGCAAGCTCCTGGGGAGGCTCGTCGGGATCGGCAACGGCGAGGTCGTGCTGCGCCCGAACGCGGGCCACGCGCTCCGCACCGTCCTGAACGCCTTTCCCCAGGGCCGCCCGATCCAGATCGTCACGACCAGGGGCGAGTTCGACAGCCTCGACTTCATCCTGAAAACGTACGCGTTCCGCGAGCGGGCGCGCGTCACATGGGTCGATCCAGAGCCGACCGATCCGCCCACCTTCCGCGAGGAGAAGATCGCGGACGCGGTCACCGACCAAACCGACCTCGTCGTCGTCTCCCACGCCTTTTTCGAGACCGGCCGCTTCCTGACGGGACTGGACGAGATCGTCCAGAGAGCCCACAGGCACGGCGCGAAGATCCTGGTCGACCTCTATCATTCGGCCGGGGTGGTGCCGCTGGACTTCGCCGCGCTCGGCGCGGATTTTGGGGTCGGGGGCTGCTACAAATATTTGCGGGGAGGGCCTGGCGCAGGCTGGCTCGCCCTCTCACCAGCCGTCCTTTCCGATGAGAGTTTTCGGTCTCTCGATACCGGCTGGTTCGCGAAGGAAGCCACTTTCGGGTACGAGAAATCCGAGCAGCCGCGATGGGCAGAGGGCGGCGATGGATGGATGGAGTCCACGCCGCCCGTCCTCGTGCCCTATCAAGCGCGGGCCGGGCTGGAGCTCGTCCTGGAGCTCGGCGTCGATCAGATCCGCGCGGACAACCTGGACCGCCAGGCCCTGTTGCGAGACGCGCTTCGAAGGCACGGCGCTTCCCCTTTCGAACCGGAAGACCCCCACGAGTTCGGCGCCTTCACCCTCTTGCCGCATCCGCGGGCGACCGACCTCGTCAAGGCCCTGAAGGGGCACGGCATCGTCACCGACGCCCGCAGCGGGCGCGTCCGGCTCTGTCCTGACTTCCTTAATCCGCGCGAGCAATTCGCCAGCGTTGCCCAGACGATCGCGACATGTGCCCGGGAACTCCACTAGGTTCCTGGCGGTCGCCCGCTATGGGCGGCCATTCAACCCAGTACCAGACTGCGGTTTAGGGACAAAATCGCCCGTTCATGTTCTTCTCGAAGTATCCGCACCCGGCGAACTTCCGCTTTGTCGAGGATTTCGACCCGGACTCCGGCAGCGCGAAGGTCGGCCAACGGAACCCCCGCGTGCACTTGGAAAGCTTCGAGGGGGGCATTTTTCGCGTCGTCGTCCGGGACGAGCGGATTTGGAAGCCCGATCCCTCGCTGGTCAAGCTTGAGATCCCCGGCGCCCCGCGCACGAACCACGTGTGCGTGGAATCGGCCTTCGACCTCACCTTCTTGGACGATTCCGGCTCCCCGGCCCTGGCGACCACGCCCGGCCAAGGCTTCGGCCTCTGCGGCAACGCGCACCTGTTCCAGTTCCAGGTGCCGTTCGAAGCGCAGTTCTTCGGCCTGGGCGGCAAGTGGCTCAACCGGCTGGAGATGTCCGGCGTCCGCACCAAGTTCTGGAACACGGACGTCTGGAGCGACTTCCACTGGGCGCAGTGGGGCAGCCACGAAATCGACCCGCCCTATTTCAGCACGCCCTACGTCGCGATGAAGACGCCCAAGCACTGGATCGGGCTGCTCCTCGACAATCCTGCGACGACCTTCATCCAGACCCCCGGGCGCGACGACACCCGCGTCTTCGTCGAGTGGCAACGGACCCTGCCCCGGCTCGTCCTCGGGAGCGAGGACGGCGAGCCCCGCCTCGTCGTCATGGTCGCGGACTCCCTCGCCGAATTGACCGAAAAGCTCCAGACCATCGTGGGCAAGACTCCCCGCCCGCCGATCTGGTCCATCGGGTTCCACCAGTCGCGCTGGGGCTATGGCGGCCATAAAGACCTCGTCGACCTCGATCGCCGCTTCGAGAAGTACGACATCCCCTGCAGCGGACTCTGGCTCGACCTCGACTACATGGACGGCTTCCGGATCTTCCAGACCAGCAAGCAGCAGTTCCCCAAAGGCCCGGGCGAGACCGCCGCGGCCCTCGCCAAGAACGACCGCCGGATCGTGCCGATCATCGACCCGGGCGTAAAGCAGGAAGCGGGCTACCGCGTCTTCGACGACGGCATGAAAAACGGCGTCTTCTGCCGCAACGTGGAGGGCCAGCCCTATGTCGGGCTGGTGTGGCCCGGAGAAACCGTCTTCCCCGACTTCACCCAGCCAAAGGTACGCGATTGGTGGGCCGGCTATGCAAAGGAGTTCCGCGAGAGCGGGTTCGGCGCGGCTTGGCTGGATATGAACGACCCCTCGACGGGGCCGGTCGACCCGACCGGCATGCTGTTCAACGACGGGCAGGAGGCGCACGCCCTGCACCGGAACCAGTACGCGCTCGGCATGCAGATGGCAACGCGCAAGGGCTTCCTCCTTGCCTATCCGGAAGAGCGGCCGTTCCTGCTTAGCCGCTCGGGATTCACCGGCACCAGCCGCTTCTCCGCGATCTGGACGGGCGACAACGTCTCCAACGAGTTCTATCTCCGCCATGCGATCACGACCTCTCTGGGCATGGCGATCAGCGGCCTTCCCTTCAACGGCCCCGACGTGGGAGGCTTCGGAGGGGACGCCGACGACGAGCTCATGGTGCGCTGGGTGCAGGCCTGCTTCCTGTTCCCGTTCTTCCGCAACCACTCCACCCTCGGCAGCCGGAACGAGGAGCCGTGGGCGTACCGCGCCAAGACGCGCTCGGTGATCGGCCACTTTATCCAGCTTCGCTACCGCTTGCTTCCCTATCTCTACCAACTCTTTCTGCGCCAGGAGGCGCGCGGTGAGGCCCTCCTCCGACCCCTCTTCCACGACTTTGACCAGGCCGGCCTCGAGACCGTGCTCGACGAGTTCTTGGTCGGGCCGGACATCCTCCAGGCTCCTGTCGTCGCGATGGGAGAGTATCGGCGCGAAGTGCTGCTCCCCGGCGACCAGCCCTGGTTCGACGCCCAGACCGGGCGTTGGAAGAAGCCGGGCAAGTCCTCGGTCTCTGCCCTCTTGCCTGCAAGCCCGCTCTATCTCCGTAGCGGGGCCGTCATCCCGATACAAAGGCGGCAGCCGACCGACAACCATGTCGACCTCGCCCGCCCCGCCCTCCTCTGCGCCCTCCCCGCCGACTGGAAGGGACACACGGTGCTGGAGTATGAGTTCGACGACGGCTTGAGCTACGGCTATGAGAAGGGAGAGCGGACCCGCGTGCGGATCGAAGTCGATGGCAGGAAGGACACCGTCGAGGTCCGCACCGTGGCCCTCGAAGAGGGCTTCGGCGCGCTGGAGCCCGAGTTCTGGTTCGTCGAGAACGACCGCCACGTCAAAGTGGACGGAGAGGCGAAGTCGCTCAAAGAGACCTCGCTAGCGCTCACCGGCCGCAAGCTCACGGTCTACGCGGCTCAATAGCGAGCCCTGGACGACGATTCGATTAGCCTAGTAAAACTACTGTAATCGCTGATCTTTTTGTAAAGAGTAGCGTTTCGGGCCCAAGAGTCTGTATACTCAGAATACGAATTCACAAGCTGACCGCAGCGTTGCGGGAGCTACCGATGAGGGTTACGCAGCAACATATCGCGAAATATGCACAGGTCTCTCAGGCCACGGTCTCCCGCGTCCTTGCGGGAGACGACCGTGTCGAGACAGAGATCCGCGACAAGGTCATGGCTGCGATCGAGCAGCACAACTACCGGCCTGACGTCCGCGCCCGCTCGCTCCGCACCCGCTGCACCCATCTCATAGGCCTCGCCATCCAGCGGCCCGAAGGCGGCCTGAGCGGAGACCCCTTCTACACCAGCCTCATCAGCGAACTGCTCGATGGGCTGAGCCACACCGACTATCACCTCTGCCTGGATACGGTCCCCGTGGACGGCGGGCAGTGGCAAGTCTATGACGAACTGCTCCGGACACGCCGTGTGGACGGTCTCGTGCTAGTCGAGTCAGAGGCGAACGACGAACGCCTGGCACGGCTGCAAAAGGACAAGTTCCCCTTCGTCCTGATCGGCAACCCGATGGACGCGCGCGTCTGGTCGGTGGACAACGACAACGTCTACGCCGGGCAAATCGCGACCGAGCACCTCTTCACGAGCGGTTACCGCCGAGTCGGATTTATCGCGGGGCCGGAGGGCATCACGGTCAGCGAAGACCGCATCGAGGGCTATCGCCGCATCGTGCAGCAGCAGGAGGCGCCCGTCATGATCTGGCACGCCGACTTCGGCCAAGACTCGGCACGGGAGACCGCCCTCGCCGTCCTGCAAGGCGCGGACGCGCCCGACGCCCTTGTGGTCTTGGACGACTTTATGGCGATGGGCGTCGTCGACGCCGCCCGGCGGGTCGGGAAGAAAATGCCGCAAGACCTCGGCATCGTCAGCTTTAACGACAGCCCCGTTTGCCGCATGCTGGAAGGCGGCCTCTCCTCCGTCAGCCTCGATATCCACCGCCTCGTCTCGACCGCGCTCGAGATGCTGTTCACTGCGCTCAGCGGCGAGTTCGCCGAAGAACCGCGGCGCACCATCGTCCCGAGCCGGCTGATGGTGCGCGGCAGTTCCGTCAGGACGGGGGGCCTGCTGTGAGCAGCCTGCTCCTTGCAGCTGCCCTCGCCCTCCTCGGCGAGCCCCACACCTTCACCTACGTGCCCGACCGGCCCGCCAGCCGGGTGAACCTCGCGGGCACCTTCAACAACTGGAACAAGGACGCGACTTCCATGACCCTCGGGGCCGACGGCAAGACCTGGACGGCCAAACTCGACCTGCCCCTCGGCAAGCACTATTACAAGTTCGTTCTCGACGGGGACACTTGGGTCACCGACCCGAAAGCGCCGAGCGAGTCCGACGCGAGCGGTTACGTCAACAGCGTCCTCTACCTCTTCCCGCCCGACTACGGGACACCGGCCGTGCGGGGCGACGGCACCATAGCAGCCTCCGCGCTCGCCCACCGGCAGGAGATGCCGAGCCTCAATTGGGACCGCGGCAAGCTGCTGTTGACGCTCCGCGCACGCCCGCACGACCTCGTCAAGGTCTTCTGCATTGCCGGCGACCGCAAAGTACCGATGACCGACGCGGGGGGCGACGACTTCTACACCTATTACCAAGCGGCCATGCCCTGGAGCATGGAGGGCGACATCGACTACTGCTTCCGGATCGAGGACGGCCCCACCGTCCGATACTTTGGCCCCGACGGCCTCTCCGATAAACCGGAAACGTTCAAGTTAGAACATAAGACGTTTAAGCCGTTCCAACCGCCAAGCTGGGTGGAAAAGGCCGTCTTCTACCAAATCTTCCCGGAGCGGTTCGCCAACGGCGACAAATCGAACGACCCGCCGAACGTCCAACCTTGGGACGCCGAACCTCGATACGACAATTGGATGGGCGGCGACCTCGCCGGGGTGCGCCAGAACATGGGCCACATCGTCTCTCTCGGAGTCGACGCGGTCTACTTCAACCCGATCTTCGAAGGCCCCTCGAACCACCATTACGAGACGACGGACTACCTGAAGGTGGACCACCGCTTCGGCACGAACGAAGAGTTCCGCGACCTCGTGCAAGAGCTTAAGGCGGCCGGCGTGCGCACCGTCCTCGACGGCGTCTTCAACCACACGAGCATCGACTTCTTCGCGTTCAAAGACCTCCTGCAGAACCAGGAAAAGTCGAAGTATGCCCACTGGTACTTTGTCAAATCATTCCCGGTTATCGCACAGGACAAACCGTCTTACGAAGCTTGGTGGGGGTTCCCCTCAATGCCAAAGCTCAACCTCCTGCAACCCGAAGTCTCGCGCTACGTCTTGACCGTCCCCGATTATTGGAACGATTTCGCCAAGATCGATGGCTGGCGCTTGGACGTTGCGAACGAGGTGCCGATGGAGTTCTGGCGCCAGTTCAGAACGGCGGTGAAGACGAAGAACCCGGAGGCCTGGATCGTCGGCGAGGAGTGGGGCGACGCCTCCGGCTGGCTCAAGGGCGACCAGTGGGACGCCTCGATGAACTACCCGTTCCGAGGCGCGGTGCTCGGCTTTGTCGCGCAGAAGCAACTGAAGCCCTCCGATTTTTGGAAGCGGCTGAACGCGCTCTACGATTCCTACGGCCCGCAGGTCAGCCGCAACATGCTGAACCTTCTGGGAAGCCACGACACGCCGCGCCTCCTACACGAGTGCGGCGGGGACGGGCGCCTGGCGCGGCTCGCCGCGATGATCCAGTTCACCTGGGTCGGCGCGCCCAGCGTCTATTACGGCGACGAACTCGGAATGGAGGGCGGGGCAGACCCGCAGAACCGGCGCGGCATGCGCTGGGACCTCGCCACGCCGGACAACCCCTACCTCAGCCTTTATCGGAAGCTCGGCAAGATCCGCCGCGAGACCCCCGCCCTGCAGAGCGGCGACCCGAGCCTGCTCGAGGCGAACGACGAAGAGGCCTGGCTCGCCTTCGCCCGCACTTACGGGGACGAGAGGGCGGTCGTGGTCGTCAACCGTGGCGAAAGCCCGGCGCGGGTCAAGCTCGACCTGCCCGAATCCCTCATGTCCGCCGGGTTCTACGACTTGCTGAACGAGCGCGCCGCCGCGATCGAGGGCGGAGCCCTCAGGCTGGAAGTGCCCGCGCTTTCAGTCGCGATCCTCGTTCCAGGCGACGGAAGCCTTGCCCGCGCGGCCGCCGCCGCGCCAAGACCGGTTTCAAAACACGCGACGCTCGCGGAACGCTCTTCCGCCCGACCCCCAAGCTATCAAAGGTGATACTCCCCATGCTAAATCGACGCCGATCGGGCTTTACGCTCATTGAACTTCTCGTCGTGATCGCGATCATCGCGATCTTAGCGGCGATCCTCTTCCCCGTCTTCGCACAGGCAAAAGTTGCCGCTAAGAAGATCAACACGACCAGCAAGCTAAAGCAGATAAATCTGGCCCACCAAATGTACACCATCGACTTCGACGATATGTACTGTCCGCGATGGAGGGGTGGTTACGGCCCCCCGAACGGAGGTGACCCGGAAAACAGCATGTCTTGGGATAAGTTGATCCAAACTTACACGAAGAACTACGACATCATGTACTCGTCGGAGGACAAGCGTCCTACGTACAAGACACCGAAGGGCCAGATTCGCCGCAGCTTCGCCGTCGCTCGAAACGTTTTCCGCGGGATTCAGCCGAGGAACGGTTTCCGAGGTACGTTCTTCGGCGCACCTGAAACCTGGAAGGTCTCGGTCACGACAACGGTCATTCCACTTCCTGGCGGCACGATCACCGTTGCCGAACAGCGACAAGACATCTTCCAGAGTAACGACCCGTGGAAGGACGACAAATGGTACACGGGCGGAGACATTGAAAACACGCGAAGATCCGACTGGAAAAACACCAAGGATCCTAGGGCGCCTTACGGCAACATCGACAACGCTTACTCCGAAGGCTCTGTCTGGGCCTTTGCAGACGGGCACGTTCGTTACCAGAAAGTAAACGGCACGGCCAGTGATGGGGTTTTCCAGGGAACTGTCTTCGAAGGGTATGAGCAAAAGGCTGGCGCGTGGGTTACCGGTAACGGAGACCCGTTCTGGGACAGGGGCATTGTTTGCCTGGACTCGCTCTTGAAGACCAGCGACGCGACCTGCAAGCTTCCTGGCGAAGATTAAGATGAAACGGGAAATCCCGCCCGCAACGATCATCGCAGTCATCGTCCTCGCGGTTGCCGCCTTAGGAGCTGCCTGGTTCTTTTCCGGCAACTCGGGGCAGATGTCGGCTCAAGAACTCGACCTGGCGAAGGAACAAGGCCGGCTCAGGCAGGAAAGGGAAGCAGCGGCGGCGCGAGGAGAGCTCGGGCTTGGCTCCGGTGGAGCCGAGTCCGAGGCGCGCGCCCGGCAAAGCGCGCAGTCAGAAACCGGGGGACAATAAGCGGCCTTCGTGAGAAACGGGAGTGCAATGGGATCCCGACTAGCCAGGGCGCTCTGCACCCTGGCTATCGTGCAGTCGGCCCTTGTCGCATTTGCCGAGGAGCGGCAGATCGTCACCGTCTGGGGACTCAGTGCCGGTCCCGACGCGAAAGGGGCGGAAGCCGTCGTCCGCGAGTTCGAGAAGCGGAACCCTGACCTCAAAGTCCGGGCCTTGCGCATGGGCGCGGGCGAGATGAACCCCCAAAAACTGATGACATCCATCGTCGGCAACGCCCCGCCCGACGTCATCTATCAAGACCGGTTCAGCCTTAGCGATTGGGCGAGCCGCGGCGCCTTCCGACCGCTCGACGACCTGATGGCCCGCGACAAGGCAAACCCCCTGAACCCGCGGCCCGAGCAATACTTCCCCGCCGCCTGGGCAGAGACGCAGTACGAGGGCAAGACCTACGCCATCCCCAGCGGGTCGGACACGCGCGTCCTCTATTGGAACCGCCGAATCTTCCGCCAAAACGCGGACGCCCTCCGCGCGGCCGGGCTCGACCCGGGCCGACCGCCCCGAACCTGGAGCGAGACCCTGCAGTACAGCAAGGTCTTGACTAAGCGCGACGCGAACGGGCAGATCGTCGCCGCTGGCTTCATCCCCAACTACGGCAACTCCTGGCTCTACCTCTTCGCCTTTCAGAACGACGCCCAATTCATGAGCGCCGACGGGCGCACCTGCACCCTCGACACCCCCGCCGCGCGGGAGGCCGTCGAATTCATGGTCAAAGGGTACGACCTGCTCGGCGGCTATGACAACGCCCAGAAGTTTAGCAGCGGTTTCCTCGGCAACGAGAACGACCCCTTCGTGATCGGCAAAGTCGCGATGAAGGTCGACGGAGACTGGATCCTCTCGAACCTGAGCCGCTATGCGCCGGACCTGGATTTCGGCGTCGCCCCGCCTCCGGTGCCGGACGACCGCTTCGCCCGCCGGGGCCGCTTCAAGGATGACAAGGACCTGTTCATCACCTGGATGGGCGGCTTTAGCTACGGTGTCCCCGTCGGCGCGAAGAACGTCGAAGGGGCGTGGCGCTACATCAAGTTCGCGGCCAGCGCCGAAGGACGGCTGATCGAGGTCCGCGCCCAAGCCGATTGGGACAAGCTGCGCGGCCGCGAGTTCATCCAGCGCGTCCAAGCCCACCGCGAGGCGAACGAGGAGATCCTCCGGCAGTACGCCCCCAAGCAGCCCAACTATGCCGACGCCGTCAGCCTTCACGTGGCGATCGGCGAAGTCGGCCGGATCCGCCCGCCGACCGTGGTCGGCCAGGTCCTGTGGGACGAACACATCAAGGCGTTCGAGGCGGCCTGCCGCCATGAATTGCCCCCCGACCGCGCGCTCAAACGAGGGCAGTCCGTGGTCCAGCGAGAGCTCGACGCCCACTATCGCTATTTCTCCCTGCCCCAGTTCGACATGCGCGTCCCCTTGGGCATCGGGGCCACCGCGTTCCTGGCCCTGGTCGCCGGATTCGTCGTCTGGATCCGGCGGCAAAAGCTCGGCCGGCTCGCCCGAGAGGAGACGAAGTGGGCCTACATCCTGCTTTCGCCCTGGTTACTTGGATTTTTCATCTTCACAGCAGGGCCGATGCTCGCCTCCCTGGCCTTCAGCATGACCCAGTACAACGTGCTGAGCGACCCGAAGTGGGTCGGCGCCGAGAACTACGTGGCTCTGTTCACAAGCGAGCGAGAGAACCTGGTCAAAGCGTTCGGCAACGTCTTTTATCTTGCCGGGATCGGGGTGCCGCTGGGAATCGTCTCCGGGTTGCTCATCGCGCTCCTGCTCAATACAAGCGTTCGCGGCATAAACACGTACCGCACCATCTTCTACCTCCCTTCGATCGTCCCGGTCGTGGCGGGCGCAGTGCTTTGGTCGTGGGTGCTGACCCCGGACCCCAGCAAGGGCCTCGTCAACGCCGCGTGGCTCCACACGGTCACGGAGTGGCTCGGCGTGTCCCCGCCCGGCTGGCTCACCGTCGCGGACTGGGCGAAGCCCGCGCTGATCACCATGGGCGTCTGGGGCGCAGGGGGCGGCATGATCCTCTGGCTGGCCGGCCTCAAAGGGGTGCCGAAGACCCTCTATGAAGCCGCAAGCCTCGACGGTGCGAACCCCGTCACCCAGTTCTTCAGCGTCACCCTGCCGATGCTGAGCCCGATCGTCTTCTTCAACGTCGTCACCGGGCTCATCAACTCGATGCAGGAGTTCGACCGCGTCTGGGTGCTGCGCGGCAACACGGGAAGCTCCGGCCCGTCCGACTCGCTCCTCGTGCCCGTCGTGCACCTCTTCGTGAACGGGTTCACGTATTTCAAGCTCGGCTTCGCCTCGGCCCTCGCCTGGCTGATCTTCGCCGTCATCCTGACCCTGACGCTCGTCCAGATGCGGCTCCGCAAGCGCTGGGTCTTCGCGGAGGGCGACCGGTGAACGCGGCCCTGGCCTATGCCGTCTCCACCCTCAGCTTTTGGGGCGGTTCTGCCCTAGCGCTCGGCGGGGTGTTCTTCGCCTTCCAGGGGTTGACGGCCGCGCCCGGCCAAGACCGCGCCGCCTCGGTCCGGCGCTTGGCATGGGCGTTGGCGCTTGGCGCGCTGGCCCTGCTCTTCTCCGCCTCGCTCACGCCGAGCAAGGGGCTGGCCGTCCCCGTCGTCTGGCCTGTGCTTCCGCTCCCGGGATGGCTGGCGGTCGCCGCGGGCGCGGTCGCCCTGGGCACCTTTCTCAGCGGCCTCGTCGAGATCAGGGAGCGCCGGCGCAGCCGCTGGGTCCAGGCCCTCGTCTGGGCGGTCGCAGCCGTCCTGTGCGGCGCGTGGGCGAAGGCGCAGGGAGGGCCCTTCGAGCTGCTCACGGGGAGGGTGTCGCTCAGCCCGGTCGCGGCCCTCGCCCTTGGCCTGCTCGCGGTCGGGGCGGTCGCGGCCATGGTCGCCACCGCGCGCTCCGCAAATGTGCGCCAGAAACTGGGCAGACTCGCCGTCACCGCGGTCCTCTGGGTGGGCTGCTTCGTCTTCGGCGTGCCGTTCCTGTGGCTCCTGGTCACGAGCTTTAAGGAAGACCGCGACATGGCCTCGCCGAACGGCGTGGTGTGGGTGCCGCGCGTCCAGCAGACGGTGCCGCACCTCACCCCCGACCAGCCCTACTATGCCGCCACCTACGACGGCCGCCCCGTCGAGGCGAACCTGGAGACCAAGCGCGCGGACGGCACCCTGGTGCTGAGCATCGCCCGCCCCGTCGGCCTCGGCGGTTTCACCTTCGAAGCGAAGGAAGGAGAAGTCAAGCTCATCCCGCGCGAACTCCCGATGGTCACGGGCAACGCGGACGGGGTGGACTTCAAGGCGATGGTCACGCGCGAACTCTCCGACGGGCGGCGCGAAGTCGAGTTCCTGGAGCCGCAGGCGCTCAAGGGGCAGACCCGCACCTTCAGCCCCACAGAGATCGAGCCATACCGCCCCGTCAGCCTCCGCTGGCGGAACTATGTGGAGGCGCTCGAGTTCTTGCCCGCCGAGACGCAGATGGGGCTGGTCTACCTGCGCAACACCCTTTTCCTGGTGGTGATGAACGTGATCGGCACGGTCGCCAGCTGCTCGCTGGTCGCCTACGCCTTCGCCCGGCTCCGCTTCCCCGGCAGGGAGACCCTTTTCAAGGTGCTCCTGAGCACGATGATGCTGCCCGCCGCCGTCACCATCCTGCCCCAGTTCCTCATCTTCAAGAACCTCGGCTGGGTGAACACGCTCAACCCGCTCTGGGTGCCCGCGTTCTTCACCACCCCGTTCACAGTTTTTATGCTTCGCGAGTTTTTCCTCCAAATCCCTTATGAATTGGAGGACGCAGCAAAAGTGGACGGTTCAAGCTACCTTTGCACGTTTTGGTCGGTGATGGTCCCCCAGATAAAGCCGGCCATCGTCGTCGTCGTCATCTGGACATTCATTGGGACTTGGAACAATTTTATGGGGCCGCTCATTTACGTCAATACCCCCGAACTGATTCCGGTAGCCTATGCCGTCCAGATGTTCAACGGGGAGCGTAACGGTGAACCTGGGCTGCTGATGGCTTTCGTGACGATGGCGATGATGCCGGTGCTCGCACTTTTCGCGTTCGCCCAGCGATACTTCATCGAAGGCGTTTCCCTGAGCGGTTTGGGCGGACGATAAAGCAAGAAGCGAGTTTGCCATGGGTCGGTAATTCTCGCGTCATTAGACCTAACGACCTTGGCAAAACAACTCAGCCTCAAGGCAAAATCATAACAATGCTTCTACCATGGAGGGTCGAGATGCTTGGCGGGTTGCGCGCCAAGCAGAACGACCACGTCGTTTCCCGGTTCCAAACTCAAAAAACGGGGGCCTTGTTCGCAAGGCTTTGCTTGAGCAAGGACAGGTCGCTGCCCCGAGACCAGGTCGCCAACCTGATTTGGCCCACCGGGGAGCCCGCCGCAATCCGCAACCGCCTGAACCAGGCCGTCTCGTCGCTCCGCCGGCAGCTCGAACACCCCGGAATGGAGGGGCAGCGAGTTTTCGTCAGTGACCACCACCACCTCGGCCTGAACCCTCAGATCTTCTCGACCGACGTCGAAGAGTTCGAGAACGCCGTCAAGAGCGCGGCCCTCGCGTCTTCGTTCAACGAGCGCGTCACAAACCTAGAATTCGCGGCCGAGGTCTATAAAGGCGAGTTCCTCGCCGGCTTCAACGAATCGTGGGTGGAAGGGGAACGGCGACGGCTCGCCGACGTCTATGTCCAAGTCCTCCGCGACCTGAGCGATGCCTACCTGGAGATGGGGCGCCCCGCGATGGCCGCCGACTGGGCCAACAAACTCGCCCGGATCAACGCGAAAGACGCAGTGGCCAAACGCGTCCTGCAAGCCGTCCGCGACGGCGGCTCGCAGCCGACCGAGGCCCGCTTCACGAACGCCCCGGAGACCTCCAACGGTTCTGTACCGGCCCTTTCGCCCAGCCCGCTCAGCTGCCTGATCCCGGCAAAGCCGAACCAGATCATCGGACGCGACGTCGAAATGGCCCGCTTGTCCGCGCTCATGGCGGAAGGCGGACCCCGCCTCGTCACGATCGTGGGCATCGGGGGCATCGGCAAGACGCGCCTCGCGCTCGAAGCCATGCACGGCTTGTGCGAGCTCTCGTGCTGCGCCTGCGCCTCGGCCAGCTACCAGCCCGGCTCCGGCAAGGGCGAACTCGTACGGTCCGTCCTCAACGCGGGGCTGAGTAACTTCGACGCCGCGAACCGGACGGTCGAGAGGCTCCAGCGAGAGTCGATGGACATGGGCGGCCTTGTGATCATGCTGGACGTGCTCGGCACGCTCGGGCCGGAGGAGGTCGACGAGCTGGTCGAATTCATGGAGGCGACTCCCAACGTTCGCTTCCTGGTTACAAATAGACGCCCGCTCTACCTGCCGCAAGAGAGCGTCGTCCCCCTCGGCCCGCTCCGCGTCCCCGACCGCAGCGACGGCCCGTTCGAAGACGTCAAGTCCAACCCCAGCGTGGCCCTCTTCACCCAGCGCGCCTCCGCCATCAAGCCCGATTTCGGCGCGACGCGCCGGACCTCCGAGCAACTCGGCGAGCTGGCCCAGCGCCTCGAAGGCTATCCCATGGCCCTGGAGCTTGCGGCGGCTTGGATCCGCAGCCTCACGGTGCAACAGATGCTGGAGAGCCTGGACGAGACCGACGAACTCCTCCAGAGCCGACGGCGCGACGTCCGCGCCCGGCACCGCTCCGTCCACGACGTGGTCTCTGAGAGCCTCCAACTTGTCGAGGAGGCGGACCGCAAGGCGCTCGCGAAAGTGCGAGTCTTCCGCGGCGGCTGGACCCACGAGGCCCTCGACGCGGTGGAGCCTGACGGCAACGCCCTGCAGTCCCTGCAGACCCTCGTGGACCACGGCCTCATCATCGAGCACACGCGCGACAACCGGCCTTCGCGGTTCACCGCCATGCAGACCGTGCTCAACTACGCGAGCCAGGACGGGGATGGTGCGTCGGAAGACGCTGCAAAGCGCCACGCCGAGTACTACCTCGCGTTCGCGGAAAGGAACACGCCGCTCTCCAAGAAGCTCGAACAGAGCACCTGGATCGCCCTATGCGCCGAGGATTGGGCGAACATGGCCGAGGCAGCCGACTGGTTCTTGGCGCACGACCGCTACGACGAGGCCCTCAGGCTCACGGTCGGCCTGGCAGACGTCTGGACCGAGGCGGACGGCCTTTCGAAGGTCCAGGCCTGGCTACGGTCTTGCCTGCACGGCGTGCCCCAGGATTCGAAGCACTACCCCTGGGTCCAGGGCAGCCTTGGCCTGGCGGCTTGGTTCGATGGCGACGTGGCCGAAGCCGAGAGGCTGCTGGAGAAGGCGATCGCGGCGGCGCGGACCAATAAGGACGAAAACGTGCTGGCGCGGCTGCTCGTCTGGGCAAGCTATGTCACCCATTCTGAGCGCGACTTCGATCGCGGCGCGGAATACCTGGACGAGGCCCAAAAGCTCGCGCAGAGCAACGGTCAGCGCCAACTGGAGCGCCTTATCTGGCGCCGCCGGGGCAACGACCTGGTGGAGACCGAGCAGTGGGAAGAGGCGGAAGCCGCTTATAAGCGCGTGATCGAGACAGCCGAGGAGGACAACGACGATGACGGTCGGACGGCCGCGCTGACGAACCTTGGCGCGCTCGCCGGATGGCAGGAGAAGACGGAGCTCAGCCGGAACTTCCTGCGCCAGGCGATCCAGGTCGCTGACGATGCGGGCCTCTCGGTGAAGAAGCAGATCGCCCTGATCGTGCTCGGAAGGGTCGAGGCCGAGTACGGCAACCCAGAAGAGGCGATCCGGCTGATCCGCGCCGCCTGCGAGCGCAAACCTTCGAAGGCCGAGGTCCTTGCCGACGCCTACGAGGTCTTCGCCCTCGCCGAGGAGAAGCTCGGCAATCCCGAGGCCGCCTCCATGATCATGGGGTACCTCAAGGCGAAGGCGCCGCGATCGCGCAACAGGCAGCACGGTATCGGTGGCCGACAAATGGCGGCAGCCCGCGAACGACTCATCGAGCGGCTTGGCAAGACCCGGTTCGACCAGTGCGTCGAATTCGGGAGCTACCTCACCGCGAACGACCTGATGCGGCAAAACGCCTTCGCCGCCGTCGGCGCGCGAGACCTCGTCTCGGTCGGCTGACGACTAGGCCGGTTTGGCTGCCCGGTTGACTTCAACGTCGCCGGGCGGCCAGACTGGTTCGGACCCGCCCCTTCGGAGCCCTAAGCACGGATGCTTGCCGCAGTTACCGCCCTTGCCCTTGCCATGCCGGCGATCATCCCCGTGCCCCTGAGCGTGACCCCCGAAGCGGGGGCCTTCACGTTCGACGAGGCGACCAAGATCGTCGCCCACGGCGACCTCGACCCCATCGCCGACCGCTTGCGCGAGTCCCTCTCGCCAGCCACAGACTTCCCGCTCAAGGCCGCGAGCTCCGCGACGAAAAACGCGGTCGTCATCTCATACAACCCGAAGCTGACGTGGCTCTCGGACGAGGGGTACCGCCTCAGCGTGACCCCGGACCTCATCGAGATCCAGGCGAAGTCGGCGGCGGGCGCGTTCTACGGCGTCCAGTCGCTGCGCCAGATGTTGCCGAGCGACACCTTCCGGAGTGCTCCGATCGGGAAGGGCCCCTGGAAAGTGCCATGCGTGCGCATCGAGGACGAGCCCCGGTTCAAATGGAGGGGCGTGATGCTCGACCCCGTCCGCCACTTCCTGCCCAAGGACTGGATCCTCAAGTTCATCGACCTGATCGCCTTGCACAAGCTGAACACCCTGCACCTGCACCTGACGGACGACCAGGGGTGGCGCATGGAGATCAAGCGCTATCCTCGGCTCACCGTGGTCGGTGGTTGGAGGCGGGAGACGGTGGTGGCGCGGAACACGCCCGTCTACGACGGCAAGCCCCACGGCGGCTTCTACACCCAGGAAGACCTCCGCGAAATCGTGGCGTATGCCAAGCAGCGCTTCGTGACCGTCGTCCCCGAGATCGAAATGCCGGGGCACGCGTCAGCAGCCATAGCAGCGTATCCGTCCCTCGGCAATATCGACACGCGGCTGGAAGTCAAGCGCGAATGGGGCGTCTCCGAGAACATTTTCAACGTCGAGGACTCGACCATCGAGTTCCTCCAGGGCGTGCTGGAAGAGGTGGTCGCGGTCTTCCCCAGCGAGTTCATCCATATCGGCGGCGACGAGGCGCCGAAGGCGCAATGGAAGGCGAGCCCAGCGGCGCAGTCCAAGATGCGAGCGCTCGGCCTGAAGGACGAGGACGCGCTCCAAAGCTGGTTCATCGGACAGATGAACACGTGGCTCACCGCACGGGGCCGGCGCCTGATCGGTTGGGACGAAATCGCCGAAGGCGGCCTTCCCCCGGGCGTGACCGTGATGGCGTGGCGCGGAATTCCCAAGGGCGTCGCCGCCGCCAAGGCCGGCCACGACGTCGTGATGGCCCCGACCAGCCACACCTATTTCGACTACTACCAAGCGGAGCCCTCTTCGGGAGAGCCGCTCGCCATCGGCGGGTTCACCTCGCTGGCCAAGTCATACGAAATGGAACCCGTTCCGCGCGAGCTGACCAAGGCGCAAGGTAAGCGGGTCCTCGGCGTCCAGGCCCAACTCTGGTCTGAATACATGGTGAGCCCGAGCCACGTGGAGTACATGGCGTTCCCGCGCCTTTGCTCGCTGGCCGAGGTGGCCTGGTCCGACCCCAGTCGCCGGAACTTCGACGACTTCTTGGAGCGGCTGAACCACAACCTGCCGCGCCTCGCCGCGCTTAGCGTGAACTACCGCCCGCTGGAAGGGCTCCCCCACCCCTTCGACGATTTCGCTTTTGACCATGGCCCCAGGGCCGCGGCCCCCGGGGCGGTGCCGGTCCCTCCGCGCGCCAAACCGCGAGGACCCTCTCGCGACACGAAGCCCAGAAAAACGTAGACATTCATAGTGTCCGGCCCCGTCCTGCAACTTAGACCGGAGGGTCTCTACTGCCCGGCGGGCGACTTCTACATCGACCCTTGGCGTCCTGTCGCGCGCGCCATCGTCACCCACGCCCACTCGGACCACATGCGCTGGGGCATGGGCAGTTACCTTTGCAGCGAAAAAACCTTGCCCTTGCTCAGGGCGCGGCTGGGCGACGAGCCAAGTGCGACCGCCCTTCCCTATGGCGAATCCTTGGGCATCGGCGGCGCGAGCGTCTCGCTCCACCCCGCCGGCCACATCGTCGGCTCCGCCCAAGTGCGGGTCGAAGTGCGCGGCGAGGTTTGGGTCGTCAGCGGCGACTATAAGTGCGAGCCCGACCAGACGTGCGAACCTTGGGGACCGGTGAAGTGCCACGGCTTCGTGACCGAGACCACCTTCGGCCTGCCCATCTACCAGTGGCCCCGGCAAGAGGACGTTTTCGGCCAGATCAATCGCTGGTGGCAAGAGAACGCGGCCGCCGGGCGCACTTCCCTGCTCAGCGGATACTCGCTCGGCAAAGCCCAGCGACTGTTGGCCGGGGTCGACCCCGGCATCGGCCCGATCTACGTGCACGGGGCGGTGGCGAATATGAACCGGGCCTGTGCGGCGGCGGGAGTCGCCCTGCCCGAGTGGCTCCCCGTGGCCGAGGCGGAAAAGGGCAAAGAGTGGTCGGGGGCTCTCGTGGTGGCCCCACCGAGCGCGGTCGGCACGCCTTGGACCCGCAAGTTCGGCGACGTCTCCACGGCCTTCGCGAGCGGCTGGATGGCGATCCGCGGCGTTCGGCGTCGCCGCTCTGTGGACCAGGGCTTCGTTCTGAGCGACCACGTGGATTGGGGGTCTTTGCTCGCCGCGATTCGTGAAACGGGGGCGGAGACGGTGTGGACCACCCACGGCTACGCCCACCAGGTCGCGCGTTACCTCTGCGAGACCGGGCGCGACGCGAGGCCGCTCGAGACCCAGTTCGGCGAGGAAGAGGAGGACGCCGAGTGAGGGCCTTCGCCCGGCTCTTCGAGCGATTGGACTCGACCACGCGCACCACCGAGAAAGTCCGTGCCCTGGCCGAATACTTCCGCGAAGCCCCGCCCGAGGACGCCGCCTGGGCGGTCTTCTTCCTATCGGGCCGAAGGCTGCCGAGTCCCGTCAACCGGACGCTCCTCCGGACGTGGGCGCAGGAGGAGGCGCGGCTGCCGGACTGGCTGTTCCAGGAGTGCTACGACGCGGTCGCGGACATGGCGGAGACAATGAGCAAGGTCGTTCCGACGAAGGAAGCGACCGGATCCGACCATGGGCTCGCCTGGTGGGTCGAGAGCCGTGTGCGACGCTTGCGCGACCTCGACGAAGCAGACCGGCGCGCGTCCCTGCTCGACTCCTGGTACAGCCTCTCAGGAACCGGCCGGTTCCTCTTCAATAAGCTTGTGACCGGGTCCTTCCGGGTCGGCGTCTCGCAAGAACTCGTGGTCCGGGGTCTCTCAGAAGCGACCGGAGTGGCGAGGACCGTCCTCTCCCATCGCCTCATGGGCGAATGGGCCCCCACCCCCGAGTTCTTCCGCGCCTTGGCGGCGGCGGACGATGGCCGCGCAGACGTGAGCCGCCCCTACCCCTTCTGCCTGGCCCATGCCTTGACCGCCCCGGAGTCGGACCTTCGGGACTTGGCCGACTGGCTTGTGGAGTGGAAGTGGGACGGCATCCGCTGCCAACTCATTCGGCGGGAGGGGCAGACCTTCTTGTGGTCGCGAGGTGAGGAGGTCCTGATCGAGACCTTTCCAGACATTGTGGAGATCGGGAGTTGGCTTCCAGACGGGACCGTCATAGACGGCGAGATCTTGGTGTGGTCAGAAGGCAGACCGCGTCCGTTCCAAGACCTTCAGCGTCGATTAGGGCGTAAATCGCCCGGAAAGAAACTTCTTAGCGAAGTTCCCTGCTCGCTCCTTGCATTCGACTTGCTTGAATTGAACTCGGTGGATATCCGCGAGAAGCCCACAGAGTTTCGGCGCCAAGAGTTGGAGGTGATGATCACCGCTATCAACCACGAAGGCCTGCGCCTTTCCCCGTCGATCGAAGTGAAGGGATCGGGGGAGCTTGCTGCCGTCCGCGAGGCCGCGGGCACCCGGGGAGCGGAGGGGTTGATGATAAAGTCCAGGATGGCGCCTTACACCACCGGGCGCAAGACCGGGGTCTGGTGGAAGTGGAAAGTGGACCCCTTTGTCGTCGACGCCGTCCTCGTCACCGCCCAGCGCGGGAACGGTAAGAGGGCGAGCCTTTACACCGATTACACGTTTGCGATTTGGGACGGGGAGAACCTCGTCCCCTTCGCCAAAGCCTATTCCGGACTCGACGATAAAGAGATTCGCGAAGTGGACGCGTTCGTCCGCAAGAACACACAGGAAAAGTTCGGCCCCGTCCGAAGCGTAAGGCCCGAGCTCGTCTTCGAGCTCGCCTTCGAAGGAGTGCAGGTTTCAAAACGCCATAAGAGCGGCCTCGCCGTGCGCTTTCCCCGCATCAATCGCTGGCGAAAGGATAAGAAACCTCAGGACGCCGATACCGTCGAGACGGTGAGAAGGCTGGTCGAGCAGAAGGCGCAGTGAACCAACCTCTCGACCGCATCGAAGACTGGTTCGCGCGCAGGGGCTGGACGCCCGCCCCGTTTCAGCGCGAAGTGTGGCAGGCCTATCTGGCGGGCGCGAGCGGACTGCTGCATTCCAGCACGGGCTCCGGGAAGACGCTCGGCGTCTGGATGGGGATTCTCGCCGAGGAGGCGGCCGGGCGGGAACCCGCGCGGGGTCCCGTCGCTCTGTGGCTGACGCCCCTCCGAGCCCTCGCCGCAGACACCCTTGCCGCCCTCCAAGAGCCGCTGGATGGGCTCGGCCTCGCCCAGTGGCGGATCGAGGCGCGCACCGGCGACACAAGCCCGACCGCCAAGCAACGACAGACCCGCAACCCGCCGAACGCACTCGTCACCACACCTGAATCGCTCTCCCTGTTGCTGGCCGCCAAAGACGGCCGCGACCTGCTCGGGCACTTGCGGCTCGTCGTTATCGATGAGTGGCACGAGCTTCTCGGCACCAAGCGGGGGGTCCAGACCGAACTAGCCCTGGCGCGGCTCCGACGCTGGAACAGGGGCCTGCGCGTCTGGGGCCTCTCCGCGACCCTCGGGAACACCGAAGAGGCAGCCAAGGTCCTGCACCCTGGCGAGCCCTTTGCGCTCGTCCAAGGTGAGACCGCGAAGCGAGTTACGGTCGATTCCCTCCTCCCAGAGTCGGTCGAACGGTTCCCTTGGGCGGGGCATATGGGGCAGCGGATGATAGAGCGGGTCGTCCACGAACTGGACCACTCGCCGAGCTCGCTCGTCTTCACCAACACCCGCGCCCAAGCGGAGATTTGGTATGGCGCGATCCTCGCCTTCAGGCCGGAGTGGGAGGAGGTCGTCGGTCTCCACCACGGCTCGCTCGACCTGGAGGAGCGGCGCGCGGTGGAACAGGGCCTGAAGGATGGGGCGCTGCGCGCCGTCGTCGCCACGAGCAGCCTCGACCTCGGGGTCGACTTCAGCCCGGTGGAGCGTGTCTTCCAGGTGGGTAGCCCGAAGGGTGTGGCCCGCCTTCTCCAGCGCGCTGGGCGCAGCGGGCACCAGCCGGGGGCGGCAAGCCGCGTCACCTGCGTCCCGACCCACGCCATGGAGCTCATCGACGTCGCGGCGGTCCGCGTCGCCGCGGCCCAAAACCGTATCGAAAAGCGCGCCTATCACCGGGAGCCGCTCGACGTGCTGGCGCAGCACCTGGTGACCGTCGCCATCGGCGGCGGGTTCGACGGCGACGACCTCTTTGAAGAGGTGCGGTCCACGGCCGCCTATGCCCAGCTTGCCCGCGAGGACTGGGAGTGGGCGCTGGCGTTCGTGACGCGCGGTGGGCCGACCCTCGCCGCCTATCCCGATTACCGCAAGGTCCACGAGGAAGACGGCTTCTACACGGTCGAGAACCGGCGGATCGCGCAGCGCCACCGCATGAACATCGGCACGATCGTGAGCGACGCCGCGATGAACGTGCAGTTCGTCGGCGGAGGGCGGCTCGGGAGCGTCGAGGAGGCGTTCGTCTCAAGGTTACGCAAAGGGGACAGGTTTGTCTTCGCGGGCCGCGCGCTGGAGTTTGTGGCCGTGCGGGATATGACGTGCTTGGTTCGGCGGGCAAAGTCCACAAAAGGAGTCGTGCCGCGATGGGCGGGGGGACGGTTGCCGCTTTCTTCCGAGCTCGCCCAGTCTGCCCGCGAGATCTTGCAGGACGCGAAGGACGGCACTTACGCCGGGCCCGAAATGGCCCTCGGGCGGCCGATGCTGGAACTGCAGTCGAAGTGGTCCGCGATCCCCGGCATGAACGAACTGCTTGTCGAGCAGGTGCAGACACGCGAGGGTTGCCACACTTTTGTCTTCCCTTTCGAGGGGCGGCTCGTCCACGAGGGGCTGGCCGCGCTCTTCGCCTACCGCATGTCGCGCGACCGCTCCACCACCTTCTCCCTCGCCTGCAACGACTACGGGTTCGAGATGCTCGCCCCATGGCCGGTGGACTTTTTTGCGGCGGTCGAGGACGGCCTCTTCGCGATCCGCAACCTGGCCGAGGACGCACTGGCGAGCCTGAACTCCAGCGAGATGGCGCGGCGGCAGTTCCGCGAGATCGCGCGGGTCAGCGGACTTGTGCTCCAGTCCACGCCGGGAAAGCAGAAGTCCGTGCGCCAGCTGCAGGTTTCCAGCGGCCTGCTCTACGACGTCTTCGAGAAGTACGACCCTCGGCACCCGCTCCTGCGCCAAGCGCGCAACGAAGTCTTGGAGAAAAATCTGGAAGAGTCGCGCATGGCCGACTGCCTTCGACGGCTCGCGAAGGCACGCATCGTGCGGACGGAGCCGCCCCGGCCCACGCCCTTCGCGTTCCCGATCTTGGTGGACCGCCTGCGCGAGACCATCGGCAGCGAGTCCATGGACGATAGAATCCGCAGGATGGTAGAAGCCTTGGAGCAGGCGGCCGGGTGAGCGACCTTCAGATCGAGCAGGGCCTCTGGCTGTGCCCGGAAGGGGGCGCGTTCTGGGCGTCTGAGGCGACGCTCTTCGTCGCGGACGTCCACCTTGGCAAGACGGTCACGTTTCGCGAAGGTGGGTGCCCCGTGCCCGAGGGGCCGACTGAAGAAGGGCTGGAGCGGATCGGCGCGCTGGTCGACCGATTGAGCGCGGATCGGGTCGTGGTGCTCGGCGACCTTTGGCACGACGAGCGGGTCCATGCGGAGGCGACCGCTCGGCCCTTCGAAGCCTGGCGGGCTGCGCGCCGCGACCTCGAGTTTTGGCTTGTGCCCGGGAACCACGATCGCCGGTTCCACGCGCTGGCCCAAAGCCTGGCGCTCGAGATCGTGCCTGCCGGGAGCCAGTTCGGCCCGTTCCTGCTCTTCCACCGCCCGGACGACTGCCCATCCCGGGAGGCGCTCGCCCTCGCGGGCCACGTCCATCCCTGTTTTCGGCTCGAGCAGGGAGGGGTCTCGCACCGGCTGCCCTGTTTTTGGCAGGTCGGCGGGTGCCTGGTCCTGCCCGCCTTCGGCCCCTTCACGGGAGGGTTCAACGTCGACCGTGACGAGGACTCGCGCATTTTTGTCACGACCGGCGAGTCCGTGCTGGAGGTTCGGCACAGCGACCGCCGCCCGTTCTTTGCGCGCCGATAGGCAACATATTCCGTCACCGGTATGGGAGAATTCGGGGCGATGCTCTCACTCGCCCTTTACGCTGCGTGCGTCGGGCAAACTCCTGCCCCCGCGGCAAAAGACGTCGGTTACTCCACGATCGCGACGGACCCGTTGCGCGCAGGCAAAATGCGCCCTCGCGACATCTGGGTCTTCCGCTCGGTGCTGGACAAGCACGCGCGCATGGTCACGATCGGCCTCAGCGACGACCTATGGGTCGCCTACGACGCGACCAACTGCGGCCTCTACAAGGCTTGGAAGGGCGGGGTCAAATTCGACGGCGCGGTCTACACGACCGTCCACGGCCCCCAACCGACCAGCGAAGGCTCCGCCTATGCGGAATGGGACCCCGGCATGCCCGCTTGGACGTACTCGGCCCAAGGCAAGGGCCACACCGTCCATCCGCGGTTCCGCGGCTACCGGTTTGTAAACGGCCATGTCCACCTGGACTACGAGATCGACCTCGGACCCGGCCGGACCGTGAAGGTCTCCGACGGCCCTGAGTTCGTCACGAAGAACGGTAAGCCGGGCCTCGAGCGGCGGTTCCGCGTCACCGGCTTGCCCACCGGATTCAAGCTTGGCGTGGTGATCCCGGGCGCGAAGGAAGCGGAGACCGTGGTCTCGGGCGCGACCCTTTCGAAGGACGAGCCCGTGACCGCGACCTTTTCCAAGGACGGGCTCGCCTACGTCACGACCTACTTCAACCCGCAGATGGCGTACCGCGCCTCGGTCAACCCCGGGATCGAGGGCGGGGCGTCTGCGCAACAGGAGCAGCAGCCCCGCGAGCCCGGTCTCGCGATGCGCATCTACCAGGTGAACAAGAGCATGTCGCAGCTCCCTCGCTTGGTGCCAAACCAGACCCCCAACGTCTCGCGGACCGTCCCGCAGGTGGACTTCGAAGGGACGGAAAGTTTCGGCGCCTCCTCCGAGGACAAGTTCTACTGCGAGCTGTCTGGGTTCATCAAGATTCCGAGCTCGGGCAAGTACGAGTTCCAACTGACGTCGGACGACGGCTCGACCCTTTACATCGGGGGCAAGCTGGTGGTCGACCACGATGGGCTCCACGGAGCCGAGGGCGCGGTCGGCGAAGCCACCCTCAGCGCCGGATCGCACCCCATCGCCATCCACCACTTTGAGAACGAAGGGGGCGCCACCCTCAAGCTGGAGTGGAGGAAGCCTGGCGACAAGGAGTTCTCGGTCGTGCCGACCGAGGCCCTGGAGACCCAGAGGGGCGAGGTCCACGTCACCAGCCCGGGGGACAAGATGGTGCTCGGCACGATCGACTGGTCGAAGCCGGGCGACGGTCGTCCGCTCGAAGGCGTCCACCCGTCCTACAAGCTCACCCAAGCTCGCCCCGACGCCTGGCACGTGAAGGTCGGCGGCATTGACTTTCTGCCGGACGGCCGCATGGTGGTCTGCGCGTGGGAGCCGGACGGCGGCGTCTACGTCGTGAGCAACTATCAGAGCGGCGACCCCGCGAAGATCAAGGTCAAACGGATCGCGGCCGGCCTCGCCGAACCCCTCGGCCTCAAGGTCGTAAACGGCGCGATCTACGTCCTACAAAAACAGGAGCTGACCAAGCTCGTCGACACCGACGGCGACGGCGCCATCGACCAGTACTACGCCCTCGCCAATGGTTGGGGCGTCACTGCGAACTTCCATGAGTTCGCCTTCGGACTCGTCCACCACGACCACCACTTCTGGGCCACGCTCGCCACCGCGATCAACCCGGGTGGCCGCAGCACCCAGCCCCAAGAGCACGACAGGGGACGCGTGGTGAAGATCAACGACAAGACGGGCGCGTTCCAGTTCGTCGCGGCCGGTCTCCGGACTCCGAACGGCATCGGCATGGGCTCGTTCAACGGCGTCTACGTCACGGACAACCAGGGCGACTGGCTGCCCAGTTCCAAGCTGGTCTTCGTGAAGCAAGGCGCGTTCTACGGCAACCGCTCGGTCGAGCCGGTGGCGAAGGCGAACACACCCGAGACTCCGCCGGTCGTCTGGCTCCCGCAAGGCGAGATCGGCAACTCCCCCAGCCAGCCTGCGCCGCTGAACGACGGCCCCTATCGAGGCCAGATGATCCACGGCGATGTCACCCACGGCGGCCTCAAGCGCGTCTTTGTCGAGAACGTGGACGGCCAGCTCCAGGGATGCGTCTTCCGCATGACCCAGGGGTTGGAGGCGGGCGTCAACCGCATCGCTTGGGGGCCGGACGGCGCGCTCTACATCGGCGGAGTCGGTTCGACCGGCAACTGGGGCCAGGAAGGCAAGCTTCTTTACGGCCTGCAGCGCTGGAAGTACACCGGCGCACCCACGTTTGAGATGCTAGCCGTCCGCGCGATGACGAACGGTCTGGAGATCGAATTCACGGAGCCGCTCGCCGCAGGCGCGGGCCAAGATCCTGCGACCTACCGAGTCGAGCAGTGGTACTACAAGCCGACCGCGACCTATGGCGGCCCGAAGATGGGCCTCGCCCAGCTCGAAGTCAAGGGCGTCCAGGTGAGCCAGGACCGTCGCAGCGCCCGCCTCGTGGTGGCGGGGATCAAGCCCGGCTACGTCGTCCACGTTCGGCTCGACAGCTCCCTGCCGAGCCAGTCGGGGCGCAGCCTCTGGTCCACCGAAGCCTGGTACACGATGAACCGCATCCCGAAGGGCAAGGTCGTCACAGCCTCGATCGGGTCGGACGCACGGCCGAGCGTCAACGCCCTCACGAAGAATGAGAGGTCGGCCGGCTTTGTCTCGCTCTTCAACGGCGAGAGCCTCGACGGCTGGCGCGGCTATGGCAACAAGGAGACCCCCGTCGCATGGGCCGCTCTCGACGGAGCGGTGACGTTCACCCCGGGCCTGCCCGGCGGCGACCTCGCCACAAAGGAGTCGTTCGGCGACTTCGACTTCCGCTTCGATTGGCGGGTGACGAGCGGGGGCAACAGCGGCGTGATCTATCGGGTTTCCGAGGACAAGCCGTACCCCTGGGAGACCGGACCCGAATACCAAGTGCTGGACGACGCCAAACACGCGGACGGCAAGGATCCCCTGACCAGCGCAGCCTCGCTCTACGGCCTGGTCGCGCGAGGCAAGAAGGTCGTGCGGCCGGCGGGCGTTTGGAACGAGGGCCGGATCGTGGCGCGCGGAGGAAAGGTCGAACACTGGCTCAACGGCGTCAAGGTGCTGGAATACGACACCGCCGCGCCGGACTGGGAAGCCAAAGTGAAGGCGAGCAAGTTCGGTTCGATGCCGGACTTCGCAAAGAACCGCGCGGGCCATATCGTCCTGCAGGACCATGGCGACCCGGTCGCCTATCGCAACCTGCGCATCAAGCGCCTCTGACGGCGGGTAGCGGCTCCCCCTTTAGGCAGAATCGCCGAGGGGGAGCCGAGTTTTTTTCGTCCCCCCTCCCACTTTCGGGTGACCAAACCGCTCCGATAGGCATACTTAATAGCGGTATGCGCCCCGCGCTTGTTACAGCCAGCCTCGCCGTCCTCGCCCTCGGCCTCATGGCCAAAGCTCCCGCCCTTGAGCCTTCGGAGCCTAAAGTCAACTTCTCCACCCAGGTCAAGCCGATCCTCGCAAAGAACTGCTACCGTTGCCACTCCGCGAACGACGCGGACGGGGGGCTCGCCCTCGACAGCACGGGTTCCATCAAGAAGGGCGGCCGTTCTGGCAAGCTCTTTGTGCCGGGCAAGTCCAAGGAGAGCCTCTTGGTGATGCGGATCAAGGGCGAAGGTGGAAAGCAACGCATGCCGAAGCGGTCTGCACCGCTGAGCGACGCCGACATCGCGCTCATCGCGAAATGGATCGACGAAGGCGCGAACTTCTGATTCGCGCGTTAGTTGTCCAGCAAGTCGAAGAACCGGTCTTTAGGGGCCTGGTTCTCATAGAAGGCCGACATCTTCTTCCGCGAGATGTGGGTGTCGGCCCATTCGATGACGGCGTGCTCCACCGCGTTCGGGTCGGGGCGCCCCCAGCAATCGGCGTCCGGCTTGCTCGGCGGTAGCAGGAGCTTGCCGTCGTCCCCGCACCAGCTCTTGGTCTTGCTCGCGCGGGCGGTCGAGAGCACGACCGTGAGGCTCGGCGATTCCACCGCCGAGGCAGGCACCGCAATGTGCCCGTCGGCGTTAGAGAAGTCCATCTCGATGTTGGTCAGATAGAGGACGTTGTAGCCGAAGTGCGAGGTCGGCGTCCCGTTCGCGTCCTTCGTCTTCACCGTGCTCGTCGGGCAAAGCCAGACGTCCTTGTTCTTCACGTAAGGGTCGACAAGGTCGTGCCAGAGCAAGAACCCCGTGTCGGTCGAATATGCGGCCAGGGGGTAGGTGTCGTCGGAGTCGGACATGTACATCTGGAAGCCGATCCCCATCTGCCGCAGGTTCGAGCCACAGGTCGTCGCCTTGGCCGCCTCCTTCGCCCGGGCAAAGACCGGGAAAAGGATGGCGGCCAGGATCGCGATGATCGCGATAACGACCAGGAGCTCGATAAGGGTGAAGCCGCGCTTGCGCATCAATAGACCGAGTCGGGGAAGTAGAACTCCTTCGCGTTCTCCGGCGTTACCAGTTGGACGTCGATGAGGAGGTGGCGGGGGACATACGGCCGAACCTGGGCCGGGCCCGCCCGCAGGGCGCTCGCACAGATGAACATGCCTGTCGCGACCATCGAGGGCGGATAGGTAACCGTCGCCGGCATCACCTTGTCGTTGTCCATCACCCTCTTCACAACATCTTTCATGCCACCGCCGCCGACGATCCAAACGTTGCTGCGGCCCGCTTCCTTCAGGGCCTGCTCGGCGCCTAGGGCCATGTCGTCGTCAGCCGCCCAGACGGCGTCCACCTGCGAGTGCTTGGTCAGCAAGGTTTGCAGGGTCTCGTAAGACTTCTGCCGGTTCCATTCGCCAGGTTGCGAGTCGAGGATCTGCACGCCTGGGAAGGCCTTCAAAGCCTCGCGGAAGGCCCCGTTCCGGGCCGTGTTGACCGTGCTCGGCATGCCCTCCAGGACGATGATCTTTCCTTGCCCGTTCAGCTTCTGGCCGATGAACTCGCCGGCCTTGCGGCCGAAGGCGGCGTTGTCGCCCTCCAGGAAGACGTCCGCCACCGGTTCCAAGAACCCGCGGTCCACGTTCACCAGGTAGACGCCGGCCTCCTTCACCTTCTTCGCGACGGGGGTGAGGGGGGCGCTCTCGGTCGCGAGGATCACCATGCCGTCGACCCCCTTAGTCAGCAAAGTTTCGATGTCGGAGATCTGCTTCTCCGGCTTGTCCGCCGGGACGACCGTCCACTCCACATCGGGATAGGCCTTCTTCGCCTGGTCGACCCAATAGATCACTCCGGCCGTCCAGCCGTGGGTCGCGTTCGGGATCGAGACCCCGATGCGAATCTTCTTTCCGGGTGCGGGGGGCGCGCCTCCCTCGTTCTGGGAGTTCATCGGCGTGCTTTGGCCGGCGGAGGCGTCAGTGCCGCAGCCCGAAAGGGCGAGCAGCGAAAAAGTCGCGGTTGCGGTGGCGAATAGCGTTCTCCACATGGCGCGTCTTCGAATCATGGCACCAACTTAGGCCGTGCGTCGCTGGATGAGAACGGCGAGGAGGATGATGCCGCCCTTCACAAGGCCCTGCCAGTAGGGCGAAACCCCGAGCCCGACCAGCATGTTCGAAATGATGCCGAGGATGAGGATGCCGGCCACAGTGCCCCAGACACGGCCCTGGCCGCCCGCGATGCTCGTGCCGCCGATTGCCACCGCTGCGATCGCGTCGAGCTCATAGAGCACGCCCATCTGGGAGGAGGAGACGGAGTTCATTCGGCCCGTCAGCCCGATGCCCGCGATCCCGACGAACAACCCGAGCAGCGCGTACGTCCAGAAACGGACTCGACGCGGGTCGATACCCGCAAGGTACGCCGCCTCCTCGTTCTCCCCGACCGCCACGATATTGCGGCCGAAGACCGTCCGCTCCAAAAGGAAGTGGCTGAAAAGCGCGATCAGGACGAAGACCATGATGTTCCAGGTGATCTCGATCGGGTTGCCCGACGAGGCCCGCAAGAACGGCACGGGCAGGCCGCCCTGGCCCAGGGCGGGCAGGATCGATTGGCTGCTGGAGCGCAGCTCCCCCCCGTCCGCCAGGACGAGCGCGATCGAGCGGTAGCCGACCAGACCGCAGAGCGTGGCGATGAAGGGCGTCACCCGGCCCACGTTCACGATAAGCCCGTTTATCGCGCCGCCCGCGACCCCGGCTAGCGCTGCCGTCGCGACCCCGACCCCGACCGCCAGCACTTCCCCATTCGGGACCAGGCGGTTGATGGCGTGAAGGCCGAGGACGCTCGCGAGCGCGGCCAAGCTGCCCACCGAAAGATCGATGCCCCCGCCGACGATCACGAGCGTCATGCCGATCGCGATCATGCCGACGGAGGCGTTCTGGTTCAGGAGGTTTCGCAGGTTCTCGGGGCTCAAGAAGTGCCCGGGTTGCAGCACCGCGTTGACGATGACCAAGACGACCAGGGCCACCACGACCCCGTAGTCTCGAAGAGCCCCCGCCACGCGCATTCCGGCGTTTCTACCCGCTCAGGTCACCACTTGGTGCAGGGGGAATACGTGCTGACGACCAAGTTGCTCACGGTGATCGCGCCGGAACCGGTGACGTCCGCCGAATGCAGTCGGACCACAGCCGCAGGCCACGGGACGCCGACCGGCCAGGCGGCCGGGATCCGGACCGTCTTGCCGTAGACGGTCGTCACGTCGAACGTGTCCCCGGCGGCCGCCTTCACCACCTGGGCGCCTTCGGCGACGTCCAAGTCCGAAGCCAGCGAGGTCACCCGCGCCGGCGCGACCGGCAAGCCGGGGCCGGGCAACGGGCCGGCGAGCGCTTCCGCGATCCCGAGGGCCAGCGCGTGGTAGCCAATCTCGTTAAAGTGCGTGTTGTCCCCGCCCAGGAACATGTACTGGGTGAACCGCTCGCGGAGGTTGAAGTGCGGTTCGAAGCCTGTCACCGGTCGCGCTTGCTGGCGCTGGGCGTGGACCGAAAGGCGCCAGCCCAAGAGGCCGGCGGCCACGACCCCGTCCATGGCGAGGGACGAGCCCGACTTGCTCTGCGTGCGCGGGATCGAGACCACCGTGCAGTTCGACCGGGCAAACACCGCGTCGAAGAAGGAGTCGTAGCGCGCCTTGTAGACGTTCGGGTCCGTGCTGTCGTTGTCGTTGGCGCCCATGAGGGCGACGATCACGTCCGGTTTGTAGGCGGCGATGGCGGTGACGGCGCGCGAGGTCAGCTGGGCGATGGTCTCGCCGCCATAGGCCTCGTGCTGCCAGTCACGGCCGTAGTCGCCCAAGTAGCCCTGTTGGCTGCTCTGTGAGCCGACAAAGCGCCAGTTCGTCACCCCCAAGGCGCCGAGGATCCGCTTGAGCGGCCCCCGCCAGCCACTTGTGGTCGAGGTCCCTGAGGTGAGGCTGTCCCCCAGGGCCATCAGCTGATAGAAACGGCCGTCGGCCAGCGGTAGTCGAGCGCTTGCTCCAAGGTCAGTCATATGCTGCTTGTGGCCGTGCGCGTCAGCGCATTTGGCCCAAGAGCATGCGGCTTGGAGTGAGAAGCGTCAACCAGCGGCGACGTTGGGGGCGATGAAGTTTGGCTGCCCGACAGGGACTCGAACCCCAACTGACGGTACCAGAAACCGCTGTCCTACCATTAGACGATCGGGCAGACCGAACTTCCATTATGGCACTTCGGTCTGCCCAGTTCCAGACCCAGCCTGTCGGCCGGGCCGTTAGGCTGCCAGTGACCCGACGGCGTACCTTTCGCGGCCTTCCAGGACACTCTGCAGGCGCGATTCGGTCAATCGAGCGGCTTCCATCTCGTCGCGAAGGACAAAGTACACACTGTCGGCGCCCGCGAAGAGGCAGACGTCGCGAGCTTCCAGGAAGCTCCCCTTGGCTTCGACGTCGAGCTGCCGCGCCGTCGCCAGGTCGAGAAGGACGGTAAAACGAGTAGCCTGTCGCTCCTTCAGGAGGTCGCGAAGGTCTTCTAAGAAGACTTCGCCTTCTCCAGCGGTGATGACACCACCGAAACTTGCTTCGATACGCTGCTCGTTAGGGTTCCAGTTGAGGATATACATTGCCTTTGGCCAGGTTGTGCCGGGTCGGGGTTCCGGCCATGCACAGAGGTTTTATTCACCGGATCGCCCTACGGGAAACTGGCATCGCCATCAGGTTCCCTTATAACCGGGCCTCTTGCCAGCCGGTATCACTTCGACTGTAAAAAACGAAAGGTGGACAGCAAGGTTTCCACCCTGCTGCCCACTCGTGAGCCGGATCTAAGCGGCCCTAGCTGGCCTGTCGGATCATTTCTTCGGTCATGAGCACCGGCTTGCGGCCGCCGCTGATGACCCCGTTCGGCACGAGCACCTTCTTGATCGATTCGTCGCTCGGAACTTCGTACATGACCTCGAGCATGATCTGCTCGATGATCGAGCGGAGGGCCCGGGCGCCGGTCTTGCGGCGGAGGGCTTCCTGGGCGATCTCCATGAGCGCGCCCGATTCGATCTCTAGCTTGACCCCGTCAAGTTCGAAGAACTTCTGGTACTGCTTGAGGATCGCGTTCTTGGGCTCCGTGAGAATCTTCACGAGGGTGTCCTCGTCCAACTCGTCCAGAGTCGTCAGAACGGGGAGACGCCCGATGAACTCGGGGATCAGACCGTACTTCAAGAGGTCTTCGGGGTTCAGCGCCCGGAGGACGTCCTTCGACCGCTCGGTCTTGCTTTGCGGCTCGGACCGGAAGCCCATGACGTTCTCCTTCTGGCGGCGCATGATGATCTCGGTGAGGCCCTCGAAGGCCCCGCCGCAGACGAAGAGGATATTGCGGGTGTCGAGCTGGAGGTACTCCTGCTGGGGGTGCTTGCGGCCGCCTTGCGGGGGCACGTTCGCCAGCGTCCCTTCCAGGATCTTCAGCAAGGCTTGCTGGACGCCCTCCCCGCTCACGTCGCGGGTGATCGAGGGGTTGTCGCCCTTGCGGCCGATCTTGTCGATCTCGTCGACGTAGATGATGCCGCGCTCGCAAAGCTCCTTCGCATTGCGGGAATCCATCTGCTCCGCCGCCTGGAACAGCTTGAGCAGGATGTTCTCGACGTCCTCGCCCACGTACCCGGCCTCAGTGAGGGCGGTGGCGTCCGCGATGGCGAACGGCACGTGGAGCATCCGGGCCAAGGTCTGGGCCAGCAGCGTCTTGCCGCTACCCGTCGGACCGACCATCAGGATGTTCGACTTTTGAAGCTCGACACCCTCGGTGTCGACGTCGTGGATCCGCTTATAGTGGTTGTAGACCGCAACGGAGAGGGCCCGCTTCGCATGGTCCTGACCAATGACATATTGGTCGAGGAAGCCGACGATTTCCTTCGGCTTCGGCACCTTGCCAAGCTTGAGTCCCGTGCCGGCAGCAGCCTGGCGGCGGGGGGTCTCCCTTTCTTCACGATCGCGGCGGGCCGGCTCTCGGCCGGGGGCTCCGCCCTCGTTCTGAAGAATGTCGTTGCAGAGGTCGATGCAGTCCGAACAGACGGCCCCATGGAGGCCGACGATCAGCTTCGGAACTTGCTCCTTGGCCTTGCCGCAGAGGCAGCACCGGTCGCGTCTCTCGTCTGGTTTCGCCATTGACCGCTTCCTTACTTTCTCTATTATCGCTCGCCCGGCTTCAGAACTTTATCTACAAGACCATAGTTCATCGCATCTTCGCCGCTCATCCAGAAATCCCGGTCCATATCCCGGCGTACTTGGTCTTCCGGTTTGCCGGTCGCCTCCATCATGATGCCGACCAAGATCGACATCAGTCGGTCGGCCTCTTTGAGGCTGATCTGCATGTCCGAGAGGCTGCCTTGGGCGCCGCCCGAAACCTGGTGGATCATGATGCGGGCGTTCTTCAAGGCAAAACGCTTGCCCTTTTTCCCGCCGGCAAGGAGGACGGCGCCCATAGAGGCCGCTTGGCCCACGCAGAAGGTCGCGACGTCCGGCTTGATCATCTGCATCGTGTCGTAGATGGCAAGCCCGGCGCTCACGACGCCTCCCGGACTGTGGATGTAGAACTCGATGTCCTTATCGGGGTCCTCCTTTTCCAAGAAAAGAAGCTGGGCCACGATGAGGTTCGCCACGTAGTCATCGACCGCCGTCCCCAAAAAGACGATCCGGTCTTTGAGCAACCTGCTCCAGATGTCGTAGCTACGCTCTCCACGCGCAGTCTGCTCGATGACGTACGGAACTCCCATGCTTTTGGTGCTCATCGCTGGTTTCCTTAGTACCCGATCCGCCGAAAGCGGCTTCTGGGGACTCCTTGATTGTCGGCTGGACCGAAGTCCGGAGACGCTGGTATAAATACTGATTGAAATTCCACCGGGTGCGCTCCTGGCTCAACCCGTGCGGTCGAGCTGCGACATGACGGCGCTATAGGCGACGCGCCGCACGATGTCCAGCCAAGGCTCGGGGAAGAGCTGGACGGGCGCGCCTTCGCTGTCCACGAGCTGTAGGCCCAGGGTGCTGCCCGCCGACCAACGAATGCCGCAGAGCATGTCGGCCTCGCAATCCTGGAACCGGACCACGACCTTGAGCGGCTGGCCCTGGTCGAAGTCCGTCGCCACCGCTCCGTGCAGCCGGATCCCGACTCCCTCAAAGCTGACGTCCAGAACGTGGCCCTCGGCGCCCTTCACGCCCTGCTCCACCGTCGCCAAGCACGCGGACGGCCCGGTCGGGCTCACGCGGTAAGACGCCCGGCAACGGCCTGTGACGATGCGTTCTGGGATGCCCAGCGAGAGCGAAGCCCCGTTGTGGCTAGAAAGCACTGGCGCGTTCCACTGGACCTGCCCTGCGTTGAGGTTCACGGTCAGGGTGGCAGAGGTGAGCAGGGGGACGGTCGGCAGTTCCTCGTTCATATCGGGGCGGAACCGGTGATGGGCGCCCTCGATGTGGGTGAGGCGGCCCAAGATCTCCCGACCGAAATGATGGCCGCTGAGAAGGACCGGGAGCCCCGATTCCACAATGCCCCTGATCACGCGAACGATGTCCGTCCGCTCTTCCATGATGAACTGACCTCCGTCCGAAAACCGCATCCAGGTGGAATCTTCGGCACCCTGAACGCCCAGCCGTAGAGGAAAAGGAGTCTTCCCTGAAGGCCCGACCTAAGCGGGCGCGTCCGTGATCTTGGCGTGTTCGTTCAAGAACTCGATCACCTGCTTGTACATTGCCCTGAAGACGATCTCCTCGCGAAGCTGCGCCCCGTACTCCTTCGCAAAGTGGCGGAGCTGTTCCTGCGGCACCTTGTTCTCCGAGGCGATCTGCAGGAAGTGGCGGTCGACGTCCTGCTGGCTTATCGTCATCTCTTCCGCCCGGAAGATCCGCTCGATCAGCACCGCGCGGAGAACGTGCAGCTTCGCCTCTTTCATCTGGGCCTGGACGAGTTCCTCGACGGTCAAGTCGTTCGCCTTGGCGTGCTCCTCCAAGGTCCGGCCTTGGCGCTGGAGCTCCGCGTTCATCTCGTTCAAGCGACGGCTGCCGACCTGCTCCCAGGTGTTGTCGGCCACTTGAATCTGGCTCTTTTCGACGAGTTGGTCGAGCAGCTGCTCATTGACCATCTCCTGGCTGATCTGCTGTTTGGCCGAGAGCAGGCCCTCCCGCATCTTTTCGCGGAGCTCCTCGACGTTGTCGGCCTTCAGGCTCTGGGCGAAGGAGTCGTCGAGCTCGGGCGCCTGGACGGCGCTGACGCTGCGGATCGTCACGATTGCGTCGTGGCTCGTCCCGGCCCAGTCCTTCTCCTGGAAGTTGGCGGGAAAGTCGAGCTTGGCGTGCTTGATCTCCTCGTTCCCCATGCCGATGATCGTGGCGTCCAGGGTCTCGAAAGTCTTGCCCGCGACGACCACGAAGTTGCGCCCTTTGTCCTCATCGCCGATGCGAATGTTGACCACCGCGTTGTCGCCCTCTTGGATGCCGCGGCTGGTGACGGCCTCCACCTTGCCCTTCCGCTGGCGGAGCTCGTCGATCTGCCTTTGGACCTCTTTCTCCGTGACTTCGACCTTCGGCCGGTTCGCCTCAAGGCCCTTGTAATCCGCAAGCTCGACCACGGGCGGCAACGGGATCTTGGCCGTGTACTCGAGTTCCAGCTTGTCCTTGTCGAACTTGGTCACCTGGACGGCCGGGCCCTGGTCGGGCTTCAAGTCGCTTTCCTCGATCGCCTGCTGGAGGGAAGCCCTCACCGCCTCGTCCACCGCTGCGTTGAGGTAATCGTTCGGATCGACCATCCGCTCGATGACGGAGCGCGGCGCGGTGCCGGGACGGAACCCGGGGACTTTGATGCGCTGCGCAAACCCGCGGGCCGCTTTCCCCAGCCCCTCGTCCACCTGCTTCGGGGAGCAGACGACGTGAAGCAGCACGGTGCACGTATTCAGGTCTTCGCGTGTCACCTTCATCTCGGCGGTCGGGGCGGTCGACATTAGACGGAAGATCGTACCTCCCCAGAACCGGGCCGTCCGTGACGCTTTGCGGGGCAAGGTCGCCCCGAACTTGTCCGAACCCCAAAAAAAGGGCCCCGGTTTCCCGGGGCTATGCTTCTGTTCTCTTCGTCCTGCTATGGCGGCTCGATTCGGCCGCCTTGCGGATAAAAGACTGTCGCGCTTTTGCTCAGCCGCCTTAACCGCGATCTGGATCGTTCAATGTACCTAACATTTCAGCGAAGTACCGAACGTCCTGGATCACGCGCGTCTAAGCTGGGACTCTAAGTCCTCTAAACGCCGTACACGATCCTCCATCGGAGGGTGGGTGCTGAAGAGCGCCTTGAACCCGCCCAAGCCCGCGAACGGGTTCACGATGCACATGTGGGCGGCGTTCTCCGGCATGTGGCCGGGGATCGCGCGGGTGCCCCGGTCGAGCTTCAGCAACGCGCCTTGCAGACCGCGTCCGCTCCCGACCATGCGCGCCGCCTCCGCGTCCGCCGCAAACTCGCGGTTCCGGCTGATGCCCATCTGGATGAGGATCGCCGCGAGCGGCGCGACAAGCGACATCGCGAGCAGCCCGATCGGGTTCCGCTCGTTGTTGCCGCCGACGCCGCCGAAAATCGCGCCCCAGCGAATCATGTTCGCAATAAGCGTGATGGCACCCGCCAGAGTCGCGACGATGGCCATCGTGAGCGTATCGCGGTGCTTGATGTGGGAGATTTCGTGGGCGATGACGCCTTCGACCTCCGGCTTGTCCAAAATGTTCAAGAGTCCTTGGTTGACCGCGACGACCCCGAACTTGGGCGACCTTCCCGTGGCGAACGCGTTCGGAGACGGGTCCGGCACGATGAAGAGCCGGGGCATCGGGATCTCGGCCCGCTCAGCTAGACGTTGAACCATCGCGTAAAGTTCGGGTGCCTGCGCAGGATCCACCGGTTGCGCCTTCGTCATCGCCAGGACGATCTTGTCGCTGAACCAGTAGCTGCCGAAGTTCATGACGAGCGCGAGTCCAAACGCGATGACCATGCCGCTCGTGCCGCCAAACGCATGGCCGAGCCACACCAGCAAGCCGGTCAGGACCGTAAGGAGAACGCCAACCTTAAGAATGCTCATGTTTCTACCTACTTAACCTACCGTTTCTGACGAAAGTTTCGGGACTAGGACGGGGTGTCCGTCTCGGCTGGGACCGCCCAGCCCGGCGGCTCCGTGTCGAGATCGGCCAGCGCCTCCGGCAGGTCCTCGAAATGGAACCGGTAACCGCGCGCCAGGGCCATCGCGGGGACCACGCGCTGGCCCCCGAGCAACATCTCCGGCGGCCATCCCTGAAGGCCCGCCACTGCGTTCACCATGAACTCGGGGACGTTCGGCATCGGCGGGCGGCCGAACTCGGCGCGGAACGCGGCCATCAGTTCCGAGTTGGTGACGGGCCGCGGGGCCACGGCGTTCACGGGGCCCGTCGCCTCGCCCTCGATCGCCCAAAGCAGCATCCCCACCATGTCCTTCAGGTGGATCCAGCTGACGTACTGCCGGCCGTTGCCAAGGGCCGAACCCAGGAACGCCTTCGTCAACTTCGCGAAGAGCTCGAAAGAGCCGCCCCCGCGCCCCAGCACGATCCCCGTCCGGAGCAAGACCTTGCGGGTGTTCGGCGTCACAGCTTCAAGCGCCGCGTTCTCCCATTGCTGGCAAGTCTCAGCGAGGAAGTCCTTGCCCGGCGGGCTCGCCTCGCTCACCTCGCGGCTGCCGGTATCGCCATAGAAGCCGATCGCACTGCCGTTGATCCAGACCTTTGGGGGGTGGATGCACTGTCCGATCGCTTCGCCGATTGCGCGGGTCGGCTCCACCCGGGAGGAGGCGAGCTTTTTCTTATAGCCCTCGTTCCAGCGCGCCATGAGCGGCGCCCCGGCCAGGTTCACGACAGCGGTCGCGCCTTCCAGTTCCGCCGACCACGAAGCCTCCACATTCCTGCCGTCCCATTGGACGACTTTCGCCCGTTTGACCGACTTCGTCGAACGGCTGAGGACCGCGACTTCGAACCCGTGGTCGGCGAGAAGCTCGACCAACGCAGAACCGATGAAGCCGCTCCCACCTGCAATAACGACCTTCTTCATCCTTGCCCAGCCTCGCGCATTATCCCCGCCTTAAGCCGCCCGAAACTTACTGCTCCACCATCCATTGGTCGACCAAGGTCTGTTCTACTCCAAGGACCTGCAGCACGCGGGCGACCACCGTGTCCGCCAGGTCTTCCAGGCTACCTGGGCGGGTGTACCAGGCTGGCGAGGCGGGCAAGACGGTCGCCCCCGCCTCGGCGAGCGCGGTGAGGTTACGCAGCATGATGAGGTTCCAGGGCATCTCGCGCGGCACGAGGACGAGGGGCCGGCGCTCCTTGAGGCAGACGTCCGCGGCGCGGGTCGTGAGGTCGTTGCTGATGCCGTTCGCGATCCGCCCCGCGGTGCCCATCGAGCAGGGCAAGATCACCATGCCGTCATGGCGGAACGAACCGCTCGCGGGAGGCGTGAAGTAGTCCCGCTCGTCCAGAAGGTGGACGTTCCGGTAAGTCTCGCCGAGCCAGGGCTCCGTCGAGAAGTTCTGGCGGTCGATGGTCACCCCGAGCTCGGTCGCGGCGACGTCGACAGCCTGGGCGCTGACGGTCAGGTACACGTGGTCGAAGGCCCGCGCAGCCTGCCTCAAGAACCGCTGGGCGTAAATGGCCCCGCTTGCGCCTGTCACGGCGACGACGAGCTTGCCAGTCTTCATCGGATGGTGTAGTCTACGGCCCCTTGCAGCCCAGAGTGCGCCGCGTCCTCCGCCTAGGCTCGATTTTCGACGCCTGGACCTTGGCGACGATCCTTGTTATCGCGCTTGCGGTGCGGGTGTGGTGGCTTTTGGCCGTCGACACCCAGCCCATAACGGATTTCGCCTGGTACTTCGACCGGGCGGCAGAGATGGCGCAAGGTTGGGGCTACCGCGTGGACGACCACCCGACCGCGTACTGGCCGGTCGGCTACCCCCTCGCCTTGGCGACGGTGTTCAAGTTCGCCGGGGCTTCCGTGCTGGCGGGCAAGGTGCTGAACACCGCCCTGACCTTGGCCTGCGTGGCGCTCACCTGGGTGGTCGCCCGAAGGCTCTCGCCGTTCAAGGGCGCGTCTTGGATCGCGGCGCTCGTCGTCGCGCTGCACCCGGCTTATATCGCTTATTCGGGCATCCTCGCCTCCGAACCCCTTTTCACGGCCCTGGTCCTCGCCGGGGCCGCGACCTGCCTCGTCTGCCCCCGGCGCGGCGTGGCTTGGATGCTGGGCGCGGGCCTTGCCTTCGGCTTCGCCACACTCGTCCGGCCACAGGCCGTGCTGCTCCCCGCGATCATCATCGCCGTGGCGGCGGTCTGGGGCAACCGCGAAGCGTTGAAGGGGACCGTGCTCCAGCGACTGGCCTGGGTCTACCTGGTCGTCGGCCTGGTGGCCCTGACCTGGACCGTCCGCAACTACGACGCCTTCGGCAAGTTCGTCTTTATCAGCACGAACGGCGGGGACAACTTGCTCATCGGCCACCACCCCGGGGCCAACGGCCGGTACAAAAACCCGGAGACCATCGAACCGCGACTGAAGGGGCTCAACGAGGTCGAACGGGACGCCATGGCCCGGGGCCTCGCCCTCTATTACCTGCGGCAGGATCCGGGCGCGAGCCTGGCCACCGTTCCCGCCAAAGTCTCGGCCACGTTCTTGGAGGGCACAGACGCCGCGTATTGGGCGTTCCAGACCGAAAAGGGGCGGCTCAGGGTTCCCGGGATGGGCCCCGAGCGCAGTTTGTTCCTGGCCTTCAAGGGCTATGCGCAGACCTATACCGCGGCGCTCTCGTACGGCTTCGGCCTTGCGCTGCTGGCTGGGTTCCTTGGCCGGAAGAAGGGGTTGACGACCCCGCCGCTCTGCACCGCATCGGTGCTCTATACGCTCGTGCTTGTCGCCGTCTTCTTCGGCAATCCCCGGTTTGGCTTTCCGAACGTGCCCTTCCTGGCGGTGGCGGTCGCCCACCTCGTCGCGGGCTTGGCCTCGCTCGCGAGGAAGCCGGCCGCCGAAGGGCAGCCGGTCGAAGCGGCTGCCCATTAGGCCGCTACTGCTGCGTAGCGAAGCTCGTGAAAAAGACTTTCAAGACAGGCCCCTTCTGCGAGTCCCACGATTTGTCGATGATCTCCTCCTCACCGTGGTCTTCCTCCTCGTCGTGGTGGCCCTTGGCCTCGCCCTTGGCGCCCTTCTTGTCGGCCTTGGCGCCTTTCTTCTCGGACTTGGAGTCCTTCTCCTCCTCGTCATTGTGCGGGGCGGTGGCGTTCACGGCCGCGGCGATCTCCTTCTTCAGGGCCGCCTTTCCTTCTGGCGTGGCAACCTGCGCAAGCGTCTTGGAGGAGAGCACCGAAACGATGGCGTCTTTCACGGGAGCGGGCGGCTCGGCCGCGCCCCCGTGGCCTTCACCGCCTCCGCCCCCTTCGGCTAAATGCGCGTCCTTGGCAAGCTGGAGCGAGACCTCGACCCGCAGGTACGTCTTACCGTCCGCAAGGTTCACGAGGTACTCGCCGACCGGGGTGATCTCGCCGAGCTCGACCTTCGGCTTCTCAGGCTCCTTCGAACCTCCACCCATCTTCATTCCGAAGTAGCCTCCTGCCCCCAGGGTCACCACCAGGGCAATGATCATGGGAAGTTTCCCGCCCTTCTTCTTCGGAGTTTCTGCCGCCGCTGCCTCTGCCATCTACCTGCCTCGGAGGGTCTTGTTCCACAAAACTGCCGCTTTTCCTACGGGGTAGGCACACAAGACGCCCAGACCAGCATTCCGGCCCACGGGGGTTCAATTCTGTGGGGAAAAGCCCCTACACTGGGAATATGGCTCCGACCACCCGCACCAGCCTTTGGCAAGAGATCGCCGACCGAGGGGTCCCCTCCATCGTCGCCGAGCTCAGCGATGCCGAAGCCGTCCAAATGACCGAGCGCTATGGTGCCCATAACTATAAGCCGCTTCCGGTGAACATCGTCCGGGCGGACGGCGCCGAGGCCTGGGACGGGTCGGGCAAGCGCTATATCGACTGCGTCGGCGCCTATTCGGCCGTCGCCCACGGGCACCTCAGTGAGCGCGTGGTCGAAGCGATCAAGGAACAGCTCGAACGGCTCTCGCTGACGAGCCGGGCCTTTTACACGAGCGAGGTCGCCCTCTTCATGAAGGGCCTCGCCGAATACTGCGGCCTGGACATGGTTTGCCCGATGAACACCGGTGCCGAGGCCGTCGAGACTTGCATCAAGCTGGCTCGAAAGTGGGCCTATACGGTGAAGGGCGTCCCCAAAGACCAGGCCGAGATCCTAGTCTGCGAGGACAACTTCCACGGCCGGACCACCACCATCGTCGGATTCTCCACCGAGCCGGGCTACAAGGCGAACTTCGGCCCGTTCACCCCGGGCTTCAAGGTGATCCCCTTCGGCAATATCGAGGCTCTGCGCGCCGCGATCACGCCGAACACGGCCGCCTTCATGGCTGAACCGATCCAGGCGGAAGGGGGCATCATCATCCCGCCGGAGGGCTGGATGGCGGAAGTCGCCAAGCTCTGCCGGGAGAACCGTGTCCTGCTGATCTGGGACGAGGTCCAGACCGGGTTCTGCCGCACAGGGCGCCGCTTCGCCTGGCAATACGAGGACGCGGAACCCGACCTGGTCGCGGTCGGCAAGCCGCTCGGCGGCGGGATCATGCCCGTTTCGGCCGCGGTCGGCAAGGCGGAAGTCATGGAGGTCTTCCATCCCGGCGACCACGGTTCCACCTTTGGCGGCAACCCGCTCGGGGCCGTCGTCGCCCTCACCGCGCTCGCCGAAATGGAGGCCGAAGACTTCGCCGGCCAAGCCGTAAGGGCCGGTACCCGGTTCACGGAGGGCCTGCTGGCCCTTCAGTCGCCGCACATCAAAGAGGTCCGCTCCCGGGGCCTGCTTGTCGGCATGGAGGTCTCGGCCGAGGTCGATACCGCCGAGCTCACCCACCAGTTCCTCCACCATGGAGTGCTGACAAAGGAGACCAGGCATCGCACTTTCCGCTTCACGCCGCCCATCGTCATCACGGACGAGCAAGTGGACGAAGCGGTCGACCGGGTCGGAAAGAGCCTGGCCGCGCTCCCCTGAAGCCGCCGGCGGCTTGTTCGGAAGGCGATCGGTAGGCCTTAACGCCGTTTTGCCTTCCGCGCTCGCTTCAAACTCTTGGCGTGGTTCCCCGAGACGTGGCCGAGATCGAGCGCGAAGCTGAAGCGGAAATCCTGGCTGCGAAGTCGACGGCCGAGATCCGCCAGATCGAACTTGCCCTGCTCGGCAAGAACGGCTCGCTCTCCGGCCTGATGAAGGGGATCGGTAGCTTGGCCCCCGACGAGCGGAAGCCCTTCGGCGAGAGGGTGAACCAGGCCAAGGCCCGGTTGCAGACGTTGCTCGACGAGTGCGCCGCCCGCGTGCAAGAAGTCGAACTGGCGGACCAGTTCGAGCGGGAGCGCATCGACATCACCCTGCCTGGTCGCCCCCTGCGCGCGGGCCGCAAACACGTCCTTCAGATAACGATCGACAACATTAAGCGCGTTATGGGCGGCATGGGGTTCGTTTACCACGAGTCACCAGAACTTGAAGAGTTTAAATACAACTTCGACGCCCTGAACTATCCGCCCGACCATCCCGCGATGGACGAACAGGATACGTTCTACATCACAGACGACCTCGTCCTTCGCACACAATGCACAGCCTTGCAAGGACGGGTTTTCGAGTCGACAAAACCGCCCTTTCGCGCCTTTACGGTTGGCCGCACTTTCCGCAATGAAGCGGTAGACCGGACGCACAGCCACACCTTCCACCAAGTCGATGTCTTCATGGTTGACGAGGGTGTTTCCATGGCTAACCTCAAAGGGACGCTCGGCGCTTTTGCGAGAGAAATGTTCGGTGACGGCGTCAAGGTCCGCTTTCGCCCCGACTTCTTTCCCTTCGTCGAGCCCGGTGTCGACTACGCCATATCATCTCCGAAACTTTTCGGCGGCAAATGGGTGGAGCTGGGCGGGGCAGGTTTGATCCACCCCAACATCCTTGAGCGTTATGGGATCGATACAGACAAGTATTCTGGCTTCGCGTTCGGCCTTGGGGTGGAGCGCATCCCTATGATGGCTTATGGCGTCGACGATCTGCGCCACTTCTTGGAGAACGACCGCCGCTTCCTTAGCCAGTTCGCCTAGGTTTTCGTTATGAAACTCACCGAGTCCATGATCCGTGACATGGTCGACACGACCATGACTGCCGAAGAGATCGGCGACTTGCTCACAATGGTCGGCTTCGAAATCGAAGAGATCACCGAACAAGAAGGCGAAAAGGTCTTGGACATCAACATCATGGCGAACAGAGGCGACGGCGCCTCTTCCCTCGGTATCGCGCGTGAGATACTCGCTAAGTCGTCCGAGGCATCTCCCACTAAGCTTTATCAGTGGCTCACCACCTTCGAAGGCCCCACCTCCGACGACCTACCGCAATCTTCCATTGCCGTCTCCATCCAAACACCGGCTTGTTCGCGCTTTGCGTGCCAGGAGTTTTCGGAGATCCAGAACGGTCCTTCGCCAGAGTGGCTCCAAGAACGCCTTCGAAGAATTGGCCAACGCCCCATCTCGCTCCTCGTCGACCTCACGAATTACGTGATGATCGAAACGGGCCAACCACTCCATGCCTACGACATGGCCAAACTTACGGAATCGACCATAGTTGTACGTGAAGCCCGGCCTGGCGAAACGGTCAAGACTTTGGATGAGACCGAGCGGACTTTGCCAGGAGGCGCGCTCGTTATAGCCGACGAATCCCGCCCTATCGGAGTGGCTGGCGTAATGGGTGGTTTTGAAACGGAGGTCGATGGGCAAACGACTCGATGTTTACTCGAGGCCGCCCACTTCGACCATCAACGGGTTCGCCAATCCCGTAAATCCTTAAAACTTCAGACCGATGCGAGCTATCGCTTTGAACGATACGTAGATCCCAACGGCCCTATTCGTGCCATCGCACGCTTTGCCCAGATCCTCGCAGAAACGGGAGAAGGAGCGCCCTCATCTCGTATAACCGACGAGTACCCCGCGCCGCCGAAGCGACACCCCATTACGCTCACCCTGGATCGAGCGTCTGCGCGATTGGGAATGCCAGTCCATGACAAAAAACAAATTGGTTACCTCCGCTCTTTAGGATGTCAAGTTGTCGAAACAGCCGGTAGCATGCAGGTGGTGCCCCCGACCTGGCGCATCGACCTCATCCGCTCTGACGACCTGGTCGAAGAGATCGGGCGCATGCACGGTTACGAAAAAATCCCTGAGGCCCTTCCCCACGGCTTTTCGAGTGTCGGTGGCGTGCACGGCCTCTATGCTTTTATCGACCAGGTTCAAGAGCGATTTTTACGGCTTGGTTTTGACCAAGCCATGTCGCATTCTATGACGAGTAAGAGCCCCCTCGATGCACCGCTCCAACCTGTGGAGATCCGGCAGCCCCACTCCCCTGAACTTGCCTTTCTTCGAACATCCTTGCTTCCTGGCCTTGCTGACACCTTCGCCAGGAACGACTCCCACAACCAGCTATGGTTTGAGACAGGACGAGTGTTCTCTGAAGGCAAAGAATCATTGTCCCTCGGGCTCCTTGCCACTGGGCGCCTAAACTTGACCAGCTGGAACCACACAAGCGAGGACATCTTCGACTTCTATACTTTCAAAGCGTGCGTTCTTGAAGGCCTAGACCCACATCTCTCTTCGGCTCTAACTCTTAAGCTAGGAAACGATCCTCGTCTTCATCCCACCCGCCAAGCAGCGCTGGGCAAATACGGCATCTTGGGCCAAGTCCATCCCACTATAGCGGCCCAAACCGGCCTTCCTGCGATGACGTTCTTGGCAGAGATTGATCTCGAAGCCGCGTTTGCGGAGCTTCGGAAAGTGCCGAGTTACCGACCGATCTTCCGAAACCCTCCGGCCCGGAGAGACGTCGCGCTGCTCGTCCCCGAGAGCGTTTCTTACCATGCTCTCTCCGAAGCGATAACGCTTGCGGGCGGCTCGAGTCTGGAACACTATGAGCTCTTCGACGCCTATAAGGGGCAAGGCGTACCACAAGGTCACGTTTCCTATGCGATAACGCTTCAGTTCCGTAAAGATGGCAACTTTACGGACGCTGAAGCGAACCTGGTGCGGGACGAAATCGTAAAGGCGCTGCAACCCTTGGGCGTTTCCATTCGTTAACCACAGATCGCCAAAGCAGGAGCCCAAACCACGCGACAAACATCGCTTTAAACGCCAACGGCATAAAGTAATAGTGATCGAAGAACTTCAAAAAGGCAACAGGAAGAAATGTCACGACGAACGCCAAATAAAACGCACCCGCTTCTTTAAGCCCTCGTTGTTCAGCGATAAGTGCCAATCCAGCGAATGGCGCCAGCATTGCCGCCAAGCTAATCCACCACTGGCCAGTCAACAATAGGCTGGGAAGAAGATCAAGAGTTGCTGCGATCCTGTTACTCTCCGTAAATCCTGGAACAAGGGTGTCAAGGATGTTTCTTACGGTTCCCTCGACTGACCGCAGCTGTTGCCCCTGGTAAGTTGAGATCGCAGTCGGGACAAAAGCAAGCCTTGCGAAAATATAGACGGCAAGTGATAGTAAGCCTCCTAGAACTAGCCCCCGCTTCATCAAGGTTGTTCCTTTAGACGCGCTGATCCATAACGCACAAACTATTGGTATTGCCACGGCTTGTTCATAGCAAAGGAGCGCCAGCAGCGAGCAGAGGAACGTAAGCAGCGACCAAACTATCACGGGAGACTCCTTCCGGGCCCCGGTAAGTACGATGGCCAAAGCCCCTAGGGCCATGACCGTCGCCAGGGACGCTGTGCGTCCAGGAATCCAATTCACGACACCCTGGTAAAGGTTGGCCTCAGGCATTGTCATCAACACGACAAACAGTGTTGCTCCAGCCCATTTGAACGACTTCAGAAGGCTGGTACCCCGCCCGATAAGACCTATAGCAACAGCAACCGCAAGGCTGCCTCCCCAGTTCTGCAGGAGACTAAGATCCAATGGCGATAACCAGAATGTAAACACTCCCGTCGCAAATAGGCCAACGTTCCTCTGCGTTGTTATCAGCGAAGTAACGAGGTAAACAAGAAACACTGCCACTGCCGCTGAGACCGCATTGGTACGTGCGAATGCCTCTCCTGTACCAGGATCAATTCTTCGGTCGAGTTCAAAGGTTAACGTGCTGACCGGACGGTAAAAGTGGTTCTCTAGCGGCCAGTCGTGGAGAAACCAGTAGAGTGGTGGACGGTTGGAGGTGACTCGGAGAATCTCCCGAGTATCTGAATCTTGCAAAAGACTCGGGCTCTGACTTTGCTGCAAGTAAACATGGAGGGCTAACAGTAAAGCAATCAGAGGTTCTAGCCAGGTCTGCCATCTCATAGCCTTGAGAATACGCTGCCAATTAGAGAACCGACCTCCCCCACGAGGTAATAGCTCCCCGTGACTAGAATTAGCTCGGTCGGATCCGCCTTCAGCATGTTGACAGCTTCCGTAGCGTCTGCGAGGACTCGTACCTTAAGTCCATGCTCCTTAGCAACCGCCGCCAGATCCTCCGGCTTCTGGCTTCGAGGACTATCGAGAGGAACAAATATGCAGTCGTCGACCACGTCCGCCAACGCAGCAATAACTGCCACATGATCGTGGCCTTTCGCCATTCCCATGAGCAAGAACGGTTTGGTGTCACTCTCATTTCGCATTCTGCTCACAAGACTTCTAATCCCTGCTGGGTTATGGCTCCCATCTAGGTACCACCTTTTCGACGCGTGAAACACAATCTCTCCCCTTCCGGGAAGCCTCGTACCCCGTATCGCCTCCCTCACCGTTTCTTTATCAAGGTCTATTCCTGCGATCGCTATCGCAGCGAGAGCCAAGCTCGCTGAATCTTGTTGCTCGGCACCAGGCATACCTGTCCTAATAGAACGATAAGTCTTGCCTAGAACATTACAATCAAACATACTCCCGTCTCCTTCCACGATAACCTCCTTGCCTAAGCGGAATACGGGCGCATCCATTTTCCGGGCGATTTCGGCAATGACATGTTCTGGCTCCTCTCCAATCCGTCCGACAACAACGGGTCGGTGCCGCTTTATGATCCCTGCCTTCTCGGCCGCGATGGCACCTAATGAGTCGCCTAGAATCTCGGTGTGATCCATGCTTATGCTTGTTATAATAGATGCGGACGGTTTGTCGATGACATTTGTGGCATCGAGTCTGCCGCCAAGTCCTACCTCAAGGGCTACATAGTCGCATTGAGATTCAGACCAGAACTGTAGGCCCATTGCCGTCTTAATCTCAAACTCTGTCGGAAGGCCCAGTCCATTCCGGTCACATTCTTCACCAGCCTTCCAAACATGTTCAACAAGCCGGGTTAGCTCACTCTCGGTAACGTACCGCCCGCCAAGTTGAATGCGCTCCCGAAGTGTGTAAACGAAAGGACTATAGAAGGCGCCTACTCGATAACCGTGTAAGTCGAGCAGTCGGTGGATATAAGCCGTCGTACTTCCTTTGCCATTCGTACCGGCTACGTGAAAATATCCAGGATGTCTTTCAATTCTGAGACGGTCGACCAGACAACGGATCCGCGATAGATCTAACTTCCAGCCAGCGTTTGCAGCACTTGCAAGCTTGGCGATGGCTGAATCATACGTGGTCACTAGACTTTCGCGCGCACGGAGAAACCAGCCTTTGCTATCCGGTCGAGAACTTCGTGATAGCGCTCACCGTGCACGTCGCCCTTTAGGGTAAGGGCGAACCGAATATAACCCTCGCCCTCGTCACCAAAGCCGGAACCAGGTACGGCCGCCACGCCCGTACGCCTTAAGAGCTCCTTGGCGAAGGACATGCTGTCGCCGAACCCTTCTGGTATTTCTGCCCAAACAAAAAACGAGGCTTTAGGAGGTTCAACCGCCCAGCCCAGGTCGCGCAAGCCTGAGACGAGCACGTCCCTCCGGGTCTTGTACAACTCAATCGCTGCGTTCGTCTTACCTCGGCTTAGGGCCAGGGCGGCTGCTTCGGAGATCGCGGGAAACTGTTTACTGTCAATGTTGGACTTCAACTTTTGAAGTATTGTGATCGCGTCTGGGTTGCCGCAGGCAAAACCAATCCTCCAACCCGTCATGTTGTACATCTTGCTCAGGGAGTGAAACTCTATCCCGACGTCTTTGCCACCTTCAACCTGTAGCATTGTAGGATTCTTGAAACCGTCGAAAGCGATTGTGCCATATGCCATATCGTTGACGGCCAAGATGTCGTACTCGCGACAGAATCGGACGAAGTCCTCGTAGAACGTTCTGGTAGCGATGGCACCAGTTGGATTATTTGGGTAGCAAACGTAGAACAACTTTGCCTTTCGCGCGATGTCAGTGGGGATATCGTCTAAGATGGGAAGGAAGGCATTAGCTTTCCTTAAGGGAACCTCGTGGACGTTTGCACCTGCCATTACGGCATTCACTTTGTAAACCGAGTAGGCGGGATTCGGTACAATCACCGTGTCTCCGTCTTCAGCGTAAGTCCAAGCAAGGTGTGCAAGTCCCTCTTTCGAACCAATCACCTGCATAATCTCCTTCTCAGCGTCTAGGCCGACTCCAAACTCTCGCTGGTAAAACGATTTACAGGCTTGAAGGAACATCGGCCAGCCACGCGAAGACTCGTCGTACCTGTGCGTTTCTGGATTGCGGGCTGAGTTGCAAAGAGCGTCAACGATTTCCGGCGGCGTCGGTGTGTCGGGATCACCAATCCCCAAATCAATAACGTCTATCCCCTCAGAAGCTGCTGCCCGCTTGATCTCAGAGAGCTCGGCGAAAAGGTAGGGCGGAATGGCGTTAAGACGCCTGGCAGGCTGCGGCATGTCCAGCCGGGATGATATCACAGGCTTCCAGAAGGGGAGCGACTCCTTGCGCCCATCGGGCCAAAACCGTCGGCGCCGCCCCTGGGTATCATGCGAGACTGGCTCGAGGCGTAGCTCAGCTTGGTAGAGCACCTGCTTTGGGTGCAGGGGGCCGCAGGTTCAAATCCTGTCGCCTCGACCACAACTTCACAAATATGGCCCTGCCTCAAACGCCCACCGCTGACCCCCTCGAAGCAACCAGGAACAAGGCAGCCTATGCCGAGGTATTAGAGCTATTCCGGCAGAACGTCACGCGGGTTGTTTCCGGCGCAGACCCCAACGCCGTCAGCAAACACGTATCACGAGGCAAACTGCTTGCGCGGGATCGAATCCTTCAACTCTTGGATCCAGGGTCTCCCTTCCTTGAGTGCTCACTGTTCGCAGCACACGAGGTTTACGATGATCCGACACCTTCAGCAGGAATCATAACCGGTATTGGTCGTATTTCTGACCGGCTTTGTATGGTCGTGGCAAACGATGCGACCGTCAAGGGTGGAACATACTATCCCTTAACTGTTAGGAAGCATCTTCGGGCTCAAGAAATTGCGCTCGAGAACAATCTTCCGTGCATATACTTAGTAGACTCCGGGGGAGCCTACCTACCGTTACAAAGCGAGGTTTTTCCAGACAAGGAGCATTTCGGACGAATCTTCTATAACCAGGCGCGACTGAGCGCCAAGTCGATTCCCCAAATCGCTGCGGTAATGGGCTCATGTACGGCGGGAGGCGCCTATGTTCCGGCAATGTGCGATGAGACGGTCATCGTGCGTAACCAAGGCACGATCTTCTTGGGTGGCCCGCCCCTTGTCAAGGCTGCCACCGGAGAAGAAGTAAGCGCGGAGGACTTAGGGGGTGCAAGAGTCCATACTGAGACCAGTGGTGTTGCCGATCATATCGCAGAAAATGACCAACATGCACTGCAGATCCTTCGATCCATTGCTGCAACATTTCCGAATCCGACATCGAACATTCCCGATCCAGGCGAAGCGAGCCAACCGCTCCTTCCGCCAGACACTCTTTATTCTGTAGTCCCTTCTGACGCGCGTTCACAGTTGGATATCCGCCGCGTATTGGCCGCAATTCTCGATTCGTCGAAGTTGGACGAATTCAAAGCCAACTACGGCAAGACGCTCATCTGTGGCTTTGGACGGATCGAGGGGCATCAGGTCGGAATCATCGCGAACGACGGTATTCTCTTCAGCGAGTCTGCCCTGAAGGGAGCTCACTTTATCGAACTTTGCGACCAGCGAAGGATTCCCCTCGTTTTCCTCCAAAACATAACAGGCTTCATGGTCGGGAAGCGCTATGAGAACGAAGGGATAGCGAAACAGGGAGCCAAGCTCGTTACCGCTGTTTCGACTGCATCTGTCCCAAAGTTTACGATTGTTATCGGCGGCTCCTATGGCGCGGGTAACTATGGAATGTGCGGACGCGCATACCAGCCACGCTTCCTTTGGATGTGGCCCAACGCCCGGATCAGCGTGATGGGCGGCGAACAGGCGGCAAACGTTCTTTTAACCGTTAAGCGCGACCAACTCCGATCTAAGGGCTCCGAGATGAGCCCGCAAGAGGAAGAGGCATACAAGGCCCCAATCCTCCAGAAGTACCAAAGCGAGTCCAGCGCTTATTATTCGAGCGCAAGGTTGTGGGACGATGGGATCATTGACCCAATTGACACAAGGAACGTTCTCGCCCTCTGCTTAGAGGTGGCTCGATGCGCACCTATCGATGCGCCAGGATTCAGCATGTTCCGGATGTAGTAGCGGTTAACGCGTAGCAGTGATCTGGGAAAGGCGTTGCTGTTGCTGCTGGAGTTGGCTGATTGCTTGCTCCATTGCCAAGAACCGCTTGCGCAACGTTTCTTGCCTTGATTTCAGTAAGAGATTGAAGCTCTCGATCTGCGTGTCCAACTCGGTCATTTGCGTCTGGAAGCTGTTGGTCGAGGCCGTCAGGATCCCCGAGTCTGAAGCGTTAAACAGGTTCGCCGTGCTATCGGCGAAGGATCCCAGGCCCTGCGAAAAGACCATGCTTCCGATAAAGCCGAGCGTGTTCCCGGTATAGCTAATCTGGAGTCCATCTGTCTTGCTGTTGCCTTTGTTTCCAGCAAGAAACTGTCCGAGTCCGGTCGCGGGCTCTCCGTTAATCGTGCCTGCGACGTTTAAGGCATTAGTATAGTCGCCACCTTCCAATCCGATTCCACTATTATCCGTGGATGCTTCCAAGTTGCTCTTTACGGTAAAATCGCCCGGTGTACCCCAACGCTTGCTGGTTAGAAGTAGCTTACCTTCACCGTCCAGCGAGGCAGCTACGACTTGATTGAGCTTGGCGTCGTTGTTGATGAGATCGACCAGATTCGCTGCAGTCCCGCCAGATGGAACATTCAGGGTCACTTCCGTGTTGCTGAAACCAGAACCGCTGAATGTCAAGATTTCACTGACGCTAGGATCTGTTTGAACTGTGGTTCCGGCCATCGTGGCCTTCGTCGCCAGCTGCGTAATGTCTATTGAGTAGCCCAATGACCCTGAAGACTTCGTACTCAGAGTACTGGACACGTAGGACAACTCCGTGTTCGTCGAAGATCCACTTGCCGCAAACAGCTTTTGGACTGCAGCTGGATTTGCGGTGAAGGCTTCTTGAAGCTTATTCTTGTCTACGCTCAGTTTGCCGTCGGTTCCTAACGTGATGCCGATCTGAGTCAAGTTCTTGTATTCGGGACCCGTGACATCCTGGAACGCAAGCCCTTGCAGGGCTGCTACAACCTGGGAAGCAATGGGGTCACCGAAGAGCGGGCCGGAGGCAAAGGTGTCCTTATCGAAGGAACTATTGCTGGAAATAAAGTCCATGACCCCGTTGAAGGCCGCGACGAGGGACTCTATGTTCTTGACCGCGCCGCTTGTATCGCGTTCAAGGGTTAGAGTCGTGGTTAGTGGCGTCGTCTCATCGCCCTTTAGCAACTGTAGCGTCGCCCCAGGAATAAGATCACTGATCGTATTCGTGCTACTGGTCTGCTGGATACCATCGATCGAGAAGACCGCATCTTGCGCATTGGTGACCGTGTTCTGCTTGCCGGCTTGAAAAACACCCAGGGCGTTGAGGAGCCCGTCTGTATCTACCAAGACAGGAAACGCAGAACTTCCCTTTAGCTCCAGACTATAGACTTCCTTGCCGCCTTTAGTGGTTTTCACGACCGTTGCGGTCGTGTCCGTTTCCAGGGCATTGATCTTTGCTGCCACCGTAGTGAGGGAGTCGACACCGAAATCAATATCGACTTGTTGCCCATCGACCGTAAACGAACCAGTGGAGGAAACTCCGATCAGCGACGAAAGTACGGTTGCGCCGTTGCTTAGACCAAAGCTACGTACAGTATCGGGTCCTACCGTCTCACGGAACGACTTGGTACCCGAGATGATCCCGAGTGTTTCGAAGACACTTCCACTTAAGTCTGCGAGTTGAATGCCGTTGGTGGTTCCGGTAGTGCTGGAAGTCAGCGTAAGGTAGGCATTCCCGGCACCGCCATTTAGGACGCTTGCGGTGACGCCGATGTTCAGCTCGTTGATTCGTGATGCAATACTCGATATCGAGTCGGAGGCCCCTATTTGGAAAGACTTGCCGTTGATGACCGCCGTGCCCTCGTAACCGAGAGCCGCAGTGTGGCTTGCTTGGGGAGCGCTGCTAATCTTCTCGGCCCGGGCAATCTTTGAAACGCTGAGTTCGTAAACCCCGGCGGTTACCCCGCTTGTGCCTGTAATCGTTGCGACCGACGTGTCGGAACTCTTCGCAGCCACCCCGTTAAAGCTAGAAGCCTGCTTAAGGCTGGCGGCCGCGGTGGAAAGAGCCGAAATCCGTGTCCGGATCTGACCGTAAATTTCGGACTTTCTCTGGAGCGCGGACTTCCGAAGTTGCAGACGGTTGAGAGGCAGTGCCTCGATCTGCATCAGCTGGCTCACGATCGAATTTACATCGATTCCGGAGCCGATACCCGAAAAGCTTATCCCGCTGAGACTGCCACTTAAGCCCACTTCTTAGTTCCTTCCACTTACCGGTCCATGGTCAGGGACTATCATCGCATAAACCCTCAGGTATACGGGGTCACAACATGCCAAGAAGTTCCTTCGCGTTCTCGACGAACTGCTCTGTCTCTAACCGGAGCTCTTTACGCTCCTCGATCGAGTGCCCGAGCCACTCCTCAGCTCGAGGATCCCACGGCCAGAGTGGCGAGCACTCTTCGCCCAGCCAGATCTCGCTGGCGAGCCGGTCCGCGATGTGTACGCAGTACAACCGCTCGGAGTTTTCAACAGGATCGCCTTCTTCAAAGCCGTCATGGAGAGTAATCATTTCGCAAAGCGAAACCGGAAAGTTCCACTTCTCCGCCAAGACACCACCAAGATGGGCATGTGTGGTTCCCAGAATCCGTTGCTCGGTAGAGGACAGCGGCTCGGCCAAGCGGCTGGCTTCCGTCATAACCTGCGTGTAAGGTTGGTTGAACAGCGTTAACAGGAAGAGCCGGCCAATGTCGTGCAGAAGGCCACCCACGAAAACCAACTCTTGCTCCTTTGTGCTGTGACCTTTTCTTCGGGAAATGGTCTGCGCACAAGTGGCAGATGCGAAACTGTGCTGCCAGAACTGCCGCTGGATCTCGATGATCCTGGGGTTGGGCGACGTCAGGGCATTGACGACGCCAATGCTCAGCACCAAGTTTCGTACTTGCTGGATTCCGAGGATTGCCAGGGCCTGGCCAATGCTGGCCACTTGCCGGGGTAGTCCAAAGTACGCGGAGTTCACGACCTTGAACAGCTTCGTCGTGATGGAAGGATCCGTCGAGAGAAGTTTCTCGATCTCCGCCATGCTGACGTTCTCTTTGTCGGTCGCCTGCAGAACCTGTACGATAACCGACGGCATAGCCGGAAGGTCGACCATCGCCTTTTCAATGTAGCGTTGGAGAAGGAAGTTTTCTGATCTTAATGCCATCTGGATACCCTACTAGTCCGTATTCACTAAACTGTTCACGTCGACGATGAGGGCCACATTCCCATCACCAAGAATGGTGGCCCCGCTGACACCTGTTATGTCCCCACAGAATCGGCTAAGGGACTTGATGACCACTTCTTGTTCGCCGATGAGGCGATCGACGACCAACCCCAACCGCTTTTCTGCCAGTCCGACGATAACCACGAAGATCGGTTCATCTTCTGGCGACCCGGTCTCGCTTGAAATGCCCAAAGTTGCGCCGAGCCTCATCAGCGGTGTGGTCATTCCACGGATGACGATAACTTCGTGCTGGTTAACCGTCTGGATTTCCCGTCGCTCGATAAGGAGCGTCTCAATGACGGTGTCAAGGGGCAGCACATAAACATGTTTGCCAAGGCTTACTAAGAGTCCTCGAATGATTGCGAGGGTAAGCGGTAATCGAAGGCTAAACTTTGTCCCTTCACCTATCTTGGTCTCGAGATCGATGATGCCACCGAGCTTCTGGAGGTTGGAACGGACAATGTCCATGCCTACCCCGCGGCCCGAGACCTCAGTAACCGCCTTAGCCGTGCTGACTCCGCTCGAGAAGATGAGCTGTAAAGCCTCCTTTTCGCTCATGCGGTTTGCCTGCTCGGTAGTGATGAGGCCCTGGGAGATCGCCTTAGCCTTTAGTCTTTCACAATCGATGCCACGACCATCGTCCACAATCTCGATGACAATGTGGTTTTCAAGATGGAGGGCCGAGAGCTTCACGACGCCCTGGGTCGGTTTCCCGACGGCCCGACGCTCGTCGGGAGTCTCAATGGCGTGGTCCACACAGTTTCGCAACATGTGCAAGAGCGGATCGCCGATGACCTCGATAACACTGCGGTCAAGCTCGGTCTCACCACCGCTCACCTCCATGCGCACATCTTTGCCAAGTTTTTGGGCCAAGTCGCGTACAACCCTTGGGAATCGGCTAAAAACGGTCTCGATCGGCATCATTCGGGCCTTCATAATCTGGTCTTGAAGGTCGCTTGTGATGCGGGCAATGTGGCTCACCGCCTCTGAGAGATGGTCGACACTGCGATCGTTATGGCGCGTTGCAAGCTCACTTGCAAGGCTTGCAAGCCGGGTTCGGTCAATGACCAGCTCACCGACAAGGTTCATCAAATTATCAAGGCGGGAAACATCGACCCTTACGGTCTGGCCCGTCTCGGTCTTTCGAGATGCTGTCGCGGCTTGAGGAGCAGGGGCCTGAGGCAGATTGTTTCGAACTGTGTCGGTCTGTTCCTGTCGCGCAGGCGGCTTCCATACCTGCAAGGTGAAGTTTGCAACTTCGCTAATCTCTCGGAAGCTGGCCTTGAGGCTCTCCTCAGGGCTTTTTGAGTGGAAGTAGAGCTCGAAATGCTGTTCAAACTTCTCTTCTTCCAGTTTTTCCCGTGCGGGAACTGTGTGCAGAAGTTCGCCATCCTCTTGGATAGCGGAGATCGCCATAAATGCCCTCGCAAACTTCATCACACAGTCGGGCTGCAACGTAAAGCTGGCGTGCCAGATCGGTGAGTCCTTCGACGCTATCCGCAGGGCGTCGATCTCTTCCTCTGGAAGCTCGCTCTTCACCGGTTTCGTGGTCGGCCCAGAAGCAACTTCGCCGCGCACAAAGCTTTCCAGTCTTTGGACAAGGGCAGTGCAATCGATCCCATCGCCTTGTCCCGCACTGATGCCCTCAGACATTTTGCGAAGGTTGTCCAAGCCTTCGAGCAAAGCGTTGGCGAGTTCCGTCCCAACCTCGAGCTGTCCGTTACGCAGTTGGTCGAGGACATCCTCCATCGAGTGCGTGAGGACGGCAAAGTTTTCAAAACCCATCGCACGGCCGCTCCCCTTCAACGTGTGGGCCGAGCGAAAGACGACCTGGAGCCTCTCGTCAGAAGGCTCCTGCTCCAGGAGCAAGAGTTCTCGCTCCAAGATGTCCAGCTGCTCTTCCGCTTCCTGGAGGAAAAGCTCCAGGTATTGGGACATGTCGAGTTCGGTCGCCATTCGGGTTCTTCGGAGTCTCAGGCCGCGAGGGCCTTATCAAGGTCGAGGAGCGTGACCAGCGAGTCGCCGCGCTTGGCGACCCCCCGGACGAAATCTGAGGCGGGGTCGCCTACCAGCGACGGAGTCTCATCGACCGTGTCGGACGAGATCGAGACGACCTCGCTCACAGCGTCGACGATGATGCCGACGTTGCCTCCGTCCGTCTCCACCACGATGATTCGGGTGAGGTCGGTCTCAGCGTTCGAGGCGAGGCGCAGGCGGGTGCGAAGGTCGACCACTGGGATCGTCTTGCCGCGAAGGTTGATAAGGCCGCGGATGTGCTCTTCGGTCCGGGGGATCGGGGTGATCTCCCGCATCCGAATGATCTCGTTCACCCGGAAGATATCGATCCCATAGGCCTCAGTGCCCATCTTGAAGACCACCATTTGTCGTTCGGTAGCCTCCGCCTTCACATCACCGATCAGGTCTGCCATTCGCAATCTCCTGACTTTCTTTTCGGCAAGTTTCCCGGCGTCCTTTATTGCCGGATCAGGGTTAAGTGGCGAACCAGCCTGGAGCCTGTCGAGGCCTAGGCCTACGAGCCCCTCTCAGAAAGGCGCCTTGACCGTTTCCGAATACGATGGCGTTGGACCTATCCCGTGCCTTATAGAGTTATTGAGTTGCGTTATAGGCGTCCGCCGAGTCCTGGCTCTTGACACCCAACGAGTTTTGGGGCTAGCCATCCATACAGGCTATACTCTACGGTCATGACGTCCATGCGAATCTGCTCGGTTCTGCTGGCGGCGGTTCTGGGAGGCATTGCGTGCGCCGCCACCCTCACCATAACTTCGCCGACCGAAGACGATTTCCTTGGTAAGACCAACAAGGTCAACTTCAACATTCGAGGCGCGATCCGCGAGGTCCGCGTCCGAGTCCGCGCCACCCTGAAGACCAACACCTCGGTCTTCGTCCAGGTCGAGAAGAGGTTCACGCCGAACATCGACGGCGAGGTCACGGACAGCATCGACCTCGACTTCGACGACTCGACCCCGGAAGGGATCTACACGATCCAGGTGACCCCGACGGAGCCGGGCAACACGTATAACGTCGTGCCCGAGATCGAGGTCACGGTCGACGTGCAGGAACCGAAGTTCATCAACGCCAACCCGGTCAACAACACGTTCGTCCGCGGGATCGTGCCGATCACGGCGAAGCTGCAAGAATCGAACGTCGACTTGTGGCGCGTGACCATTGACGGGTCCGGCATTCCGAACAACAGCGGCTCGGCCACGGACATCAACGTCCAGTGGAACACCGCTTCGATCCGGACAGACGGCTCCAAGACGATCTTGATCAAAGTCGATGACCTCGCGAAGAACTCGACCAGCCGAAGCGTCGACGTCACCCTAGACCGCCTGCGGCCGAACTCGGTGATCAACTCGCCTCGCGCGAACGCCTCGGTCAAGCCGAACACCGACATTGCGATCTTTGTGCGCGTCAACGACCAGTTCCAGGGCTCGGTCGCCTCGACCGGCATCGTAGTGGAAGCGCGGACTTTGCAGAACAAGTTCATAACCCGTGCGGCCCGCCGCAGTGCGGACGGCGACGGGAACGGGATAAACTGGTTCGGAAGGCTAAGAGCGACACGAAGTTTGCCCTCGACGTTTAAACTCGTCGTCCTGGCAATCGATCGTGCCGGAAACTCGGCCGTGGTCCAAGAGACCCGTGTCCGAATCGCGAATCGTTAGGACACTCCCGATACGTCGAATAAGATTGGGCGGAGTCCGCAAACAGGGAAAGGTGTGACATTGACTGCATGGAAGCAAATCGTTAGCGTCGGGATCGGGGTCGGCATGGTGGGAGTTTCCCAGGCCCAGATCCCAGACCTTCTGAACGCGCTCGACGCGGGAGGGCGGGCTATGGGTGTCGGCGGGGCGACCGCCTCGACGGACGGCAACACGTTCTCCGCCCTCAACAACCCGGCCGGCCTCGCCTACATCCCGAAGACGAGCATCGGGACCGCCTTTCGGAACCTGCCTGAGTCCGAGAACAGGATCTCGGGCGACTTCAACGACCCCACCTTCAGCACCAGCCGAAAGCACGGCCCCAGAAAGCTGACCCACGCCGGGTTTGCGATGCCGTTCCGAGGAGGCGTGCTCGGGCTCTCCTACACCTTGGGCGGCTATATTGCCGACCGGACACGGGGCGACAACCTGACGAACGGCAACCTCGTCAACCGGGGCTACGATTCCAACCTCACCGTACAGTACGACTTCTTCACGCTGGCCTATGGCAAACGCGCGGGGAGGAACAACTACGGCGTCGGAATCGTCTTCGCGAACCAGTACCTGCGCGACGACACCACCTATGTCGTCTTCGACAACAACCAGAACCAGATCGACGTCGTGCTGACGGACAACTCCGGCAACTCGCGGGGCATCGGGCTCGTCGCAGGATTCCAAACGAACCCGGACGACCGGAGCGTCTTCGGCGCGAGCATCCGCACGCCCATCGGGCTCACCCGCAACGCGGCCACCGGCGCCTATAACAACCGCATCCCCGGCAAGGCCTCGATCGGCTACGCCACGCGGTCGGACTTCTTGCGCAACGGCCGGGACTTTTTTGCCTACGGGGCAGAGGTCGACTATTACTTCGCCGGTGACCGGGGCGGGCTGCTCGACCGGAAAGACGTGCTCGCCGGCGGCGTTGGTTTTGAGTACAACACCCACCGATGGGGCGGAAGGGTCCCGTTCCGGGTTGGGTACCAGTTCTCACCCGAAGGCGGCAGGGGCTTCAGCGAAAGGAACGCGCTGACTTTTGGCCTTGGGTATCGTCCAGATAACAGCGACCTTGCGCTTGACTTGAACTTCGCCGCTCCTTCAGGAGGCGGAACGTTGGACACAGCGCTGTCGGTGGGCTATCGGATCGGAAAGTAAGCTGAAGGATCAAGGATGAGACTCAAAGCGCTGATGACTGCAGGGCTACTGGTCGGTGCCTCCGCACTGGCCCACGGCCAAGCTTGGAACGACGCCTATCAACGGGCACTCGCCGCGGCCCGGTCGCAAAACTGGATGGCCGCGCGGGACGCCTTCCAAGAAGCGATCGCGATCCGGCCGGAAGACCAAGCGGGCCCGACCGTGCTGCCCGGCTCCGTCACCGAGCCCGTCCGTTGGCGAGACGGTTCCCCGTACTCGCCGAACTTCGGCTTCGCCTATGCGAACTATAAGCTCGCCATGGCCGCGAGCGGCGATGACCGGAACGACTTCCTGAACGTTGCAGCCACGACCTTTGAGACCCTGCTGGCAAAGGGCCAAGCCTCGTCCGCGACCTACTACTTCTTGAACCGCGTCTACGGCGAACAGGGCCGGCCGGACAAGCAGCGCAACCTCGAGGAAGCGCTTAAGCAGACCGGGGCTGCCTGGAGAGTCGACACCGAGTTCGTCGCTCCCGAGGAGAAAGCGAGCGTCGTCAGCGCCACGCCTGCGGAGATCAAGCCGAACGAGCCCATAAAGGCAGGTGCCACAACGACCCCCGGCGGCATCCTTACGCCGAAGGTGGCCGCAGAGAGCACAGCGCTTGTCGGACGTGTCCCCATCGTGCCCACGAAGTTCGCGCTCATCATCGGCAACGGGCAGGGCAACATCGAGGGTGCCGGCCTCTCCTTCGCGAGCAGCGACGCGATGTTCCTTCGAGACGCCATCGTGCAGAACGCGGGCTACGACGAAAAGAACGTCGAGCTGATCGTCGACGCCACCGCCGACCAGATGAGGATCGCGGCAGCGGCCCTCGCAGAACGCATGCCCGCCGACGCCAAGCTCATGGTGTTCTTCACCGGCGTAGGCGTGAACATCGACGGGCGCGACTACCTTGCAGGAATCGATGCGACTATGACCACGGACACGTCGCACATGCTCTCCAAGCAGGAGATGTACGGCATGTTCTTGAGCAAGGGAGCCCAAGTCTTCGCCTTTTTCCAGACGAACCGACCCGTGGTCGGTGGACGCTACTTCGGACAGGAGTACCCGCTCGTCGGGGCTATCAGCCAAGCCCACGCAACCTCGCCCGACGCGCAATGTTTCGCGACCCAGAGCGAAGGCCGCCTGATCGGCGTCTACACAAAGGCTTTCGTGGACGTGGTGGGCACCTTGCGCTCGAACAACATCATCATCGGGGAATTCGGGTGGCAAGTCTTTAACGCCGTCCGCGGCGGATTGCCCGGACAGCGGGATGGTGGTGGGTCCGTTCAGGTTCCCTCGCTGCCAGTAGTCCGATACATGAGCCCGAGCGCCGGCTTCTAATTCACAATAGCGTCCTTATGACTTCTGCGAGAGGGCGCTCGGATCTGCCTGCCCTTGAGCCCGGTGCGGTCGCCCTCATGCGCCATTTCGAGGGCGACTTTGCCGATCGGTACATCACTGAACTGCTGGTCGGTCGGATCCGTCGGACACTCGGCTGGAGCGTCCCCGACAAAAGCAACCTTGCAGAGCTTCTTACCGACCCCTACAAGGCGCTGGCCGCCTTCTATGGCCATTACGCCTTCTCCCGCCGGGGCAAGGAGCGGGACCTTGTCGGAGGACTCGCCATTGGCGCCCTCAACCGCCTAGCCGAACAAACGGGCTTTGAGGAAGCCCTCCAAATGCCGGACGGCTCCAAGCTTTGGGAGGCCTTCTGCAAGGTCTGCGAAGAGAGGGGCAAGAATCCGACCGAAGCCCAGAACCGCGGGCCCATCCAGGGCATGCTGGAGCTTGTTCAAGAGATCCATCGCTTGGATCCTTCGCTCTCCGTGAGCACCTGGGTAGCGAGAGACGTGGAGAAGACCGGGCTCGTGGAGCCCCAGTACCTGCGCATGGTCGATATCCGCGGCCTGGGCCCGAAAGGCACCTCGACCTTCCTGCGAGACATGGTCTGGCTGTACGACGTGGAGGAAAAGGCAAACCCTGCCGAGCGGATCTTCGTCCAACCGATCGACCGGTGGCAAAGACAGATCGTCAAGCACGTCGTCCCGGCCGAAGACCAGGGGGCACGCGCCGATTGGGTGATCGCCGGCAAACTCGCGAAGTACACGCGCCGAGCAGGGGTCAGCGGAGTGCGCTTCAACATGGGCGTGACCTTTTTCGGTCAAAGGATCGTCCACAAGCCGGAGGACTTCGAAGGGGCCGTCCGAACGCTCCTGGTCGGACTTCAGTAACCCGGGCTCAACTCATGCGCTCGGCCGCAAGAAGCAACCCGTCCAAAGTCAGATTGCCCTCGAACACGTCGATCCTCTCGCACATCGTGGCGAAGACCTCGCCCAAACCGCCCGTGGCGACGACCTTCGCCCGGCCACCCAACTCCTGGACGATGCGCGCGGCCACAGCGTCCACCGAACCGGCATAGCCGTACATGACGCCGCTCTCCAGGGCCGCCACCGTGTTGCGCCCGATCGCTTCGCCGGGCAGCTTCAATTCGATCGGAGGCAGCTTCGCCGTGTGCTGGGCAAGCGCCTGGACTGCGACCTCGACCCCCGGCATGATCGCGCCGCCGACATAGCTCGCCTCGGCGTCCACCGTGTCGAACGTCGTCGCCGTCCCGAAATCCACAACGACCACGGGCGTGCCGTACCGCTCGATCGCGGCCAGCGCGTTCGCCAAGCGGTCTGCCCCGACCGCATGGGGCGGGTTGTAAGTCACGCGGAGCCCCACCTGGTCGCCCCGCTCCAAAAAGCGCGGCTCGACGTGCAGCCACTTCTGTGAGAGCCGCCGCCAGACCGTGTCCTCGGTCGGTACGACCGACCCGACGATCACCGTCTCCGCCGCGAAGGGTAGGTGCGAGAGCTCGCAAAGCGAGTGCAAGGTCGCGGCCAAGGCGTCCTCCGTGTGCGCGCCGGTCTCGAGCCGCCACACCGCCCTCCACCCCTGGCCGTCGTGACGGCCGATCACGGTATGGGTGTTCCCTACGTCAATCGCCCAGAGCATAAGTCAGATCGACCCGTCCCACCACTTCCCCGTCCAGCGACTCCACCAGGGCCGCCACCACGCTCTCTGCCACGGCATCGCGCACGCTGCCCGCGTCCGCCTCGACCATGACCCGGATCATCGGTTGGGTGCCACTAGCGCGGACGTTGATGCGCCCGCGACCGTCAAGCGCTCCTCGAGCGTCCTCGAGGGCCTGCACGACGCGCGGCGACTGCTCCCAGCCCTCCTTCTGCCCGACCCCGACATTGATCAGGAGCTGCGGCCAGGGTTCGTAGTCGTCGAAAAACTCGGCGGCCCGCTTGCCTTCGCGTTGCAGGACGCGAAGCAACTCGAGACAAGTGACGAGCCCGTCCCCGGTCGGCAGGTGCTCGGGAAAGATGATGTGCCCACTCTGTTCGCCACCGATCCTCCCAGAGGTCTCGCCCAGCCTCGCGCTGACGTATTTGTCGCCGACGTCGGTCCGATGGACCTCGATCCCGTCGCGCTTCATGGCCTGCTCAAACCCGCCGTTCGTCATGACCGTGCCGACCACGAGCGGCGGCTCCAGGCGACCGTGCTTGCGCCAGTGATGGCACCAGATGGCCATGGTCCGGTCGCCATTGATAAGGCGGCCCTGGTCGTCGCAGAAGACGGCGCGGTCGGCGTCGCCGTCGAAGGCCACGCCCACGGCGCACCCCTCCGATTTCGTCAGCCCGAGGATGGTCTCAGGTTTGGTCGCACCGCCTTCCGCATTGATGTTCACACCGTCGGGCGCGCACCCGGTCGCCGTGACGCACGCGCCCAGCCGCTCCAGGACCCGTGGGGCGATCTCGTAGGCGGCGCCGTTGCCGGCATCGACCGCGACGGTCAGGCCCTCGAGCCCTTCAGGCACGAGCGAGACCAGCCAATCTTCATAGGCCGCGCCAAGCTGCTTCGGCTGGGCCAGGTAGCCGATCTCCGGCCCGGTCGGGCGCGTGGCCGGTTCTGCTCCCATGTGCTCCGTGACCCACGCTTCCATCTCCGCCGATGCCTTGCGGCCGTCAGGGCCGAGCAGTTTGACCCCGTTGTCGGGAGCCGGGTTATGGCTCGCGGAGACCACCGCCCCGAGCCCAAAACCGCCCTGCCGAAGGATCCAGCTGACGCCGCCCGTCGGGAAAACCCCGATGGCATCGACGTCCTGACCCGAACTGCAGAACCCACTCGCCAGAGCAGCGCCCAGCATCGGGCCGCTCCGCCGCGTGTCCCGAGCGATGAGCACCTTGCCTAACCCTTGGCCCGCCATCCTGCGGCCCGCCGCTTGGCCGATCTGAAACACCATTTCGGGCGTGAGGAACTGGTTGGCGACGCCCCGCACGCCGTCGGTCCCGAAGAGTTTTTTCAAGGTTTTGTCGTGACCTTCACGCGCGCTGGCCGCACGACCCTGCCGTGAAGCGTGTACCCCGTCTCCAGGACCTCCGCCACAGTGCCCTCGTTATGCTCCTCTGACGGCAGCTCGGCGAGCGCTTCATGGTGTTCGGGGTCGAACTGGCGCCCGTGGGCATCGATCTGGTTCACCGAGGCGGACTCCAGGGCCCTTCTCAGCTGTCGGTCGACCGCCCCGACCCCTTCAAGCAGCTTCTCCAGGCTCGCACCTTGCTCGGCCGCACGCATCGTCCGCTCGAGGTTGTCCAGCACGGGGAGAAGCATCTCCACCAGTGGCAGGACCGCAAACTTCTTGTCCTCTTCGGCTTGGGCCCGGATACGCCTTTGAACGTTTTGGGCTTCTGCCATGGCCCTCAAGAGTTGGTCTTTCAGAGCCTCCTTCTCAGATTGAAGGGCCGTGACCTGCCGTTTCAGGTCAGTTATCTCTGACGTGGCCCCTTCCGTGAGGCCCTCTTGCGAACTTATCGGTTCGTTAATAGGTTCGGGAGTTTCCACTCTATTGTCCACGCTTATGTATTATACCATTCGGTGACCCTTCGCACCGAGCCGTACCCAGGATGAACGCTAGTCGTCGTACTTCCCTTTGCTCGATCTGGCGATGACCCTTATGGGTGTACCGTCCAATGGGAAAGCCTTCCTGATCCTATTTTCGATGTATCGCAAATAGGAGAAGTGCACCAACTCCTCGTCGTTCACGAAGAGGATGAACGTTGGTGGACGGGTCTGGGGCTGGGTGCAATAGTACACCTTTAGAGGACGCCCCTTTCTCGTGAGGGGCCGCTCGAAGACAGCGTCCTGGATCAGTCGGTTGAGCACACCAGTTGAAACCCGGAAGCTCCAGTTTTCCACCGACGAGAAAACCGCATTCATGATGCCTTCCATGCCCGAGGTCTCGCTCGCAGAAGTGAAGCGAATCGGCGCATAGCCCATCTCCGGAAGCTCGTTCCGAATCGTCCTCTTGAAATCCTTCTTAAGGGGCGAGTCCCGACCCAAGTCGCCCGTTGGCGGCTCCTGGAGGTCCCACTTGTTCACTGCCACGACCAGCGGCTTTCCAAGGTCAAAGCTACTCTTCGCCACGCGTTTGTCCCCGTCGGTCAGCCCTTCCTTGCCGTCCACCACGAGCAGCGCGCAGTCCGCCCGCTCCATCGCGTTCGTTGCACGAAGGACCATGTAATATTCGATCGACCCCTGCACCTTGCCGCGTCGACGTATGCCTGCGGTATCAATTAACCGCACCTTTCGGTTTTTCCACAGGATAGGCGTATCGATCGCGTCGCGGGTCGTTCCGGGAACGTCGCTGACTATTGCCCGCTCCTCACCCGTAAGGGCGTTAAGCATTGATGACTTTCCAACGTTGGGCCTACCAATGATAGCGAGCTTGGTTTCTTCTTCACCTTCTGGTTCTTTATCGGCCCCTTGTAAGCCTTCCGTTGCCTCATCGAGCAACTCCTTAACGCCGCGGCCATGAATACCGCTGACAGTAAAGACGTTTCCAAACCCTAAGCTATAAAACTCCTGCGCCTCTGCGGAACGGTCCATATTGTCCGCTTTAGTCGCTACGAGCAACACAGGTTGTCGAAGACCGCGCAGTTCCCGCGCAAGGTCCCAGTCGGACGGATTGATGCCTTCGGCTGCGTCGACCACAAAGAGGATTGCGTCCGCTTCTTCCATAGCGACCTTCGCCTGGACGCGGATCTGCTCGATGAGCGGGTCGTCCGCCGAGAAAAGGATCCCTCCGGTATCGACCAGCCGAAACCGTTGACCTTTATGCTCAAACTCAGCGTAGAGGCGGTCCCTTGTCACGCCCGGCTGATCTTGAACGACCGCGACGCGCTGGCCAATGATCCTGTTGAACAGCGTACTCTTTCCGACGTTCGGCCGGCCAACGATCACCAGGGTCGGGAGCCGGTATGTCATGGGAGGGCTATCGTACCTCCCGAGCCCCCGGGAGCCACCAAACCTTACGGTAGAGTCCTCCTCGTGGTTCACCACTGGCCCCTGGCCCTGGCCCTTTTCCCCATCGTCGCGTGCGCAGCGCCAGAGACCGACCAGAAAAAAGGCCCGTCTTGGTACGTGAAGGCAGGGCCCGTTTTTGGGCAGTCCTTCATCGGTTCCGAAGACACTCGGCGAGGGGCAATCTATGCGATAGGCTATGAGAACGAGTCCGGAATGACCCGCATCAGAAACTGGCGAGGCTCTTATGGGTTCGAGTTCTACTACATGTTCACAAAGGGGGGAGGCTTCGAACACATTCCCGTTAACAACATGCGAAGCTACGGGGCCCTTTTTCGGTTAACCTATCCCGTTCGGTTGATACCAAGGCTCCAAACTCACTTGGAACTGGGGTGGGGACTTGTCTACAATTCCATCACGACACGCGACCTGGACAGCAAACTGAACTCGACCCCCGTCGTCGGCTTGGTCTTTGACGTATCGCCATGGTTGTTCCAAGCCCGCTTCTTCCATATGTCAAACGGGGGCCTTAAGGGCGACAATCAAGGCTCGAACCAGTTTCAGTTCTTGGTCGGTTACCGGTTTTAATGTCGGTACAGTTTGAACTTCTGAAGACCTTAGATGGGGGTTCAGCGAGGCTCGGTCTTTTGCACACGCCTCACGGAGTCGTTCAAACCCCGTGCTTTATGCCTGTTGGCACTCAGGGCACAGTTAAGACCATAGGAAGCGAGGACTTAGAAGGCCTCCGATTCGAGCTGATTCTTTCGAACACCTATCATTTGCTACTCCGCCCTGGACCAGACCTGGTCGAATCCCAAGGTGGTTTGCACTCCTTCATGTCTTGGCCGAAGGCCATTCTTACTGATTCCGGTGGCTACCAGGTCATGTCGCTGAGCGACCTTTCTACGTTAAGCGATAGTGGCGTCGAATTCCGCTCGCACCTTGATGGATCGACCCACAATTTGACCCCTGAGCGCGCCATTACGATCCAAAAGCAATTGGGCGTCGACGTTTCCATGGCGCTGGACCAGTGCCAGGCCTATCCCTGCACTAAAGACGAGGCCGCCGTTGCGATGACGCGCACTCACAGATGGGCGCATCGCAACCTCGAGGCGCGTGCGGAAGGTCAGGCAGTCTTCGGTATCGCCCAAGGTGGAGTCTACGAAGACCTTAGGCGCGAGAGCGTCGAATATCTTAGTTCTCTGCCTTTCGATGGCTATGCAATCGGGGGCGTCAGTGTCGGAGAACCTACGGAACTTCAGTATCCCGTCGTGCAGTTCACTGCTCCACTCTTACCGGTGGATAAAGCCAGATACCTTATGGGTGTGGGCCATCCTTCCGACATCATCCATGCCGTAAAGTGCGGGATAGACATGTTTGATTGCGTTTTACCCACTCGCCTAGCGAGGCACCACACCCTTTACACGCTTCAAGGTCGCGTTAACGCCGCCGCCCTGGAGTGGCGTGAAGTGAGCGGACCCCATGACGAAGAGTCGGTATTCCCACAAACTTCTCGGTATTCAGCGGCATATATCCGGCACTTGTTTAAGTCCGGCGAGTTTCTTGGACTTCGTTTGGCGACTCTGCACAACCTCGCCTTTTTTGGTCGACTCATGCGGGAGATCCGCCAGGCGATCCAAGACGACACGTGGCCACAGCTCGAGGCAAGATACGCGCGCGCTTAGAACTGAGGCTCGGTGAAGTAACGCTGCGGGACGCGACCATTTTCAAACAGAATTCCCTCTGATTCCAACAGCCTTCGTTGTTCGATAGCCAAGCGCGGATCTGCCTTGCTAATCGGCAAAACCCCACTTTGAGAGACGACTCGCCACCACGGAATCTCTGCGGTAACGCGCCGGATCATCCTTCCCACCATCCAACCGCTCGCTGGATGACAAAGGGACGCACCGAGGGTGCCATAACTGACGACCTGGCCCGGAGGCACTTTCTTGATTAAGCTCTCCAACTCGGCGAGTACGGTCTGCTGGTCCATCACTCTAGGTCTGTTGACCAAGCTTCGCGCAATTGGTCGAAACTCAGCGATCGCACATGCATGTCCCCAAAGAGTGTGTTATATCGGAAACGCGTCACTTTCCCTTCATATCCACCGTAGAAGTCAGACCGGGTCACGGGGCCGCCATCGCCATGCCAGTGACCAAAGGCGTCGAACAACACGTTGACGTTCGAAGGGAGTTTGAAACGCGTAGAACTAAAGTATTTGAAGGCGATTTCAGTCCGGAAGAAGTAGCTCGTTTTATAGCCAGAATACATGGTCGGCGCCGTCTTGAACTCGACGTCAGGCTGGTCGTCCATAAGTTCCGATCCAGAGTCCGCGGGACAGCGGAACACTTCCGCACTCTTCACGTAAGGCTGGAGCGCCTCGTGCAGCATCGGCATGTCGGGGATACGCGCTTGAAAATCAGGAAACTCTGACCAAATTTCTGGACGAAACTTATCGACGGGATCGACCGCGCTTGGGAAAATGTCGTCGAAATCCTGCATATAGAGCGAGATCGCACCACCGATTTGCTTGAGGTTGCTGATGCAAGCCGTCTTTTTAGCGGAAGCCTTTGCCCGTGCGAACACAGGAAAAATGATCCCGGCCAGGATGGCAATAATGGCAATCACGACCAGAAGCTCAATCAGCGTAAACGCACGTTTCACGATAAACCTTTTACGCCGGGGACCCTCCCCAGGTTTCCCCAAGGGAACCGCGAGGCGCACAGGAAAGTTATACACGAGAGGTCGGGACGGCACAGGTGCAGGGCACGGAGCCCTGGTACCTTAACGTGCTCGGTATGACCGTCGCCATGCGGCAAAATTCTTTCGTCCAAGCGGCAAAGGGGACCCTCTACGTCACGTTCCTGGTCGCGGCACTCGTGGCCGGCTCTCTTTTCGGATGGCTGGGCCGCAGCAGCATCATGGCCGAAGCTCTTCGGCAAAAGGCCTACGGGACAAAGCCGCAAGAAGTTTTCCGAAACGACCTGAAATCCGACCGCCAATACCTCAATGTGTTGGTCTTGGGTTGCGACGAAGACTACGTTTACGGGGGCATTGGGGTCACTCGCCACGCCTCGCGTTCCGATATGATGCTTGTCGCGAAGCTGGATTTTGAGAACAACAAGATTTCCGGTGTTTCGATCCCGCGCGACACGCTTGTGCAATTGCCCGGTTATGAGACCCATAAGATCAACGCCTACCACAAGTATGGCTACGACGAGGGCGGACCCGAGAAGGCAAAGGCTTTGGCACAGCAAGCGACCGAGCAAGTCTTGAACATCAAAGTTGACCGCGTCGTCGTCATAAACTTTAACGCGTTCAAAGACATTGTGGACATGCTGGGTGGAGTCGACGTGTACGTCCCCAAAAACATGCACTATGAAGACAAGGCTGGTGGCCTCTATATCGATCTTAAGAAGGGTCGCCAAACCTTGAACGGCTATCAGGCCATGGGATACGTCCGCTTCCGCAAGGCGGATAGCGACTTGGAACGACAGAAGCGCCAGAAGGACTTCATCATGGCGATACGCTCGAAGGCGGTCCGCCGTTGGCAGGTCAGTCCCGAGCTTATTGACAAATCTATCGAGCTTATGGGCGGCACGTTCACTCCGGCGGAAGTCGCCTCGCTCGCACTTTTCGGCCAAAGCGTCGGCGCTGACAACATTAAGTTCGATATGGTTCCCGTAAAGGAGGCTGGGCGAGGATCGCTCAGGGTCGACCAGCCCGCCCTCGATAAACTTTTGAGGGACACCGGCTTTAAAGGACCAGATCCGAGTTAAGCAATGGCAGGCTCGGAAAGAGAAGATGACCGCGATGGGGTCATAGAAGGAAGGCGCGGTACGGCTTACGTTACGAAGCGCGATTTCCTCATTATTCTCGCAGTGGTCATTGTCCTCGGTTTCATGTTCTTTCCCTTCTACTTAAAAGGTAAGAAGGACGCTGAGTATGCCGAGTGCAAGAGGCACATGCACGAGGTCTGGAACGCCTTGAGCCTCTATGCGACTCAGAACAATGACAGTCTCCCCCCGACTCATAACCAGCTGTCAAACGGGTCGCCCGCCTACTTCGGCGGTTACCCGGTCACTTGGGTGTCGCAAATCCGCCCGTTCCTGAACGGGGAGGATTCGTTCCGTTGCCCAAGTTCGCACAAAGAGGAGTCTTCCGAGTCACTCTATCTTGAGGACTCCTCACGACCTCTGCACTGTGACTTTGGGATGTACAGGGGCCTCTCCACCGCGCCAACGAACAAGGTTCCGGATCCAAACTCCGTCGTTCTCATTGCGGAGACCAGCAACTTCGGGGCGATGAAAAGTTACAACCCCATCCCGTTCCAGGACGAAGAGGGACAGGACGTCACCCAAGACGGGTTTCTCATTGGCTGGGACAACGGAAACCTACAGTTTAATAAGCAAACGAAGCGGGTGACCCGCCTCGCCTTTCGCAATACGGCTAACGGCTCTTTCCTTGATCCTTCCGTCGAAGGACGGCACGGCAAGAGCATCAACGCCATCACCTTGAGCGGCAGCCTGACGCCCCTGACCGCGGGCGACACCGAGGTCAAACCCCTCGACTATCGGCTGACGGGCACATGGGCTTCCGACCCCGTCCTTATGGGCGAAGCCAGCTCAAGGTAAGCCTCGGCCCGCCAAGCGGCGCGGACCGAGGCAGGGGTAGCGACCTTCAGACCCGTTTTCGACGTGCCGCCAGGGCGGCCAGGCCCGCGCCGAGCGCCAAGAGAGTCGCGGGCTCGGGAACCGGCGTGATCTGCCCTCGGATTTCGCCGCCCGGATTGATCACCGTGTGTACGTTCACGTAGTACTGCTCCGAAAGCAGCCTCGCCTCTTGGGTCGCGTCGAGCACGGCCACAAGTTGCTTTGGGTTGCCGACGCCGATGTTGATTTCGACGGGGCCGTTCACGCCACGGGCGCCGTGGTGGACGTGAGCTGCCGTCTGGTCGCTCGTGAGGTCCCGGAAGGCGATCGTGATGTCGAGGACTTTCGTGACATCGTCGTAGGTGCCGACAATCGTCCCCGTAGCCGGGCTGTTGTTCGGCGGCACCTCCTGGGAAGCGTCCATCACGTTGTTGATGGTCCAAACGAAGGCTCGCGCCGGCACAAAAGCGGCAAGAGCAGCGAGGGCAGCCAGCCCCCTAATGTAGTTTCTCATGCTATCTCCTTCTGAACAAGGGCGTCCGTCCAGCGACGGATGCCACACTCTAGTAATAGCACGAGATTCTTGAATGCGCGCGCTTCTCGCCGATTGTTCAGGTCAAGAGTGGGAAAAAGCTGCCCAGGGGCAAAAGTTCGAGGAAGCCGGCATCAGCCGCCTCCCTCCGTCGTCGCCTTCAAAGGCGCGATCTCACACGAACTTCTGATAGTTCGCGTCGAACTTAGCCTTAAGGTGTGCCGCTTTAGCGTCGTAGGCCCCCTTGTCGCTCCAAGTAGCGCGCGGGTCGAGGATTTCGTCCGGCACGCCCGGGCACGAGGTCGGCACGGAAAGCCCGAAGACGGGGTCAGTGCGGAAATCCCTTAGGTCCCCGCGGAACGCCGCGTGGATCAGCGCCCTCGTGTGGGTGAGGCTCATGCGCGAACCGACGCCGTAGGGGCCGCCCGTCCAGCCGGTGTTCACCAGCCAGACCGTCGCGCCGTGACGCTCAATCTTCTCGCCCAGCAACTTGGCGTAGACCTTCGGCGGCAGCGGCAAGAACGGCGCTCCGAAGCACGTGCTGAATGTCAGCTGCGGTTCTGTGACGCCCGCCTCGGTTCCCGCGACCTTCGCCGTGTAGCCGTTCAGAAAGTGGTACATCGCCTGCTCGGCGGTGAGCTTGCTGATGGGGGGCAGGACGCCGCTGGCGTCGCAAGTGAGGAAGCAGATGTTCTTCGGGTGGCCACCGATGCTCGGATGCACCGCGTTCTCGATGTGCTCCAACGGGTAGGCGCACCGCGTGTTCTCGGTGAGGGTCGTGGCGTCGTAGTCGGGGTGGCGCTTCTCGTCCATCACCACGTTCTCCAGCACCGCACCGAATCGGATCGCGTCCCAGATCTGCGGCTCGCCCTCCTTGCTCAACTTGATGCATTTCGCATAGCACCCGCCCTCGATATTGAACACCCCGGTGTCCGTCCATCCGTGTTCATCGTCTCCGATGAGGCTCCGATCCGAGTCGGCCGAGAGGGTCGTCTTGCCCGTTCCGCTCAGCCCGAAGAAGAGGGCCGTGTCGCCCTCGATGCCGATGTTCGCGCTGCAGTGCATGCTCAGCACGCCCTTCAGCGGCAAGAGGTAGTTCATGATCGTGAACACGCTCTTCTTCATCTCGCCTGCGTAGGAGGTGCCGAGGATCAGCACCGCCTTCTCGGTGAAGTTGAGCGCGATCACGGCGTCGCGCTGCTCCCCGTTCTCCTCGCGGAGCCACTGCTCGCGAGAGAGGTCGACGACCGTCCACTCGGGCTCGAATCCGCGCAGTTCCTCCGCGCTCGGCCGGATCAGGAGCTGGGTGATGAAGTGCGCGTGGTAGGCGTTCTCCACCACGAACCGGACCTTGATCCGGTGGTCCGGGTCCGCCCCGGCGAAGCAATCGACGATGTAAAGCTGCTTGTTCCCGAGCGAAGACTGGGCGCGCTGCTTCAGGGTCTCCCAAAGGGCCGGCTCCATCGAGCCGTTGTTCTCCCACCAGATTTTGTCCTTCGTCTCGGAATCGAGCACGACGCGCTTGTCCTTCGGGGTGCGACCGGTGTACTTCCCGGTGTAGGCGACGAGCGCGCCGTTATCGGCCATGCGGCCTTCACCGTTCTTAATGGCGTGCTCGACGAGTTCGGCTATGGGCAGGTTGCGGTAGACCGTCTTTGCGCTATCGACTGAAATGAAGGTCGGAACGACGCTCGTGGCACTCATCTTTGAATCCTCGGCGGCCGGTTCTCCGGAATCGGCTTATCTGGCCTAGATTGTACCGCTGGGACGACGCCGCCGGAGGGGCGCCGAGAAGGTCCGTTAGATCCTTAACGCCCTCATTTTTGAGCACATGGACGCACTCTGGCGTCCCCTCGGGGAGGGTCGGGGATGCCGTTCTAAACCACCGTCAGAGATTCAAGGTCGCGCATGAAGGTCGGGTAGCTGGTGCCGACCGCCTCCGCCCCTTCGATCCGCGTCTCGCCTTCGGCCACGAGCCCCGCGATCGCAAAGGCCATGGCGATGCGGTGGTCGCCGTTCGCGTCGATGGTCGCCCCTTTCAGGGCGACCGGCCCCTCGACGTCCATGCCGTCCGGATAGGTCTCCACCTTCGCACCCATGGCTCGCAACGCCTGCGCCACCGTTTCTATCCGGTCCGACTCCTTCACGCGCAGTTCGCTCGCGTCACGGAAGCGCGTCACGCCCTCGCACTGGGTCGCCAGGACGGCGAGGGCCGGGATCTCGTCGATCAGGCGCGGGACGAGATCGCCCGAGACCTCGAAAGCCTTCAGCCCGCTGTGGCCGCGGACCACCAAGTCCGCCACCGGCTCGCCCATGTGGTCGCGCGGGCCGTCCAGCCCGATATCGACCCCGGCGGCCTCCAGCACCTCCAAGGCACCGGTGCGGGTCGAGTTGATCCCGACACAGGCCAGCCGCACTTGCGAGCCGGGCAGCATCGCCGCGCCGACCAAGAAGAAGGTCGCGCTGGAAATGTCGCCCGGCACTTCAAACTCGAAGGGAGGCCATGTCTGGCCGCCGTCCAGGCCCACCGCGCCGTCCTCTCGGTCGAGCAGCTCGACGCCGAGCGCCTCGAGCATCCGCTCGGTGTGGTCCCGGCTCTGCGCCGGTTCCCGCACCCAGGTGGTGCCGCGCGCGCGCAGCCCGGCCAACAAGACGCACGACTTCACCTGCGCGCTCGCAACAGGCGAGACGAAGTCAATCCCCTTCAAGGGACGGCCGGCGATCGTCACCGGCGGCGTCTCTCCCCGGAAGTCTGCGCCCATCTGGCGGAGCGGTTCGGCAATGCGCCCCATCGGCCGCTTTGAGAGCGAAGCGTCCCCGCTTAGAGTCGCGACCACTCCGGGGCACGCCGCGATCAGGCCAGAAAGGAGACGGATCGTAGTGCCGCTGTTCCCGCAGTCGAGTGGGATGTCCGGTGAGGCCCATGCCCGGTTCGGCCACACCATCGTGAAGGGTCGGTCACCCATCTCGCCATCGGGGAAGTGCTCGACCTCCGTGCCGAGTTCGGCCAGGCAATCCAGGGTCCGCTGGCAATCGTTGGAGTCCAGCGGCCGCGCCACATAGCTCGGCACCCCCGCAGGCTCCGCCATCGCCGCGAGAAGGTAGGCGCGGTGGGTGAGCGACTTGTCCCCGGGGGGGCGCACCGTCCCGTTCAGACCCGCGATCCGGCCGAGCGTAATTGAGCTGCTGTGCGACACGTGCGGCCAGTTTGGCGTATCGGCCCCCTTCTTTAGTAGAATGCCGCGACAGTCGATGCTCAGCCTCCTCTTCCTCTTCATATCACCGCAAGAGCAAATCCAGCTCAAGCCGCCCATGTCCAAGGTCGCGGAAAAGCAAAAGTTCCATTTCGAAAAGGTGGCCGGAACTTCGGTGGGCGACCGTGAAAGAAGCTTCGAGGAACGGCGTCGGATGGTGGGCTCGTCGCCGTTCCGGCAGGTGCCGTGGCGCTCGATAGGGCCCGAGGTCCAGGGCGGGCGCGTCATCGACATCGACTCGCCCCGCAACCGCCCGGAGGAGACCCTTGTCGCCTTTGCGACCGGCGGCCTTTGGCGGACGCGCGACGATGGCGGCTCTTGGCAGCCGTTGTTCGACGGCCAAGACGCGTTCGGCATCGGAGACTTCTCGGTATCGGACGATGGCCAGACCATCTGGGTCGGCACAGGCGAGAACAACAGCCAAAGGACAAGTTATGCGGGTTTCGGAGTGTACAAATCCATTGATGGCGGCACAACTTGGCGCAACATGGGGCTGCGCGACTCGCACCACATCGGGCGCGTCGCGGTAAACCCCAAAAACCCCAAGGTCGTCTTCGTCGCCTCCATTGGACCTTTGTACAGTGACGGCGGCGAACGTGGACTTTTCGTGACAAAGGACGGGGGAGAAACGTGGCGCAACGTCCTCCCCGGCGGTGAAGACACCGGTTGCATCGACGTCTGCTTTAAACCCGGCGATCCGCGCACGGTCTACGCGACCACCTGGGAGCGCGAGCGCCGCGCATGGAACTTCCGCGAAGGCGGTCCAGGGACCGCCGTCTACAGGTCCACAGACGGTGGCGAGAACTGGGAACCGATCTTTAAGCCGCAAGAGGATTGGGGCAGGGTCGGCCTCGCCGTAAGCCCGGCAAAGCCTGACCGCCTCTACGTCTTTGTCGACAACCAAGAAGGCGACACGGAGTACGAGGACATCGATGAACTTGCACCTGCGGGAACCCTCACCCTTCGCCGTTTTTTAAGGATGAGCAAGGAAGAGTTCCTCGCCCTAGACGCTTCCATCCGCGACGGATTCTTAGAGCGCAACCTCCCGAGCGCGAAGCGCACGGAAGCGGTCAAGGATTTCAAGGACGGCAAGCTCACGATGGAAGACTTGGCGAACCTTATCCAAGAGCGAAACCCTAACGCCATGACCCAACCCCTGCGCGAGGCGCAGCTTTGGGTGAGCGACGACTCAGGCGCCACATGGCGCAATCCGAACCAAGGCCGCCGCATCGGATCGCACGGCGGCTACTACTGGGGAAAGGTCTTTGCAGACCCGAAGAACGCGGACATTGTCTACACGCTTGGCGTCCTCCTTCTGCGCTCGAGCGACGCAGGTAAATCGTGGCAACATATCGCCCAAAGGACGCACGTCGACCACCACGTTGTCTATACCGACCCTCGCGACACCCGCAAAATGTGGCTGGGGAACGACGGCGGACTTTACCGAAGCCTTGATGGCGGAGGGACGTGGCGCCACATCGAAAACTTAGCGGTCGGACAAACCACCACGCTCGCAATTGACGACAAGCCAATCTACAACGTCTACGTCGGTTTGCAGGATAACGGAACCTTAAAGGGCCCCAGCAACTATCGCGCAGGAATCGACGATCCTTCCCGCTGGACCAGCATCGGCGGAGGCGACGGCAGCGCCATCGCCATCGACCCCCGCGGCGGTGGCGACACCGTCTATATCGCCAGCCAGTTCGGTGCCCACCAGGGCCTCAACCAAACCAACAACCAGCGCTGGAGCGCACGCGCTGCCAACAAGCCGGGAGAGCCGGAACTCCGTTATAACTGGATCTCCCCGATCACGGTCAGCACACACCATCCTGATATCATCTACCTGGGCTCACAGAAGCTCCACAGATCGTTTAACCAAGGCAAGAAGTACGACGATATCAGCCCCGACTTGACCAAAAACCGCGAGCAAGGGGACGTGCCCTTCTCCACTCTCACCGCAATAAGTGAAAGTCCGCTAAGGTTCGGGCTTATTTACATCGGTTGCGACGATGGCAACGTCAAGATGACGCCCGACGGAGGCTACCAATGGGTGGACATCCCGACCCCACAACCGAATAAGTGGGTCACAAGGATCGTTGCGTCCCAGTACGACGAGCAAAAGGTGTACCTTTCGCAGAACGGCTACCGTGAAGACGACTTTAGACCCTATGTCTGGAAGTCGACCGACGCTGGAAAGACGTGGCAATCCATTGCCGCGGGCCTCCCGCTTGACTGCGTGAACACCGTCCGCGAAGACCCTGTCGTGAAAGGCATGCTCTGGGTCGGCACCGACATGGGGGTCTACGTCTCGCGCGACGACGGGGCCACGTGGCAGCCCTTCGGGGTAGGAATGCCGAACGCCCCCGTCCATGACCTTGCCATCCATCCCAAGGCTCACGAGATCGTGGCCGCCACCCACTCCCGCTCGGTCTGGGTCGCCAGCCTGGACCTCGTCCACAAGCTCACCGAAAAGATCACCGCAGAGCCCGTCTACATCTGGCCGATCGACGACATGAGCCGCTCCGAACGCTGGGGATTCCCGCGTGGCGAATGGGACTCCGCCACGCCCGATCCGCCCCAGCTCAGCATCAGCTTCTGGAGCAGCGGCGAAGGGCCCGCGACGATCGAAGTGGCTGACGAGGGCAAGAAAAACGTCCTCACAAAGTCCGTGGACGCCATCAGGGGGCTGAACTTCGTCAAGGTCGAGCTACAGACCGCGCCTGGCGACCCCTTCGCACCCCGGAACCCGGACGCCAAGGGCACCGACGATCCCTTCGCCGCGCGCCGTCCCAGCTACCTGCCCCCGGGCAAGTACAAGGTGACGGTGACCGGCGCATGGGGCACCGCCCAAGCCGACTGGAACCTGACCGGAAGGGCGCGCACCTGACAGCGGAGAGCGAGGGCCTACTTCTCGTCGCCGTTGTCCATGTGCACCGTTTCGATCCGCCGGATCTTGCGCATCCCGCTGCGCATCAGGATCGATTCGGTCATGCTATAGCCACGCTTGTAGCGCACGCCCTTCAGCAGGTCGCCGGACGTGATGCCCGTCGCGCAGAAGACCACGTTGCCCCGCGCGAGGTCTTCCGTCGTCAGCACCCGCTCCGGGTCGCCGTCCATCATCTGCTTGGCGCGCACCTTCTCCTCCTCGTTGCGGAACTTCATCCGCGCCTGCATCTCACCGCCCGAGCAGAGCACCGCGACCGCCGTCAGGACGCCCTCCGGCGCGCCGCCGATCCCCATCAGCCCGTCGATCCCCGCGTCCGGGTCTAGCGCCGCAATGGCCACGGAAAGGTCGCCGTCCGGCACCAGGTGCACTCGGCAACCGGTTTCGCGAAGCTCGTGGATCAGCGCTTCGTGCCGCGGCCGGTCCAACACGCCGATGATCATCTCGTCGACGTCCTTGCCCAGCGCCTTCGCCATCAGCCGCACGTTCACGCGGGGCGGTAGCGTTATGTCCAAGACACCGACGCACTCCTTGCCCGCGACCAACTTGTCCATATAGGTGTCCGGGGCGTGCATCAGGTAGCCCTCCCCCTCCACCGCCGCCGCCAAGACGCTGATCGCGTTCGGAGTGCCGTTCGCGCAGAGGTTCGTGCCCTCCAAAGGGTCGACTGCGATCTGCACCTCGGGCGAGTCGCCACTGCCCAGCTTCTCGCCGATGTACAGCATCGGCGCCTCGTCCCGCTCCCCTTCGCCGATCACGATCGTGGCGCACATCTCCATCGAGTTGAGCGCCCCCCGCATCGCCTGGCACGCCGCATCGTCCGCCTCGTCCTTCTTTCCCTTGCCGACCCACTTGCTGGCCGCCAGCGCCGCCTCTTCCGTGACCCTTAAAAAATCGATGTGTCGGTACTGATCCACGCTGATCTCCTTGTCAGTCCAGTATACGAGAAATACCAAACCCCCTCCCATAGCCTGGGGAGGGGGCAGGGGGAGGGCAAACAACCCCCTCACCAAGCCTGGGGAGGGGGTAGGGGGAGGGCAAACAACCCCCTCCCTAAGCCTGGGGAGGGGGCAGGGGGAGGGCAAGCAACCCCCTCCCAAAGCTTTGGGAGGGGGCAGGGGGAGGGCAAACAACCCCCTCCCTAAGCCTGGGGAGGGGGCAGGGGGAGGGCAAGCAACCCCTCCCAAAGCTTTGGGAGGGGGCAGGAAAGGGAGCAAACAACCCCCTCACCAAGCCTGGGGAGGGGGCAGGGGGAGGGCAAACAACCCCCTCCTCAAGCCTGGGGAGGGGGCAGGGGGAGGGCAAACAACCCCCTCCCCAAGCCTGGGGAGGGGGCAGGGGGAGGGCAAACAACCCCCTCCCCACGCCTGGGGAGGGGGCAGGGGGAGGGCAAACAACCCCCTCCCTAAGCCTGGGGAGGGGGCAGGGGGAGGGCAAGCAACCCCCTCCCATTGCCTGGCGAGGGAGCAGGAGGAGGGCAAACAACCCCCTCACCAAGCCTAGAGAGGGGGCAGGGGCAGGGCAAACAACCCCCTCCCCAAGCCTGGGGAGGGGGTAGGGGGAGGGCAAACAACCCCCTCCCCGAGCCTAAGGAGGGGGCAGGAGGAGGGCAAGCAACCCCCTCCCCAAGCCTGGGGAGGGGGAAGGGGGAGGGGAGGATCGACCAGCCGCCGATCGGAACACGTGGCTCGGCCTACGCTGCTTTCTTCTTCGAACCCGACCCGCTCTCCGCGACCGAGAACGACACCTGGCTGATGCCGATCGGCTGGATCGTCGCGGCCTGGCCCGTCGTGGTCTTAACGAACCGCACCGCCGCCGCATACCAACCCGCCGGCACGTCGACATCGGTGCTCAAGCTGCCCGGCAGGAACCGGAAGAACTTCTTCGTGCGGTAAGCGCCCTTCTGCGGGTTGCGGATCTGGCTTGCCAGGGGCTGGAGCAGGATCTCCGTCGTCACGTTCGACGCGTTCGGCTGGTTCGCCGTGAAGGTCACCTTGCCCGTCGTCGCCGTCGCCGTCACGACCACCGTGTCGCCCGTGAAAGGAGTCGTGGGCGGGGCCAAGGGCACCGAGCCGCCCGGCGTCGCCTGGAGGAACTTCGTCGACAAAGCGACAAAGGCCTGCATCGCTCGCTGCTCGTTCGACTTGCCTGTCGCCGCGTCGCACGGCGCGTCGATCGTCTCGATCCGCTGCAGCGGGAGAGGCGAAGTCGGCAGCTTCACCGGCCGCCGGTTCCCATACTCGTCGTACTTTCCCTCCCACACCAACTCCGTCTTCATCCGGCTCAACGGATGCGGATTCCCCGGCCCCCAGCTCGTACTATCGCCCACTTATGCTGAGTTTGTCCCAAATCGCAGGAAGAGGTCTTCGGGGCTGTGGCTCGGACAGTGCCCTCCCTAGGGCTCACGGGTGGGCCCTAGAGTCCCGCTTTCCAAGTAGGCCGCCGAAGAATCCGCCCCTGGGCCACTCGCACTAGTTCGTCCTGTTGCTCCCTTTCTGGACAGCCTTTGATGCTCCAATGAGCGCTACCGAACTCCGGGTCGGCCAAATCCTCCGCCCACTCTAACTCCAGGCCAAGCTCCTCAAGGACGGACGTTTCGAACACGCAGACTCCCGGAACCTGCTTGCTAGTCTTGTGAGATTCGCAAAGCCGCGTCGAAGCGTCAGGGTCGGCCTCCCATTCGTCCCATCCCGTGACGGACAGTTCGGTTTCTCTGACTCTGACTCCGTCCCGCAGGATGCTCTTGCACTTGAACGCGCTTGGTCTCAGACTCTGGGAGTCCTCGTCGAAGTCCTCGACAAGGAACCGTCGAGCCAGAAGTCGCGGCCTAGGCGGGGGTGGAGCCGACCCAGCGGACATGCTCGCCCCATACATGCTCACTCGGCATGGTCTCCGCTTGGTGGAGTCCCTTTGCCGACTTCCGGATGGTCACGGTGCCGCCGTCTTGACTGATGACAACGATCACCCTGCGCTCCCGATCTGCCGAATCCACCATGAACTCAACTTCGCCCTCGTCCGTGGCTCCGGCTGAAAAGACTAGCCCGGGCCAATCCTGCTTGACCAATTCGAGTCTGCTAGCCCATCTCCTAGCTTGGACGAAGGCTTTTTCACTGGGCTTTAAGGGCTCGTCCGTTTCAAACTGTCGCAACGACTTCTGCACCCGGTTCAGTAGCCTCTCCGCTAAAGTCACCTCTACGGTTTGGTTGGAGGTTACAATAACTTCTACGGATCGCCAGGGGATAGTTGAACGACGCGCAGTATGGTCGCTTCGTCGCACGGGACTGACGTCGACGGTATTGGCGCCGGCCTCCCCCGCTAGTGTGGTAGCTGACGAGCTATAGGTGTGTCTAAGCGCCATGCAGACCCCACTCTTTCTTGGCCTCTTGGCTTATCAATTCCGGGAAGAGCTCGTTGAGTCTTTCATGGCACTGCGCAAGATGACCCGACCAACTTGCTTCGTTAACGAAACTCCCGGCAATCGTCTGAAAGATAAGTCCCGGCTCTGAGTCGAGTTCTTCGACGACACCCGGCACCAGCTTGAGCCGTAAGTCCACTCTTTCCTCCCGCCACGCCAGCTCATAATGGTGCACGGAGCTGCCAGCGCCATCAAGCGGCCTTCGAAACCTATCCGAGAGATACCGAGCGACCCCTCCCGATTCCAGTTGTTGCTTTGTGACGTAATTCATATACGTCATCTGGACAGCTGAGCATGACGGGCTGGGCTCGGTCAAGGCACCGATCTGATCGAAGCACCAGCTTAGGTTATCCACCAAGGCCTCATACCGCGGGTAGGCTGGCCCCTCTCGTCGATAAATCCAGCGCACCATTAAGAGGTTTGGCTGAATTACGACCACCATGCTCCGATCTTCCGCTGAAAATGCCACACCGGCCAACTGGAAAGGGTCGAGCACAATCTCGCTCGGCGGCTTACCGGGTGCAGCCTCAAGCTGAGACGGCTGGGCGACTTTAGGGAACTTAGCCCCAAAAAGCTTCTGCAGTTCTGTTACGGCTGCGATCGGCATTGGGTTGGGCAGGTCGAGAGCAAGGCGCACGTCGACCTGCGCGAGTGGTAGTCGGTCGAACTCTAACGAACTCATCGGTACACTCGATTCATCCTTGACGCGGCTTCATTCCAATATTGGCAACCTTTTCCTCCTCCAGACGGGTTCCTGGGCCTAGTCGCCGCACTCCTTTTGTCGACATCAAGCGATCAGTCGTCCGACCTTCTCCAACACATCGGGCATCCAAGTCACTGTGCCGGGGCCGTCTCGCGATTGCCCCGGCCAGCGTGTCTGATGCATTACATGAGACTTGGAGCATCGCCTCGTGCGTGCTCTGTCTCCTCCAGCTGTTCGTCGAACCCGGGCAAGGCCGGCATCTCCTTGCCGACGATGCCTTGCAGGTCTCCTTGGAGGCCGGCAATAGCGGCTAGGATGCGCTCAATCCGCTTCTCCTGTCGCGCCCACCTTGCCTGCGTCGCCCTCTTCTCCGATTCCAGGTCTTCCTTCAAGTCCTGGAAGGGTCTTGCCATGCTCTCCATCACCGTCCTGAACTCCGGCCCCGTCAGGTACGAGTAGAGGAGAGCCTCCTTACTCTCCCGGCCGGTCGCCGCCGCCCTAGCCTGCGCCGTAGCCTCAAGCCCTTGCCTTAGCGCGATGCAGAGGGCGACCGCGTGGCTCGGTCGCACGACCCAGACCCCTTCGCATTCCGCGAAGTCGCGCACGTCCTTGGGCAAGACCTCGCTGACGATGACCGCGATGTCCGCTTTGGCCTCTGCCGCGTCCTGCTTGACTTTCGTGCACCAGTCGGTGCCCCAGTTCTGCGCCCGCTTGACCTCCCAAAGGATCAGGCCCGCGTTTCCGCCCATGTTGCCCAGCACCCTCTGGCGGATGTCCGCGCCGTGGTGGCCCGTCTTCACCGCCTCGATCGTGTCCCGAGGGAACGACTGGCGCAGCGTGGTCTCGAAATCCACCTCGAGCACCTCGCCCTGGCGCTGCTGGGAGCCGAGCTCCGCCTTGCGTTGTGCCTCCTTGACCTTCTCATGCATCTCTGCGATTAGCTTGTCCTTCTCCGCGATTTGGAGCTTGTGGGCCGATTCGGCCTCTTGCAAGAGCGTCTGCCTGATCACGTTCCGCTCGTTGTCGACTTGCCGGGCAACCTCAAGCTCAAGGTTCTTTTCGCGCTCCTCGACGTCACCTTTCTGCTTGCGAAGGGCAAGCTCCGCAGCCTTCGCCTGGGCCAGTTCGGCCCTCAGCCGGACTTGCTCAGTCTTGGCGGTCTCCAGTTCGGGCTGGAGCTCCTCGACGAGTTGCGCGCGAAGAGCGTTGCGGAGCGTTTGCCTTTCATGCGCTAAGCGCCGGCTGACTTCGGCCTCCGCCGCCTCCTTCATCTCGGTCGCCTCTCGGATGCGCTCTTCCGCTTCCTGGATGAGCTTCTTGGCCTCGTCGTGGGCGGTGGTCGCCTGCTTCTGGGCGGCCTCGACCAACTTCTTGGCCTTCGCCTCCGCCTGCTCGACGAAGGGTCGGGCGAGCCTCTCGGTCACTTCGAAACTATTGCCGCAATCCGGGCACTGAATAGTGTTGTTGAACATGGTTCTTCTCCTGTGATCCGAACCGGTCGGTGGGACAAAGTCACCAGGTTTTCCACACAACCCCTTCTTGCAGCGCTGAAAAGCGTCTACAATTCAAGAGTTACGTGCGGCGACTTTGCCCTCGTAGCCTCCAGTGACAGCTGGAGTACAAAAGACCGTGCTTTGTACCGCTCCGTCTGTGGAGCGGTCAAACGTTGCTTCAACGTACGACTCTGGGATCAAGAAGACTTGGTGCGAAACCTCCTCGCCGAGTATGAAAATCTCGACGCCGATCTGCGCGCCGAAATCCCGCTGAAGCGCATCTGGACTCTCGCCAGGGGCGAAGAGTAAGATCGGTAGGCAATGGCGACCTACACAGAGATCGACGCCTATGTGAGGCGCACCTATGGCTATGTTCCGAAGCCATGCTGGATCGCGCACGTCAAGGCGCATTACAGGCTCAACTGCGGCCCGTTCGGCCGGGCGCGGAACCATGAGCGCAAGGTGAAGTGCCCACCCCAGAAATGGCAAGACATCGAGGCGGCGCTCGAACATTTCGGCATGGTTTCGCGGTCTGACCGGTCTCGGGCGGGGGCGTGATCGCCAGTGCCCGACCGCGACTCGCCCCCCTGCCAGGTCACTTTCCGATTTGTGTGCGACAAGCAGTGGGAAGACCTCGAGGAGGCAAGCGACCCGGCCGTGCGGTTCTGCTCCCAATGCCGAAGGAACGTTTATCGAGCTGCCACCCCTCTTGATGCAATCAGGCACGCGAAACTAGGCCAGTGCGTCGCTTATGAGCATGAAGAAGTGGTTCTCGTTGGCCATGTGGGCCCCGAATACTTCGGCATCGACGGCGACACCATTGCCAAAATGTCGGGAGCGAAGTGGACTCTCAACCGTGGTGAAGACTCCGAAGACACGCCAGGGCCTCAAAGCGGATCCTGACGCCATTCGGGCGTAAAGCCGAACGACTGCGACCGTTCTCGCGCGGTCTCTTTCTCCCGGGTGAGGAAGAGGTCGGCGTACTTGGGGTTAAGCACGGTGTTCTCAAGGCTGTGCGCCAGGAGCCCGATCTCCTTGAGGCGGAGGAGGCCGTACTGGGGGGCGTCTGCTGCCAGGAGCTTCCTTGCCGTGCCGAGCCCCCTGTACTGCTTGAGCATCCGCCGGAAAAGCGTCGCGTTGTAGCCGCGCTCCTTCGCCACCTCGTCGATCGCCCAGAGTTCAGCTTCGAACTCGTCTTACAGTTTGCCCGTCCGCCTCTCAAAATTACCCGGCGGGGCTGGCGGCCGTTACTCTTCAAAAACTTCGTCGGCGGCTTGTTTCTGCGACTTTGCGAGGCGGTTGGCGAGGTGTTTTGGTAGGGGGGCGAACAGGAGTTCGATCTCTTGTGGGATTCGGCCGCGCAGCGCCTTCTCTGCGCAAAGAAGCTCGTACATCTCGGGATCGGTCAAGACCATGAGCCTTTGTTCCGCCTCTGCGATCAGCAGGAAGTAGAGGTCCGCCCGGTACTTGTTCATCTTCTCGTTGCCGAGCTTCCCGCTTGCCGTCCTGGCTCGACTGGTGATGACGCTGCCGACGACTTTGCCGTCTTCGCTGACAAAGGAGAAGTGGTAGGTGCCGCCGCTGCGCAGCCTCACGCGCCGGTGGACGAACTTCAGGTCGAGTTTCGCGGGCAGGAAGGTGTCCCTGACCCAGTTGGCGACGGCGCTTTGCGCGGTCGTGTCCGCCATGGCGTCCATTCCTACCCGAAAACGCCCTCGCTTTTCAGGCGGCAGCCCAGGGCGTTGGCACGGCTGTGGCACGGCTGTGGCACGGGTGAGGCACGGGCGGGGCCCTGCCGAGCTTGGGGGACGGGTGAGGAAAGCGGGCGCGGGCGCCGATAGTCTGCTTGTATGGCCAAGCTGAAGACGGGTGTCGGGATCGCGGGTTTGAGCGGCACGAGCGGGGGGGCGGTGTTCGTCGAGCGGCGCGACGGTTCGGTGCTCCTGCGCGAGCGGCCGGTGCAGCGGGGTCAGGCGACGGAAGCCCAGTCCGAGGCGAAGCGCTTGTTCCAGTCGGCGGCGCGGTCGTGGTCCGGGCTCACCGCGCAGGAGCAACGGGCCTGGCTCGCCTGGGCCCGGCAGGCGGACCCCTTTGCAGGGGCGCCGGGGGCGGCCAACGCGTACGTCTCGCTCACGGTGCGGTGGCTGGCGGCGAACGCTCCTGCCGAGTGGCTCCTCCCCCAGTCCCCTCCTCATTTGACTGGTCACGAGGAGGCGCGGTCCGAAGGGAGAGGGGGCTCCGGAGCAACAACCCCCAGCCTTCGGGGACAAGGCGCGGGAAGTGGGCCGTCAAGCCGGCCAATCCAGAGCGGCGTCGAGCCGCCGCACTCCGGGGGGGCGATGCTCGAACCTCCGCGGCTCCCCCCGGCGTCTCCATTTGGTGGTGACGCGGTGGCGGTGACGGTCGCGGCCCTGCCCGAGGCGCTACGATACGCTGCAGACCGCGCGAACGCGGAGGGCGTCGTGACGGAGCTGATGGCGGCGCGGGTGCGTTCGGCGCTGGCGGAGCCCCGCGACCGCGACTACCGCATCCTCGGTCGCGCGAGGTTCGTCGAGGGCGGCCTGGATGTGGACGTGCCGGTGCCCCCGGGACGGTATGCGGTGGCGGTGCGGTTTGTGAAGATCGCGACCGGGCAGGCCTCGGCGGTGCTCCGGCTGGGTACGGCCTCGGTCGGCGGCTAGCGGGCGCACGTCTCAATGCGCAGCGCGCAGCCCCACCGTGAACGGCCGCACGTGGCCCTTCCTGAACGTGGAGCCCTGCTAGCCCGCGCCGTCGCTCTGAGCGAAGACGACGGGAAGGCCGCCCGTGTGCCAGAAGAGCACCGCACCCGACACCTCGTTCGCCGCAGCCAGGTCGAGGAGGGCGGCGAACGCCTTCGACGTATAGACCGGGTCCAGGAGGAGTCCCTCGGTGCGGGCGAGGCGCTTGATGGCTTCCCGGCCCTTGCCGCTCGGTACGTTATAGCCTGGGCCGACCCAGTCGCGGCGCACGTCGAAGTCGGCAACGGACATGGCTTTCCGTTCGCCCACGAGATCATCCAGCGAGACGGCGACGGCGGCGATATCGTCGGCGAGGTCTGGTTCGGGGTCGGCGGAGACGCCGATCACGTGGGGGCGGCGACCGTGCCAGGCCCAGCCCAGCCCGGCTTGGGTGGAGCCGCTGCTGGTGGCGACGACCACGAAGTCCCAGTCTTCGCCGACCTCCCGCGCCGCCTGCGCGAAGGCGTAGGCGCCCAGGGCGGAGCTGCCCCCCAGCGGCACGAGCCACACCTGCTCCCCCGCCTCCTCGTGCTCGCGGGCGGCGGCTTCGGCCGCGGCGGCGAGCTGTTCCCAACTGCCGTCCGGCACGCGGCGGATCTCGACCCCGAAGAGCAGGTCGAGGAGTTGGTTGCCGCCGGTCGAGGGCACGGGGCCGACGGGAGGGCCGAAGGCGGCGTCATAGGGCAGGCGCATGACGACCGCCGTGCACGCGATGCCGAGCACCGAGCACGCCGCCCCGATCTGCCGCACGAAGTTCGACTGCAACGACCCGCTGCAGACCACGCGCTGCACGCCCTTCGCCTTGGCCTCCGCCATCAGGTATTCGAGCTTGCGGCCCTTGTTGCCGCCTCCGGCGAAACCCGTGAGGTCGTCTCGCTTCACCCAAAGGTCGAGCCCGAGCTCTGCGCCCAGCCGAGGCAAGGGGTGGCAGGGCGTGGGAAGACAGCAGAGGGGGACGCGGGCGAACACGGCCCCATTCTGACGTCGTGGGACGGTGCGAAGGACGCCCGGCCCTCGTCTTTACCCCGAGATGGCAGCGGCGGTCCTGGAGCGGCAAGGCGCGGTCGAGGGGCTCGGCTTAGTCGCGCCGCCCGACATCCGGATCGAGTGCGCGGGCTTCACGGGTTCGCTCGGCACCCTGTTCCGGCTGGTGCGCGACCATCGGGTCGACCTGCTCGGGGTGCCGATGGCGCCCGTCTGCTCCGCCTACCTCTCTTACCTGCTGGAGTCGCACGAGCTGGACCTGGACGAGGCGGGAGTCGCGCTGGCGGCGCTGGCCTACCTGCTGGAAAGGAAGTCCTGGGCGCTGATCCCCGCCGCGGCCGCCCCGGAGGAGCCTGGGGACGAGGCCGAGCTTCCCGACCCCTGGGTCAGCGAGTTCAAGCCGGTCATCTCGGCCCTGGGCGCGCTGGCCGGAGAGCGCGAGCTTGTCTTCTTCCGCACCCCGGACGACAGCCCGTACGAGTTGCCCTTCGACCCTTGCGGCGTACAGCTGACCGATCTCGCCCGGGCCCTGGAACGCCTGCTCTCCCGAGCGGCCCCAGACCCGCCCGACGCCTTCCGCAAGCCGGTCCGCTCGCTCAGCGACCAGATCGTGGTGGTGCTGAGGGCCTTGGGGCCGGATCCGCGGCCGCTCGACGCGCTTGTGGTCGGCGACTTCACCCGGGCCGAGGTGGTGTGGTGGTTCCTCGCCCTGTTGGAGTTGATCCGGCTGGGGCAGGCGCGGGTCACGCTCGGCGAGGACGGCGAGCCGTGCTTCGCCCGGGACGCGAGGGTGTCAGAATCCGCTTCGGGCCAGCCCCACCTCGCCTGACCGCCCATGAACGTCCAACGAGCCGTTGAAGCCCTGCTCTTCATGGCCGATTCTCCTGCCTCGCCCGAGGAGCTGGCGCGGGCGATCGGCGTGGCCGTCTATGCCGTGGAGGAGGCGCTCGAAAAGCTGGGCGGGCGGCTCCACCATGAGTCCGGCCTCCAGCTCTTGCGCATCGCCGGCGGCTACCAACTCTGCACCAAGCCCGAATATGCGGAGGCCGTGGCCCGCTTCACCCAGCCCCAGCAGCACCGCATGTCGCGGAGCCTGATGGAGGTCCTCGCCATCGTCGCCTACCAGCAACCCGTCACGACGGCGGAGATCGATTCCGTGCGGGGCGTGGACAGTTCGTACGCCATCCGCCAGCTTGTGGAGCGGCGGCTGATCACCGAGGTCGGACGTAAGAAGTCGCCTGGGCGACCGATGCTCTACGGCACGACGCAGCAGTTCCTCCACGCCTTCAAACTGGACGACCTCTCCGCGTTGCCCCCGCTCGAGAGCCACAAAGCCCTCACCGTGGGCGGGCACTTGCCGCCGGACCAATCCCAGTTCGACCTTTGACGCCTTGCCGCCTTCCGCGTAGACTAGTCGGCACAGGCGTCCGTCAAATCGTCTTGTCACTCCCCATGGCCTTTCGCGCACTGCCCCTGTCCCTGCTCCTCTTCCCCGCCATTGCTTCGGCGCAGGCCCCCGTCACGGTGCGCGCGGCCAGCGCCATCGTCGTCGATGCGGAGACGGGCGCCGTGCTCTACTCCAAGAACGCCGACCTGAAGCGGCCCCCGGCAAGCTGCACGAAGATCATGACGGCCCTGCTGCTCCAGGAGAACACCCTGCCGAGCGACCCCATAACCGCCCCGCCCGGGACGAAGAAGGTCGGCGGTTCCCGGCTCAACCTCGCCCCTGGCGAGACACTCACCGCGGCCGAGATGCTGGACGCCTTGATGATCAAGAGCGCCAACGACGTGGCCCACGCGATCGCCACCAAGATCGCGGGCGGCGACGCTGGCTTCGCGCGGCTGATGAACCGGCGCGCCAAGGAGCTCGGGTGCCGCAACACCAACTTCTGCAACCCGCACGGCCTGCCGAACCCCAACCACTATACGACCGCGGCCGACTTGGCCACCATCGCTCGGGCCGCTATCCGCTATCCCGAGATCGCCGGCGCCTCCACCGCAGACGTGCGCGTCCTGAACAGGCGCGGGGGGACGGCCACCACGGTCCTGAAGAACCGGAACCCTTGGATCACCAAGACGGACGGCGCCATCGGCCTGAAGACAGGGTGGACGACCGCGGCCGGCCACTGCTTCGTGGGAGCGGCGAGGCGCGGCGAGATGGCGATCGTCACCGTCGTCTTGAAAAGCCCGGACTGGGTGGGCGACACGGCCCGGCTGGTGGACTGGGCTTACGAGAACTTCGAGTCGCGACTGGTCGCCACCAAAGGCGAGAAAGTGGCGGAGGTCAAGGTACAAGGCGGCGATTCGCCCTCCGTCGCCCTGGTCGCGAGCCGGGACGTGCGGATCGTCGTGCCCCTCTCCCAGCCGACCCCCGAGTGGCTGCTCCCCGAAGCCGTGACCGCGCCCATCGCAAAGAACCAGACTGTGGCGACGGGCAGGCTCACCCTCTTCGACGGGACTTCCTGGGAAGTCGGGCTGTACGCGGGCGAGGCCGTGGCCCTCCCGCACGGAGCCGCCGGGCTGGACAGAATGAGACAGGACAAATGAGGATCCACCGCTACATCGCGTCTTCCGGGCTTTGCTCGCGCCGGAAAGCTGAGGAGATGATCCGCGAGGGGCGCGTGACCTTGAACGGCTCCCTCGTGGTCGAGTTGGGCGTGCCCGTGAAGGATGGCGACCAGGTCGCCGTCGACGGGCAGGCCGTCCGCCCCGCCTCGCTGCAATACATCGTGCTGAACAAGCCCAAGGGCGTCGTCACAACCTTGACCGACCCCCAGCGCCGCCCCACCGTGGCGAGCTTCATGCCACCCTCGGCGATCGGACTCAAGCCAGTCGGCCGGCTCGATATGGAGACCGAGGGGCTGCTCATCCTGACAAACGATGGCGAACTGGCCATGCGGCTGACGCACCCGCGCTACGGGGTCGAGAAGGAATATGAGGCCCAGGTGGCGGGCGTGCCGGACGAGGCCGCCGTCAACAAGCTCCGGAAGGGCGTCTTCGTCGACGGTCGAAAGACCGCGCCCGCAAAAGTCGACCTGCTCGGCCACGACGGCACCACCGCACGGCTCTCCATCACGATCCACGAGGGCCGCAAGAGGCAGGTCCGCCTCATGTGCATGGCCGTCGGGCACCCGGTCCAAGAGCTGCGCCGCGTGCGCATCGGCCCCCTGCGGCTGAAGGGCATGCGCCCCGGCGAGGCGCGCGTGATCGGGGTGCAGCAAGTGCGGACCCTCCAGAAGCTGGTCGGCCTGGCCGACGGGTAACTTGGCCCGATCCGGCGCTCCTCGCCCCGTAACCGTCAGTTATGAACCGCCTCGCCCAATCTCCTTCGCTCTACCTGCGCCAGCATGGCGAGAACCCCGTCGACTGGTACCCCTGGGGCGAGGAAGCCTGGGAACGCGCCCGGCAAGAGAACCGTCCCGTCTTCCTCAGCGCCGGCTATTCAAGCTGCCACTGGTGCCACGTCATGGCGCACGAGTCTTTCGAGGACGCCGAAGTCGCCGCCGCCCTGAACCAGGACTTCGTCTGCATCAAGCTCGACCGCGAAGAGCACCCACAGGTGGACGAAGCCTACATGACCGCCGTGCAGATGGCCACCGGCCACGGCGGTTGGCCCATGAGCGTCTTCCTCACGCCGGACGGCGACCCCTTCTTCGCGGGCACCTACTTCCCGCGGGACGGACGGCGCGGCACACCCGGCTTTCTGACCATCGTGCAGAGCCTTGGCCGTGCGTGGCGCGACCAGCACCAGGACGTGGTCTCTTCTGCAACCGAGTTTGGCAAGGCCCTGAGGGAAGGGCTCGCCCGAGACCTGCCCGCCGAAGGCCAGATCGGCCTCGACCATGTCGACCATGTGGTGGAAGCCCTGCACGCCGAGTTCGACCCGGACCAAGGGGGCTTCGGCGATAAGCCCAAGTTCCCGCCCCATGCGGCCCTGCGCTTCCTTCTCAGGTACGCGGAGCTGCGCCCCGCCCTGCCCGGCGAGGCACCGAGCGAACTGGCCCGAGAGATGGCCGTATCCACCCTTGAAGCGCTTTGCCAAGGCGGCATCCACGACCATGTCGGCGGTGGCTTCCACCGCTATTCCACCGACGAAGCGTGGCGGCTGCCCCATTTCGAAAAGATGCTCTACGACAATGGCCAACTCATGGGCGCCCTTGGCGCGGCCCCTCGGGATTTGCTTCTCGATCAAGCTGTCGACCGGTGCGTGGCCTGGCTTAAACGGGAGATGTCTTCACCATCCGGTTGGCTTTATAGCGCGATCGATGCGGACAGCGATGGTGGCGAGGGGAGCTTCTATGTCTGGCGGATCGATGAGGCCCAGGCCGTGCTCGGCACGGACTCCGACTTCCCCGACCGCTACCAGATGGCCGCCGAGGGCAACTTCGCGGACGAAGCGACGGGAGAGCGCGACGGCACGAACGTGCTCCACCTGGCCCGGGGGAAGGCGCCAGCCTGCTCCGCAGAGCTGGATTCCTTGCTCGCTGCGCGCGGGCTTCGCCCCCACCCCGCGACGGACGACAAGGCGATCGCGGCTTGGAACGCGTTGGCCGTGACGGGACTCGTCGCGGTCGGACGTCGCGCTGAGGCCGAGGCGGTCGCCACCAAATGGGCGGCTTTCGGCACTGAGCTCCCCCACATGGTCGTACAGGACTCACCTTACGGTGAGGGTCTCTTGGATGACTTTGCCTTCATGGCGAATGCTTACCTGGATCTATCTTTGGCTCCAGGCGACCTTTGGTGGGAGCGTGCCGAAGCGATCATCGACCACATAGTGGTTCACTTTGCCAGCCCCGGAGGATTTCGCTATGCCCGCGGCAATGGGCTCTTCAGCCTTTCCCGCCCCTTTGTGGATAATGCGACTCCGAGCCCAAACGGGCTCGCAGCCCGGATCCTCCGCCGCTTGGGACGGAACGACGAAGCGTGGGAGACGCTCCAAGCAGGCGCGGGCTGGCTCGAACGGTTGCCCCAAGCCTGCCCCAGCATGGCCCTCGAGGTCCTCGAGCTCTTGGCGGCGGGCGTCGCCGCCCCCCCTCGAATCGCGAGGCCCCGACCCGTCGCCACGCTATCCCTCGATCCAAGCGTGATAGCGATCACACCAGAAGGTTGGGGACACGCCATAGTCATGCTCGCCGTCCCGGACGGGTTCCACATCGATATGTCCAGGGGAGGAGGGATCAGCCTGGAACTGACAGGCGCCTATGGCGAGGCAAGTCTTCCATCGGAAGGAGAACAACTGCAGGGCACCGTCGAAATCCCTCTGAGAATTCAACCACGTGGTGGGGGGGCGGACTTTAGGATCAAGGTCTTCTACTCGCTCTGCACCCAAAGCGAGTGCCTGCCGCCCCAGTCCGCCGAGGTCTCGGGCGTCCTTTCGCGCCCCTGATGTAGACTGGGAGCGTCATGAAGGTGCTCGTCGCGGATAAGTTTGAGAAGAGCGGCCTGGACGGGCTCAAGGCCCTGGGTTGCGACGTCGTATCGAATCCTGACCTCGGCGGCGAGACCCTTGCCGCCGCGATCAAGGAGCTCGCTCCGGACGTCTTGGTCGTGCGCTCGACCCGCGTCGAGGGCCCAATGCTAGAGGGCTCCTCCCTCTCGCTCATTATTCGCGCGGGCGCCGGTTACAACACGATCGACGTGGCGGCGGCGAGCGCCAACGGCATCTATGTCGCGAACTGCCCAGGCAAGAACAGTGTGGCCGTAGCCGAACTCGCCTTCGGCCTGATCACCGCACTGGATCGACGGATTCCCGACAACGTCATTGAGTTCCGCCAGGGCAAATGGAACAAGAAGACTTACAGTAAAGCTAAAGGCATTTACGGCTCGACGCTCGGCATCGTTGGTATGGGACAGATCGGCCAAGAAATGATCCCACGCGCTAAAGCTTTCGGCATGCACGTCATTGCCTTTAGCCGTTACCTTACGCCCGAGGTGGTCGCCGCACTAGAGATTGGTAAGGCTGAGAGCCTAGAGGAGTTAGCGTCGCAATCGGACTTCGTCTCCGTACACACCTCGCTCCGACCCGAGACGAAAGGGTTGGTCGGCAAGGCCTTCTTCGATGCTATGAAGCCAGGCGCGTGTTTCATCAATACCAGCCGGGCAGAAGTCGTCAATGAAGCCGCCCTTGTGGAAGCCGTGAAGTCGGGCAAGATTAGGGCTGGCCTGGACGTCATGAACAGTGAGCCCTCTTCGGGAGAAGGAAGCTATGAAGGTGCACTCAAGGATCTCCCCGGCGTTTACTGCACCCACCATATTGGGGCCAGTACCGACCAAGCTCAAGAGGCGGTCGCCGCAGAGACCGTGCGGATCGTTAAAGAGTACAAGGAGACCGGAGTGGTCCCGAACGTCGTTAACGTGCAAAAGGGCGAGATCGCGACCCACCTCGTCGTCGTCCGCCATCTTGATAAAGTCGGCGTCCTTGCTAGCGTCCTGGGCCACCTAAAGGACGATGGAGTCAGCGTGCAGGAAATGGAGAACGTCGTCCTCGGGGGGGCCAAAGCGGCCATCGCACAGATTGCTGTAGACCGCCTGCCTTCGGAGAGCATCCTTTCAGCAATCCGTACTTTGCCGGACGTGATGTCCTCCAACGTGGTAGGACTTAACAAGTAGTTCAATAGTGATAGCGGCGCGGGACCCGCGACATGATGCGGGTGACGATCTCGTGCGAGTTCGTCTCAGCGCGTTGGGCAAGCTCGGCGACCGTCACGTTGGGCCCGATCAACTCGACTTCGTCGCCGACTTCCACGCCCGGGATCCCGGTTACGTCGAGGAGCAGTTGGTCCATGCACACCAGCCCGACGACGTCGGCTCGCGATCCGCGGACGCCCACCACGCCGCGGTTGCTCAAGGTGCGCGGGTACCCGTCGCCATAGCCCGCTCCCACGGTCGCGATTTTGGACCGGCGGCTCGTGCGGAACGTCCCGCTATAACCAATTGGTTCGCCACTTTCAACTTCGCGCAACGATGTCACCCGCGACGTCCAGCTTAGAACGGGCCTGGCTTCTCCCTCCAAAAGGTTAAAAGGGTCGATCCCATATCCAATGATCCCGATCCGCACGATGTCGCCCTGGACGTTCGGACAATTGGTCACCCCGGCCGAGTTCGCCGCGTGACGATATCCGAACCGCAACCCTGCCGCGGCACAAGCTTCCAGCACCGCGAGCCAAGCCTGGGCTTGCCGTGCCGTGTACTCCGCATCGCGCGAAGAGTCGGCAAAGTGTTGACAAATGCCCACGAGTTCGGCCGAAGGCAGCTGGCTCGCAGCCAATCCCAGCTCCACCGCCTGGTCGGACGTCACCCCGAAGCGATGAAGGCCAGTATCCACCTTTAGGTGGAGAAACGCCGTCTTGCCAAGCACCTCTGCAGCCGCGCTAAGGTGGCGAGCTGCCTCGAGCGACTCGAACAGCACGTGCAAACCGTAGAAGACGGCCTGCTCGGACTCAATCGGCAGGATCGGCGAAAGCACCATGATCGGCGCATCGACCCCCGCGTCGCGCAAAGCAATCCCTTCTTGGACCGTCGCCACAGCCGCCCACCCCGCCCCGTTGCGCAGTGCGAAGCGCCCGACGGGCACCAGGCCGTGACCGTAGGCGTCCGCCTTCACCACCAGTGCGATCTCGGTGGATGGTGAAAGGAGGCGCTTTCGCACCGCCGCCAGGTTGTGCGCAAGCTTGAGCAAGTCGATTTCCGCCCAAGTGCGCGGATAGGGCTGCACGTCGTGCATTTTGGCCTCTTGACCATAAACTTCCGGGGACTAAGACCAAAAGGTTGACACTCCGGCCGCCTGCCAGCCACAATCCACCAAATGAAGGAGAGACGGCAAGAGATCCTTGCAGCGGCCTATGGCCTCATGGGTACCAAGGGGTTAGAAGCGGTGCACGCGCGGACGGTTGCAACGGCGGTCGGCGTAAACCACGCCACCGTCCACTACTATTTCCCGACCCGGTCCGACCTTTTGGTCGGGATCGCGGAGTATGCAGAGCAGATCCTCGAAGACGACCGACGCCGCTTTCAAAAGGACGCAAAGACCCCGCGCGAGTTCGTCGAGAACGAGATCGCCCTCGTTGAGGCGTACTGCCGCAAGAACAGCCGCTTCTTCAAGGTCTTGGCGGGCCTCTATGTCGCAGCGATCGGCGAGCCTGCGGTAAAGAAGCGACTTAAGCCCATTTGGCAGGCGTTCTCAAGGGTGGTCCACGAACAAGTGCCGGGCGCGAAGCTCAAGAAGGACTCACCCTTCGCCGACCCGGAGCTCCTAGCGGAGACCCTGGCCGGCGTCGGCTTTATCAGCCATCTGCTGGACGGCGCCAATGCACCGCTCAGCCGTTTGGACGGAATCCTGGCCGCGACCTTTAACTAAGATCCGCCACCCGGGCGCTGACGGATCGGAGTCCGCATCAGCTTGTTCTGCGGGATGGGCTGGCCATCCTTGCCGGGAAGGCCCATGCGCAGGTCGAGCACGGGCGTGCCGGACCGGTTGAACCATTCCAGCCGCACCGAGTGCAGCCCCTTGGCCAGCGGTGCGAAACCCTGCTTGCGCGCGTGCCCGCTTGTGCCGTCGTTGTCGATCACCATCTGCCCCTCGATAAAGAGGCGCGAACCTTCCGATGAACCGAGCCAGAAGGAGTACACCGCGGTCTCGTCCACATCCAGGAACGCCTCGTAAACCAACCCCGTCGCGGTCGTGCCTTTCTCCGGCAGCCCGAAGGTCTGAACCGCTTCGGCCGGGGGCCGGCGCGTCCCGTAGAAGTCGCGCACCGAGGAAAACTCGCCAGCGAATCGCAGGAGGGCGACGCCCGGCTCGGAGCGTCGCGGCTTTGCCGCGGCCCACGGAAGCACCTTGGAGAAAGACTCCGAGACCGGAGCGGCCTTGCCGTTTCCAAAGGAGGCGGCTGTGACCTTCGCCGTATCCTTGAGCGTGATCGGGCCGGAATAGCGGGGGGACCGGGCGGTCGGCTCCGTGCCGTCGGTCGTGTAGCGGACGTCTTTCCCGCCTTCGATCTTCACCTGCAACGAATCCAGGAAGATCGGGGCGTCCGCGACGATCTTCAGGTCTGCGGGGGCGGGGCGGGGGTTCGACAGGGCAAGGGCGGCCAGGATCAACGTCATGATTTCTCTCGAGCGGGTCGCAGTCTGCTTTCCCATACGTCGCACAGCCGCCGGAGGGTTCAGCCGTTTTGCGGACAGGTTGGAACGGGAGTCCCAGGAAATTACCCGTCTTCGCCCCGTTTTAGGGCGGCCCTGTCACAACATGTTTACTTTTAGCCAATAGGTCACCGAAAGAGCCTGAGGAACCTCCCTCTGGCCGACCGACGGTGACACTATGCGACTTCTTCACACTGCTAACGGCTCGAACCCGGTTTGGATCCTGACTGCCCGCTGTGGCGAAGGCAACGTCCCTATAGAGTAAGGCGCCTCGCGGTTCAGTTCCTCGTTAGGGTGGGGCGCAGGCATCGGCTAGAGCCCTTCCGCAAGCATCGCGTCTAACTCTGCATCCGAGGCGGTGTCTAAACGGCCCGTCATCTCCTCGTGCTCTTGTCGTCGGCGGTCGCGATAGCCCCGCCGCAACCGACCGAGGAGGAAGGCGGCTTTCTCTTCCCGCGTTTCGCAGATCAGCTTCGGCACCGGCACCGGACGGCCGTCTTCGATCGCGACCATGGTCACGCGGGCGGTGTTCGTGTGCCGCGTCTGCCCCGACCGCAGGTCGGTCGCCCAGATGTCGATCGTCACCTCGACGCTCGTCCGCCCGGCGAAGCTGACGTGGCCCTTCAACGTCACCAACTCCCCCACCTCGATCGGCTCGTGGAAATCGACCCGGTCAAAGGCGGCCGTGACGCAGACCCGCCCTGCGAACTTCTGCGCCGTCGCCGAGGCGGTGAGGTCGATCAAAGAGAGGACCGAACCGCCGAACACCTTCCCCAAGATGTTCGCGTCCGTCGGGGTCATGATCTGGGCGAGCGTGGTATGGGTCTCCGCGACCCGCTTCGCGAGAGGGGCCTCGCTCACGCCGCCGCTATGATCCTCGCGAAGGTCTGCGCGTCGAGCGACGCACCGCCGACCAAGCCGCCGTCGATCTCCGTTTGTGAGAACAGAGCCCCGGCGTTATCCGGCTTGACACTCCCGCCATAAAGGACGCGGCAGGCGCCCGGGGCCGCATCCCCCGCCGCGCGCGCCACCGCCTTCCGGACGACGCCGCAAACGCGGTTTGCCTCGTCCGGGCCGCACGTCTTGCCCGTGCCTATGGCCCAGACAGGCTCATAGGCCAGCACCATCCGGGCCACATCCGTCGGCTCGATGTCCTGCAGGGCTCGCGCCACTTGGCCCTGCACCACCGCATCGGTCCGCCCTTCTTCGCGCTCGGCCTCGGTCTCGCCGACGCAGACGATGGGGACAAGGCCGTGCCGCAGGCACGCCCGGGCTTTCAGGTTCACAGTCTCGTCGGTCTCCGCGAAAGCGGCGACCTGGCTCGCGGGGAGGTCGGCCGAGCCGAAGCGGCCGCGCGTCTCCGAGTGGCCAAGGACACAATGCGTCGCTCCCGCCGCCTTCAGCATGGCCGCGCTCACCTGGCTCGTGTAGGCGCCTTCGTCCAGCCAGAAGGCGTCCTGGCCGGCGACCCCTACCTTGGTCCCTGCGCAGGCTTCGACCGTCGCGGGCAGCGCCAGGTACGGCGGGCATAAGACCACGTCCGCATCGCCGGAAAGAAGCGGAAGAAGCGCCGCGACCATGTCCCGCGCCTCGCCTGCGCTCTTGTACATCTTCCAATTGCCGGCGACGAGTTTCTTGCGCATCACGCCCGCACGATGGTCGGCTCGACCACGATTTCAACCTTGCCCCGGATCGCGTTCGTGATGATGCAGTAGGCGTCCGCCTTGTGCGCCATGTCCTCGGCCATCTTCACCTGGTCGTCCGTGGCCTCCGCCGCCAGCTTGATCGTGGGGCGGACGGTGACCTTCGTATACGTGAAGTTCGGACCGTTCTCCTCGACCTCGCCCACCGCCTTTACGTCAAGCCCGACGTAGGGCAGCTTGCGGTTGACCGCGATGATGCCGAACGTGATCGAATAGCACGCGGTGACCGCCGCCGTGAGGAGCTCCTCCGGATTGGTCCCCGCGCCGCCTTCGCTTCCGCCATATTCCGGCGGGACGGAAAGGTCAATATCCACCTTCGTCCTGTCTGCGTGGACCCGCCCGCTCCCGTCTCGCCCCCCGTGCCATTCCAGCGACACCGGATATTCGTGCATCTTCGCCATCAAGGCTATTCTGGCAGGCAGGGTCGAGTGGCCGGGTCGGCGAGCCAGGGCCGATTGGGGCCCATGGCGGCGCGAGCCTGGGAAACCCAGCCGGAACGCCGCGTATTACAGAATTGAGGCAGCTTGGTCTGGACGCTTTATTACGACGGGGAATGCAACCTTTGCCACGGGTCACAGCTTCGAGTGGTCCAGTGGGCTAAGGCGGCTGGCCAACCCATCGAGACCGAAATCCTGCAGGCCCCCGAAGCGGTGGAGAAAGGCTATGGCGGGAACATGGTGCTGGAGGCCGGACAGGTCTTCCACGGCCATCGGGCGTGGTTGAAGCTGATGGAGGTCGCGCCGTGGTATTTGCGCTGGGTCTCGGCGGTAGGCCGTTTCCCCCTGCTTGAGCCGTTCTTCGCGCTGGGCTATGGCCTCGTCGCCCGCTACCGCAAAAAGTGGTTCGGGAAGCGCGCCTGTCCGCTCCCCCAACGGCCCCCCAAGTCGGGCGGCGGTCATTCGCCCTCCTGATCGGAGACTGGTATAGTCCCGTCACTCCCGGCGCCGTACCCAAGTGGTTAAGGGAAGGGTCTGCAAAACCCTCATCCAGCGGTTCGAATCCGCTCGGCGCCTCCAGACCCCTTTTGGCCAAGGTCCGCGGCCTTTCGCCCCGTCGTGACGGCCTGTAGTAGACTCCAGAGACAGGAACGCAACGAGGCGGAACGATGTCAGTGACCCCAACCACAACCCGGATGACGAAGCTTGAATACCTACGCTTGATGATGCTCAGTCGCGAGGGCGACAGGCGCGAGGCGATCCTCCTGCGACAGAGCAAAGGGTGGTTCCACGTCGGCGGGACCGGTCACGAGACCCTCGGGGCAATGGCGCTCCACCTCAACGAGGACGATTGGATTTATCCCTACTACCGCGACCGGGCCATCATGCTCACGCGCGGGCTCACCACATATGACCTCGCCCTCGCCTATTTCGCCAAGCGCGAGAGCAGCAGCGGTGGGCGCCAGATGCCGGGCCACTACAGCAGCCCGGAGCACAACGTGATGAGTGTCTGCACCCCCACCGGCGGGGGTCTCATCCCCGCGGCGGGCACGGCATGGGGCTTAAAGCTCCAGAACAAGGACAACGTCGTGATCGCCACCGTCGGCGACGCCGCCATGCGCCAGGGCGAGTTCTATGAAGCCTGGGCGTTCGCCGTCCAAGAAAAGCTCCCCCTCATCCTCGTCATCGAGGACAACAAGTACGGCATTTCCACCCCGACCGCCCACTTCATGGCCCTCAACCTGCCCGGCATCGTGAGCGAGGAACTCGTCGTCAAAATGGACGCTCGCCACTTCGACGAGGTCCTGGAAAAGTCGGGAGCGGCCATCGAGAAGGCGCGCACCGGCGAGGGCCCGACCCTGATCTGGGCCGACCTTGACCGCCTCTCCAGCCACACGAGCAGCGACGACCACCGCGTCTACCGGGCTCCCGAAGACATCGAAGAGATGTTCACGCGCGACCCGATCAAGCTCTTGGCCGATGAGCTCATCGCCGCAGGCGAGCTCACAAAGGAACAGTTCGAGGCGATGCAGGAAGAGCTGGTCGTCCAAGTGCGCGACGACTACGACCGCGCCGAGACGGCCGAGGATCCCCGCGGCGACGAGCTCTTCAAAGACTGCTGGGGCGAGGAGCGCCCCGCCCAGAAGCCGCCCATCGAACCGGGCGAGATGACGATGGTCGAGTCCATCAACAGGACCTTCGATAAGGCGCTCGAGAACGACCCCAACGTGATCTTCTTCGGCGAGGACATCGAAGACCCCAAAGGCGGCGTCTTCGGCATGACCAAGGGCCTCTCGGACAAGTTTCCGAACCAGGTCTTCAACTCGCCGCTGGCCGAGGCCACCATCATCGGCGTCGGCGTCGGCATGGCCAGCATGGGCATGAAGCCGGTCTTCGAACTCCAATTCATCGACTTTTTCGGCCCCTGTTTCAACCAGATCATCACGAACCTCTCGACGACGCGCTGGCGCTCCTTCGGCGGTTGGAAAACCCCGATGGTGGTCTACGCTCCCTATGGCGCCTACTTCGGCGGCGGTTCCCTCTGGCACAGTCAGTCGAACGAGGCGTTCCTCGCCCACATGCCGGGGCTCAAAGTCGCAGTCCCCTCCACCCCGCAGGACGCTGCCGGGCTCTTCTGGTCTGCGATCCATAGCGACGACCCCTGCTTCGTCCTCGTGCCGAAGCACATCTTCCGAAAGCGGGTGGACGTCAAGACGGTCGAGCCGGTCCCGTTCGGCAAGGCGAGGATCGCCCGCGAGGGCAGCGACGTCACCATCGTCGCCTGGGGCAACACCGTCCACCTGGCTGAGGAAGCAGCGGAAAAGCTCGCGGGCGAAGCCAGCGTCGAAGTCATCGACCTGCGAAGCATCGTGCCTTGCGACTACGAGACCATCGTGAAGTCGCTGGAAAAGACGGGTCGCCTGGTCGTCGTGCAGGAGGACACCCGGACTTGCGGCTTCGGCCAAGCCGTCATCGCCGAGATCACCGGGAACCCAGACTGGTTCTCGCTCCTCTTCAGCGCTCCACAACTTTGCTCGCGACCGGACGTCCACATCGGCTTTCACCCAGCCTATGAGTTCGCGGCGCTTGCGTCGCTCGACGACGTGGTCGCAGCCTGTCGCACGACACTGGCATAAATACTTAGATAGATAAAAGTGCTGGCCGAATTCGGTCGGGACGCCGACAATTTCCACGGCCCGCTGTCCGTTGTGACAGGGGGCGTTTCGAGTGGAAAGCTATGCACAAAGTCATTGGCGTCCTGTCCGCGCTCGCCGTCGCCGCCACCGTGGGCGCCGCCGACCTGGGCAAGTTCCTTTACGTCGGCGATTCCATCACGGCCGGCGCCCCCATTCGCCGCAACCAGCGCTGGCAAGTCCAAGAGATGATGCAAGCGGCCGGATATGGCTTCACTTTCGTCGGCAGCAAGACCGGCGGCTCCTATCCCGGCATCCTCGATCCCTGGCACGAGTGCCACCAGGGCTGGTCTTCCGAAGAACTCGGCAAGGGCCGACTCACCGAACCCGCTGAAGGCAAGCTGGCCTACTGGCTCCAGAGGTACCAGCCTGATTGGGTCTATGTGATGACCGGCACGCCGGACACCTATCCGTGGCTCTCCTTACAGCAAGTCCGCGCGCGCCTCGGCTACCTCGCAGACCAGATCGAAACCTACACGCCCAACGCAAAGGTGGTCTGGGCGAACCTGCCCGACCAGAAGAACTCCGAAGACGCCTGGCAGATCCCGGCCCACCGCCGCAACGTCGACCTTGTGGTCGACGAGCTCGCCGCCCGGTTCAAGGCGCAGGGCCGGCAGTTTGTCAAACTTGACTTCCTCCGCACGCTCTCCCCCGGCCCCGACCTCTTTGACAACGTCCACCCGAACGAGCTTGGCCATACGAAGATGGCCCTGCTGAACTACGACGCCATCAGGCGCATCCAGCTCCGCCCCACCCTGGAGGTGCTCCGGCCGGAAAACGTCGCGATCAATCGGGGGACCCTGGTCGACGGCGACTCGGGCTGCCTCGCGGACCAGGACGGGGTCGAACTGGTGGTCAAGCGGTTCATCGTCCCCAACCAGACCGCCGCGCCCATCGAGCTAAGCGTCACCGCCGCCGTGCGGGACCGGAGCGCCGCGTTCCTCGATGCGTGGGTCGTCGCCAGCATGCACAGCTATGGCGACTTCGTCCTGAACCTGGACCTCTACGACTATTCTGCGGGGAGTTACGACACTTTGTGCGCGGTCCACGATTCTCTCGGCATAGCCCCGGCCCGCATCCCGATCACGGCGACCGGCGACGTTTCCCGGTTCGTCAGTTCCCAAGGGACGACGAAGTTGAGGATCAGGGCGCGGACGGCTAAGCCCTCCGCGAGCTACGCTTGGTCGCTTGGCATCGACCAGGTCGCCTGGCGCGTGGACACCCCCGTCCGCCCCTAAGGGATCGCGACCGAGCTGTTGTCGCCCATCACGAGTTGCAGCGCGCGCGGCCTTCCCACGGAAGCGCGCGCCGTCACTCCCCGCCCGATCAGCGACGCTGAAACCCGGTGCGGCAGTTCTTCGATCTGACAGGAGCGCATCACGATGCTGTACTCGATCTCCGTCCGGTCGATGGTCGTTTCGTCGTCGATCGCGGTGAACGGCCCGATATAGCTGTCCTTGATGGTGCAGTTCCGGCCGATCACGATGGGGCCCCGCAGCACGCTGTTCTCGATGCGCGTCCCCGCGCCGATCCGGACCCGGCCATTGAGCGAGCTCCGGTCGTCGACCTCGCCCTCGCTGTAACCGGCCAGGTCCTCCAAGATCAGCCGGTTGGCCTCGAGCATGGCCTCCACCGTGCCCGTGTCCTTCCACCACCCGTCCACGATGTGGCTCCGGACGGAGCAGCCACCGTCGATCAGCCCCTGGATCGCGTCGGTGATCTCGTACTCGCCCCGCCGGCTTGGCTTCAGCTTCGCGATAACGTCGTGGATGCGGTGGTCGAAGAGGTAGACCCCGACGAGCGCCAGGTTCGACTTAGGGTCGCGCGGCTTTTCTTCTAGCCGTGTCACTTGGCCCTCCTCCATCTCCGCCACGCCAAAGTCGCTGGGGTTCGGCACGGGGGTCAGCAGGATCGTCGCGGCCGGGCGGTTGTTGTCGAACTCCTCGATCAGGGCGTCAAGCGACGCCTTGATCATGTTGTCGCCCAGGTACATCAGAAAGTCCTCGTCGCCCAGGAACGTGCGCGCCGTCTTCACGGCATGGGCGAGGCCGAGCGGATCTGGCTGCGGGATGTAGGTCAGGCTCACCCCCCAGCGGGAACCGTCGCCGAGAGCCAGCATGACCTCCTCGGCGGTATCGCCGACGATGATGCCGAACTCCCGGATCCCGGCCTGCTGCATGGCTTCCAACCCATATTCGACCACCGGCTTGTTCGCCACCGGCACAAGCTGCTTGGCCATGCTGAAGGTTATGGGTCGGAGGCGGGTGCCCTTCCCTCCGGCCAGGATCAGTCCTTTCACCGCTCCATTGTACGACCCCGGACCTGAACGCCGTTAAAGGTCGTCGCCAAGCGAGGGGCCATAGAAGGAGGAGACGAAGGCCCCGTAGCCTTGGTCCGAGACGATCGGGCGCCACCACCACTCGTTCGCGGCGTACCACTCCGCCGTCTCCGCCATGCCTTTCTCAAACTCGACCCTCGGCGCCCAGCCCAGAGCGCCCCGGGCTTTAGAGGAGTCCATGGAATAGCGCGCGTCGTGCGCGCCCTTCCGCGGGTCCGGGATCTGCTTCACGAACGAGGAGTCCCGGTGAGTCAGCGCGAGCAATCCATCGACCGTCTGCCGGTTCGTCCGCTGGTTCGTATCGCCGATGTTGTAAACCTCGCCGGGCTCCCCGCGCAGCAACGCGGCCCAAACCCCGGCGGCATGGTCCTGGACGTGGATCCATTCCCGCACCTGGCTCCCTTCGCCATAAAGGGGGACCTTCTTGCCTTCGATAAGGCGCGTCAAAAAGAACGGAACGAGCTTTTCTGGATATTGGTAAGGCCCGTAAGTGTTGCCCCCGCGCGTGACCACGACCGGCGTCTTAAACGCCGTGAAATGAGCCCGACAGAGCAGGTCCCCGCCTGCTTTCGACGCCGCATAAGGCGTGTTCGGTTGCAACGGGCTCAGCTCGCTAAACTCGCCCGAAAGAGTCGAACCGTACACCTCGTCCGTCGAGACCTGGACAAACCGTTCCAAGCCGTGCTTACGGCACGCGTCGAGCAGGACCTGCACGCCAAACGTGTTCGTCATCACGAAGTTGCCGTTGTCCTGGAGCGAGCGGTCATTGTGGCTTTCCGCCGCGAAATTCACCATATGGGTGATTTTTTCGACGGTCAGAATGTGGGACACCATGTGCGCGTCCTGCACCACCCCAGGATAGAAGCGGACCCGCTCCCAAAAATCTTGCATGGTCGAGAGATTGCCGGAATAGCGCAGTGCGTCGAGCACCACGATCTCGGCGTCGGGCCCTTCCCGCAGCGCGTGCCGCACAAAGTGCGAACCGATGAACCCGGCCGCGCCGGTCACGAGGATCTTCATAGCAATTTGAACTTCGAGTCAGGGTCGTTCTCGTGACGGATCTCGTCGACAGGCTCCTGCCGTCCCTTGCCCGCATAGAGCTTGTCTGGAAAGTTCAGGACGAAGGCCTCGCTCTCGCCCACGTTCCGATAGGCGTGGACGACTCCCGGAGGGACAAGCACCATCGTCGGCGCGGCCGCGCCCACTTCGAAGACCTGCGCGTCCCAGGGGCGACCGGGGCGGTTTTCCCACAGGTGGAGCTCATAGGCCCCGTCGAGAAAGGCGAAGCCGTCCGTCTGGAGGGCGTGCTCGTGGGGGCCGCGCGCCACCCCGGGCTTCGTATAGCTGATGTAGGCCATCGCCGGGTCGAACCCCTCTGGCAGTTCGTCACGCCGAAAGAGTTCGGACAACCAACCACGGTCGTCCTCGTGACGCCGGAGCCGGCGGACCACGACGCCAGGCATCGGCTCCCAATCGCTCACTCTGCTATTCTACGCGCTGAGAGCCCCGCCGGGGGCGACGCTCGAACGTCTTGAAGGACGTACTTTAATGGCGATGGTCGAAAAAGCGAGCGGGCTGGACATGGAAGTCCAGTTTCTGAAAGGGGTCGGTCCCCGGAACGCCATGTTGCTCGCGAAGCTGGGCATCCAAACGGTGCGCGACGCCCTTTGGTACTTGCCCCGCCGCTACGAAGACCGGCGCGAGATCCCGCCGCTCATGTTCCTCAAACCCGGCCGCCACGGCACCGCACGCGGCCGCCTCATCGATGTCGACACCAAGCGGCTTCGCGGCGGCAAAGTCTTGCTCCAGGCGAAAATCCAGGACAAGACCGGCCAGGTCATCCTCCAGTGGTTCAACCAGCCGTGGCTGGGCAAACAGCTCCAGAACCTTGTCGGCCGCGACCTCATCGCCTACGGCCTGGTCCGAGAGGGGTTTAGAAGCGAGCTCGAGATGTCCTCCCCCGAGTGGGAAGCGATCGAGGACGACGAGGTCGAGGAGTTCGCCCGCATCGTCCCCGTCTACGCCCTCTCCGAAGGGGTGCCCCAGCGGGCCGTCCGTAAGGCGTGCAGGTCCGCCGCCGAACTCTTTGCGGACCTCGTCCCGGACCCGCTTCCCGAAGACTTCCGCAAGGCCCACAAGCTCCGCAAAGTCGGCTGGTGCCTGCGCCAGCTCCACCTGCCCGAAACGGACGAAGCGCGGTCCGAGGGTCGGCGCCGCCTCGCCTTCGAGGAGTTCCTCTACCTGCAGCTCGCCTTGCAACTGAGGCGTAACGAGGCGAAACAGGTGGCGGGTATCACCTTCCCCATCTCCCGACTCTCGGGACAATCGGTCTCCGGGGGGACCCTCTTCGCACCCGAATCCGCGGTTCCCGCCGGGGGCTCGCTCTGGGACGAGGTCGCCGCAATGCTTCCTTTCGAGCTCACCGGCGCCCAAAGGCGCGTCATCGACGAGATCTGGAAGGATATGGAGCGGCCCCAGCCTATGAACCGACTCGTCCAAGGCGACGTCGGCAGTGGAAAGACCGCGGTGGCCGCTTGCGCCATGCTCGCCGCGGTTCGCTGCGGCTACCAAGCCGCGCTCATGGCGCCGACCGAGATCCTCGCCGAGCAGCACGCGTTCAATCTGAGCCGCCTGTTCGATCCCCTTGGGATCAATGTCAACCTTATGGTTGGCAAGCTGAACGTCAAGCAGAAGCGGAAAGCCCTCGAGCAAGCCGCGAACGGCGAGGCCCAAATCTGCGTCGGCACCCATGCCCTGATCCAGGAAGGCGTCAACTTCCTCCGGCTCGGACTGGCCGTCGTGGACGAGCAGCACCGCTTCGGCGTCATGCAGAGGGTTGCGCTGCGCGATAAGTCCGACCTCAACCCGGACGTGCTCGTCATGACTGCGACGCCCATCCCGCGCACGCTCACAATGGCGATCTACGGCGACCTCGACCTCTCCGTGATTGACGAGCTCCCCCCGGGGCGCAAGCCCGTCCGCACCCATTGGCGACGGCCGAACGAACGATCCAGGGTCTACGAGGGCGTGCGAAAACTCCTCGACGAGGGGCGGCAGGCGTACTTCGTCTGCCCCGCGATCTTCGAGAGCGAAAAGCTGCAGACCCAAGCGGCCGAAGACCTTTTCTACCGACTGAGCCAACTCGAGTTCCCCGACCGCCGCGTCGGCTTGCTCCACGGCCAGCTCAAGCCGGCGGAGAAGCAAGAGGTCATGGAGGCGTTCCGCGCGCACCGGCTCGACGTGCTCGTGGCGACCGTCGTGATCGAGGTCGGGGTCGACGTGCCGAACGCAAGCGTGATGGTCATCGAAGACGCCAACCGGTTCGGACTCGCCCAGCTGCACCAGTTGCGCGGGCGCGTCGGCCGAGGCGACACCCAGTCGTTTTGTGTGCTCGTCGCGGATTCGCGGAGCGAAGACACGGAGCGCCGCCTCAGCGTGCTCGTGGAAACGACCGACGGCTTCCGGATCGCGGAAGAAGACTTGGACATCAGGGGCCCGGGCGACATGATGGGCACCCGGCAGCACGGCTCGCTCGACCTGCAGGTCGGCGACCTCATCAAAGACGCCGACCTCCTGGAAAAGGCCCGCCAAGCCGCGATCGACGTGCTCGAGAATGACCCTCAGCTGGAGCGGCCGGAGTGGTCGCCAGTGGTCGAGAGGCTCCGCGAGCGGCGCGCGAAAGAAGCCCTCATCATGGTCTCCTAGCCCGACTTGGCATCGCCCAGGGCCCCGTCGACCCGGACCTCACGCCCCTTAGCCTTCGGGCCTGTCGCCGAGTTCCATTCCAACCCTTCCGACTGCCAGACCAGCGGCGTCTCGCCGGGGAGGTCGTCAGGGTGCTTCCCTGCCACAGCCGGGTTCAGCGCGAACCCATAGTCCGACTCGCCCTTCGCGCGCGAAGGGTCGCGCAGTTTCTTCTTCGCCTCCTCCTTGCTCATGTCCCCCGACTGTAACCGGAGCCAAGCGGCGTCCATCCAGCTCTCGCGAGGCGGGAACGCCCCTTCGCTATCGACATAGAGCAGCAGGGCGGCTCGGATCGCAGTAAGGTTCGCGTCCACCGAGCCCTGGTACTTCCGCTCTTCGCCCTGCTCCAAGAACCCCGCCCGTTGGAAATCGCGAAAGGCGGCGACAACCTGGACCATCCACGGCAACGCCAGAAGAAAGGCCAAGACCACAATCCCCACCCCGATCTGGCAACCGCGCTTTCGCTTCAGCATCGCCTCTCCAGACGTATGGAGGGCCCAGGCAGGGTTCACGGTCTCGGGCCTCGCCCTGCGACCGGGGAGCGTCCCAATCGCCATACTTGGTCCATGCGCCTCGTCGGACCTCCGCTTCCAAAAATGCCGTGGCAGGACAGGCCCGCGGACTGTCGGCAGCCGGTCTGGCGCTATGACCGCAACCCCGTCATCCCGCGGGACGCCACGCCCACCAGCAACAGTGTCTTCAACAGCGCCGTCGTGCCGTTCGGAGCGCAAGCGCCCTCGTCCGCGAGCTTCGCCGGAGTCTTCCGGTGCGACGACCGCCGCCGCGAGATGCGGCTCCACGCCGGGTTCAGCGACGACGGCCTATCCTGGAAAATCGAACCGCGACCGATCGAATGGGTGTTGGACGACCCCGGCCTTGAACCGCCGGACTATGGCTATGACCCGCGCGTGACTTGGATCGAGGACCGCTACTGGGTCACCTGGTGCACCGGCTGGCACGGGCCCACCATCGGCATCGGCTACACCCACGACTTCCGGGAGTTCCACTTGGTCTCGAACGCCTTCTTGCCGTTCAACCGCAACGGCGTGCTCTTTCCCCGCCGCTTCGAAGGCGACTGGTTGATGCTGAGCCGTCCGAGCGACCCGGGGCATACCCCTTTCGGCCAAATCTTCCTGAGCCGAAGCCCCGACCTCGTCCACTGGGGCCGCCACCGCTGGGTGATGAAGGGCGAGCAGCCCTGGGAAAGCACCAAGATCGGCACTGGCCCCATCCCTATCGAGACCGACGAAGGTTGGCTCATCTTCCACCACGGCGTCCTCACGAGCTGCAACGGGTACGTCTACCATTGGGGTGCGGCCCTGCTAGACATCGAGCAGCCCTGGATCGTCCGGGCCAGGACGCGCGAATACCTGATGTCTCCGCAAGCGCCCTGCGAGTTGATGGGCGACGTGCCGAACGTCGTCTTCCCCTGCGCGGCCCTGGCCGACCCGCCCACCGGCCGCATCACGGTCTACTACGGCGCGGCGGACACGGTCACGTGCCTGGCCTTCACCACGGCCGACCTCGTCTGGGAAAGCCTTTCTATGGGGGCGCGCTAAGGCGGCCCTCAGCAGGCGCCGAACGTGGCCGCAGTCGCGCCGCAAGCCTCGAACGCTTCGCGAACGCACGCCTCGACGGCCTGCGTGGTCTCGTCCTTCGGCTGGCCCGCAAACCACGGCACCCGAAGCACGTGCGAGACGTTGTCCGGATCCGGCCCGTTCAGTTCCTGGTAACCCATGTCCAGCGTGATGCGGAACGAGTCGCCCGCCCGCTCCCGCACCTCGTTCACGAGCGAGGCGATATGGGGCCGGAGCTCCTCAAGGCTCTGGGCGTCGGACTCGGCGACGTAGAGGTTGCCGAACTGGTCTGTGGCCTGCCACTCCATGCCCGCATTATCCCCTCCGCTTGGCCCCGGATAGCCTGTGCCCGTCAGGCGCGGGGGCGCGCCGCTCAGTCGGCCGTGCCGCCGGCCGCCCCAATTTGCCGCGACATGTCTTCCGGCACCAGCCAGCAGGCGGCACGGTGCGCCTCGCTAGGCGGCATCAGGGTCGGATCGGCGTCGCACGGGTTGAACCGGTGGGCGCACCGGGGGGCGAAAGGGCAACCGACCGGCAGGTCGCCGAAGCGCGGCGGCTGTCCGGGAATGGACTGGAGCCGGTCCACCCCGATCGTCGGGATCGACCCGAGCAGCCCCTGTGTGTAGGGGTGCATCGGGCGCCGCAGCACCGCTTCCGCGGGGCCCGTTTCCACCACCCGCCCCGCATAGAAGACCGCGATCTCGTCCGCCACCGATCCGATCACGCCGATGTCGTGCGAGATGATCAGCACCGCCGTGCCTGCCTCCTCCTGAAGCGCCTTCAACAGCCGCAAGATTTGGGCCTGCAGTGTGACGTCCAACGCGGTCGTGGGCTCGTCCGCGATCAGCACCTTGGGCCGGCTGGCGAAGGCGGCGGCGATGACCACGCGCTGGCGCTGGCCCCCGCTCATCTGGTGTGGGTACTTGCGGGCCGAGTCCGCCGGTGCGGGCACGCCGACGTGGCCGAGCAACTCCACCGCCCGCGCGCGGGCCGACCTCCAACCCATCCCCTTGTGCAGCACCAGGACCTCCGCGATCTGGTCGCCCACGCGCATCATCGGGTTCAGCGAGGTGAAGGGGTCTTGCATCACCATCGACACCTCCTGCCCCCGCACGTCGAGCCAGTCCTTTGGCCGGAGCCCGGTGAGGTCGCGCCCCGCGAGCTCGATCTTTCCCCCCACCACCTTGCCGCCCAAGGGCAACATCCCCATCACCGCCAGCCCGGTCATGCTCTTGCCGCACCCGGACTCGCCGACGACCCCGAGGGTCTTGCCCGGTTCGAGGCTAAAGCTGACGCCATGAAGAATCCGCGTCCCGCGGATTTCGACGGTCAGACCGCTGACTTCAAGCAGGGGCATGGGCAACGCCGTCATTATGGTGCCCTTGGAGACAGGTCCGGCCTCACGACCAGAACGCTCGCTTTCCCGACCCATAAACGCCGCCCCGGACCGCGGCCCATCGGATGGGCCGATCGATTGCTCGGTACAGTAAGCCATGACTCGACCGCTCCCCGAACTGAACATCCAGGACTGGCAGGACACCTACACCACCCTGCACATGTGGACGCAGATCGTCGGCAAGCTCAGGCTAGAGCAATGCCCGAGCCAAAACCATTGGTGGCATGTGGCCCTCTACGTCACCGCCGAAGGGCTCACTACGATGCCGATTTCGAGCGACGGCGGCTTTTACGAAGTCCAGTTCGATTTTCTTCGCCACCGGATGCGGATCGCGACTTCGGACGCTCGTGAAGAGTTCGTTCCGCTACGACCGGTGACCGTCGCGGACTTCTACCGGGAGCTCATGGAGGCGCTAAAGAAGCTGGACATCGATGCGAAGATCACGACAATGCCTCAGGAGGTCGAGAATCCGATACCCTTCGACCAAGACACGGTCCATGCGTCTTACGACAAGGAAGCGGTCGGTCGGTTCTTTCGGATCCTCTCGTTCACAAACGAGGCGATGCAAAGGTTCCGGTCCGGCTTTTTGGGCAAGGTGAGCCCGGTCCACTTCTTCTGGGGGAGCTTTGACATGGCGGTGACGCGCTTCTCCGGCCGTCAGGCTCCGCCGCACCCCGGCGGCGGCCCGCTTCCTCTGCACATCACCCAAGAGGCGTACTCCCACGAGTGCTCGAGCTGCGGTTTCTGGCCGGGCGGCAGTGGGGTGGAAGCGATGTTCTACTCCTACGCCTACCCCGAACCCGCCGGGTTCGACCGCGCCGCAGTCGGCCCAGACGGTGCGTTCTACGACCCGGGGATGAAAGAGTACTTCCTGCCCTACGAAGACGTCCGCAGGGCCGACGATCCAATGGTCGCCCTCCAAAGCTTCTTTGAAACGACCTACTCTGCCGCCGCGACCCTTGGCGGTTGGGACAGGCTCTCGCTTGAGCGCGCAAGAGTTGGGACCGAGTAGTCGGCCGGAACCATCGACGCGCAGAATCTTCGGATTCTCCTTGGGTTCGTGCACGTTCCTCTTAGCCTGTGTATACTCAGGCCTATGTCCACGACCATCCGAGTCGTCATAGCGGATGACGAGCCCGGGTACCGGAACGCGATCCAGCGCACGCTGACCTTAATGCCGGAGTGCGAGATCATCGGCGTCTGCAAGGACGGCCAGGAGGCCCTCGACACTTGCCTGGCCGACCCGCCCGACGTCGTCCTCACCGACATCAACATGCCGCGGATGGACGGCATCGAACTGATGCGCCGCCTTCTCAAGAAGGAAAAGGACGTCAAGGTCGTCGTCCTCACCGTCAACGAGGAAGAAGAGATCGTCTTCGAGGCGATCCGGGCAGGCGCCATGGGCTACATGCTCAAGACCAGCACGCCGCAAGAGGTCATCGAGGCGATCCGGCTGGCCCATAGGGGAGAGGCAAAGCTCACGCCGAAGATCGCGGCCAAGGTCATCGAAGACTTCCGCCGGGTCAAAGACGACGACGAGTCGGACGACAGTGAACTTTACGTGCTCAGCGACCGCGAGACCGAGATCCTCGAGCTCATCGCCAAGGGCATGCGCAACAAGGAGATCGCCAGCCACCTCTCGATCGCCGAAAAGACCGTGAAGAACCACGTCAGCAACATCCTCAAGGCGTTGCAGGTGAACTCGCGGACTGAGGCAGCCATGAAGGCCGTCAGGGCAAAGTTGGTCCAGGGAAACTGATCGGCGACGGCGGGTCTTAAGAAAGGCGTGGACCAACGAGCCTTTCTTGAAGAGCATCGTGGGCGCTTTCGAGCCGCCGTCGCATCCGGCGAGGCCGTCCTGGGCATCCGCTCCTGGGACGACCTCCAATCTTCAAAGGTCGCGGGGCTCTGGAGCCCGGCCCAAGTGGTCCACCACTTGGTCGTCTCACACCGGGGCTACCTTTCGGCCATGTCCGAGGCCCTCAGCGCCCCTTCCACGCCAGAAGGCGTGAAGACCACCTTTATGGGACGGCAGATCGCGCTCTTCGCAGGGCCGACCAAGAAGAACACCCCTGTCCCGCGCGGCCTCCCCGACCCGCCATCGAACGTCCCAGCGGATATCTTGGCCGAGTGGCGAGCCCAGAACGCGGCCTTCGAGAAGCTGTTCGAGGCGGCCGAGACGCGTAGCCTCGCCACGAAGTACACCAACCCGGTGGTCGGCTTTTTGCGAATGACGGTCGCGGACGGCTTCGCCATAGTCACCGGCCACACGGAGCGACACGCCGCGCAGATCGTCGAGAGAAGCTAGATGGAAGCCCGCCCCCGGGACGGGTGCGAACCATCCGGTACCCTGGCAGAATGTGCGGGATCGCGGGCTATGTCGGCCCTCGCAATGCCGTAGACGTCGTCTACGACCAGCTCAAGCGCCTGGAGTACCGCGGCTATGACAGCGCCGGAGTCGCCTACCTGAACGGAGGCGGGGCGATCCACGTGGTCAAGCGCGCCGGCAAGCTGAGCGAACTCGGGAAACTACTTTCCGCCGCGCCCTCTCCGGTTGCGGAAGAGACGCCTGGGGACAGCCCCGAGCCTGCCGACCAGCTTCCCCCGCGGCACGCCTCCCACCTAGCCATCGCCCACAGCCGATGGGCCACGCACGGCGCCCCCACCGACCTCAACGCCCACCCCCATTTCGACCAGTACGCGGACATCGCGCTGATCCATAACGGCATCATCGAGAACTATCTCGAAATTAAGCAAGAGCTCGCGCGCGCGGGCCACAGCTTCCAGAGCGAGACCGACACCGAGGTCGCCGCACACCTCATTGGTCGCGAGCACGCGGCCGGCCTTCCCCTGGACGAAGCCGTCCGGCGGGCCGTCCGCCGCCTGCGCGGAGCCTTCGCCTTCGTCGTCTTCAGCCGGCGCGAGCCAGACCGCTTCGTCGCCGCCCGCAACGCCAGCCCCCTCATCGTCGGGCTCGGCGAAGGGGAGAACATGGTGGCGAGCGACGTTCCCGCGCTTCTCCCCTATACGCGCGAGGTCCTCGTGATCGAGGACGACCGCGTCGCCACCATAAGCCGTGACGCGGTCACGGTCACCGATCTGGACGGCAGGCCGGCCGAAATCCAACCGATGCACGTCGATTGGGACACGGCCGCCGCCGAAAAGGGCGGATATGAACACTTCATGCTCAAAGAGATTTTTGAGCAACCGGACGTCGTGCGCCAAGCCCTGGCGGGCCGAATCGATGCTAAGGGCAAAGTCCAGCTCGACAACATCTTCAGCGACCACGTCTGGCAAGAGATCGACCGGGTCAACGTGATCGCCTGCGGGACGGCGTACCACGCCGGGCTGATGGGCAAGTTTCTCTTCGAGAAAATGCTGCGGCTGCCCACCGACGTCTTCTACTCTTCGGAGTTCCGGTACGGCGACCCGCTCCTGAGCGAGAGGTCTCTGGCGGTCTTCGTGAGTCAGAGCGGCGAGACCGCCGACTCCCTGGCCGCCCTGCGGCTCTGCAAGGCGCGGCGGATCAGGACTCTAGGCATCGTGAACGTCGTCGGGTCGAGCATCGCCCGCGAATGCGACCGCGTGGTCTTCACCCAAGCCGGCCCCGAGATCAGCGTGGCCTCGACCAAGGCTTACATGGCGCAGACCCTCGTCCTGATGCTGTTGGCCCTGCAGATCGCCCAAGTGCGCGAAATGCCCGGGGTCCGCGTGGAAGAAGCGGTCTCAGACCTGCGACTCTTCGCCGACCGCGTGCAAGAAACCCTGGGCCTCGAAGAACAGGCCAAGGAACTGGCCGAAGCGAACAAGGACGCAAAACTGGTGTTTTTCTTAGGCCGTAACGCGGACGCACACGTCACGAGAGAGGCTGCCTTAAAGCTTAAGGAGATCGCCTACGTCCCCACCCAAGAGTGCCCGGCGGGCGAAATAAAGCACGGCCCCCTGGCCCTCGTGGAGAAGGGGACTCTGGCCGTTTTTGGCGCGACCGACGCGGAAGTCCGCGACAAGCTCGCGAGCAGCGTCCGAGAGGTCCAAGCCCGCGGCGGCGTCGCCCTCATCGTCACCACAAGCGAAGACACCACGCTTGACGAATATGGCGACCGGGTGCTGAAGGTGCCGAAGACGAAGGTGCCCTATCTGGACGCGCTCCTCTCCGTCGTCCCGCTGCAGCTTTTGGCCTACCACATGGCCCGCGCCCGCGGTTGCGAGATCGACCAGCCCAGGAACCTCGCCAAGTCTGTGACGGTCGAATAACCCCCCGGGGGCATTAGATCGGTCAAGCGCTCGTGATCGGCGACATGGGACAGGGCGACGAATGCACCCACAATAGAGGGAATGCGGCTGGTACGCCCAATCTGGACTGCGCTTGGCTCGATGAGCGTCGTATTGGGCGTGATCGGCCTGTTCGTCCCAGGTTGGCCGACCACGATCTTCATGATCCTGGCCCTCTATTGCTTCAAAAAGGGCAGCGCGAGACTGGAAAGGTGGCTGCTGGAACACAGGCACTTCGGCCCCACCCTTCGAGATTGGGAAGAAAACGGCACCATCAAGCTCCGCACGAAGCGGATCGCGGTCGGGACGATGTGGACCGCGATCGCCTTTTCCGCTCTTGTGCTGTATGCAAAGCCGGCGGTCTTGGCCGTGGTCGCGGCGCTGGGCGCGTTCGGCACTTGGTACATCCTTTCCCGTCCGACCACGGTCGAGGATGACCTCACGCGAGCCGCAATCGAGGAAGAGGGCGAGACGCCCAGTCCAATGAGTCCGCATCGAGAAACCGCCACGGCGTCGACTCCCCCCGCCCTGCGCTGAGCCCGACGCGGACGTCCGTCACCACCCTCGCGATCGGTGGCCCAGGCTCCAGCACCAACGGGCCCTCCCCCAAGAGGTCCACGGCGTAGAACCGCGAATCGATGCCAAAGGCGGCGGCAAGCTTTCCTGGGCCGGACAGAAGGTCTTTGTCCGTCTTCGCTTTCGGACGCCGGGCGCGCATGGATTCTAAACCGGTGAGCGGCTGCGCAGCACGGATGAGGAGCGCGGAGGCCACCCCCGCCGGTGCGGCCGTGACGTTCAGCATCCAGTGGTTGCCGTAGGTAAAGTAGACATACGTATACCCTGGAGGGCCGTACATGACTTGGTTGCGAGGCGTTCGACCGCGCCAGGCATGACTTCCTGGGTCGCGCTCCCCCGCATAAGCTTCGACCTCGACGATCCTCGCCGAGCACTCGTGCAACCTAAGTATGGCGCCCAAAAGGTGAGGCGCTGCCTCTTCGACCGGTAATTCTGCGAGAAGTGTCCGCAGGGTTGATCTATATGTAGACATCCGACGTATAATAGTGGACGTATATGGTCTATACGCTCTTCGTCTCGCTCGATTCATTCTACACCTCTACGCTCCTGAAGAAGCGGAACGAGCTCGCCGGACGCGCCTTCCTGGTCCATCGCGAAAAGCGGGTCCTGGATTCCTCCCGAGAGGCAAGGGCCCGCCAGGTCTATCCCGGGATCCCCCTTTCCGAGGCTAAAGCGATCCTGCGCGAAGAGGGCACGTATGTGCCTTACGATCCTGACGATTATCTTTCCGCCAGGAACCATTGGCTAGACATCTGCGCCTTGTACAGTTCGGTGGTCCAACCCGACATGCCCCACGAGGCGTGGATCGGGCTCGACGGCCACCCTAATCCCTCTGCGACCGCCTTCGAACTGGCTTCTGACGTCGCCCATGCCCTCGCCACACCCGTGCGCGCCGGCCTTTCGAAAGCAGCCTGGGTGTCCAAACTTTCGGCGATCGAAATTGACCCTTATGACGCTTCGTCATTGATGGTGGTCGACGACATCCCTTTTTTTCTTAGAAGTTTGCCGACCTCCCTGCTCACGCCGATTCCGCCTGAAGACCGGCAAAGGCTTGAGTTTCTGGGTTACAGGCGGGCGGGATCGCTGTTGGACGCTTCGAACAGCGCCCTAAAGTCGCAGTTTAAAGCTAATGCTTTCCTCATCACACAAGTTGTAAAGGGAAAATGGAGGGATTACCCTGAAGCCCTTTACCCTTTACACAGTCTCACCGAACGCATAGTCTTCGACTCCCCTGCTGACAACTCTCTTATGATCCAAGAGGGCATTGCGACTCTAGCCAACCAGCTCGCGAACCAGCTTTCTTCCCAAGACTCGTCTGCAGAAAGCATCACTCTCTATCTGGAATATGAGAATGGCAAGATGACACGCTTTACTCGCAAATTGACAAAGACCGTCCAAACATCAACGCAGTTGCGCACGATCTTAACGACTTTGCTCAAGCTGCCCTGCACACCCCCTATCGCCCTCCGGTGCACGCTTGCTTCTTTACGTCATTCAGCCCGTTCACAAAAGAGTTTTGAAGCCACAGCATCGACGAAAGAGAGACGACTTTGCGCGGATTCTGCGATCGGTACCATGCTTTCAAGCTTCGGCACGAACTCGATCGTAACAGCTTCACGCATGCAGACCGACCGCCGCACACGACTCTTGCGACACTGGCGGCACTGCACCGGATGGAAGGGGTGACCAGGTGACGGAACGAAAACTGATTTCCAAATGGCGCGAGGCAGGTTCTTGGTGGGAAGGTGAGCCGCCGCGCGAGTTTGTCCAGTGGCGCGACGAGAAAGGGATCAAACGTGAAAAGTCGCGTGTCCTTCCTAGGTTAAATACCCCAGCAAATAGCAAACCATACGAGGAAAACCATAAGGAAGAAGCTTCCTTACGGCCGCGAAAGACTCGGGACGAGAAAGTGTCCAAAGCCTGCGGATACACGCAGGATTTGCATCCTATCGTCCGGAACAAGCCATTCGTCTCCACGTATTGTCCGCTTCAACTTAACTCAGGATACTCCTTCGGAAGAAGTGTCATGCTAGCGAAAGAAATCCCTAGACGTGCGGCCGCTATGGGAATCGGCTCTGCTTGCCTCGCCGACCGGTTCGCGCTCATCGGCGCGATGGAGTTCCACCGTGAAGCCCACGAAAACGGGGTGAAACCGCTCATCGGCGCAACCCTGGATCTTGAAGAAGGGGGAGATCTTATCCTTATCGCACGGGACAAACATGGATATCAACAGCTGTCCCAACTTATCACGGCGTGTCATCTAGAGGAACCTCGCCTGTTTCCACTGGCCAACCGCACGCGACTTGAGCGCTATTCGCGTGGGCTGCTCGTGGTGACAGGTGGTGACAATGGCGTCTTATCGAGACTTCTTCTCCAAGGACAATTTGAGAAGGCGAATGAAACCCTCGCATTCTTGGCTAGCCTGTATGGACAAGAGAATGTATTCCTTGGTATCGAAAGAACGTTTCTTCCGTGGGGATCAATGGTGGAACACCACTTGCTTCACCTCGCCAGGCTACACAGGGTTTTGCCTGTCGCATGCAACCCCATGCTCCACAGTACACCAGAAGCTTTTCCCGCACAGGACGTCGCCCTATGTGCAGAGTCACTGTGTACTGTCGAAGAAATCGTGGGCCGTAAACCATTACGCCATGCCTCTCAACTCGCCGCTAATGAACGGCCACTGCGATCCCTCAATCAGGAGCGCTACTTTAGAGCACCGTCTGATATGGCTGGGCTTTTCAGCGACAAACCAGAATTGTTGGAAAATACCCTGCGCGTCGTTGAACGTTGTGAATCGAACGTCATGCCTGCCCGCACTAAGCTTCCAAGCCACTTCGGAGACCCCGGTAGCGCACTTCACGAGCTTGTTAAGTGCCTGGCCCGAGAAAGGCACGGCACTATGGCGAAAGGGCTGAAATCTAGGATCGACATGGAACTGGAAAGAATCACACGAATGGGTTATGCCGACCATTTCCTTGTTGCCTGGGACACGTGCAACTGGGCTCGCAAGCAAGGTGTTTCCTTCTCGGGACGGGGCTCGATGGTGGATTCTGCCGTGGCTTATTGCTTGGGCATGAGCCGCATTGATGCATATAAGCACAACCTCCATTTTGATCGATTTATGCCTGAAGACGGCAGCAAGAGACCAGATATCGATATTGACTTTGAGGCGCACAGGCGCGAAGATATCCGCAACTACTTGACGAATAAGTATGGTAAAGAGAAAGTCGCCACAGTCGCAGCAATTGGCGCCTATTGCGTCAGAGGTATTGTCCGAGAAGTCGGTAAGGCTCTTGAACTTCCACAAGAGGCGATTTCTTTCCTGGCAAAACGGCTTCATGGCGGAGTCTCGCCGGAGCATCTAGAAGAAGCGTTGGCTAAGAAGCCCGAACTTAGAGGAAGCAACATACCAAGGGAAAGGCTCCACTGGCTCTTCAAGTTGGCAGAGGCCCTGGCCGATGTGCCACGCAATATGCGCGCCCACTCTTCTGGGGTCGTCATCAGTGACCGGCCGATAGCAGAGACGGTCCCAGTAATGCACTCTGCGTCGGAGACAGACACAGACCCTGACGGTGCCAGCCCTTGTCTAAGGATAATCCAATGGGACAAGAGGAGCGCAAAGCATGTCTTCGACAAATTCGATGTGCTTTGCCTTCGTGGCCACGACGTCCTATCTGGCGCAGAAGAACGGATCAAAGTTCATGAGCCCAACTTTCGATCCGAAGATGTGCCAGCCGACTGTGTTGAAAACTATAGGACAATGCGCTCTGGTGAGCTGATTGGGATCCCTCAATCCGCTTCTCCAGCAATGCGCCAGGCACATATGCGATTGGAGACTCGCGACCTTCACGATGCGAGTCTAGTCCAAGCTGGTATTCGCCCTGGCGTCGGTGGAGCAGTAAAGATTAACGAACTTATTGCTCGGCGTCGAGGCTTAAAACCCTACACTTTCGACCATCCTGACTTAGAGGCGATCTTAGGGCATTCTTATGGGATCGTCGTGTTCCAAGAGCAAATCGACCAACTTCTCCAGGTCTTCTGTGGTTATTCGAGCGGAGAAGCTGAGGACATCCGTGACGAGATCCATAAGAGGAGGCGGGAGGACTATGGAGAGAGCCTGAAACATGTCCTGATTTCAAGGGCAATGGAGAAGGGCTACTCGGCCGATGTTGCGAATCAAGTTTATAAGTATGTCGCTGAATTTAAAGGTTATGGGTTCGCGCAAGGGCACGCCCTTGCCTTCGCTGAAATTTCACTTAGGAGCATCTATTTGCAACAAAACTACCCTGCTCCATATTTTGCCGCGTTACTGGACGCACAGCCCGCAGGATATTACGGACCTTGCACAATTGTGAACGAAGCGAGATCCAGAGGGGTCTCTATCTTGCCGCCGTGCATCAATAGGAGTCATATGAAGTGGCTCGTCGAGGATACAATAAGCGCGATAAGGGACACTCCAGAACTTGTTCGACGTGCGCATACAAAGGCACGGCAAACAATAAGCCCTACAATAAAGCTCACTGTTCCTAGTTCAGCGATCAGGGCACCTCTGGTCAGCGTACACGGACTTTCCGCTAAGGTTGCGGAGAAGATCGCCCTAGAAGTCACGAAACGTCCGTTTTCTAGCCTTTATGATCTTTGCGTACGTGTGAAACCGAGTCGCGACGAGCTTGAGAGCCTTATTTTGTGCGGTGCCTGCGATTCTATATGCGCGAACCGTCGAGCCTTACTTTGGGCCGTCGTCCCCACGCTTGATGCTAGCAGAACACAGAAAGGAAAACTTGATCTTGGAGGCATTGAACCAACGATAGACCTCTCCGTCGAAGATTTTTCCGATGCAGAAAAGTCAATAAGAGAACGTGCAATATTGGGAGTGGACATAACCAGACATCTCATGGCATTCGAGCGAGAGCGTGTGGCGGACAGAGGAGGGATAACTGCCTCTGAAGCGAAGCGTATGGAACCGAACAGGAAGGCCATCGTGGTCGGAAACCCAATACGACTGAGGTTTCCCCCGACCCCAAGCGGCAAGCGAGTGGTCTTCTTCGATCTGGAAGATGAAACCGGACTGTTAAATGTAACATGCTTTGACCGTGTGTACCAAAAGGACGGCCACTCGATCGTTTGCTCGCCCTATGTGACGATCATCGGGAGGAGCCAGTGGCGCGATGGTCACACGGCGTTCCTGGCAGAGCGCGTTTTCCCCTACAACCCTCTCATCACCACGCTTGCCGACACGACACAACTCCCCATCACGACTTCCGACTTTCTAGTCGGTTAAGCTAGCAAATCCTAAGCATCATTTGCCAATATGTTCAGCAGTGCCCGATGCTTTCCCTGCTTTGCTTGATCCTCGCCCACCAGCCAGATCCGCTCGAACTCGCATGTGACACGGTCGACCAAATCCGTGCCCTTCACGGCTTGCCTGCCATCGTCCGCGACCTCAGCTTAGATTCCGCCGCCCAGGGACAAGCCGACTACATGGCGGCGAACAAACTCGTCTCCCACACTCAGGACCCCAAGCTCCCAAAGGCGACGAAAGCCAAGCTGGAAGACCGCGTGAAAGACGCTGGCTACGACGGCCCGACTTGGGAGTTGCTCGGATATTCAAGCTCCTCGGTCGTCGACAGCGTCGTCGCGATCTTCGCCTCGCCCTATCACCGCACGGCCTTCCTCACCCCCGGCGAAGTCCGCGCCGGAGTGGGCGTGCGCAGCAACTACGTCTGCCTCCTCTTCGGCGAAGGCCCGAAGAACCAGATCATCCTTTCCCCCCCAGACCGGGCCGCAGCGATCCCCGTCAACTGGCTGGGTGGAAGCGGCTTCGAACCGGCCAAGGGACCCTATGGCTACCCGGTCGTCGCGAGACTAGGCGCCCCGGAAGAAATGCTGGATTCGGCCACGATAACCCTCGCCCGTCAAAGTCAACCTATCGACATCATCATCCAACGCGGCAGCGACAGTGGAATGCTGAAAGGCTGCCTTGTGGCCGTCCCGCGGGCACCCCTCAAGAAGAACTCGACCTACAACGCAAGCCTATCGATCAGGTTGAAGAGCGGCCAGTCGCGAACGATCGACTGGTCGTTCTCCACCGAGCATTGACCGAACTGCCCCTCAGCACAACTAGATAAACTGCGCGCATGAACGAGACCCTCCAGGGTTGGCTCGCCGATGAGATCCAGAAGCTGCACGACCAGCACCTTTATAAAAGGCCACGGACCTTGCAGTCGGCCGCCGGCGGACGCGTCCGCATGGACGGAAAGGACGTGGTCAACATGTCCAGCAACAACTATCTCGGGCTCGCCAACCACCCGCGCGTGCGCGAAGCGGCACTCCGCGCGGTCGAAGAGTGGGGGGTCGGCGCGGGTGCGGTCCGCTGGATCGGCGGCAACATGGCCGTCCACGACCAACTTGAGGAGAGGCTCGCCAAGTTCAAGAAGGTCGAGGCGGTCCTCGTTTTCAGCAGCGGATTCACGGCCAACAGCGGCTGCATCCCGGCCGTCACGACCGCCGACGACGTCATCATCAGCGATGAGCTGAACCACGCCTCGATCATCGACGGCGTCCGCCTCTCCGCAGCCGCCTACAAAAAAAGCGAGGGCTGGGTCTACCAGCATAAAGACATGGACGCCCTAGAGGACTGCCTCAAACGCTCCCAAGGCTTCCGGAAGAGGATGGTCATCACGGACGGGGTCTTCAGCATGGACGGCGACATCGCGCCCTTGCCGGATATCGTCGCCCTGGCCGAGCGGTACGACGCGTTCGTCATGGTCGACGACGCCCATGCCAGCGGCGTGCTCGGCAAGAACGGTGCCGGGACGGCCTCGCACTTCGACCTTTATGGCCGCGTCGACATCCAACTCGGGACCCTCAGCAAGGCGCTCGGTGTCGTCGGCGGCTACATCGCGGGCAGCGCGAAGCTCAAAGAGTGGCTGATCAACCGTGGCCGGCCCTATCTCTTTTCAACCGCCCACCCCCCGATGGTCGCGGCCGCGCTCGTCGCGGCGCTCGACGTCATGGAGAACGACCCAGAACCCATGCGGCGGCTCTGGGAGAACGCGCGCTGGTGGAAAGAGGCGCTAAAGGGCCAAGGGTTCGACACCATGGGAAGCGAGACCCCGATCACCCCCGTCTACGTCGGCGACGAAGCCGCCGCCCAAGAAATGGAACGCAGGCTTTGGGACGAGGGCGTCTACGCCCTCAGCATCGTCTACCCGACCGTGCCGCGCGAAAGAGCACGGATCCGCACCATGCCCTCCGCCGCCCATTCCCAAGAGGACCTGGACTTCGCGTTGCAAGCGTTCGTCAAGGTTCGCGACCAGGTGGCAGCCCGGGCTTGACTCGCCTGGGCCAACGCATCCACCGCGTTCGTAATCTGTGGACCGAGGAACAAGCCCATACGAGGATTTGCTCCCTTTTGTGCTGCGGGCCACTCCCATTTTAGGCGCGTCCCGAGCGACGGTTCCCGAGATTCCACAGGTTGAGCGGAGCCAGCGCGGTGCTGTCCTAGGACTTCGCTCGTCAGAAACGTTATTCATCTGTTTTTTGGAACAGGAAAACCGTGACCGCCGTCTGAGCTAGCGCAAGAGGCGACTGCAAAGCCGAGAGCAAGGGGTTCTGAAAACACCGATGGCACTAAGCGAGAATTCAAGGACGGAACGGCTAGTTTTCTTGCATGGGGGAGGAGCAATGACTTACGACAATGACACGCGGTTCACGAAGGGATTTGATGACCGCATCACGCCTAGGGAAGCCTCAATCTTGAGCCTTGCGGCCGAAGGGATGACCGACAAGCAAATTGCACTTGAACTAAAACTTAGCGTTGGCACAGTGCGCACCTACTGGAGTCGGATAAGGATCAAGCTTCGCGCACTGACCCGAGCCCAAGCGGTCGGCGTTTTCTCGCGGACACGCGGCCTGAGGCAGCAAGAAGAAGACTCGGCCGCGTCCGAGTACCGCACTCTCTCCAAACTCGCATGCAGCTTCTGGGGAACCTGTTCCTTCAGCGTTAGGCCAGCTGACGGTTTGGTCACCTTCTTGGACGACCAGGCCGAAGAAGCCCTGGGCGTCACTGAGGAAGGTTTACAGGGACGCCAAGCGGGCTGGATCTCAATCTTTGAAGAAGAACAGCGGCCCCACCTCCGCAAAATCGTCCAAAAGGCTTTGGGCAGTGCCGAAAGCATCATGTTCGTGACGCGAGCCGGATCCAATGTTTCAAGGGGCAAACGCGTCGCCCTCGTCCACCGCTCGCCCGAGGACGCCGAGCAAGTCGTCTTCGTGCTCTTCCCCGAGCAAGAGGCGAACGGCTCCAAACCTCCAGAATTCGCGGCGACAGCCCACTAGACCCTCATAAAGACTTCGCGGAAAGTCTACGGATTAACGATAAGACTTTCCGTGATTCTTCCTCCTCCAAAGCTGCCGCCCGCTCGTGGGCACAAGGACGAAGGACGACCTCTGTTCCCGGCGGAGCTTGGCTGAGCCGCGCACGCGAGAACGCGGGCAGAAACCCTAGCGGCTCATAACCCCCGATCGTGGGCCCGTCCGGGCCGATCACGATCAAGCTGCGGGCGTCCGGGACTTGGATCGTCCCCGGCGTGATCGGACGACTCAGCCCCGTGCGCTCGCCCACAGGCAAATTGCTCCCTGCGCTCAGTCGGACACCCTCCCTGCTGATCATCGTCCCGACCGTCGCCTCCACCTCGAAGCCAGGCGGCGTCGCGGCCAGATAGGGCAGGTCCAGCACGCCGTCTCCGATCCACCAGGGCTTCACCCGTTGCGCAAAGCGCCGCCCCGCGGAAGGGCCTTCGGTCGCAAACTCCGCCCCCGGCTCAATCGACCCCACCGGCCCCGAGGCCAAGCCCGGGTCTGTGGCAATGGCAAGCCGCAACCCCCACCGGGCCGGCCGGACACGGATCCGAGACCCCGAGCCGACCGCGACCGCCGACCCCGTTGGGACGCTCTGCGAATCGACCCAGACCTCGTGCCCGCCCCCGACGAACGCCACCGCTCCGGGCTCCCTCACCTCGACATCGAGCGAAGCCATCGTCAGCTCAAGCGTCGGCCCGGCTGTGGCGTGGCCCAACAACGCCCTCGCCAAACGGGCGGAATCGGGGTCGCACCAGCCGCCCGGCGGCACCCCGAAATGCCGCAAGCCGAACCGGCACCCAGCCACCAAGCGGACGTCGCCGCCCACCTCCGCCACCCGGAGGGTCAAGCCCCGACCTCGTAGCCAGCCCCGACAAGGGCCGCGCGCACGCGGTGCAAGGTCTCGGACGCCTGCGGGCCATCGCCGTGGACGCAGAGAGAGTCCACGCCCGCAGCAAGACGCACCGCCTGCGCGGCCGCTTCGGCCGGTGCGAGCATCGCCCCCGGCCCTCCGCGAGGCAAGAGCCGCCCTCCTTCGCCATAGCCACGGTCGGCGAACCCTTCGCGGAAGAAGCCAACCCCCACGCTCTCCGCCGCCGATTCGTGGGCCGTCGCCGCCAAGCCCAAGAGAGGCAAGCCTGTCTCCCGAAGGCATGCGCAAAGACACTCGAAAGCCCACCCCTCGCTCGCCGACTCGTTGTAGAAGGCTCCGTGAGGCTTCAAATACGCCGCGCCCTCGGCCATGCCAAAGCGGCACTGGTCCAGCAGCGAGGCGCGGACCAGGGTCGGGTCAAGCCCTGTGGCACCAATCCCCACCCGGCCAAAGTTCGCCCGGTCCGGATAGCCCGGGTGGATGCCCACGCGCAAACACGCCTCTCTCGCCAGCGCCATCGTCTCCAGGGCCAGCACGCGCGATCCTGCATGCTCCCCCGCGCAGACGTTCGCACTGCTCGCGAGGGCCATCAGGCTCTGGTCGTCCGGAGAACCCTCGCCGAGATCGACGTTGAGGTCGATCCGCTTCACAGCCGCTGCCCCTCCAGGTCGTGAAACTCGTCCGGGCGGATCGGCCGGAAGACGACCGTGTCACCCGCTTCGATCGGGAAATAGCCCTCGGCCGGGTCGCAGACCACGAGCGGAGTGCGTCCGATCAACCGCCACCCGCCGGGGCTCCGCCCCGGATAGATCCCGGTCTGTCTCCCCGTCACCCCCACCGCCCCAGGCAAGACCGCGGCCCGTGGCGAGGGGAGACGGCCCAAGCCGCAAAGCCGTTCCGGCAACCAACCCAGATAGGGAAAGCCGGGCTGGAACCCGATGGCATAGCACGTATAGGCCGACCCGGAGTGGAGGGCGACGAAGTCGCTTTCGCTGAGCCCCAGTTCCCCTGCCGCCTCGGCCAGGTCTGGTCCGAGCTCATAGCAGCAGGGCACGGTCAGATCCTTAGTCGTGCCCTCTTCGGGAACCACGAGGCCATCGAGAAGCCCCTCAAGCTCCTCGGCTATGATAGTGTCGCTATAGTAAAGCCCCAGCGCGTCGTACGACGAGTTGACGTCCAGCAGGCCTTCGACCTCCATCGTGCGCAACGCCCGGGCAACAAGATGGGCGGGCCGACCGTCCAATATCTCGACAAGCACGGCGTCAAGCCCCATAGACCGGACCCGGAACCACTTTCCACCCACAAAAGCTCCCGAAGACGCATTGTAATCCCACCATGGACCCCGCGCTCTCAATACCGATCCTGCTGGAACCCGGTGCCGCCGCTCCGGAATACGCCACCGAGGGCGCGGCTGGACTGGACCTGCGCAGCAACGAGGGAGTCGAGCTCCAGCCCCTCGAAAGGAGACTCGTGGGCACGGGCGTGCGGATCGCGCTGCCCCCTGGCTATGAGGGCCAGGTGCGTCCCCGGAGCGGCCTCGCCATGCGCCTCGGCCTCAGCATGGTGAACGCCCCCGGGACGATCGACTCGGACTATCGAGGTGAGATCAAGGTCATCCTGATAAACCTGGGTTCGGACCCGATTCGTCTGGAAAAGGGAGAGCGGATCGCCCAGCTCGTCGTGGCCCGCTATGAGCGCGCAAACCTCGTCGTCGTCCCGGAACTTTCTGAATCAGCCCGTGGCGCGGGCGGGTTTGGAAGCACAGGAACCAGCTAGCCCATGGAAATGTGTCCCAAGTGTTTTGAGATGAACCCGGCCGAGGCCGAGTTCTGCTCCCAGTGCGGCGCGGCGCTCAAAGAGGCCGGCGACGGGAGCGACGCGGAAGTCTATAAGGAGTTCGCGCGAGCGAACCTCTTTCGCATGCGCGGCGACAGCAAGTCCGCCATTGACGTGTGCCTCGGCGTGCTCCGCCGGTTCCCGAACAACGTGACCGCCCACGGCTTGCTCGGCGACATCTATGGCGAGAGCGGCCAGCTTCGCGAGTCCGCCCAGTGGTACGAGATGGCGCTCGACCTCGATCCCGAGGCGCAGGGCATGCGCGCGAAGCTCGAGGCCGTGAACGAGCGCGCCAAGCGGGAAGAGGCTTCCCAGGCAGCGGAACAGATCGGCCTTCCCCCAAAGCCCCAAACGCCTTGGGCGTACATCGCCTTGGTCGCCGTGCTCGTGCTAGCCGTCGGGACCTCCGCGTACCTTCTCGGGCGACAGTCGCCCCCCGGGCCGGCCCCGACCGCCATGCACCAGCCGATCGAAATCGACGCCCCACCGGTGCAGCAGCCCCCCGTCACCAGACCGGCCCCTCCGACGGAAGAGAATGAACCCGTCCCCGCCGACACTCCAATCCGAGCCGGTGCGCTCGCCGCCGCCGTCCAAGCAGAAATCCAGGGCGCCGTCACCGTGATCGCCGCGACCCAAGACCCGCGCGGGCCACGAATCAGCGTCAACGTCGCCGACCAGGAAGACATCGACCCGCGGGTCACCGCGCTCACCGCTGGGCTCGCCGCCTTTGCCGCACGGCCCCAAGTGGCCCGGGTGCACGTCACCGTCCTCGGCAAAGAGCCAGTCTTCGCGGGAACGGTCTACGCCGAAGAGGCGCGCCGCATCCAGTCAAGCATCCAAGCGGGACAGCCGCTCAGCAGCCTTCTGGACGGAGCGTTCACCGACGTTTGGCCCACCCCGTCGGAAGGGCAGGCGCCTAGCGCCACAACAGGTCCGGGCGGACAATGACAGTCTGGTCGCGCTCAGGGCCGATGCTGAGGATCGCCATCGGCGTGTCCGTCAGGTCCTCGATCGCGGAGAGATAGCGCTGCGCCGAAGCCGGCAGGTCGGAGATCTGACGCGCCGAGGTCAAGTCTTCCGACCAGCCTTCGAACTCCTCATAGACCGGCTCCACCCGTTCCCAGTCCTCGCTGCAATAAGGCAACCCGGGAAGGAGCTCGCCGTCCAGCCGGTACCCGGTGGCCACTTTCAGCTTCTCGATGCCCGAAAGCACGTCCAAGCGGGTCAGGATCCAACCGCTCAACGAGTTGACCCGGGCGGAATAGCGCAAGACCTTGAGGTCGAGCCAGCCGCACCTCCGGGGACGGCCCGTCGTCGTTCCGAATTCCTGGCCCTGTCGGCGGATAGCTTCGCCTGTCTCGTCCAAAAGCTCGGTCGGGAACGGCCCTTCGCCGACCCGCGTCGTGTAAGCCTTCGCCACCGCCAGCACCGAGTGGATGTCGCGCGGGCCGATCCCGGTTCCGAGACAGGCGCCTCCCGCGATCGGGTGGCTGCTTGTGACATAGGGATAGGTGCCGTGGTCGAGGTCCAGCATGGTGCCCTGGGCGCCCTCGAACATGACCTTGTCGCCCCTCAGCACCGCTTCCTGGACGATCGTGTCGGTGTCCACGACATATGGGCCAAGACGCTGGCCGAGCGCCTGGTACTCCCGGTAGAGGGCCTCCGCGTCAAAGGTCGAGCCGGCACTGTCGTACGCCCCGTTCCGCAGCTCGGCCAGGCCGGTCAACTTCTGGCGCAGCCTCTCCGGTCGCACGAGGTCGACCATCCGAATGCCGGTGCGGCGGACCTTGTCGGTATAGGTCGGGCCGATACCGCGGGAGGTGGTCCCGATCTTGTCCTTCCCCCGCGCCTCTTCCTGTCGGGCGTCGTCCTGGCGGTGGAACGGAAAGACGACGTGGGCCGAAGGACTCACGACGAGCCGGCCGATCTCAGGGCGTCGGGACTTTAGGTTATCCAGCTCATCCAGGAGCGCTTTCGGACAGACGGCCGTGCCGCCCCCGATGACCGAGACGACCCCCGGGTGCAAGATCGCGGCCGGGAGCAGGTGGAACTTGAACACCTCCTCGCCCACCGTCACCGTGTGGCCCGCGTTGTTCCCTCCGCTATAGCGGACGACCACCTTGGCGTCGCCGCCAAGAACGTCCACCATCTTCCCCTTTGCTTCGTCGCCCCATTGGGCGCCAACGATCACCAATGTCGGCATCCTCGATTCTCCACCCCCGCCGACAAATCAGCCGGCGGACCCAAACTACGAGGATCCGCCGGCCGGGCCGTTGCGCCTTTTCTCGAAGCAAAATTCTACCCTGGCTAGAAAAGTGAGATTTTCTGCGCCAGCCTCTTCCACTTTCAAGATAGTGGTGCTATAATGTAAGGAGCTGTTCATTGGAACGGCTAGTGAAAGACAGTGTTGCCCTGCAGCAATGTCGTTGTTTCGAAAGGAAGGTTGCAATGTATCCTGGGTCTGACGGCCATGGCCGTGTACGCCATTGGGCAGACCACCGGTGCCCCATATTGAAAAATATGGAAAAACCGCTTCAGAGCCGTCACGAAAGACTCCAGGGCTGGCAACAATAAAATTACCAGAGGTACATGAAGGATGCTCATTAAAATGATCGTCGTCGTGCCGAGCGTGGCACTCACGCTCGCTGGCCTGATCTTCAAAAAAGTCCTCGAGGACTAAGACACTCGGCCGCTCACGGTAGAGCGTGCCGCAACTTGATTCGCTTGGTTTCTAGATATCGGGCGCTGTGCTCGGTGGGTTCGACCACCAACGGCACGTGCTCAACGATTTCAAGGCCGTAGCCTTGCAGCCCCGCCCTCTTGGCGGGGTTGTTTGTCATAAGCCGCATCTTCCTCACGCCAAGGTCCAGCAGCACTTGCGAACCCAGGCCGTAGTCCCGCAAGTCCGGCTTGAACCCGAGCGCCTCGTTCGCCTCGACCGTGTCAAGGCCCGAGTCCTGCAGCTCGTAAGCCCGCAGCTTGTTCAGGATGCCGATCCCACGACCTTCCTGGGCGATGTAGAGCAACACACCCCTCCCTTCCGCCTCGATCATGTCCAGGGCCTTGGCAAGCTGGTCGCCGCAGTCGCACCGCAGGGAGCCGATGATGTCGCCCGTCAGGCACGAGGAGTGCACTCGCACCAAGACCGGGGTCTCCGGGTCGATCTCCCCCTTGATCAGGGCCAGGTATGGGTTCGGGTCGACATTCGTCTCATAGGCGACCAGTGAGAAGAGCCCGTGCTTGGTGGGCAGGCTGATCGGTCCCGCCACCCGGCGCACCAACTTCTCGGTCCGCCTTCGATATTCGATCAAGTCCGCGATCGTGATGATCTTGAGCCCGTGCTTCTCGGCATAGGGCACGAGCCGGTCTAGCCGCATCATCTCGCCGTCGTCGCCGATGATCTCCACCCCGACCGCCACCTCCTGCAGCCCTGCGAGGCGGCAGAGGTCGACGCTCGCCTCGGTGTGCCCGGCCCGGCGCAGCACCCCACCTTTTTCGGCCCGCAAGGGGATCACGTGCCCTGGCCGCATTAGGTCGTCGGCCGTGGCCTTCGGGTCACAGAAGACGGCCACCGTCTTCGCCCGGTCGCCCGCGCTCACGCCCGTCGTCGTCCCATGGACGGCGTCGACCGTCTCCGCCATCGCCGTGCCGAGCCGAGCCGTGTTCTGTTTGGTCATCATCGGCACGCCTAGCTCGGCCAGGCGCTCGGCGGTCGTGGGGATGAACGGCACCCCGCGACCGTGCGTGATCATGAAGTTCATCGCCTCCGGCGTGCACCTTTCGCCAGCCATGATGAGGTCGCCCTCGTTCTCTCGGTCGGGGTCGTCGACGACGATCACCATCTTGCCGGCCTGGATGTCCGCGATGGCCTCCGGGATCGAAGCAAAGCCCATGTCTGTACCGATTCTACGGTGCGACGCAGGACTCGTGCGAAGCAAATGTCCTTTTTCGGCGACATAAAAGACGTCAGCCAGATCGCTTCTCTGCCAAAGTCTCTCCAATGTGGCGCCGCGCGCTCCTTCTCGCCCTACTTCCGCTGGTCGGCTGCGGCCCCAAGGAGGTCACGACCCTCAACGCGTCCGCACCCGAACCGACCGTCCCGACCCAGTGGCAGCTCCACAACGAACCGAGGGCCAAGGCCAGCATCGCCGCGCCGATCGATTGGCGCACGCCCCAGCAAGAGAAGAATGAGATGGCCGGGGGCACGGGCCAGGTTGAGACCGATCCCAATTCCATCCTCGACATGGGTGGATCCGCGGCAGGATCGCTCCCGCCGGGACCGATGAGCGTCTCCCCGACCTTCGAGGAGCCGCGCACCGGTAACGCGCTCGTCCTCCGCAAGAAGGGCATGGTCGGCGAGACGTCGTTCCCGACGCGAATCACCGTCGAGTACGAGACAGTAGCGGGTGGCACCAGCCTTGCGGAGCAGGCCAAGAAGGTCGAAGGCAAGTTCCCCGGCCTGAAATCGTCGGAGCAACTCAGCCTCGCTATCGGCCCCGTGCAAAAACTCGTCCACCGAGTGAAAAGCCGGGACGGCGAGACAGGCACGATCGTCAGCTACGTGGTCGTGGACAAAGAAGACGTCTGGAACGTCCGCTTCCAGACTGAGCAGGACCAGGCGACGGTCACGAGCGTCTGCGACCAGGTGATGGAAACGTTCCGGCCCCTAAAATGACGAAGCGACGCAAAGCGTCATCGCGCGCCGGCCGCCTCGCCTGAGCCCATTCCGCGCCTGAAAGGGCTCGAAGTTCGGAGCGCCGGTCGCGTATAATTCGTGAGACGCGGCCGCGCGTGGCGGCGTCTTCACTTTGAGCGTAGCGGGGTGGCGCTCGGGAATCCTGATGGCGACCAAGTACATTTTCGTGACCGGCGGCGTTGTGTCCAGCATTGGCAAGGGCATCACGTCTGCCTCTCTCGGCCGGCTGCTGCGCAACCGGGGCTGGGTCGTCGCGCCCCTCAAGCTCGACCCGTACATCAACGTCGACGCCGGCACGATGAACCCCTACCAGCACGGCGAGGTCTTCGTCACCGATGACGGCACCGAAACCGACCTGGACCTCGGGCACTACGAGCGGTTCATCGACGTCCCGTGCAGCGCGGGCAGCAGCGTCACCACCGGCAAGGTCTATCAGAAGGTCATCCAGGCCGAGCGGCGCGGCGACTACCTCGGCGCCACCGTGCAGGTCATCCCGCACGTCACCAACGAGATCAAGCACGCGATGGTCGACCTGGGAAGGCAACAGGAGGCCGACGTCGTCCTCGCCGAGATCGGCGGCACCGTCGGCGACATCGAGAGCCTGCCCTTCCTCGAGGCCATCCGTCAGATGCGCAAAGACCACGGCCGCGAGAACACGCTTTACGTCCACGTGACCCTCGTGCCGCAGGTCGGCCCTTGGGGCGAGATCAAGACCAAGCCCACCCAGCACAGCGTCATCAACCTTCGCGAGATCGGCATCAGTCCGGACATCCTCGTCTGCCGCACGCTCACGCCCATGCCGGACGACGTCAAAGAGAAGCTCAGCATGTTCTGCGACGTGCCCCAAGAGGCGGTCATCGAGAGCCTCTCCGCCGAGTCCATCTACGAAGTGCCGCTCATGTACGAGCGCCTTGGGTTGGGCGACCTCGTCGTCCAGCGATTGGGGCTGGAGCCGCGCGACGCGAACCTCGCTGAATGGCGTCAGATCGTCGAGAAAGTTCGCAATCCCCGCTCGCGGTGCCTCATCGCCGTCGTCGGGAAGTACACCACTAACGGCGACTCCTATAAGTCGATCGCCGAGGCGCTCGTCCATGCCGGCATCGAGAACGACTGTGCGGTCGGCGTGCGCTGGATCGAGAGCGACACCCTCGAAGGCACCTGCGACCCGAGCGAACACCTGGGCGACGTGGACGGCGTCATCGTGGCCCCCGGCTTCGGCGACCGCGGCGTGGAAGGAAAGATCCGCGCCGTCCGCTACGTCCGCGAGTCTGGGATCCCGTTCCTGGGCATCTGCCTCGGGTTGCAGATGGCCGTCATAGAGTACGCGCGCAACGTCTGCGGCCTTGAGGGCGCCAACTCCACCGAGTTCGGCCCGTGCCGCTTCCCCGTGATCGACGTGATGCCGGACCAGGTCGACGTCGTCGAAAAGGGAGCGACCATGCGGCTCGGGTCCTACCCCTGCAACGTCACGAGCGGCACCTTGGCCCACCAGCTCTACGGCTCCACCCGGATCGAAGACCGCCATCGCCACCGCTTCGAAGTCAACAACGACTTCCGCGAACTGCTCATTGAGAAAGGCATGGTCGTGAGCGGGGTCTCGCCCGACTACCGCCTGGTCGAGATCGTCGAGCTGCCGGACCACCCGTTCTTCATCGCCACCCAGGCCCACCCCGAGTTCAAGAGCCGGCCGAACCGGCCGCAACCCCTCTTCGCCGGCCTCGTAAAGGCGGCGCTGCACAGAAAGGCGCACATCCTCGCCTAGGGCGCCGAGGGGCCGCCTGCGGGGTCTGACCCGGCCATAGGCCGTGGGGGCTTCATAATGCAGGCAATGCGCCCCGACTCCCCCTCCCCCCGCTCCGCTGAGTTCGACGAGTTCCGTCGGGAGCTTCTCCTTGGGTCGAAGCCGGTCGCGGGCGAAGAGCGCGAAGCGTGGTTCGAGCGGCTCAAGGCGCTCTGTGAAGCCCTTTTCCCCGATTCCCAACGCCTCGAACGCAAGCCCGGACTGGCCTCGCGGCTCTTCAGCATTGAAGTGTCGCTGCCGGACAAGGACAAGTTCCTCCTTCTAGACCTCGCGAACGAGCTCGACGACAACTGGCGGGCCGAGACCAAGCCGCTCGTAAAGGCAGGCTCCAGTTGCACCTATCTCGACCGGCTGGACGCCATCTGGGAATGGGTGGTCGACCTCGGCGACCGGTTCGTGACCGGGCACGTGAAGCTTCGCAACTACGGCCTGGAACCCCGGTCGCACGAACGGCCCAAGACCGGGTACCGACCGGCCGCGCCGGGCCGACCCAGCGGCGGCGGCGGTTTCAACCGAGGGCCGCGCCGAGACTTCGGCCCGCCGAACAAGGGAGGCCGGTTCCAAAAGCCGGGCAGCAGGCCACCGCGACGCCACTCCGGCGACTAACGAAGAATGCCTCCCGGGCCCGTCCGAAAGATCGTCACCGAGCGCCTCGTCGTGCGCCTGCCGGAGGCTGAAGACGTCCCCGCGATCCTCGATTTCTTCGAGCGCAATCGGGAGCACCTCCGCCCCTGGGAGCCAAAACGGCTGGAGGCCTTCTACACCGAGGAGTGGTGGCGTACCGGTATTCCCGAGTTCTCCCGCCAAGCGGAAGAAGGGCGGAGCTATCGCTTCTTCCTCTTCCTACAGGGCACGGAGCTTGTGGTCGGCTACGCGAACCTGAGCGAGGTCGTGCGGGGCGCGCTCTCCGCCTGCTTCCTGGGTTATGCGGTGGACCACGCCCACGAGGGACGGGGCCTGATGAAAGAAGCCCTGATCGGGGTCGTCCGGTTCGCCTTCGAGGACCTCGCCCTCCACCGAGTCATGGCGAACTATATGCCCCACAACGAACGCTCCGCCGCTTTGCTCAAGCGACTGGGCTTCCGGGTCGAAGGCTACGCCTACGACTATCTGTCCATCAACGGCAAGTGGGAGGATCACGTCCTCACCAGCCTGGTCGCGCCGGGTCCCTAGCCGGGTGCCTGGGAAGGCTCCGCAGCCAGGGGCGGCGCCCCGTTCTCCAAGCGCCGCATCTCCCGCACCATCTCGAAGAGGAACGACGCGAGGGCGACAAGCATCGGTCCGATCACCAGCCCCACCGGCCCGAAAAGGAGCACGCCGCCCAAGAGGGCGAAGAACACGACGATGGTCGGCATCTTCGTCGAGAGGCCGATAAAGTAAGGGCGAAGGAGGTTGTCGACCTGGCTCACGATGCCGAAGCCGACCCCGAGCATCACGAGCGCCTGGATCGTTTGCCCGTCCAAGAAGAGCTTGATCGCGACCGGGACGAACACGATCGGCGAGCCGAGGAGCGGGATGCAGCAGAGCACGATCGTCACGCACCACAGCAAGAACGCGCCGGGAACCCCCAGGGCCCAATAGGTCGCCCCCGCGATGGTTCCTTGGATCAAAGCGACCAAGACCACCCCGTTGAAGACGCTCCGCACGGTCAGGGCGAGCCGGTCGAAAAGGGCGAGCGTCTTCTCCCGAGGCAAGGGGGAGACGTCGAGGGCAGGCTCCAGTAACTGGTGCCCGTCCCGCAACATGAAGAACATCGTGAAGACAGAGATCGCCATGGTCCCGATCGTGAGGACCAGGTTCTTCAATCCCGCATAGAGGGCCGATCCGGCCGAGCGCAACGCGAGCTGCCCGTTCTCGGACAGCCACTTTCGCACGCTGAAGTTCTGCGCGCCGACCTTGGCAAGCAGCGGGTCGATCGTGTGCTCGAGGTACTCGCTGAAACCCTGCGCCGTCACCCCGTTCCCATCCTGCGAGAGCTCCGAGTTCAAGTCGCTGACGAACGCGCTCACCTGCACCCCCGCCACCGTCCCCACGCCGAGGAACGGAAGCACAATGACGAAAGCGACGAGGAACGTCGCCCAAAGCGAGGCGACCGTCGGGTTCCAACCCTTCTTCGTCAGCCTCTTATAGTAGGGGTAGATCAGGATCGAAAGGGCGAGCGCCCAGAGCAACGCCGCAAAGAACGGCGTGAGCAGCATAAAGAGCCCGACGCCCACGGCCACGACCGTGACCCAAAACATCGCGCGGCGCAAATCGCTGTTCTTTGTCTCTAGCATGGCGGTCGGTTAGTCTGACGCTACGCCTTCTTCGGCGTTCGAGTTGCGGTCAAGTCCTAAGACGGTCTTGCGGGCCGCTTCGCGGTCGCCAACCGCAAGTTGCCCATCTAGGACCATCTCGACCAGCTTCGCCTTGACCGCCCCGACCTCAGGCCCGGGCGACAGTCCCGTCAGCTCCATGATCTCCTCGCCCGAGAGCGGCGAGTCGAGCGTCTCCACCGGCGTCGCCTGGCAGACCTCGGCCAACTTCTGGCGCAGCGGGGAGAGGTCGAGCCGCCGCACCCCCTTCTTCAGGGCCGAGGCGTCCGCCTCGACCAGGTCCATCCACCGCCCCAACGACGGGCCGAGGTCCCGGACGAGCCGCCGCGCGGCAGAGTCGGACATCCCCTCTGGCCCGATCGAACTGAGCCTCATGTGACTGCGCACGAGCAAGGCGACTTCGTCCGCGACGTGCGTGCCGAAGCGGAGCCGGAGCATCGCCTCGTGCGCGATTCCCGCCCCGACCGTCTCGTGCCCGAAGAACCGGATCCGGCCCTCTTCGTCCAGGGCTTGCGTCTGCGGCTTGCCGATGTCGTGGTAGAGCGTTGCAAGACTCGTGACGAGGTCGCCCGGCCCCAGGTTCCGCAGAGCCAGCAACGTGTGCGACCAGACGTCCAGGTGGTGGTAGCTCCCCTGTTCGCAACCGATGGTCGGCAAAAACTCGGGCGCGAACTCCGCGAGCAACCCCGTCTCCAGAAGGTCTTGCAGGCAGCGGTCGGCGTCGGGCAGCGCCAACATCTTGACCAGCTCGTCCCGGATGCGCTCCGCGCTGATGACGCGCAGCCGGGATGCTTGGGCCCGCAGGGCCCCGAACAGCCCGGGCGCATAGGCGAACCCGAGTTGCCACCGGAAGCGCACTGCCCGTAACATCCGCAAGGGATCGTCGAAGAACGTCGCCTCGGGGTCGAGCGGCGTCCGCAGCACACGTGACTCGAGGTCAGGCAACCCGCGTCCCAACGGATCCAGCAGGTCGCCTGTGAAAACGTCGCGGAAGAGCGCGTTGACCGTGAAGTCGCGCCGCGCCGCGTCTTCCTCGATCGTCGCCGGCTCAACTTGCGGCTTGCGCGAGTCTGGAGAGTAGGACTCCCGACGGGCCGTCGCCAGTTCCACCTGCGCTCCCTCGACCCGCACCATGGCCGTCCCAAACCGGGCATAGACCACGGGCGGCTCGGCCGCGACCCCGCGCGACCAGAGGAGCTCGGCCGCGGCGAGTGCATCGGCGGTCACCACGATATCCAGGTCGGCCTTCGCCGGGCGGCCGAGCAAGGCGTCCCGCACGGCTCCGCCAACCAGGTACGCCTTCCCTTCGAACTCCGTCCCGCGCCACGCGTCCGCGACCTTGCCGACGATATCGACCATCCTTGCCTATGAACCATTGTGGCCCGGTCAGGCGTGAACCGGCCCTAAACCGCCGCGCCGCTCCCCAACAGCTGGCGCGCCCGGTCTGCCGCGTCCTCCAGCGAGGCGACGATGTTCTCCTCCCCGATATGGCGGTGGAACTCCGCCTTTTCCATCAGCTTGCCCGGTTGCTTTCGCAGGCCGCAGACGATGAGGTGCCGTCCGGAGGCTTGCAGCACGTCGGCCAAGTGCTCCAGCGCATGAAGGCCCGTGCTGTCGATCGCGGTCATGTTCCGCAACCGAACGACCACGACGGGCGGCAGGCTCTCCAGATCGTCCTCGACGATGGAAAGCTTGTCCGAAGCCCCGAACAAGAACGGCCCGTGGATCCGGTAGATCGCCACGCCCTCCGGCATCGCGACAGTTTGGAGACTGTGCTTCCGCCCTTCTTCGACATACTCCCGTGTCACCCGGCGCACCGTGGTCGTGGTGGTCACTTGGTTGATAAAGAGGAGCGCGGCCACGATCATGCCCGCCTCGACCGCCACCGTCAAGTCGGCGAAGACGGTCAACGCGAAGGTGGTCAGCCAGACGGCCGCGCTCGCCTTGCTCTGCTTCAAGATATCCGGGATCTCCCGCCATTCCCCCATGTTGTAGCTGACAACCATGAGGATCGCGGCCAGCACGCAAAGCGGGATCGGCTTGACCAGAGGTGCGGCGAAAAGCAAGATCGCGAGGAGCGTGAGCGCGTGGACCATGCCCGCCACCGGCGTCTTCGCGCCGGACCGGATGTTCGTCGCCGTCCGAGCGATCGCCCCCGTCGCCGGCAGCCCCCCGAAGAGGGGCGAGACCATGTTCGCGACCCCCTGTGCCACCAACTCGACGTTCGGGTTGTGCCGGTCGCCGGACATCCGGTCCGCAACGACCGCCGAGAGCAGCGACTCGATCGCACCGAGCATCGTGACCGTGATCGTTGGGGAAAGGAGGGGCGCGATCAGCTCCGGCCGGAAGGTCGGCACGCGCAGAGTCGGCGGCCCCTGGGCGATGCCCCCAAAGCGCGAGAGGATCGTTTCCACCGGCAAGTGCAGGGCCAGCGCCGCCAAAGTCCCGACCACGAGCGCGACGAGGGTGCCCGGCACCTTCTTCACGAAGCGGGCCATGAGCACGATCACCACCAGGCACGAAACGCTGAGCAAGGTCACGGGGAGCGAGAGCGTCCCCCAACCCGCGATGACCGCCTGCATCCGTGGCAGAAACTCGCCCGGAGGCTTGGGAATGTCCAGCCCAAAGAAATCCTTGATCTGGGTGCTGGCGATGAGGACGGCGATGCCGTTCGTGAACCCGATCACCACCGGGCGCGGAATGAACTTGACCGCGCTGCCGAGCCCCGTCGCCCCCAGCACGACGAGAAGAAAGCCCGCCATGAGGGTGCACATGAAGAGCCCGTCCAGCCCGTGCTTCTGGACAATGCCCGCAACGACCACCACGAACGCCCCGGTCGGCCCGCCGATCTGGGTCGTCGAGCCACCGAGCGCCGAGATAATGAACCCGGCAGTCACCGCACAGTAAAGGCCCGCCTGCGGCAGCACGCCGGAGGAGATCGCGAACGCCATCGCAAGCGGCAAGGCGACGAGTCCGACCGTGACCCCCGCGATCAAATCCCTGGTAAAGGTCGCCAGGTTGTAGGTGCGCAACGCGACGACCGCCTTCGGCGTGAACCTGTCCCAGGCCAGCGGCTTCAACGGTCCAATCCTTGGAGCATGGCGAGCGACTCTTTCAGGTGCGACTTGAAGTACTTCTTCATTGCGTCCAACACCTCGGTGAGCAGCGGGTCGCGGAGCGAATAGAACACCTGGTTCCGCTCCTTTCGCGTGACGACCAGCCCCTTCCCCCGCAGCACCGCGAGGTGCTGCGAGGTGTTAGAAGCTTCCACTCCGAGTTGCTCCTGGATGGCCTTGACCGAAAGCTCCCCATCGCGCAGGCACTCGATGATATGGATGCGGGTCGGGTTCGCGAGAACCTGGAACACATCCGCCTTGAACCGGCGCAGGCTGCACCGGAGGTCGGCGTCCCCCTCCCTCTCCACTGGCTCCATTAACATGAGTATATGCGAAATCTCGCATATAGATTCTCGGCGACCTGTCCGGGGGTGAAGACTGAGTTAGTCAAGGGCGGCCGAATCGAGACCAATCAGCGAAACCCAGGCCGTTGCGAACAGCCGTCCTACAGGGGAGATCTGTAGATTGGTGGAGGTAAGGGGACTCGAACCCCTGGCCTCTTCCATGCCATGGAAGCGCTCTCCCAGCTGAGCTATACCCCCGGGAAAGGGCATTGAACCCGGTTTTCACAGGCGGCGTCAAGGACCAGACGCCGAACGCCGAATACCGGCATCCCTCCTTAGGTCACAACGCCGGGAAGCCTCCGTGAGACTGCTTGACTTCCAGGGCAGACCCTAGTGCCATACCGATAAACGTCCGACCCCTGACCCAGGACGCCATGGTCTCGCCAACGGACACCAGACGGCTTTTCCGCCGAACCTTCGGAAGGGTTTTTCGGGTCGGCCGCAAACGCGGTTTCACCCTTATCGAATCGGCGGTCGCCCTCTTCGTGTTCGTGGCCGGGCTCCTCACCACCTTTGGCGCCATGGGCGTCAGCCAGATGGTCGGACGCCAGGCCGAAGTCCGCAACATCGCCCACAGCCTTGCCCGACAGAAGATCGAAGTCCTCCGGTCCCTCGATTTCAGCGTCCGAAAGGAAACCGTCGACGAGGAGTTCGCCCTCGCGCCGGACATCATGAAGACCGCCCAGGAGAAAGTCCAAGGGCTCCAGATGCGGGGGCGCTACACCGTCACTTTGGTCGGCAGCACCGGAACACTGCACCAGATCACCGTCAAGGTCCAGTGGCGGAACGCAGGCTCCCAAGTCGCTTACGACAAGCCTTGGTCTGAAGTCCTCCTCACGACCCTGGCAACAAGGCAACCCGTCCAGCAGACTCCACAGCCCACGGAAGGCGAGATGGAAACGGACAAGAGGGGCACAAGCAGCCCCACCGGAGGGCAAGTTGGCACGAGGTGACGCAGTGACTCTCTTTATGAAGCGTAACCGGAAGAAACAAGCGGGCTTCAGCCTCATGGAGGCTGTCCTCGCAACAAGCATCTCTGGGTTCGTCTTAATCGGGGCCGCGCAATTCTCGGCGGCGACCTCCAAGAACTCCCAGGCGGAGCAAGCCGAACAGAAGAAGGCCAAGGAGATGGTCCAGACCTCCAGCCAGATGGTGGAGGACATCAGGAAGGCCGACTACGTGCTCGCCGGCTTCCCCCCGTCTGCGCCGATCATCTACAGCACCAAGGACACGACGATAATCCTGCGACAGCCTGACTTTGACCCTCAGGGGACGAGGGTTCCGAACAGCTTCAAGATCGTCGCGTACACCAAAGTTCCGGCAATGGGAGCCAACGGCCCGTTCATGGTCCGCCGCTTAACGGGCAGCCTGGTGAACGGCATCCCGACCGCGCTTGTGCTCGACCGGGTCATGGTAAGGGCGGCTGCGAACCTCACCTTTGCCTACATCTCAAAGCAGGTGGTCCCGATCGAAAACGGTCGCACAAAGTACAAGATCGCGTCCGCGCCGGCAAGCGCCACAAACGCCAGGGGCCATGTCGTCCAAGCCTGGTACGAAGGCGTCGACCTCTTAGCCAATGGGTTCGCGACCCTGAACAGCCGCCAGCTTGAACTGAGCAGCCCGCTTCCCCAAGGCGGGATCATCGAAGTCCGGATCCCGGTGGACGGGAACGTAACGTGCGGAGGCGACGGGAGCAACAACTGCTCGCTCGTAGAGTTCGGTGTGACCGGCCAATACAAGTACACGGATTCCAACGGAGTTCTGGTGACAGGAAAGGCTGAAGCGATCGAGACCGCCGAACTTCGGAACGCCAAGGCACCGGTGATGACCAACGATTGAGGAGGACCAGTTTGAACGAGACCCACCCCAAAACCAAGACGAGGAGGAAGCGCGGACGTCGGGGCATGGCCCTGATGAGCGTCATCTTGCTGGCCACCGGCGGTGCCATGGTGGCGGGTTCGCTCCTGACCCTCAGCCAGATGCACGACGAGACGGCCTACAAGGCGGTCGAGCGGACCCAAGCCGACCTCCTCGCCGAGGCGGGGGTCAGCTATCTGTACGACGCCGTCCGCAATCAGATGCAGAAGAACGGCACCTATCCGGGCAACATCTCCTCAGTGCCCCTCGTCGCGCAGACTTCGAACGGGCCGCGCCAAGTCGGCAAGTTCAGCGGCAAGGTCGTGAAGACCACCGTCGTCAACACCAACGTGTACGGCGCGGACGGGGCCCTGATCGGAACGAAGACGTACTACACGTTCCTGCTGCAAGGCGTCGGCACGACCGCATCGGGAACCCAAAGCACGGTGCGCGTCAACTTTGAGGCCGAAGCAACCGCCCCAGTCAGCGGCGCGGACGGCAACCAGCCGACCCTCACGTTCGAACCGGGCGCGCTGCAAGCAGCAGGCGAGATCCGGTTCGTCACCGACTATGGCTTCAAGACCACACAGAACGGATCGCAACCCGATGCCAGCATCGTCGCCAACGGCGGCGTCCGGTGGTTGCCCGAGACCCAAGAGAAGCAGACGTTCACCCAGCCCAACCTCATCGAAGTGAACGGCCGCATCATGGTCCCCGGCGACGGCCTCTACCAAGACGTCTTCGACCAGACCGTGGGCCCAAGCGGCCTCGGCAACCCGAACGACCTTCGCAACTACATGACGATCCCGAACGGCGGCGGAACGCTCGCCCCGGGTGAGGTCAGCAAGCTCAGCGAACCAAGGACCTTCATGGCGGATGATATGGGCGTCAACGTCCTCGCCGCCTTCCGCCGCTTCACGCAGAGAGAGGCGGGGCAGCAAGCCTCGGTTCCCGGTGGCGAGACCAAGACCGTGAACTGGACCGCGCCGCTCTACATCTCTTCCGCCGTCACGCTCCAAGCGGGCGAGAAGATTGTCCTCAAACCGAAGTCGGCTACGACTCCCGCGTTGAACGTGGTCTTTATCGACGGCGACCTTTATAACGCCGGCGTCATCGAAAACGAAGGCGTGACCCTGGTCGTCGCGGGCCGCTATCAGGAAGTCCTGACGGGCAGTTACTACATCAAGCCCGCCTTCACCCCCGCCCAAACCAAGACCCGCCTCCAGCAGTCGGCCCTGGTCGTGGGAGAAAAGGCGGCGGACGCCGCCCAGCTTAATCCGCAGCCGCCGGCCATGTGCGGCCTGATCCTCGCCCTCCGAGGAGGCGTGAACCTGGGAGCATCCTCCCAGGCCCTGCGCGGAGCGGTGGTCGCCAATGGCGACTCCGGCCTCGGCCAGGTCTCGGTCACTTCGAAAGTCGCTCAAAAGTTCACGGTGACCTACGAGCCGGACGCCCTCGCGGCCCGTCTCCTTCCGCCCGGATCGGACTTGAATGGGACCGGCGTCTACACCTTCACCCCGTCCCCGATGGTGGACTGGTCGAAGTCCAAGAACTATAGGTAAGTTCGGTGCGGTGCCGGGTCATGCCCGGCGCCGCCCGACCGTTACAGCACGCGGTCTAAGACCTCGATCAACCGCTCGACCTCCTCGGGCGTGTTGTAGTGCACGGCGCTGACCCGCACCACTCCGTCCTCGACGTTCAGCCCCAACGCCTCGCAGAGACGGTACGCGTACATGTGGCCGTGCCGGATGGCGACGCCCTCGCGGCACACCGCGTCCGAAACGTCCTGCGAACTCTTCGCTCGGTGGACGAACGACACGGTGGGGACGCGCTCCACGTCGTCCACCCCAAAGAGGTGCACCTGTGGGTGCGTCCGCAAGTAGCCGATCAAACGGTTCGCCAGCGGACGCTCCCAATCGCGCATCCTGCGCGCCGCGGAGTCGTAAGTCTCGGCCTCCCCTCCGGCGAGGAACCGAAGGTAGTCGCGCAGGGCAAGCAACCCGGCCAGCCCTTCGTAAGAGAGCGATCCTGCCTCGAACCTCTGGGGCACCGTTTGGTTGAAGAAGTGGTTCGGCCCCGTCAACTCCTCCCACAACTCGCGCTTGCCGTAGAGCGCCGCCATGTGCGGGCCGTAGACCTTGTAAGTCGAATAAACGTAGAAGTCCACGTTCCAGTCCGAGACCCGCATCCGATCGTGGGGGGCGTAGGCCACACCGTCCACCACAACGCGGGCACCGGCCGCGTGCGCGGCCCTCGTCACCGCCGGGACGTCCATGACGTTGCCCAATAGGTTCGAAACGTGCGGGAACGCCACCACCTTCGTGCGCTTGTCGAGAAGGCCTTGCAAGACTTCTAGGGACGACGCGCCCGTCTCCGCGTCAACTGGCCACCACTTGACCCGCACCCCCAGCTTTTCAAGCCGCACCCAGGGGCCAATGTTCGCCTCATGGTTGGCCACATGGACGACAACTTCGTCGCCCGGCGCGAGTGTGGGCGCCAAACTTTGGGCGAGCATCGCCAGGAGCTGCGTCGTGGACGGGCCGATGACGACCGCGCCGCTGCCCGTGTTCCCCATGAAGGCGTCCAGGAAGTCGCGGGCGTCCGCCACCGTCTGGGTCGCGCGCTGGGACGCGGGATAGCTCGCGCCGGTCTGCACGTAGTCCTCGCGCATGAACCGCGCCATCTCGTCGATAACGCAGTCGGGCAGTTGCGAACCGCCCGCGTTCTCTAAGAGCGCCGTCCCCTGCGCCAAAGCCGGGAACCACGAACGGGCCTCTTCGACTGTCGGACTTGATGCTGCCGCTTGCACGCCCGACTATGGCACGGCGCGGCCCCTTACTCCTCTTCGGGGATCTTCCAAAGAGTCTTATCGCCCTGGCGGATCGAAGCGGCGCCCGCGCCGTTCGCCGTGAACGCCGATTGGCCGTCGCTGCCCCGGACGGCCAGCGTCCCGCCCTTCGAGTCCGCCCGGACCTGAACGTAGGGCGCCTTCCCGCCGAAGAGCTCGAACGTCCCCCCGTCGCTGCCGGACGTCAGCCGCGCCGTGTCCTGCCCAGAAGCGGTGCGCAGAGAAAGGCTCCCGCCGGATGCGCCGCCGGTCCACGTGCCGCCTGGATTGAGGGTGATCGAAGCCTCGTTCGCCCCCGCCTTGATCGATACGAACTGACGCTGTACAGGGCCGCGAACGGTCAGCTGGCCTTCCCCATCGCCAGAGAAGAGCAGCTTTCCAGTCAGCCCCGCGCCAAGCAGGACGCTCGGTTCACCCGCGCTGTCCAACAGGGTCAAGACCGCGTTCCCTTGGTTCTGGCCGATCACCCCTAACGTCCGGTTGTCCTCAGTGACCAACCGCAATCCGGCGTTCGGAATAAAGAGGACGTCGCTGTTTCGGATGTTGGGCGGCACCTGCTGTCCGCCAACGACCTGCGACTGGGCTTGCGCCGGGCGCGACAAGATCGTGGTGGCGAGCCCAGAACCGACGACGCAACCCACGAACGAAACGAGCAGAAAGGCAAGGTGACGGGAACGTCCCATACCAGTCTTAACGTTTCGCGCCCTTAAGAGAGCGCACGGGGTAACAACCAAGAAATGACCGTCTTCCTCGCCGGCCTCGCCTTAAGCCAGATATCGCCCTCGGAGGCGTCTCGCAGCTACTGGGGTAACGCGCTGCCCGGCGTCGCATGGGCAAGGCTCGACGGGAACATCGCCCCGCGGGGCCCCGCCCATCGAACGGCCCAAGAGATGGGGCTGCAAGGCCGCGTCATGTGGATCGACGGCACCGCGAACCTCGATGCGGTGAACACACCCGAGAAGATCGCCGCCCTCATGCAGAAGGTGAAGACAGTCGGCTTTAACACCGTCGTCTATGACGTCAAGCCGATCGTAGGGCGCACGCTCTACCCCTCCGCGCTCGCCCCCCAGATGACGAGTTGGAAGGGGCAGCACATGCCCGCCGGCTACGACCCCGTCGCGATCATGGGGACCGAAGCCCGCCGCCAGGGGCTTGGCTTTTTCATTGCAATGAACGCGTTCAGCGAAGGCCACTCGTACGCCAAGCGCGACGAGAAAAAGCCGGACTCCGAGTTCGGCGAGGCAGGGTGGGGCTACGAGGCGGCCCAGCTCCAGTCGGTGCGCTACGATGCGACCCCGATCCTCGCGCTCGGCGAGATGCAGTTCCCCGTGGCCCAGACCCTGAACCCGGGCGCGCTCTCCGAACCCGTCTCGCTCTTCACGCGCAAGCCGGCCGCGACTGAAGGCGCCTTTGCCGCCCTCAACGCCCGCGGCGTCGTCACCGCCACTGGCCGCCTTCCCGTTCCGGACGACCTCGCCTTTGACACGCTCGTGGTCGCCCAAGGTGAAGCGGCCATCCCGCTCCTGGCCCATATCCGCACGGGCGGGCGCTTCCGGCTCGGCTCGCTGAGCCGCTTCGTCGGCTCTGCCGAGAACCAGAACCAGATCCCGCTCATGATGAACCCCCACTCGCCCGAGATCCAGAAGCGGGCGCTGGGCTTCATCGACGAAGCGATGACGCGGTACAAGCCGGACGGCTTCCTCTACGACGACCGTCTCCGCTTCGGCGGAATCGAGTCGGACTTTAGCGAATCCACCCGGGCCGCCTTTGAGGCCCGTGTCGGCCGCGACCTTTCTTGGCCCGAGGACGTTTTCACCTTCACCTTCGATCGACGCCTGAACCGCGGCATCGAGCCAGGCCCCTACTACGACGCCTGGATGGCCTTCCGGGCCGAGACCATGCAGAAGTTCGTCCGTGAGGCCCGTCGGCACGTGAAAACCGCATCGCCGACCGCGCTGTTCGGCATCTACGCCGGATCCTGGTACGGCGACTACCCTCGGGTCGGCGCGAACTACGCCTCGGCCGACCTGGAGGCCGGCTTCCCCTTCCTCACCCGCGCCTATCGCGAGGCGGGCTTCGCCGGCGACCTCGATTTGCTCATCACCGGCTGCTACTACCGCTTCGGGACTCTGTATGAAGCCCTGGGCGCAGGCCGCCCTGCCGGTCAAACCGTCGAAGCCGGGGCCGTGCTCAGCACCAGAGTCTCCCGCGACCAGACCTGGACATACGCAGGAATCCAGCTGGCCGACTATTGGGACGACCCGAGGGGCCTGGAGACGGCGCTCCAAGCGGCCGTGGCCTGCTCCCAAGGCGTCATGGTCTTCGACCTTTCGCACCGGATCGACCAGTTCTGGCCCGTGCTGGAGCGGGCGTTCGCCCGACCCGCCCAAGCGCCGCACTCGGTGCCCGGCCTCCTCGAACAAGTCCGGGCCGAGCGTGCCGCCCGCGACAGGCGCGGAGAGAAAGACCCCCCCTTCCCGATCCTGGAGGGTGCACCGGGAGCCGGTTTCTAACCCCCGGGCCGTGGCCCGCTGGGCACCATCCCGCCGAGTTTTAGGGACGGTCGCCCTTTCGCCAAGAATGAATGGTGAGGTTCGAACGTCTCTAATAGCGGCCCGACTTCATGAGCCAAAGCCCGCCCACCACCCTCGGCAAGTACCAGATCATCCGAGAGATCGCGCGCTCGAACGACATCGTTTACGAGGCGTACGACCCCTTGATGAACCGCCGGGTCGCGGTGAAGGAACTCGCCATGCCGGTCGGGGCGAGCCAACAGCAGAGGGACGACCGCATCAGCCGATTTATGCGGGAGGCCCGCGCCGCCGGCTCGCTGGTCCACCCCAATATCGTCACGGTCTATGAGGTCGGGGAGCAGGAGGGCCGTCGCTTCATCGCGATGGAGTACCTCGACGGACAGAACCTGCGGAACCTACTCGACACCAAAGGCTTCGTTCCCGCCGAACGGGCGATCGAGATCGCCCAAAAGATCCTCTCCGGCCTGGAGTTCGCCCACTCTCGCGGGGTCATCCACCGGGATGTCAAGCCGGACAACGTCCAGCTCTTGGAAAGCGGCGAGGTGAAGTTGACCGACTTCGGCATCGCCCGCCTCACGTTCGAACCGAACCTCACGATGGACGGCCAGGTCTTCGGCACTCCGAGCTACATGTCGCCGGAGCAGATCAACGGCCGCGAGATCGACGCCCGCAGCGACCTCTTCAGCGTCGGCGTGATCCTTTACGAGATGCTTAGCGGCCAGAAACCGTTCCCGGGCGACGGCGTGGTGGCGATCACCTACGCGATCATGAACAAGGAGCCGCAGCAGCCCACCAACTGCAACCATGCCCTCTGGCAAGTAATCCTGCAGGCGCTCGACAAGAGCCCGCAGCTCCGGTTCTCCAGCGCCAAAGAGATGGCTGCCGCCCTCCAATCGGCGGCGGCGACCCTCTACCAAACCGTCATCGACCCGCCCGCTCCCACTCTCCAGGCCGTAGTTCCGCCCCCGGTGGTCGTGCCGCAACAGCCGCACCCGGCCTACACCCACCCCTACGGCACCGTCCAGCCCCCACAAAGCACCGCCTACGGCAACCCCTATGGCGCACCCTACGGCGCACCCTATGGCGGCCAGCAACCGATGGCCACTCCCTATGGGCCCGGCGGGCCGCCTGCGCAATACGGCTCGCCCTATGGCCAAATCCCGGTCTACTATCCGCCCCCTCCCCGGCCACCCATGTTCTCGGCCGCGACAAAGCAGACCTTCGGGAAGATCTTTGTCGCCGTGCTCCTGGTCGGCGCCCTGTTCGTGCTGGTCTTCCAAGGCATCAACGCCTTGACCGAGGCGTTCCGACCTGCCGGGAGTCGTGCGGCACGGTCTGTCAGTCCTGGCGGATGGCCGAACCTCGGAAGCCCGACGCCGTCCGCCGAAGACGAGCGATGGAGCAACGAAGAGATGGCGATCGCCGCCATCGAAGAGGCCAAGATCGAGTTCGATCCAGTCAAGCGTCGGGGACTTTGGAGCAGGTCTTCCCGCCGCTGGATCGAGGCTATCGACGCCGACCCCGACCCGAGGGAAGCGTCCAGGCGTGCCGTCGTCGCCTTCGTCACTGCCGCCAGCGACCTTGCGAACGCAGGCGACCCCATGAGAGCGCGTGAGGCTCTCTACGAAGCGCAAGGCTTTGCCCAGGGCCAGCCGGATCTTGAGCAGGTCGTGGATTCTTGGGAGACGAGACTCGGCGGATAGACATATTACCATTTTCTTGCTACAGAAAAAGCAGATTGTTCGACTGGGCCGCGGATCCCTTCGGCTGGAATACTCCCTTTGTGCGAGACTTGGCGAGCCTGTTGACCCTGGTACTTAGTCTCGCTTTGGCGGTCGCTCAAGAGCAGGATCCGACCAAGCAAAGGTCGCCTATCGCGGTGCCGACGTGAACCGGATGACCGGGCGAAGGCCGGTTCCTCGGTGCGGGGGGCCAAGATCATGAGTGGCAGTTTTCGATCCGGTGGGTCGATACAAACGTGAAGCGGCCGCGCTGGCGCTTCAACGGGGCCTATCGCCTGCTTCCCCGCCTTTCGGTGGGGTTCGAATACAACCCCGTCGTTAGTGAACTCCTTCCCACCGCGAACTGGATCGCGACACCCGAAACGGACCGGTGGCCCTTGGTAAGCTTCGGTACGAGCAGCGACCGGATCTTCACACCGGAAGGCAACCGCGCTTATTTCGTAAGCTTTGCGAAGGGCATCCACGAGACCGGACTCGCACCCTATGTCGGCATCAGCTACTCCGAATACGAAAATGGCTTGAACTTTCCGTTCGGTGTAAACGTCAGACTCTCCGACCAATGGGATCTGTTACCCATGAACGACGGGCGTAACACCCATGCTCTCCTAACTTACAAGACTAAGGACAACAACATCAGCTTCATGCTGTTGCGGCTCCACAAGCCGAGAATCGGTATAAGCTTCGGTTTCGGCTTCTAGGATAAAGCGATGACTTCAATCAACATCCTCATCTGCCTTCTCGCGCAGGATGCGCCGGTGGAAATCCCGAGGACGGATCTCCCCACCGAAGCCTACTGCGTGATTTGTGAATCGAACGGAACCGGCCACGGGCTCGAAAAGCCGGTAGCCGGGGTTAAGTATAAGGACAAGGCTTACTACTTCTGCAACAGTAGCGAAGTCAAGAAGTTCAGGGAGGATCCAGAGGCGTACTTGCCGCCCGTGCTTCCCCGACCGATGCCGACATTCGCCCTTGAAGCCATTGGAGGAGAGCAACTTAGCGTCGATAAAGGTGTGCTTCTTTTCGACTTCTGGGCAAGCTGGTGCAAACCGTGCCACGAGATCAAGCCGCGCATCGACATGGTTCGGAAACTCTATCATGATAAGGGGTTTGAGGTTCTAAGCGTCAGCGTAGACGAGAAGCGCGAAGATCTTGACAAATACCTCAAGCGTAACCCGTTCAAGAACCCGGTGTTCTGGGATAACGGAGAGACCTGGGCGGCGTGGAAAGTCCGCGCTATTCCGGCCCTCTTCCTCGTGAAGGACGGCCAGATTATCGCGCAATGGACGGGCAAGCCGAAGAAGGGCGAGCTCGAGACCGCGGTCAAGGACGCCGTCGGGGACCGACTCGTCACCCGGTGACATAATCTGTAGTCGAAGGAGGGCGAACGTGCTTGAGCCCTATCGACTTGGAGGGGTGGCAGAGTGGTCGATTGCGGCGGTCTTGAAAACCGCTTTAGGGCAACCTAACGTGGGTTCGAATCCCACCTCCTCCGCCACGGCTCTGTCTCACCGCCCAACCGCAGAGAAGCCTGCGTCGCCTGGATCCCTCACAACTGACCCTTCCGACCCCGCACGGCGAACTCAACGGCGAAACCCGCCGCGACGAGCATCGAGAACCAGATGAAACCGGTGCGATAAGGGAACGCGTCCGAGGCGGGAGGAAGGCCGACCTCCACCCGATGCGCCGCCATCTGGCCGGTCGGGACGACGTCCCGCACCACGCCCCGCTGGTCGGTCACCAGGCTCCGCCCGCGACTGCCACACCGGACGACGGGCAGGCCTGACTCGATGCTGCGCCAGACCGTCGAGAGCCAAAGCTGGTTCCAAGCCGGCGTCTCCTCGTACCAATCGTCGATCGACATCTGCGCGAGGAGCTGCGCCCCGTTGCGAGAGTGCGCCTCGACGACTTCCGTGAAGACGCCCTCAAAGCAAATCAGTGGGCCGAGCTTGATGCCGTTCACTTCAAAGGGCGCGATCGTGGAGCCCGGCGACAAGTCGACGGGGGCGAGGTTGAACGCGTCCAGAAACGGGAAGATCCCCCGCCCCGGCACGTACTCGCCGAACACGACCAACCGGGTCTTGTCCATGGCGCGCCACTCCCCGTCGTAGCCGAAGGCGGTCGAATAGAACTTGCCCCCCCGAGGGCGGATGCCCGCGAAGAGCACAGGGACGGGGGGCCGCCGCCCGAGGGGGTTGAGCGGTGGCATCGTTGGCCCGGCGTCCGCGAACCCTTCCGGATAGATCAAGAGGTCCGGGGCCTGGGCGATCGCGCGAGAGGCGATCAGCCGCCCCGCTTCGGCGATGCGCTGCGGCCGGGTCTCCCGGTCCGAAAACGCCATGTCCACCCCGGTCTGCCCGATCGTGACGACCTTGGTCGTCGTCGGCTGCCGCTGGCCAAACCGGGCCATCGAGACGAGCATCAAGCCCAAGAACACGAGCCCCATCCGGAACGTGGTCTGCCCGGGCGGGAGCTTCTCGCCCTCCGGCCCCGTCTCCGGCCAAACGAACATCGCGAGCACGACGTTCGGGATCGCGACCCAAGCCGAAACGAGGATCACCGTGCCATACGCGGCGTGCTGGACGAACTGAGGATAGAGGCCGAGCGGAGTCGCCAAGAACCCCCATGGAAAGGCCAGACCGGGCAAAAACGCCCTCAAGCCTTCGTGCGCGGCCCAGACCAATGGGATCGCCCAAGGACGCCGCAGCTTCCAGCACACCGAGACGAGCCAGCCGAGCGGCACATAGACCACGGAAGCCGCCAGCGAGGCCAGCACCCAGGGCACCATCGCCAGGAAGACATTGCCCGTCCACCGCGTCACGAAGGGCAGCAGCCATGCCATCTGGCACGCGAAGTGCAGCCCGCCGAAAAGCATCCCTGAGCGGACCGCCTGTTTCCCGGACGCCTCGCGAAGCGACGCGAACCACGGGGCCAAGGCGACGAAAACGAGCAGGAAGAGGTTGAACGGCGGATAGGCGAGGTTGAAAAGCGCGACGCTGGCGACGACCGGCCAAACCCGGCTAAGCCAAAGCGGGATCTTCAAGGTAAGCCTCCAGGTGGCCCGTCTCGTCATAACCTTCCAAGGCGAAGTAGCCGTCCGCCCGCCGCCAAAGCGTCGTAACTCCCGTGTTCGAAAAGCGGAAGCTGCGCGCCGTCTCCGGAGTCCCCCTCACCAGCCTCGAGAGAAGCTGGGCGATGGATCCTCCATGGGAGACGACCAGGGTGTCGCCAGGCTCTTGGGAGAGCAACTCCGCGACGTTGGAAAGCCGGCGCCAGACCGTGTGCATCGATTCGCCCCCCGGCGGGGTCACTTCGTAGTCCGCGCAGCCCAGGCGCTTCGCCTCCTCCTGGAGCCACTTGCGCACCGTTACATAGTCCGCGCCTTCCAACTCCCCAAAGGTCCGCTCGCGCAAATCTTCGCGGAACTCGACTTGCGCCCCCGAGAGTTCGAGCCAGGGCGTCAAGGTTTGGCGGCACCGGGTGAGATCGCTCGAGAGAACCCGCGAGAAGGACTGGCCGTGCAGGTGGCGGGCCAAAGCTCGGGCCTGAAGGTGCCCTTCCGCGTTCAGTTCGATGTCGGCGTGGCCTTGCGCCCGGCCTTCCTTGTTCCAATCTGTCTGGCCGTGACGGACGAGGACGACGCGCACCGGCCCAGGTTACACCGACCACGGCACAAGCTCCGAGACTTCTCGGCCGTCCGACCAGACCCGGAGGGTGCCGAGCTTGAGCGCCCGAACCGGGGCAGGGGCGATCGCGTCGCACAGCACCACCATCCGGTTGCGCGCCGGCTCGAATGAGCGCACCACGCCCATCCCAAAGTCTTCGCCGGACTCGCGGGCGAAGCTGCACACCAACCCTTCGTACTCCGACGCCTTGGTGTGGACGAGCTTGCCCGCCCCGGCCTGGGCGCACAGGCGGCCGACCAGGCCGTCGTCCAGATCAGCGTCATCGACGACCAAGAGCGTCTCGCCGCACTTCTCCAAGTAACCGGCGAAGTCGGGGCTGCGGAAACGCTCGCCGGAACCCAGCCGAGCGCCGACCACGCGCACCTGCCCCAAGTCCACCTCCTGAAGGGTCGACCGCTCGAAGAGCTCCAGCCATCGGGCCCGTCGCTGGGCCTCGCGGACCACGACCGGATATTGGTCGGGCATCTCCACCTCCTCGGCCCCCACGGGCCAGGGCCACCTCGCCATCGGCGAGCCCTCCGGCACGATAACGCGGGACGCCCGAAGGGCCCTCGCCACGCTCAAAGCCAAATGGCGGTGGAACGGCGTCTCGCGGACCGGGAAAGAGAGCACGATGGCATCGGGCGGGAGCGCCCCCGCGAGTTCGACCGCAGCCTCAAGAAGGGCCACCGGGTCGGAACGCGGGTCCAACCCGCCAATGAGCCGCCAATCTCGGACGCCACCTTCCAGCCACGCAAAGCACCGCGCGGGCGGGCCGTGGTCCGCGTCGGAAGGGTCGAGGCAAAGCCTCGCAGGACGGTCTTTGGTTTCCTGCGGCCAGTCCAATCCGCGACTCCTCACGCAAAACAGCACGCCTTGCGTCTTAGGACGGTCGCTAACCGGCGCGGGCGCCTTCCAACTCTTCTTTCGGGGTGAACGTGGGACCGAGGAACAGCTCCAGGCTGCTCTTCGCCGCTTCCGCGCTTTCTTCCGAAGCCCGATAGAGGGCTTGAATCTCCTCGAATCTTTGACCGAAGGCCACGACGATTTCCGGGTCGAAGAGCCGGCCCGACTCCTTCAGAATGTAGTCCCGCGCTTCGGCAAGCGACCAGGCCCGCTTGTACGGGCGCTCGCTCACGAGGGCGTCGAAGACGTCCGTCACCGCGACGATCCTTCCCGCGATCGGCGTCTGAGCCCCGGATAACCCATAGGGGTAGCCCGTGCCGTCCCACCGCTCGTGGTGGGTCAGGGCGATCCTCTCGGCCATCTGCAGCAACGGCAGACTGGAACCCTCCAGGAGCCGCGCGCCGTAGTGCACGTGTTGCTGCACGACCACCCGCTCGTCCGGGGTCAGCGCGCCCGGTTTGCTCAGGATCGAGTCGGGCACGCCGATCTTTCCGATGTCGTGGAGCACCGCCGCCTGACCGATCAAAGTCGCGGTCTCAGGGTCGAGCCCCACCGCCTGCGCCAGAAGCTCGCTCGTGCGGCCGATGCGAAAGTTGTGGCCGCGCCGCTCTTCGTCGCGGTACTCCGCCGCCAGGGCCAGCCGGTTGACAAGGTCGAGCTTCGCCTCTAGCGACTCCTCGTGCGTCCGGTCAATATCCGCCACGAGCCGCCGGGTCGAATAATAGATGAGCGCCGCAGACAGCGCCACGATCCCCGCACCCTCTAAAGTGTAGGCGAGCGGGTGGACGTCCACTCCCCAATGGTGGACGAGTGCCTGCCCGACCAGCGCCGCAAAGCCCAGTCCCAAATAGACACCGCTGGCCCTAAGCGCCGCCAAAGTCGGTCTCGGAAAAAAGCCCCCCGTATTTCCGCCTGACCCCATCAGACGGCTGTTATACAGGACTTTTCCCCACTTTGTACACGGGCCCAGCGGTTTTAGATACACCGTTTTCAGGGAATTTCTCAGTTTTTTGAATTACTTGAGCACCTCACGGCCTGTTTCCGTCGTTTTATCGCGCCTTGAGGATCCGCACCGACCGTTACACTGACGTCGGTAGACTGCAACCCTAATGGGCGAAGCCATCCGAATGACGGATTCCGGACTCCAAGTCCCCGACAATCCAATCCTCCCCTTCATCGAAGGGGACGGCATTGGCCCTGATATCTGGAGGGCGGCCGTGCGGATCTTCGACGCGGCAGTCGAAAAGGCGTACGGGGGACGTCGCAAGGTCGAGTGGAAGGAAGTCCTCGCGGGGCAAAAGTCGTTCGACCAGGTAGGCAGCTGGCTCCCCGACGAGACCCTGGACGCGTTCCGCACCTACCTCGTCGGGATCAAGGGGCCCCTGACCACGCCCGTCGGCGGCGGGATCCGCTCCCTGAACGTCGCCCTGCGACAGCAGCTCGACCTGTACATTTGCCTCCGCCCCGTCCGGTATTTCGAGGGCGTCCCCTCGCCTGTCCGCCGGCCGCAGGACGTGGACATGGTGATCTACCGCGAGAACAGCGAGGACATCTACGCGGGCATTGAGTTCGAGCAGGGTACTGACGAGTGCGAGAAGCTCGTCCAAATGCTGCGCGAGAACTTCCCGGACAAGTTCAAGAAAGTCCGCTTCCCAGACTCAAGCGGCTTTGGGTTGAAACCTGTCTCTCGGGAAGGAACTCAGAGGCTCGTGCGGGCCGCGCTGGACTATGCCGTCAAAGAAAGGCGCCCTTCCCTGACCCTCGTGCACAAAGGCAACATTATGAAGTTCACCGAGGGCAAGTTCGCCGAGTGGGGCTACGAAGTGGCCCGCGAGGAGTTCGGCGCAGTCGAGATCGACGGCGGCCCCTGGATGAGTCTCGAGAAGGACGGGCATAAGGTCATCGTCAAGGATGTGATCGCGGACAACTTCCTCCAACAGATCCTGATCCGGGCCGGCGACTATAGCGTCATCGCGACGATGAACCTGAACGGCGACTACATCAGCGACGCCCTTGCCGCGCAAGTCGGCGGGATCGGAATCGCCCCCGGCGGCAATATTAACCTGGTCACCGGACACGCCGTCTTCGAGGCCACCCATGGCACCGCCCCCAAATACGCAAACCAAGACAAAGTCAACCCTTCGTCAATAGTCCTATCTGGAGAAATGATGTTCCGCTACATCGGATGGATCGAAGCGGCAGACAAAATCATCGGTGGAATCGAGAAGGCTATCCTCTCCAAGAAAGTCACATATGACTTCGCAAGACAGACTGAGGGCGCTACTGAAGTCAGCACGAGTGCCTTCGCCGACAACGTCATCGCCCACATGTGACGTGAGCGGACCCTACGGGCAAGACAACTTGACCCTCACTTGTCTTGCCCTTCCCGAAACAACAAACATCGTATTTTCCTTAGCTTCTTATAGCCTCAATCTTCTTCGAGTCGTAAAGTCACTCGTAAATGCACCTGTTGTCTTCCGCTTAGACCCTAAGTGTCCAAAAAAGAGGGCATAATAGAGCCCGTGAGTCCAAGTGGGCTCCACCCTTGTTCGCAAGGGCCTGCGCCGGACCCCCGGGATCGGCACGGTTCTTGCAATGAGGATTGATTGAGAGGTACCCAACATGAAGAAGATTCTGCTGATCGCCCTTGCGGGCGCTCTTACTGGCGCCGCGCACGCCAGCTTTACCGTCGCCACTTTCGCCGACCCGACCAAGCAGTCCTCTGAGTTCCTGTTCACTTTCGACATGAATGCGAACACCCTCAGCGGTTCTTGGACCGGTAACGGCCTGACCATGCTCACGCCGGGCTTCACCAGCGGCGGCCAGTCTACGGACGTCCGCTTTGAGATGGCGCCCGTCCAGCTCACCGCTGTTATTCCGAACTTGCTCTACACGATGGGCGCCGGCGCGGTCAATTTCTACACGACCGATCCGAACAGCCCGATCTTCACGATCACTTTCGACGGCGGCACGTTCTTGAACCCGTTCAACGCGGGCGCCAGCGAGCTTTCGGGCAACAACATCACCTTCGCCGGCCCGGACGTTCCGACCGGCCTCAGCGAGGAGCAGTTCTCGTTCAGCTTCGCGAACCCGGTCGCCAGCGGCAACGTCATCACGTACACGGGCTCGTTCACGTCCTCGGCCGTGCCTGAGCCGGCTTCGATGCTCGCTCTCGGCGCTGGTATCGCCATGATCGCCAGCCGCCGCCGCGCGCGCTAAGCCTCGAAAGGAAATACCTTTTCCTTCAACTTTAACTTGCCTTGCTGTGGGGCGCTCCCAAATCTGGGAGCGCCCCCTTTTCATTCCCCCCTAGGGGGCAACCGGCTCGGACCGGAAAAACGACCAAGCCGCCATCGACCAGCCGATGATCATGAGGACGCCGCCGATCGGCGTCACCGCGCCCCACCACTTCACGCCAGTCAGGGCCAGCAGGTAGAGCGTGCCCGAGAAAACCAGCGTCCCCGCAAAGGCGGTCCATCCTCCGCGCAGGACGCCTGGTGCCGACTTGGCGAACGCGGCCAAAGCCAGGAGGCCGACCGCGCTCCAGGTCTGATAAAAGAGCGCCCGCTCGAAGATCCCCATCGAATAAGCGTCGAGGACGCCCCGCAAGGCGTGGGCGCCGAACGCGCCGAATGCGGTCCCGAGCGCCAACAACAGCGCAGCGACCCCGGCCAACCGCTTCACGGGCCTCCCAGGCTGGCCGCCAGCATCCGGTGGAACTGGTGCACGCCGACCTCGCGTCGCGGGGCATAGCGGCCGCGGTCGTAAAACCGCGACCGCAAACCCTTCTGGACGAGCTCGACCACGGCTTCGTCCTCACGCTCGACCCGGTCTAACTCGGCCCCTGCGCCCCGCGCCAGCTTCGCTTCCTGCCAGACGTACGGGATGAACGTGACCTTCGTCAGGTCGGGGGCAAGAGGCTTCACGACGTTCACCGAAAGGCCCCATGGATAAAAATTGAACATAAGGTTCGGATAGAGCCAGAAGTAGAACGCGCCGACCCTGTGCGCGGAATCCGGGTGGCCCGCCGGCAAGTCGAACGCCTCTTGCCCGTCCGCCGCCACCCCAAGCTGAAGGTTGCCATGGTCCAGTAGGATCGTGTCGTAATTCCCGTAATCCAAGGTCGCGTTAAGGGCTGCATGGATATAGGGGATGTGGAACCCTTCAAGATAGTTGTCCACGTAGAGGGCCCAATGGCCGCGCACCAGGTAGTCGCGGCCCCGTTCCGGCGCGTGGACGAACTCGTGGATGGGCATCCAGCCGACCCGCTCGTCCATCTGGCGCAAGAACTCTTCCAGCGACCGCTGGGGATCGAGGCTGGCAAAGAGCAAGTTCCGCCAGGCCCCAAAGGGCACGCGCGGTAGGTTGTCCGCCGCGCAGGGAAAGCCCTCGACGGCCTCAAACTCGGGCATGGACTGCAAGGTGCCGTCGAGTCCGAAGCGCCTTCCGTGGTACCGGCATCGCAGCGAGTTCGCGTTCGTCGCCCCCTCGACCACGATGTTGCCGCGGTGCGTGCAAACGTTGCTCAAGCAGTGGAGTTGGTCGTCACGGTCTCGCGTGAGGAGCAACGGCTCGTCCAGGCATCCCTCCAACAGCGTGAACGGAGTGCACTGCCCGGGGACCTTTGCCATCGTGCCGTCGCCGATCCACTGCCACGACCGCGCGAAGACCGCCTCCTTCGCAGCCTCGAAAATGGCGGGGTCGGTATAGAAGCGGGACGGCAACGTCCACGCTCGACTGACCACCGGATCGATCGTATCGGCGTTGATATCGGCCACAGGTTGAGCGTACCGAGCGGCGGGCGCGCACGGCCAGGCTCAACCTGGGGCTAGAGTCGAATCCTAGTGCGTGACCAACCGGTCGAGGTTCTTGGCCTGCTCGATCATCTCTGCGACTTCCGTAGCGCTCGGGAGCCGGTTGACGAGGTTCTTGGCCTCGTTAATCTCGGCGAGTTTGGCGTGCAAGTTCTCCGCGTTTCGCTGGGCAAGTTCCGGCACCGAGTCCACGCCGGCCGCCTCCAAGAGGTCAGAGAACTGCGGTCCGATCCCCTTGATGCGCATCAGGTCCGCCTTGTTGACCCAATCGCGGATCATGGTCTCGGAGATGCCGGTCGCCTCGGCGAGGCTTTCCCGCCCCTGCTTGCTCGCTCCCATGTCCAGGAGCTTTTCGATGGTGCCGACGCCAGCCGCCTCAAGCTTTTCCCCGAAGACGAGACCAATCCCTTCAATATCTTTAATGTTAGCCATGTTCGTAACGCGAAACGTTCGCGCTCCGACCGACATTAGACCCCGGCCTCCGCCTCCTAGTCAAGGCGGCTAGCTTCTATTTCTTCGGCGTGGGTCTTTTCTGCGCACGCTTTGCCCGACTTTTCCGTCGGTCACGCCCATCAACTTGCGTAATCCTTTTATCTCATCACGAACGCCAGCCGCCTTCTCAAACTCCATAGCCTTGGCAAAATCCTTCATGTCGCGTTCCAAACGGGCGATGACGATCGGAATGTCCTCTATACGGATCGGCTGGCCGGAGGCGTCCGTCCATTTATCCATATCAAACTCCACCCCCTCGTCTTCAGCCGGACTTGAGCCGTATTGCGCGACAATCTCGCGAACGACTTCGTAAGACCTTACGGTTTCTCTTACCTCTTTACGCACCGTTTGCGGAGCGACGTTGTGCGTCCGGTTGTACTCTTCCTGGATCTCCCTCCTTCGGTTCGTCTCTTCGATCGCGCGCTCCATGGAACCCGTCATTACGTCCGCGTAAAGGATCACGGTGCCGCCCACGTTCCGCGCAGCACGCCCTATGGTCTGGATCAAGGAGGTTTCGGACCGCAGGAAGCCCTCCTTGTCCGCGTCCAAGATCGCGACAAGAGTAACCTCCGGCAAGTCTAACCCTTCTCGCAAAAGGTTCACGCCCACCACAACGTCGTAAACCCCGAGCCTAAGGTTACGGAGAATCTCCGGACGATCAAGAGAGTGGACGTTCGAGTGGATATAGTTGACCTTAATATTTATGTCTTGCAGATAAGCGGTAAGGTCTTCGGCCATGCGCTTGGTGAGGGTCGTGACGAGCGTCCGCTCTCCCCGCTCAACCCGCAACTTGACTTCGCCAATAAGGTCGTCGATCTGACCGCGCGTCGGCCGCACCACAATCTCGGGGTCGACGACGTAGGTCGGACGGATAATCTGCTGGGCGCGGTTCGACTCGTACTCGCCTTCAAAGTCGCTGGGAGTGGCCGAGACGAACACGACCTGGGGGACCCGCTCCAGGAACTCGTCAAACTGAAGTGGACGGTTGTCGAGCGCACTGGGCAACCGGAACCCATAGTCGACAAGTATCGACTTCCGCTGCCGATCCCCATTGTACATCGCGCGGATTTGCGGCAATGTTTGGTGGCTCTCGTCGATAAAGACCACTGCGTCGGACGGCAAGAAATCGAGTAAGGTATAGGGCGGTGTGCCGGGGGCGCGCCCGTCGAAATAGCGCGAATAGTTCTCTATTCCATTGCAGAAGCCGACTTCCCGGATCATCTCAATGTCGAAGTCGGTCCTTTGCTTTAATCGCTGGGCTTCCAGCAGCTTGCCTTGCGCCTCGAAAAACGCGACTTGCTCGTCCCGTTCCTGAGCGATCTGTTCTAAGACGCTTTCAATCCTTTCCCACGGCGTTACGTAGTGTGTAGCAGGAAAGATGCTGCACCGCGAGGGCTCGTCCAAGACGTGCTGGGTCAAGGGGTCGATAAGTCGGATCCGCTCGATCGTATCCCCAAAGAACTCTACACGCGTAACGATCTCCTCGTCCTTCGGTTGGATGTCCAAAGTGTCGCCCTTGACCCGAAACGTTCCGCGCTCCAAGACCATATCGTTACGGACGAACTGCATCTGCACCAGCCGCTGGATCGCCTCTTGAAGGGGCATCTCCTTGCCCGCCTCGAAAGTGACCACGCTCTCTGCATAAACGTCCGGCGAGCCTAAGCCATAAATGCAGGAAACGCTCGCAACGACCACGACGTCCCGGCGTTCTAACATCGCCTGCGTCGCAGCGTGCCGCAAACGCTCGATCTCCTCGTTCACACTAGAGTCTTTCTCGATATAGAGGTCCGAGCCGGGGACGTAAGCCTCCGGCTGATAGTAATCGTAGTAAGAGATAAAGTACTGAACGGAGTTCTCGGGAAAGAAAGCCCGGAACTCTTGACAAAGCTGCGCGGCCAATGTCTTGTTGTGCGCGATAACCAGTGCAGGACGTTGCGAGCGCTCGATCACCGAAGCCATGGTGTACGTCTTGCCCGTACCCGTCGCGCCCAGCAAAGTCTGGAAACGAAAGCCAGAGTCGAGCCCGTCGCAAAGGCTCTCTATGGCCGCGGCTTGATCGCCCTTCGGCGTGAAGTCCTTGCTCAGGACCAGCGGGTTGTCATAACGGACGATCGATCCGACCGACATGTGGACTTAACTATACGCTTTTGGCGGCCAGACCATAGCGCCCAGTGCTCCCTAGGTACCCTCACCACCGCGCACATGGCGGGAATCTACTTTGGCAAGGGTGAGCACGACGTCGAGCTCGACCCCAAGTTCGGCAATCGTCACGGGTTGATCGCAGGGGCTACGGGCACGGGCAAGACCGTCTCACTCCAGACTCTCGCCGAAGGCTTCAGCGCCATTGGCGTGCCCGTCTTCATGGCCGACGTGAAGGGCGACCTCACCGGCATCAGCCAGCCCGGCGGCGGCAACCCGAAGGTCGAAGCCCGCGCGCAAGAGCTTGGCCGGACCCTCGAACACAAGGGTTACCCCACGATCCTCTGGGACGTCTTCGGCCGGCAGGGCCACCCCATCCGGGCGACCGTGAGCGAGATGGGGCCGCTCCTCCTGAGCCGCATGTTGGACCTCAACGACACCCAGGAGGGCGTGCTCAACCTCGCCTTTAAGGTCGCCGACGACCAGGGCCTCCTGCTTCTCGACCTGAAAGACCTCCGCGCGCTCCTGCAGCACATCGCCGACCGCGCCAAGGAACTGACGGTCAGTTACGGCAACGTGAGCTCTGCCTCCGTCGGCGCGATCCAGAGGGCGCTCCTCGTGCTGGAACAGCAAGGCGGCGAGTCGTTCTTCGGCGAACCCGCCTTGAACCTCGCCGATCTGATGCGGACCGCGCTAGACGGACGCGGCAACATCAACCTCCTCGTGGCCGACCGGCTGATGTCCAGCCCCCGGCTTTACGCGACCTTTCTCCTTTGGCTGCTGAGCGAGATGTTCGAGGAACTGCCGGAGATCGGCGACCCCGAGAAGCCCAGGCTTGTATTCTTCTTCGACGAGGCCCACCTGCTCTTCAACGACGCGCCGAAGGCGCTGCTGGAGAAGATCGAGCAAGTGGTGCGCCTCATCCGTTCAAAGGGTGTCGGCGTGTACTTCATCACCCAGAACCCGATCGACGTCCCGGACACGGTGCTCGCCCAGCTCGGCAACCGCGTCCAACACGCCCTCCGCGCCTTCACGCCGCGCGACCAGAAGGCGGTCAAAGCCAGTGCGGACACTTTCCGGCCCAACCCCGCCTTCTCAACCGTCGAGGCTATCACCCAGCTAGCGGTCGGCGAGGCCCTCGTCTCGTTCTTGGAGGCGAAGGGCACGCCCATGGTGGTGCAGCGCACTCTGGTGTGCCCGCCGAACTCGCGCATCGGGCCTGCGACGGACGCGGAGCGGCAGGCCCTCTTGACGATGTCGCCGCTCTACGGGCAATACGACAGGACCGTCGACCGCGACTCCGCTTTTGAAGAGCTCCAGCGCAGGGCCACCCAAGCGGCCCAAGAGGCGGCAAAGGCACCCGGGCCCCTCCGACAGCAAAGGACGCGGCGCGACCCGAACGCCCCCGGCGAGATTGTCGCCTCCATGACGAAGAGCATCCTCCGCTCGGCAGGGACCCAAATTGGCCACCAGCTTGTGCGGGGGCTCCTCGGCGGCCTCTTCAAAGGCCGCTAAGGTCGGTAGACCGCACGAAGCACGACCTCGCCGACGTTCGGAGAGACGTTGTAGAGCGACCAGAAGACCTCGCCCGTGACGGGATCGGCGATGCCGTTCGTCTCCACCAGCTTTCCCGGGCCGCGGACGATCACGGTGATGCCCACCGGATCCGGCCCTTTCTCGGATTCCTCGTCCGGCCCGGTCATTTCCTGCTGAGGGTTCACGACGTCTTTGTTGTCCAGCGAGACAAGCATCTCCCGGGTGACGGCCACCGCTCTCTCTTCATCGAGCCGATCCCCCATCGTCTTCCGCAACGAGTCCAACATCGCCGTCCCACAAGCGATACGGATCTTTCGAAGCGCCCCGTCCGGGTTCGTCACGAAGAGCCCGATCATGGGGTCGGCGGGGCCGAACATCGTCCAATAGAGCGCCTTAGTGACCTCGTCCTGGATCGTCGCCATTTCTTCCTCGGTCGCCTTAAGCTCGCCAAGGGCCTTCGCCAAGTCTTGGCGGAAAGCGTCGGAGACGGGAGACTTCTTGGGGGCTTCGGTGAGGGCGTAGACCTCGGTGTACTCGACCGTGCCGTCCGGGAGCGTGGTCACCTTGGAGCCGCACGAGACGTACTCCTTGCCCTTGTTGACCAACATAAAGTCGTGCGCGGCGCCCTCGCCCGTGGCGAATTGGCGGGTGCCTTCGACGAAGGTCGCATCGTCGGTCTCGCCCGCTTCCACCTTCCATTGTCCGGGGTCCTGCCAAGCGACCAGGGTGGCGGGGTCGGTCGGCTCTTCGCCGGACATCGAGTCGGCTCCCTGCTTCGGCACCGAGACCCGCACGGACCGCTTGAAGGCACCGTCCGCAGAGACGTCGGTCGTCGAAGTCACCGAGTTACAGCCGGCGGCTACCAGCGCCACCAAGAGCAAGGGAACTATTCGCATGCCTAGAGATTATGTCGGCTCTAGCACCGAATTGCCGCACAACCGCCGGCTAATAAGAAGCCTTACGGCATGACCGAACACGCAAGAGTGCGTAAACTCTAGACGTGACGGAGCAAATGTCGGACATTAGACAACGAGGCTATGCCCACCCCAACACTTTGGTTTCGACCGACTGGGTGGCGGAGCACCTCAATGATCCACTGGTTCGGCTCGTAGAGTCGAACGAAGACCCTTTGCTCTATTCGAGCGGGCACATCCCTGGTGCGGTCGAAATCGACTGGACGCGCGACCTGAACGATCCGATCGTCCGCGACTACCTCGACCAGGCCCGCTTTGAAGAGCTCATGTCCCGGTGCGGGATCACCCCTGCCACCCAGGTCGTCTTCTATGGCGACCGCAACAACTGGTGGGCGTGCTACGCGTTCTGGATCTTCCAGCTCTTCGGCCATCAGGCCGCCGCCGTCATGGACGGGGGCCGGCTCAAATGGTCCCGCGAGGGACGGCCGATGACCACCGACATCCCTGAGTACCCGGCCACGACCTACGCCGCGCAACCCAGGGACGACCGCACGGACCGCGCCTTCCGCGAGGACGTGCTGCTCCACATCGCCGAAGGCGGCGGCTTGGTGGACGTCCGCAGCCCCCAAGAGTTCACGGGCGAACGGTTGCACATGCCCGAATACCCGAACGAGGGCGCCCTGCGAGGCGGCCACATCCCGACCGCCAAGAGCGTGCCCTGGGCCCGCGCCCTGAACCCGGACACGGGCGAGTTCCTTACCGCAGAAGAACTGCGCAAGATCTATGAACAGGAAGTCGGGCTGAAGCCAGACGCGCCCGCGGTCGCCTATTGCCGCATCGGGGAGCGCAGCAGCCACACGTGGTTCGTGCTGAAATACTTGCTCGGCTTCAAGGACGTGCGCAACTACGACGGCAGCTGGACCGAATGGGGCAACAGCGTCGGCGTGCCCATCGAGCGCTGATGGCGCTGCCCCCTCGGCTCGCCGAGACTCTATCCGACCTTGCGCTCTTGACCGACCGCCAAGATCGGATCGAGGCCCTCGTGTCCCTTTCGCGAGCGTTTGTCCCCGTGCCGGCCGAGCTCGCGGCCCCGCCATATCCAGAGGCGAACCGCGTGCCCGGCTGTGAGAGCGAGGCCTTTACATTCGTGGGGCTCCAGGAGGGGGGGCTCCACCTGGAGTTCGCGATCCTCAACCCGCAGGGCGTCTCGGCGATGGCCCTTGCCGCGATCCTCAAGCAAGGACTCGACGGAGAGCCGCCCGCCGCCGCGGCGGAAGTGCCCGAAGAGATCGTCTTCGACCTCTTCGGGCGCGAACTTTCCATGGGCAAGAGCCTGGGCCTCACCAACATGGTGCGCATGGTGAAGGCGCAAGCCGCCCGACTCTAGCACCCGACGAAACCCTAAAAGGGGGCGGAACCCGGAAGGGCCCGCCAGGCTCCGCAAATGCCCCCCGGGCTTTCGGGCATACTGGGATCGATGCCAGCGATCATTGACGTCTCCGCCCGAGAAATCCTCGACAGCCGAGGAAACCCGACGATCGAAGTCGATGTGATGCTGGACGACGGCTCCTTCGGGCGCGCGGCTGTCCCCAGCGGAGCGAGCACCGGCCAGTTCGAGGCGGTCGAGCTCCGCGACGGCGACAAGGAGCGCTTCGGCGGAAAGGGCGTCCTGGAAGCCGTCGAGAACGTCAACGAGAAGATTTCCACCGCCCTCTTGGAACTCGACGCCACCGAACAAGAGCAGATCGACGAGATCCTGATCCAAATGGACGGCACCCCGAACAAGGCCGTCCTCGGCGCGAACGCCATCCTCGGCGTCTCGCTCGCGGTCGCCAAGGCCGCTTCGATGGCCTGCGAGCTTCCCCTCTACCGCTATATCGGCGGCGTGAGCGCGAGCACCCTCCCCGTACCGATGATGAACGTGCTGAACGGGGGCAAGCACGCCGATAGCAACGTGGACTTCCAGGAGTTCATGGTGCTCCCGGTCGGCGCACCGACCTTCGGCGAGGCGCTCCGATGGGGCTGCGAGCTCTTCCACAACCTCAAGAAGGTGCTCAGCGGCAAAGGGCTTGCCACCAGCGTCGGCGATGAAGGCGGCTTTGCGCCGAACCTGGAGAGCCAGGACATGGCTTTCGACTACCTGATCGAAGCCAGCCAGAGAACCGGACTGGAACCCGGCCGCGATATCTGGCTTGCCATTGACCCGGCCGCCACCGAGTTCTTCGAGGACGGGCACTACGTCTACAAGGACGGGCGCAGGCTGACCGGCGCCCAGCAGGTGGACTACCTGGCCCGGCTCTCCGAGAAGTACCCCCTGATTAGCATCGAGGACGGCTGTAGCGAAGACGACTGGGACACCTGGAAGGCCCTGAACGACGCGATCGGCGACCGAGTGCAGATCGTGGGCGACGACATCTTCGTCACGAACGTCGAGCGCCTGGCTCGGGGCATCGAGAGCGGCACCGCCAACTCGATCCTCATCAAGGTCAACCAGATCGGCACTCTGACCGAGACTCTAGCCGCCGTCGACCTCGCCAAGCGCGCGGGTTACACCTGCGTCATGAGCCACCGAAGCGGTGAGACGGAGGACACCACCATCGCCGACCTCGCCGTCGCCACGAACTGCGGCCAGATCAAGACGGGTGCGCCATCAAGGACCGACCGGGTCGCCAAGTACAACCAGCTCCTGCGCATCGAAGAGATGCTAGGGACGTCGGCGCGGTACGCCGGTGCCAGTGCGTTTGGGGACCGGATTGGATTGGGAGTGGGTTCGGGCTAGATCCGGTTGGATGGGGTTGGTTCGGATTTGTTCGAACAGAGGTTAAGGGGGTGATCCTCCACACGTAACCCAAACGAAGACAAACGGATCCGAACCAACCCCAACAAAACCGAACCAATCCGGGCCGGTTCCCTCAGGCGATCGAGGCCGCTTCGTTCGCCAGAAACTCGCTGATCTCTGCGATGCGCTCCATATCGTGGGCGAGGACCATGGTGAGGTACTGGTCGATCGTGTACGTCCCGTGGCCGTCGAGCGTGATGTGGTTCGTTAGGTCGCCCTCGCTGCAATCGCGAAGGTAGTCGATCGTCATCTGGCGGCGAGACTCGAAGATCTCCGCCTCGTGGAAGGGGTTCTTGTCGGAGTAGTGTTTGTCCTTCGCCCGCGTCGCAGGCTCGTACCATTCGACGGTGGAACCGGGGTGGCTCTTGGCCATGCGGATGCGGTCCAGGACGATCTGCTCCGAGTCGGCGAGCAGGGCCACTATCTCTCGTGAGGTCAGGCTCTCGTCATGGGGCCGCTCGTCAAAGCGGTCGCGGGGGTAAGCGCGGAGGAGGCGCTCGACGATCTTCGGTGCGGCTCCCAGAGCCTGGAAGCGGTAGTCCCTCATACCAACGGAGTTTACTTCGGTAAAGCCGCGTTTTTGCCCAGGGTAAGGCGCGAACGAGCGCGATTTACGCCCCCGGCGCCGCAGGAACCCAGCAATCGGCAGGGGGTGTGCGCGGGTCTTCGCGGATAGGTCCAAATGAGCCAATCTCTCTTCGCTTCCCGAAGGATGAAGCGCCCCGCCTCGTAAGATCATGGTGAACGCTATGGAACCCAAACTCGTCCAAGTCCCCGAAGCACTGCCCCAAAAGGTCTACACGACGGACCGCGTCGGCATCAGCAAAGAAACCCACGACAACCACCTCACGCTCTGGAAGGGCTACGCCAACAAGACCAACGAGATCCGTAAGGCGCTCCACGAGATCGACCTGGATCCGAGCAAGGCGAACCAGATCTACAGCCAGATGCGCGCGCTCAAGGTGAACTACGCTTTCGCCTACGGCGGCTACCTGAACCACGAGGTCTACTTCAACACCCTTGGCGGCCAAGGCGGCGAGCCGACCGGTGACATCGCCACCCTCATCAACGAGGCCTACGGCAATTTCGAACACTGGATGAACGACTGGAAGGCCACGGGCATGGCGGGCCGGGGCTGGGCGTACCTCGGGTACGACACGGTCGAACAGCGGGTCCACACCTACATCGGCGACTCCCAAGACACCTTCCCGACCTGGAACAACGTCCTCCTCCTCGCGATGGACGTCTATGAGCACGCCTACTACCTGGACTTCCAGACCGCCCGCATGAAGTACATCGAAGCGTACATGCAGGTGATCGACTGGGACGCGGTCAACGCCCGCATTCCTCGCTGAGCGAGTCGAGGCCCGGCAATCCCTCCGACCGTCCCCTGGGAGGGGTTGCCCGGTCAAACCGGAAAAGATGGCTCGACGCCTGGCCGATGCGGCCGGTAGAAGGAAGGAAGAGGCGGGAGGAGCGTCCCTGCTCCGTCCTCCGTTACCACCAATCCATGGTGACTGCCGCCTAGCAGGGACTATAGACCGTTCGTCAACCTTCGCGCTGAGTTCCGGGACTCAGGGCCCGAGGACTTCGCGATAAACCCGGGCCAGAGCCCTAGCGTGACGCTCCAAAGAGTACGTGTCCTGGGCCAAAGCGCGCCCCGCGTTCCCGACCGACGCCGACCGCTCGGGAGACCCCAAGGCCTCGCAAATCGAGGGGGGCAGCGAGTCGTCGTCCGCAAAGACGAGCAGGCTCGCACCCGGCATGCCGACCGCGGCCAGGCCCGAGATGTTCCGCGCCAAAACGGGCACCGCGCACGACATCGCTTCGACCGCGACCAGGCTGAATCCGGCGCGGACGCTCGGCACCACCAAGAGGTCGAACGCTGGGAGCGCCGCGTAAACATCTGGGAAGGGCGGGCAAAGCCTGATGCGCGGGTCCTCCGCCTTGGGCGGACTCGGCCCCTCGCCGCTCAGCACCAGTTGGACCTCCGGCCTCTCGCGCCAGACCAGCGGCATAGCCCGCACGAGCGAGTCAAAGCCGCGGTCGGGGATGAACCGGCCCACAGCGCCCACCACGGGCACGTCGAGCGGGAGACCGAGCCGCTGGCGCGCCTCCTCCCTCGTGACGGGCGTGGACGGCCCTCTCACCCCCGGGGCGACCACCTGCAGGTGCAGCGTGTCCGCCGCGTCCAGCGCGTCCCGGACAGCGCGCGAGGAACAAAGGCCGACGCGCGCGGCGTTCAATCGATCCACCAAGTCGGGGTGCGTCGTCCGCGGAAGGTCGTAGGCCGTGTAAAGCCAGGGCTGGCGCACGTAGAAGGCCTCCGCGCATGCCCACGCCGGGCGATAGGCGAAGGCGTGGACCAGGTCGAAGCCGCGAAGCGCCGCGCGCATCTGACGCGTGACCTCCTTGTCCACCTTAGGCCCCGTCTTGTCCGGAATCCAAGCCTCCGCGTCGTCCACGACGAACTCGACGCCGTGCTGCTCCAGCGCAGGGGGAAGCGAATCGGTCAGAGTGGCGATCGCGCCAAGACTTTGCCGCCGGATTGCGAGGACCCTCACCGCGGGACTTCTACGTCGTCGATCAGGCCGCGCAACACCATGTCCGAAGAAAGGCCTTCGATCTCCGTCTCCGGCCGGAGCACGACACGGTGCCGCAGGACGGGCAAGGCAAGCTCCTTGACGTCGTCCGGGATGACGAAATCACGGCCGCGCACCGCCGCCACCGCCTTGCTGCACGCCACCAGGGCCAGGCCCGCGCGCGGCGAGGCCCCGACCAAAACGTCGTGGCTGGTGCGAGTCGCGCTGACGATCGAGTACACGTAGTTGAAGATCTTCTCCTCGACCTTCACCGCTTCGACTTCCCGACGCATCGCGCGAAGGCCTTCCGCATCGACGACGGGCTGGATGCCAGCATCGTCAAGCTTCTGCGAGCGGAAGCCGGCGTGGAACCGCTTGAGCACGCTGATCTCGGCCTCGGCGCTCGGGTAATCGAGCACGACCTTCAGCAGGAAGCGGTCCTGTTGCGCCTCGGGCAAGGGATACGTCCCTTCGAACTCGATCGGGTTCTGGGTCGCGAAGACCAAGAAGGGGAACGGGAGCTCACGGCGGACGCCGCCGATCGTCGCCTGGCGCTCTTCCATCGCCTCCAGCAAGGCCGCCTGGGTCTTGGGCGGCGTGCGGTTGATCTCGTCGGCCAGCAGGACGGCCGTGAAAACGGGCCCTTCGCGCAGTTTGAAGGTCACGTCGCGCGGGTCGAAGACCTCGGTGCCGATCACGTCGCTCGGCATCAAGTCCGGCGTGAACTGGATGCGCGTGAAAGTCAGGTCGAAGACCATGCTCAAGGAGCGCACGAGCAACGTCTTGGCAAGCCCGGGGACCCCTTCCAAGAGCACGTGCCCGTCCGCCAAGAACGCGGACACCGCCTGCTCGATGGCCGTCTCCTGGCCCACGACCGCCTTCCCCACCTCGGCGCGAATCCGCGCAACCGTATCGGCGACCGTCATTCGGGCGCGGAGTGTACCGGCTCGCCGGGCCCGTAAGAAGACCTACTTCATTCCCAGCAGCAGCCCGACGCAGCCCAGACACATCCACATGGCCGTGCCGCCATAGCTCATGAAGGGCAGCCAGAGCCCCGCGACGGGCAAGATGCCCAGGTTCATGCCGACGTTCACGATCATGTGAAAGCCGAGCACGCCCAAGATCCCGGCCGCGACGTAACGGTCAAAGGGCTCCGAAGCCCGCCAACCGACCAACCAAGTCCGGAAAAAGAAGAGGGCGAAGCCAAGGAGGACGAGCGCCGTTCCGAACAAACCGCCCTCCTCCCCGACCACGGTCAGGATGAAGTCGTTCTGCTGTTCCGGCACGTACCGCGCCGCCTTCTGCTCGCCTTTCAGGTACCCGACCCCAAAGAGGCCGCCGGTCGCGAAAGCGATCTTCGCGCGCTCTTGCTGCCAAGCGTTGTCCTTGACGTCGGGTCGCAGCTTGCCCTCGATGCGGCTCCGCATGTAGTCCGGCATGAGCCCCGGGGTCTTCCACGCCAACCCTAGCCCGGCGAGCAGGACAAGCGCGCTCAGGAGGATCGGCCGCAAAGAGACGCCGCACGCGAGCAGCATCGCAAACCAGATCATGAGCAACGAGACCGCCCCCGCCAAATGCGGCTGCAAAAGGGTGAGCAGCACGACCGGGGCGACGTGCAACAACGAGCCGAAGAACGTCGAGGGGTCTTTGATCCGGCCCTGTCGGCCGGAGAGGTACGCCGCGAGCGTGATCACGAGCACCAGCTTGGCGAACTCGCTCGGCTGGAACTGGAGCGGCCCGACGTCGATCCAGCGCGTCGCGCCCTTCTTCTCCTGCCCGATGAAGAGCACCGCCGCCAGCGAGCCCAAGCTCACGAGGTAGAGCGGCACCGCCGCGCGCTTGAGCATCGCGTGAGGCACGACGGCGAGCCCGAAGGCGATCACACACCCGACCACGACAAACGCCGCCTGGCGGAAGAAGTAAGCCGAATGGACCGCCGCGTCAATGCTGTGCAGCGAGAGCAGCCCGAACGAAAGGAGCATGCCCGCCGCAAGGAGGAGGAAAACGTCGGGCCCCTGCGCGGGCCGGTCGAGCCCGGAGCCAAAGACCCCTTTCGCGTCCGCCCGGCCGATCATTGACTCTCGGACGGAGACCGAGGTTCGCGAGTCGTATCGCCGAAAGCGCGCTTGACGACGCCCGACTCAGGAGAGATCCAGAACCGCAATTTCCGTTTCGCGGCGTGGTCGCCAGTCTCGATGTCCAGGTCGACTTGGATCCGAATCGTGTTGTAGACCCCTGTCGCCAGGTTAAGTCGCTCCGAATCGGTCGAGACCTTTGCTTTCGCGGGCTTTCTGAGCGGGCCGAGCTCGGCCGTCCCTGACCAATCCCAACTGTCGCCGACCGTGATCGGGAAAATCGCGAGGGGGATGGGGGGCTCGAACGCTTCTCCGCTCACGCCGACGAACCAAAGCCCCTTTTGGTCGACCTCGTAGTGCTCGGTCTCCAGGTCCTCGCCATGGGCGCGCAGGTGGATGCTCAGATCGCGGCCCTCGCGGGTGTCGCCCATCTCGACGTCCATCTCCGTGCCGACCAGCACGAGCCGCGCGTCCTTGTACGGAAGTTGCTCCAGCGCCATCGTCTCATAGCGCTGCCCCTTTTCTTGGGTGCCGACCTGGGCCTGGAGCGCGTTGCACCCCAATGCGCCGACCGCAGCGGCCGCCACCAATGACAATGCCAGTTTCCAGTTCATGACTCGGCTGGCGTAAAGGAGAGGAGCCTCCGGTGCCTTTCGATCTTCCGCTTCCCGATGGTCTGCGTTTCCTTCAGGTCGTAGAGGCCGACGCCTTTCGCATAGAGGGCTACTTGTTTCGACTTGATGCTAGTGCCGTCAGGGGGTCCAATGGAAGCTTCGAGCGTCACCTCGAGGATCTCGCGCTTCACGCCCAGAACGTCCTGGTCGCGCCCTCGCTTGGACTTGCCCTTGACCGTGAGCGGGGCCGGTGCCCCGTACCACTGCGTCTCGCCGACGTATTCCCAGTTCGCCTTGTCGCCGACCTTCAGGATCGGATACGGTGCGCCGAGCGGCTTGTTCTGGTCGAAGGCCACCACGTAGACGGTGTCGTCGGTCACCCGGTAGAACGTGCTCCCGTCGATCTTCCCTTCCACCACGCTGATGATCGGCACCGCCTTGCCGCCCCCGACCTCCTGTACGTTGCCCACGTGGTCGTCGTAACGGCTGGATAGGCTCTGGCCGCTGTCCTCGTAGACCCACGCGTCCCCCGTTCTCAGCGGGAAGAAATCCGCCGCCTTCACCTGGGGCGCCAGGGCACATGTGAGGACGGCGGCGACCATCAGCCTCTGGGGTCCTCCGCAAGCTCGATCGTGGAAGCCACGACCTTGCCTTTGTCGTCCTTGAGCTCCATGCGCATCCTGACGACGCCGATGTCCTTGGCGTACCACGTCTTGCTGGAGACGTTGCCCTTGGTTCCGGCGTTGTTCATGTCCAATGTCTGGACGACGACCAGCGTGTCGAACTCCTTTCCGGCCGCCTTCACCTTGCCTCCGTCCTCGACCTTCGAGGTTCCCGTGAACTGGATTTTGCGGTCGTCGGCGGCAGTCGCCAGTTCGTACTTGTCGGACCAGGTGTCGCCGGGCTTCAGGTTCGCGGGCATCACCATGACCGGCTTCTCAGGCTTGCCCAGCGACGAACTCACGAGGTAGACGCCGTCCTTGTGGACCTCCATCTCCTCCGTCCCTAGGTTGCTGATCGAGCCGTCCCGGCTCACACTGAAGGTGGCCACGCCGTCCTTCATCCCCTTGAAGGTGGTCGTCTGGGTCCCCGCCTCGGGCTTCTCACCCTCGACGCGCGCGAAGAGGTACTTCTCCGGCTTCTGCACGGAAAGACCGGAGTACGCGTAGGCGTCGTGCTTCAGCTCCTCCGGGATGGCGGAGACGTCCGGGGTCGCCGTTTCCGTGCCACTGGTCGTGCCGGCGGCGCCGGACGTGCTCTCGGTCTTCGGCTCGGCGCCGGTCGCGATCCCCGTGTCGTCCTTCGGAGCGCAGCCCGCCAGAGAGGCGGCCAGCAAAAGGAGGGCGGTATAGCGCGGGAACGTCATTGGGTATAGCTCTTGAGGCGGAGGACGCTCGTCTGACTAATCTGACGTCCGTCGGAGTTCATCGCAACGACTTCTTGGCGGAAACGCACCATTCCGACATCTTTGGCCCAGTAAGTGGTGGAGGAGGACCGGAACTTCACGTTGTTCTCCTGGTAGGAGGACTCCGTTTCGGTGGCCAGGGCCTGCATGCGGCCCATCGCCGTATCGACCTCCTGCACGCCGCGGGTCGAGTTCTCCATGTTGAGCGGGCCAGGGGTCGCGGCCGGGCGGATGCCCGTCACCGCCATCTTCAGCGATTCGCGCTCCTTCACGGGGAAGCCGATGATGCGGACCGGCGGGTTGTAGGGCACTTCCGTCAACGGCCCCTCCATCGTCTTGCGGACCGACCCTGTCAGCTGGTAGATGCCCTTGTCGCTGACGCGCCAGTTGAGCCGGTCGGTGATCTTGCCTTCGCTGACCACTTCGATCGTCACGACCTTCCCGTCCGCCGTATCCTTGATACTTGCGATCTGGAACGTGACCTCGGACTTAGAAGTGTTCGACCCATTGGGCGTGGTCTGAACGCCTTCCGCCTCATAGACCCACCGGTTGCCGACCTTCAAGGGAAAGAGCTTGGGCCCGTCTCCTGGGGAGAGCGCCATCTCTTGGACGGGTTGCTTTTCCTGCGGCTTGTAACTGGAAGACTTGCCGGAGGAACCGCAACCTCCCATAACGACGAGCGAGACCGCAAGGGCGGCCAGGGGCTTAGTGAGTCCGTTCATTTCGATCTTGATCCCGATTGAATGTCGTTAATAAGTTTGACAGCCTCGTCCGCTAACGACTCGGACGCGACTCTTTTTATGGTCACTTCGGTTCCGCTTAGGTCACTCTTGATGCGTGGGGCCGCGATCGCGACGCCCTCCATCGTCATCAAGAGCTGGAAGTTCGGGTGGTCCAGACTGTACTTCCAGAGCCTCTTCCGGCCCTCTGAGTTCAACTGGACGGTGATGTCCGAGAGCGGCTCCTTTCGGGGCCCGTCGTATTTGGAGTAGGTGGCACCCGTCATGTAGGCGTCACTAAGGATGACGGTCGCATGCCCCAAGATCGCCTCAACCTTCTTGGCATAGGCCTGGAGGCGGGACGGTTCGATCCGGGAGCGGAGGTTCTCCGCGACGTCCTCCGGCTTTTGGCCCGAGGCGATCTTTTCGAAGACGAGGTTGGCCTGGTCGCGGTACGTGCCGACGATCACGGCCTGGCTCGGGTTGAACTTGTCCATGATCTTGCTCTCGACCGTCGAGGCGAAGAGCGTCTTGTAAGGCTCCTGGATCCGGCACGTGATCTTCTGCACCTTGCCCTCGACGGGGACGTTCACTGTGACGGGACTGTCCACCACGATGCCGCTCAGGAGGGAGTTTAGGTTGAGTGTCTTGAGGGGGGTGCCGTCGAGGTTCGTGTGGAGGTCGCCCACTAACTTCGCCCGCAGGGTCGCATCGCCGTCCAGAGCTTTGCCGATATCCTCAGCGGTCCAAGTCACCGGCACCGGAGGCAGGTCGTCCTCCAGCTTGTTCACGCTCATGGTGAGCTTGCCGAGTGCCTCCGCGTCGCCCTGAAGGGCCTTCAAGGTCTCGCGGATCGGAAGGCGGGGAGCGCTGGCCGCGTCCTTCTCGTCGCTGGGCGACTCGAACCCTCCGACCGCCCCGTCCCGGCGGACCTCCGCCAAGTGGGCGATCCCGTTGCTCACGATGATCCGGTATCCGGCCTCCTTCGGCACCGCGATCAGGTTCACCCGGCCCGGCTTTATCGGCTCGGGGTTAAAGCCTGCCAAAGTGACGGCCGCATAGACCCGGGGGCCGGCGACGGCTATCCCGAGCGCTAACGCGCCAATGGCGGCAACTACGTAGCTTGGACGCAATTTCATAGGGGCTCGAGAGCCGCGCGGTTAATTCGAACAGATTACCGGTATCGATGGTTCCAATTGCGACGGTTCTGACTCAAGCTTTACCCGAGGTGGGTCGAACGAAGGGGTACCATCCAGACGCCCACGGATGGGCGTCTTATTACTGGAGCAGGATGCGGGGAACGGCCAGAACTCCCACTGCCACGCGTTCAAAGAGCGTGGCCCAACCGGTCGGCCATCGGACGAGCGATGCCCTGGGTGTGATCTTTATCGCCCTCGCCATCGTCCTGATCGCAGGCCTTGCCCTCCGTAACGGCGGCCTCGTCGGCGATGGGCTGACCTCGCTGTTGCAGACCCTCGTCGGGCGCGGCGCCTGGGTCGTGCCGGTTGTGCTCGGCTTCGCCGGCCTGAGTCTGCTTGCGGGCCGGACCGACGTCCAAGTCGGACGGGTCACGGTCGGCACCCTGCTGATCTTCGCCTGCACGGTCGGATTCTTCGCCCAGCCGCTCAAGGGCGACTACTTCGACCCCGCCGTGCTGACCCAGACCGGCGGCTACGCCGGGGCCGTCTTCGCCTGGCTCTTCGGCACCCTGCTCGGCGCGGCCAAACCGGTCGGCTTGGTCGCGATGGGCTTGGTGGGGCTCGTCCTCTGCCTGGACGCGCCTTTGCACCAGATCCTCTCGCGGACCGCGGAGCAGGGCCGGAGGAAGCGCGTCGAAGCCCGCGTGCAAGAGGCGACCGCCCGACCCATCAAGAAGGCCGTCGTCGCCCTGCCCGAGTTCGACGACTCCCCTGAACAGGAGGTCCCAGGCGCCGCCGAACCGATCGCTACCCCCGAGTCCGTGCCCAATGTGATGCGGCCCAAGGCCGCCCCGAAGGTGACCTATGCCGCCGACCGGGTCGAAACGGTGCAACTGAACACGGAGACGCCCCGTCAGGGCTACGACCTGCCTCCCCTCGACCTCCTTGCCCCGCCGCCGGCAAAGTCCAAGCGCAGCAAGGAGGAGATGGAGCGGCACATCCAGACGCTCGAAGGCACTCTGGAGCAGTTCAAGATCGAGGCGAACGTCGTCGAAGTGGCCACCGGCCCCACCATCACCCGTTATGAGCTCCAGCTCGGGCCGGGCATCCCCGTCCGCCGCATCACCAACCTCGCGGACAACATCGCGATGAACCTGGCCGCCTCCCACGTGCGGGTCGAAGCCCCCATACCCGGCAAGGCGGCCATCGGCGTCGAAGTGCCGAATGCGCACCGTTCGATGGTGACCCTCAGCGAGATGGTCGAGAGCCCGGAGTTTCACTCACCCGACAACAAGCTTTGCCTCGCGCTGGGCAAGGATGTCAGCGGCGTGAGCCGGTACACCGACCTCACCCGCATGCCGCACATGCTGATCGGTGGCGCGACCAACAGCGGCAAATCGATCTGCCTGGCCACGATCATCATGTCGCTCATCATCCGCCACACCCCGAAGGAAGTGCGCCTGGTGATGGTCGACCCAAAGCGCGTGGAGCTGACCTTCTTCGAGGGCCTGCCTCACCTCATGTGCCCGGTCGTGAAGGACGTAAAGGAGGCCCCTGGCGTGCTCCGGGCTGTGGTCCGGGAGATGGACCGCCGCTATGACCGCTTCAGCGAAGCGGGCGTCCGCAACATCGACGGTTGGAACGCCAAGGCGGACCCCGAGGACAAGCTCAGCTATATCGTCGTCATCGTCGACGAGCTGGCCGACCTCATGATCCAGGCCGCCGCCGAAGTCGAGACCAGCATCTGCCGCCTCGCCCAGCTGGCGCGCGCGACGGGCATCCACCTGGTCATCGCCACCCAGCGCCCGAGCGTCGACGTCATCACCGGCACGATCAAGAACAACATCTCGTCCCGGACCGCATTCGCCGTCTCCTCCCAAATCGACTCGCGCACGATCCTCGACCAAGCCGGTGCGGAGAAACTCATTGGCAAGGGCGACATGCTTTTCCTGCCGATCGACCAGACAAAGCCCACCCGCATCCAAGGCTGCTATGTCAGCGAAAAGGAGATCGAGGCGGTCTGCGACTTCTGGCGGGCCCAGGAGAAGCCGCACTACGTGCTGAACCCGGTGCAGATCGCCATCGAAGAGCGAGAGAGCGAGATGCGGGAGGCCCAAGACGCCGACCCCTTCTGGGAAGAAGCCGTCCGATGGGTGGTCGAGCGGGGCGAAGCCTCGACCTCGATGCTCCAGCGCAAGTTCTCCATCGGGTTCCAGCGGGCCTCGCGTCTGCTGGACGCAATGGAGGAACAGGGCATCGTCGGCAAGCGCGACGGCCCTCGCCCGCGACAAGTCCTCGTCGACCCGATGCAGGTCGAAGTCATCCTCGGGAACCAGGAGTACATGACCCCGGTCCCCGATGGCGAGACTATCGACGACTAAAGCTCGATCTTGTGGGTCTCCCCAAGGTCGGGGCGCCGCCCCAGGATCCCTGCCAAGGCCATATCGATCATCTGCGCGACGTGGCCCTTCTTCGCCTCCCAATACTCGGCGCTCTCGATGGGGACCTTGATGAGGCACACGGACGGATCGTCAGGCCCCTCTGGGAACCAGACGGAGACCATCGGGTTCCACATGTCCCGTATCCTGATGCGGTCCTCCACGACAGACGCCCTCCCGCTGATGGAGACGTAGCGGTCGTGCTTGGGATCGGAGTAAGAGAGGTTTACGTGAGAGTCCTGGCCGATCTCGTGCGTCTTGCCCGAGGGGCAGGCGCTGAAAAACCAGAGGACCCCGTCCGCGTCGATCTCGTTCGTGAACATCGGCCTGCTCCGAAGCTGCCCCCCGCTCTCCGTGACCAGCATGGCGACCTTGACCCCTTCCACAAGGTCCCTCAGCTTCTGGATGTGCTCGTGCCGTTCCATCACCCATACCAACGCCTGGCCGAGTAAGAGAACCGTAAGCGGAGGGACGTGTATGCTCGCCGTATGACCGAGTCCGACTGGACACGACTCAAGGCGGCGGCGAAGGAGGCGGCGACCCACGCATACGCGCCCTATTCCCGGTTCCCGGTCGGGGCGGCCGCGATGGCCGAAGACGGCACTGTTTTCGCCGCCTGCAACGTCGAGAACGCCTCCTATGGCCTCACCGTCTGTGCCGAGCGGGCCGCCCTCTTCGCCATGGTCGCCTCCGGGCGGAAGGTTGTGCGGGCGTTGGCCCTCTTCACCCCGACCCCCGGACCGGTCTCGCCTTGCGGCGCTTGCCGCCAGGTCCTGGCGGAGTTCATCCCGCCAGGGGCGGCCTGCCCCGTGCTTCTGTCATGCGACGGTGGCGCGGACGTCCTCACCGAAGCGGCCGAACTCCTTCCCCACCAGTTCCGCCTGGACAGCCGCCAATGAGTTGCCGCCCACCTCAGTCCCGCACGGTTACCGGGGGCGAAGGCACCAATCCTGCAGGAATACGGACTCCAGATATAATCCTGGATTACCGTCAATCCGGTAAGAGACCAGAGTGATGCTATCGTTCCTAGAGGGAAGGCGAGCCCGGTTGCGTCGGATCACCGACGATGAACCCATCATGGGGTCGATCGTTTGGACGGACGATGACCGGCTTGGCGTGAACGTTGGCGAGCATCAACTGACGTTCGAAGGCGACACCGTGCTGCTCGAAGCGTTCGCCGCCACGCGGGAAGCCGAGTTCCGGGCGAGCGTGCTCTCTGTCGACGGCGGCATCTTGGAGTTGGCCTCCGAGCCAAAGCCCTTTCTCCACCCGGCCAAGGGCCCCTTCTCGATCCTGCCCGCCGACCTTCCCCTGCAGTGGCACGGCGCCTATGGCCCCGAGGAGATCAGGGCGCGGGCGATGGGCCCCAACGGCTTTGCCTATAGTTCTGGCATGCCCTTGCCGATGGGCGAGGAGCAGGAGTTCGACCTGTTCGTCGGGATTGAACACTTCCGACTGGCCGGAATGGTGGAATACCAGCGGATCCAACCCGACCGCTCGAACGGCGGCGTCTGCCTGCGCTTCGAAGACCGAATCGCCGCAGGGCGCTGGCTCAAGTTGGCCGAGTCCCTCACAAACTTCCGCGAGAAAGTCGCCCGCTAGAAAAGCTCCGTCTGCTTGCGCGAACCTTCCGCGCTTTCTTCCATGCTCACGAGCGCGGGCTGGAACTCCTGGCCCAACAACGGCCGCGGGCCGAAAGCGATCGGCTCGTCCACTTCGAGCTGGTCCGGGACCGGCAGCCCGTGGTCCCGGAAGCGGCGCGCGGCGGGCAGCACCCGCTTGTCGAGAGAGCCCCCGAGTTCGTTGAAGGCGGTGCCCGCCTTGTTCAGGGCGCTGCCAAGTTTGTTATAGTGCCCGACCAGTGAGCCGAGGCGGCTATAAAGCTCGGAAGCGTCCTTCTGCAACGCCCGGGCGCTCTCCGCGAGCTTGTCCTGGCGCCAGGAGTGGTCCACCAGCCGGAGCAAGCCGAGAAGGCTCATGGGCGAGGCCAAGATGACGTTGCACGCCATCGTCTCCTCCATCAGGCTCGGCCGGTACTCGAGGGCGGCGCGGTACGCCGATTCGCTCGGGACGAAGAGCACGATGAAGTCGGGCGACTCCTGCAAAAGCTTCGAATAGTTCTTCTTCCGGAGGGCGTTGGCGTGGTCCAGCAGCTTCTTCGAGTGGTCGCGCAGAAGGATGTCGCGACTGTTCTCGTCGTTCGACTCCAGCGCTTCGATGTAGCTCCGCATGGGGGCTTTGGAGTCCACGATCAACGCCCGGTTCCCAGGCATGCGGACGACCATATCCGGCCGCTGCTTGCCGTCCTCGCCCTCGAAAGTTAGCTGGGTGACGAAGCTGGTCCGCTCTTCCAGCCCGGCCATTTCGACCACACGCTCGAGAACCATCTCGCCCCAGCTGCCCGCTGAACCGGGGTCCTGGAGGGCCTTCACAAGGCGGCTCGTCTCCTTCGTGAGCCCGGCCTGTTGCTTCTCGAGCGGGAGCACCTGCTGCAAGAGCTCCTGGTAGGCGCCTTGCCGCCGTTGCTCCATGGTGCGGTTGTGGTCGTCTAGATCCTTCAGCCTCTCGCGGAGCGGCTTCAAAAGTTCGTCGATCGCGGTCTCGCGCTTGCCCAGCGCACCGTCCGCGGACTCTTTGTAGTGCGCGAAGAGGCGCTCGGCCGCCTTCTGAAGCTCCTCGGTCTGCTTGGCCAGTGTCTCCCCGGACAGGGCCTGGAACGAGTCCTTCAGCTTCTCTTCTGCCTTGCAAAGCAGGTCGGCCTGTTGCTGGATCGCCTGCTCCCGCTCCTCGAGCCTGGCCTCGATCCCGGCCTGGAGGCTCTCATAGCGCGAAAGGGTTTGCCGCAAGTCCTCGATGACGGAGTCCTTGGCCCCGATCTGCTGGGCCAGCTCGTCCAAGCGCGAGGCGCGTTCCTCCAGCCTGGCCACAAGCTTTTCCGTCTCCTGGTGGCCGGCCATCTCGCAAGCGAGCTTCGCGCGGGCCTCCTCGGCCAGCCGCTTCTGCTCTTCGAGCTCAAGGCGCAAGCCGGCGAGCGGCCCTTTCTGCAGGAAAAAGACCGCCGCCGCGCCAACGCCCCCGCCAAGCAGCAGGACGAGAATGCCTATCCAAATGTCCACCTTATCAAGTATGGACGGGTTTGGGCTCCGTTGAGCCGCACCTACGCTCTCGCGAACCAGATTGCCATGAGCACTCCAGCCAAGAGAACGCCGGCCCGCATCGCGTTTTGAACGTCGATCGCGTCGCAAAGCTCCAAAAACGTGTTCATCGTCTCACCTCCTCCCGAGGGTTATGCAGGCGAGGGCGTGACACGTCCGTTACGGCTCCGCGTGACACCGGCTTGACCCCGGGACGGCCAAGGCCGGGCTCCCTAGGTAGCATTTCTCCACCATGATCCACGCCCCTATCTCCAACCCGGGCCGACGCCTCCGCGACTTGATGGCGCAAGGAACGGTCCTGATGCCCGGCGTCTACGACGCCCTCACCGGCATCTGCGCGGAGCGGGCGGGGGCGAAGGCCGCCTATATCTCCGGTGCCGCCGTGACCAACAGCCAGTTGGGCGTGCCTGACATCGCGCTTGTCACCCTGGACGAGATCTCGACCCAAGCCGCCCGGATCTGCCAGGTCGTCTCGATCCCCGTCATCTCGGACGCGGACACGGGGTTCGGAGACACCTGGAACGTCACCCGGTGCGTCATCGAGATGGAGCGGGCAGGGCTCGCCGGCATCCACCTGGAAGACCAGGTGATGCCCAAGAAGTGCGGCCACCTCGACGGCAAAGAACTGCTTCCCGCCGCCGAGATGTGCAGCAAGATCAGGGCCGCCGTCCAAGCCAAAAAGGAGGCGGACTTCCTCATCGTGGCCCGGACCGACGCCCGCGGCGTGGACGGGCTGGAATCGGCGGTAGACCGGGCGAAAGCCTACGTCCAGGCGGGCGCCGACGCCGTCTTCCCCGAAGGCCTCCAGGCCGAGGCCGAGTTCGAAGCCTTCCGCAAGGGCGTCGCCGTCCCCCTGCTCGCGAACATGACCGAGTTCGGCAAGACGCCGATCATCCCGGTCGGCCGCTTCAGCGAAATGGGTTACGAAATGGTCATCTTTCCTGTCTCCGCGATGCGCGTGATGCTAAAGTCCGTCCAGGATTTTTACGGGTTCTTACTGAATAATGGTACACAAAGTGGTTACCTAGAAAATATGGCGACACGGGCGGAACTGTACGAGCTAATCGCCTATCCGAGCTACGAAGCCGCCGACGCGGAATGGGCAAAAGAAGGAAAGTAAGGCGCTGGAGCGCTAACCGCAGTCAAGAGGCACGGTTTTTATACCGGCTAAGCCATTTGCCGGATTTAGGGTTGCTCCCCGCTATTCATCTTCGAAGTGTGCCTTTCTGGCATTCTCGTTGCGTATAATCGATGACGCAACTGTGTGCTTCCAACGTTGGGCGCGCCAGAGCCAGTCGTTTCTAGGAAAGGTAAGACCAAAAATGAAAAATCTCCTCATCGTGGCAGCGGTTGCCGCCGCTGCGCTCAGCCAGGCCAGCGTCACTATGGCGACGTTCGCCGACCCCTCCACCAACTCGAGCGATTTCCTCTTCACGTTCAACTCGAACAACAACACCCTTTCGGGCAGTTACACGGGTTCGAACCTGACCCTTCTGACCCCCGGCTTCACGGGCGGCGGTTCGCTCTCGAACGTCAAGTTCGTGATGGATCCGGTCAGCCTCACCGCTGTCATCCCTGGAATGCTCTATAACCTCGGCGCGGGCAGCGTCAAGTTCTACACGAGCGACATCAACACCCCGGACTTCCAGATCGACTTCGGCGGCGGCCTCTTCCTGAACCCGTTTAACGCGGGCTCCAGCGAGCTCACCGGCGACAACGTCGCCTTCAGCGGCCCGAACGTCCCCTTGGAACTCACCGACCGGCAGTTCTCGTTCAGCTTCGCGAACGCGGTCACCAGCGGTGGCGTCACGACCTACACCGGCTCCTTCACCTCCTCCGCGACCGTGGTTCCCGAACCCGCGTCGCTGATCGCGCTCGGTACGGGCATCGCGGCTTTCGCCGCCCGCCGCCGCAAAGCCTAACCACATAGGCAAGGCGACAACAAAGAAGGCCCTCCGCGACGCGGAGGGCCTCTCTTTATTAGCAGGTCTATATCGCGCCGAGTAGACTCTGTCTAGCGAATGAATTGTCGTTTTATACAACAAACACTATCGGTACTCTAACCGAGTAGTTCTTTGTCCACAATTTTATGAAAAGTGGTCACAGCTGGCCACTATTGAAACAAAGGTGTTACGGATGGAGGAAGCCGAGCTTCTTACCAACACCAGGTAATTCCAATGACCATCAAAACTACCGCTATCGTCGCCTTCGGCGTTCTGGCCGCCAGCAGCCAGGCAAGTTTCACCGTCGCCGCGTTCGCCGACCCGACCACGGGCAGCAACCAGCCGATGTTCACCTTCGACCGAGCGGGCATGACGCTCCAAGGCTCCTGGACCGTCACCGGCCTCACCCTCGAGACCCCCGGCCTCACCGGCGGCGGCCAAGTCGTCGATGCCAAGTTCGAAATGGACAAGGTCTCGCTGACCGTCGTCATACCGGACGTGCTCTACCGCCTCGGCGCGGGCCAGGTCAAGTTCTACACGAACGACCCGAACAACTCGTTCTTCGTGATCGACTTCGACGGCGGCGACTTCGTCAACCCGCTGATTGCGGGCGCCTCTGAGTTCAACGGCAACATCGTCGACTTCAGCGGCTCGCGCGTCCCGAGCGGCCTCTCCGACGAGGCGTTCGCCTTCAGCTTCGCCAACCCGCTCGTGAACGGCGACATCGTCACCTATACCAGCGCCTTCACCTCCTCGGCCGTGCCGGAGCCCGCGACCATGCTCGCCTTGGGTGTGGGTATCGCGGCCTTCGCGCGCCGACGCCGCGCCTGATCACAGCGAGACCCAGGGGCGGCGGCGCCCATGCCGCCAGCCCCTGGTCCCCGCCCCCCGGACCATCCCGTCCCAGCCTGCAGGGGCAGGGCCCGACTGGTACAATTCGAGGAGACCGCAAAGGAGCGAGAACGATGAGCGCAACCGCAACCGAACACCCCAATTACAGCCCTGGACTGCAGGGAGTGATCGCAGGCATCACGACCATCAGCCAGATCGACGTCGAGTCCTCCAGCCTGACGTACCGCGGATACAACGTCCACGAGCTGGCCGAGCACGGTTGCTTTGAAGAGACCGCCTTCCTCCTGCTGAAAGGGCACCTGCCCAACCAGGCCGAGTTGGCCGGCTATAAGAAGCTGCTCGCAAGCGAGCGCTTCGTCCCTCACCACGTCTGGGACGCCTTGCGGCTCTGCAGCAGCGAGATGCACCCGATGGACCGCCTCAAGGTCGGCTATGGGATGCTCAGCGCGCTCGACCCAGAGTACAAGGCCCCCGCGACGGACGGCGAAGCGAACCGCCGCAAGGCCGACCGGATCGTGGCCAAAGCCGCGACCCTTGTCGCCGGCTCTTGGCGCATCGCAAACGGCCACAACCCGATCGACCCCGATCCGGAGTTGGGCACCGCCGCCAACTTCCTCTATATGCTCACGGGTGATAAGCCGGACCAGTTCATGGAGAAGGCGATGGACACTTCGTTCACCCTGTACGCCGAGCACACGTTCAACGCCTCCACCTTCGCCTGCCGCGTCTGCGTCGCCACCCTCAGCGACCTCTATAGCGGCATCGTCACCGGCATCGGCACCCTTAAGGGGCCGCTCCACGGCGGCGCGAACGAGGAAGCCATGCACATGCTCATCGGCATCGGCGATGCGGGCAAGGCCGAAGAATGGACCCGCAACGCCCTCGCCAAGAAAGAGAAGATCATGGGCTTCGGCCACCGCGAGTACCGCAAGAGCGACTCGCGCGCAGGCATCATGACCAAGCTCGGCAAGGAGCTCGGCCGCATGAAGGGCGACACCAAGTGGGGCGACATCGCGGACGTCATGGAGCGCGTGATGTGGGACGAGAAGCAACTCTTCCCCAACGTCGACTTCCCCGCCGCTTACGCCTACTACCTCATGGGCATCCCGATCCCGCTCTACACGCCGATCTTCGTGATCGCCCGCACCAGCGGCTGGTGCACCCACATGATCGAGCAGCTCGACAACAACCGCCTCATCCGCCCCAGCTGCATCTACGAAGGCCCCACGCCCCGCGAATACGTCGCGATCAGCAACCGCTGATCTCCGGTTCCCCCTCTCCCTTCCGAGGGAGAGGGGGTGAGGGCTCGCCATGGCCGCCCTTCCGGCCTATCTGCCCAACCTGGCGCGATGTTGTCACAATCAAGCGTGCTCGGTGCGCTCGCCGCGACCCTCCTCATGCAAGACGCCTCCTTCCGCCCGCCGGCGGTACCCCTCGTCACCCACGACCCGTACCTCTCGGTCTGGTCGTTCACAGACCATCTCGCGGACGACTGGACCAAGCACTGGACGGGCAAGAACCATGCGCTGACGGGCATGGTGAGGGTCGACGGAAGCACCTACCGGTGGATGTCGCTCGGTCTGGAGGAACTCCCCAAGGCAGAACAGCGGAAGCGCGAGGTCCTGCCCTCGAAGACGCACTACCTTTTCCGCGCGGGCGGGGTCGAACTCGCGGTCGACTTCCATGCCGCCGCCGACATCCGCGACGCCGACCAACTCTCCCGGAGCGATACCCGCATCGCCTTCTCGCTGGAATCCGTGGACGGCAAGAGGCACGAAGTGCAGATCTATCTGGACTGCTCGCCGGAGCTCGTCGTCAACGAAACCCAACAAGCGGTCTCCTGGTCGCGGATGAACCAAGGCGGGCGGACCCTTCTCGCAATATGGCACGAAGGGGGAGCCCCCCTCAACCGAGTGGGAGACGACCACCGCATCGACTGGGGCAAGCTGTTCTTCTTGGGGGAAGGCGGATTCGCGAGGATCGCGGAGAGCCGGGAATGCCGAAAAGACTTCGCTGCCAACGGTGCGCTCCTCGGCGACGACGAAACCCGCTTCCCGCGGCCCGCGCGCGATGGGTGGCCCGTCCTTGCGTGGTCCAGCAACGAGCTGGAAGTCGAGCCTGACAAGGCTCTTCTCGACGCGACCGCCGTCACCCTGGCTTACGACGACGTCGCCTCGATCGAATACTTCGGGCGTCCGCTGCAGGCCGCCTGGCGCAGCTCGGAGCCGAACCGGAGTTGGCCGGAGAACCCATCCCAGGGCAGTCAGGACATCGACGCCTTCGCCGACGAATGGCGCGAGATCGGAGGGGCGGGCTATGCCCAGCTCTGCGCCCTGGCCTACCGCCAGTGCCTGGCGGCGCACAAGATCGTCCGGGACATCGACGGCACCCTCTTGATGTTCAGCAAGGAAAACTTCAGTAACGGGTGCATCGGCACAGTCGACGTCATGTACCCCGCATGCCCCATCTTCCTCGCCTACAACCCCGCGCTCCTCAAGGCGAACATGGAGCCGGTGATGCAGTACGCGAGCATGCCTCGCTGGCCCTGGCCCTTCGCCCCGCACGACTTGGGGACCTACCCCAAGGCGAACGGACAGGTTTACGGCGGCGGCGAGCGGTCAGAGGAAGACCAGATGCCGGTCGAAGAGAGCGGCAACATGCTGATCATGGCCGCCGCCTATCTGGACCGGAGCGGCGACAAGGCTTGGATCGAAAAGTACTGGCCTCTCTGGACCAAATGGGCCGAGTACCTGAGGCAGTACGGACTTGACCCAGGCGAGCAACTGTGCACGGACGACTTTGCCGGGCACCTCGCGCATAATGCCAACCTTTCCGTCAAGGCGATCGTCGCCATGGCCTGCTACGGCCGGCTTTGCGGGGCGACCGGTCGGGCCGCCGAGGCCGAGGAATGGGCCGCGGTCGCGAAGGAGCTTGCGGCACGATGGGCCGAGATGGCCGAGGACGGCGGCCACACCCGACTCGCCTTCGACCGCCCGGGCACCTGGAGCCAAAAGTACAACCTCGTCTGGGACAAAGTGCTCGACCTCGGCCTCTTTTCGAAAGAGACGTACGCCAAAGAGGTCGCCTGGTACATGGTCAGGCAGAACGCGTTCGGGCTCCCGCTGGATAACCGCGCCGACTATACAAAGCTGGATTGGACGGTCTGGACCGCTTGCCTGGCAGAAGAGCAGCGCGACTTCGACGCCTTGGTCGCGCCGCTCGTCAAGTGGATGAACGAGACGCCAGACCGCCTCCCCCTGACCGATTGGTTCGACACCAAGACGGGCAAGTGCGTCGGTTTCCGTGCGCGCTCGGTTGTGGGCGGCGTCTTCATGCCGCTTCTCCTGAAGAAGGCGGGACGGGCGCCCTTCAAGTAACCGCTAAGCGGCCGCCTGGCCCGGGCTCTCGGATGGCCTTTGGGCAGGGAGCGAGCGCAAAAAGGGCTCGACCAAGGTCGGGTCGAACTGCGTCCCGGCGCCCTTCTCGATCTCAGCCCGGGCGACGTCCCACTGCAAGCCCTTGCGATAGGGGCGGTCGCTCGTCATCGCGTCCCACGTGTCGGCGAGCGCGAGGATCCGCGCCATGAGCGGGATGGTGAAGCCTTTCAGCCTGTCCGGGTAGCCGCGTCCGTCCCACCGCTCGTGGTGGTGGCGCACGCCCGGCACGGTCTCGGCAAGCGTCGGGACCTGGGAAACGATCTTCTCTCCGAAGACCGGGTGCTGCTCCATGATCGCCCGCTCGTCCCCGTCCAGCGCCGTGGCCTTCTTCAGGATCGAGTCCGGGACGCCGATCTTGCCGACGTCGTGGAGCGTGCCGGTCATGAAGACCAGCTCCACGAACTCTTCTTCGCTCCCGATCTCGCGGGCGAGCGCGGCGGCATAGGTCGCCACGCGATGCGAGTGGCCGTTCGTATAGGGGTCTTTGGCGTCGACCGCCTCGGCCAAGGCGCGGATGGTCGCATAGCTGCCGTTGGCGAGGAACTGCTGGAGCTCGAGCGGCGTGTCGCCGCCGTTCTCCGACGCCTGGAAACGCACCCAACGCGAGCGGCCGAGTTGCTTCGCCCGGGACGTCGCAAGCTCGGCCGCAAGGATGAGCAGTTCCGGCCGGCTCGCGTCTGTGCCGAACTCGGCGACACCGATGCTCAGGCTCGTGCCCGATTTTGTGCCCACCCTGTCCAACACCTCTTTGGCGAGGACACATCCGTTCACGGCGCTCACCTCCGGCAGGACCACGCCGAAGACGTCGCTCTGGTAGCGCGAGACGAGCGCCTTTTGGGGAAGGCTTTGCTGGAGGAGCCTGGCGACTTCGACTAAGAGTCGGTCGCCCGCCTCACGACCATGAACCCGGTTATAGGCGCCGAACCGGTCGATGTCGATCATCATGACGCTGACGCGGGCCCCCGTCTCGTCGGCGCGGTGGCACTCCAGTTCTAGCTTCTCTTGGAAGGTCCGGTGGTTCGCGAGCTCGGTCAGTGGGTCGAGGCGCACCATCTCGATCAGGCGCTGGCGGCTCTCCCGCAGCGATTCGGACATCTCGTCGAACGTCCGCTCCAGCAAGCCGAACTCGTCGCTGCGGCTCGAGTTGAAAGGCTGGGGCCACTCTCCCAGGCGGAGCGCTCGGGCGGCGTCCAAGATCCCCTTCAGCGGGGTCGTCAGATACCTCGCAAAAATGATGGCGACCACGATGCTCACAAGCGTGGCGACCAGGATCGACATCGTCAGCAAGAGGACAAAGCGCTGGTAGGGCGCCCTCGCCTGGTCGACCGGCTTCAAAGCGATGAACCCAACCCCAGGCAGGTCCTCGCTTTGCGGGAAGGAATCGAACATCCCCAAGTGGGCCACGCCGTTTACGGTGACCCTGTTCTGCTCGTCCGGCCGCATCAGCACGGCGTTCACGCCGCCCATAGACGAGGCTACGACGTGGTCGTCACGGACGAAGACGAGCTCCGTGCCGACGGACCGGGAGATCGTTTGGGCCAGTTCCTCCTCAAGCGCATTGGCCGCCGTCAGATAGGCCAAGACCTTGCCGCTTTGGCCCTTTATGGCGGTCGTGGCCGTGACGTACGGCTTGCCCTTCAGCAACGCCAGGCCGATGTGTTGCTGCCCGTTCTTCCAAGGCTGGATGCCTTTGAACTCGGCGACGAGGCCCAGGGGCAGGTCTGCCCCCGACTCTCCAAGGACATGGCCGAAGCCGTCAATAACGATGAGGGCACTCACGCCCATCTTGGGCCGGTAGTCGTCTACGGCCGCGTCTATCGCGGCATGATCCTTTTTGGCCACCACCGACTTAATCGAGGGCAGCTCCGCCACAAGGTGGACCTGCTGGGTGAGGTGCTCGCCTTCGGCCGAGATGACTGAGGCGAGGACGTTCTTGGCGTTGCGCAAGTCCTGCCGCAGCGCCTTTTCGATCTGGGCGTCCGCCATCAAGTTGACCGAAGTCACTACCCCCAAGCCCATGGCGACCAAGGTGCCGAAGACCAAGGCCAAGATCTGGGAACGGATAGATCGGAACGCCGGCATGAGAGACTCTCGGGGCTAGGCTCGATTCAACCAGGCCGGGCCAGCCGCCTCTGACACCCGTGCAAACCGACCGCCCAGTGCGACGGTCCTTAACATTTCCAAAAACATGGCTCCCCAATAGAAGAATCGGCACCGGAGCAGCGGTTTCTAACGTTGTGGCGCCCCCAAAAAGCGATCTTTTGAAATGACTCGTAGCCTGGAACACCATTCGTGGACTGCGGGGCCCCGGCAGTGCCCTTGCGGTTCTTCCAAGGCCAAGGGGTTGGCCAGCCGCTTGCGATGGCCCGGCGTCGATTCCCTAAGACCTTCGGCGCGAGGCCTTCCGCAGATCCCTTGGCGATCGCACCCCGCCACAAAACCCGGTGAGATTCGGCAGAATTGCCAGGCTCGGCTAGCTAAGGGAAGGGGACGAACGTGTTTAAGGGGATGTCGCTTTTACCGGATCGTGGCCACCTTTCCCCATGGCCGGGAACCGTGCCGGATTCAGGGATGTTGCTTAGGGCGGCAGGTACCATCCGCTCGATGCTCTTCCGGAGGGGAGACCCCAGGCGAGATCGATTTGAGCGGATGGCCGAGGATGTTTTCCCCTCGGTCTATGGAACGGCACTGCGCCTGACCAGGGACCCGGAAGACGCTTCGGACCTTGCCCAGGAAGCGATAGTCCGCGCCTACGAAGCTTTCGACCGGTTCGACGGGAGGAACTTCAAAGCGTGGCTCCTGCGCATCCTGACGAATCTGTACATCAATCGTTATCGGAAAAGACAACGGGAAGGCACAGGAAGTTCGCTCGATGAAGAGACATCTGCGGAACCGGTGACCCCCGCGGAGCAAGCTCCGGACCGGCAAGTGTTCGACCAGTTGCTCGGTGCGGAAGTCGAGGAGGCCCTCGCCAAGGTGCCGGACGTGTTCCGCACCGCGGTGATCCTCAGCGACTTGGAAGGGCTCTCCTACGAAGAGATCGCCGAAGCGACTGAGGTGCCGGTCGGGACAGTTCGATCGAGGATCGCCCGAGGCAGGGCCATCCTGAGAAAAGAGTTGGAAAGGTTCGCGCTAGAGCAGGGATATCTTCGAAAATGAACGAAACACTGGAGCAGATACACGCCCTGGCAGACGGTCAGGCAAGCGGCGAAGCAAAGCAGGAGGCCCTCGCCGCCGTCGCCGCCGACCCAAAGGCCAGAGCCGAGTACGAATGGGCTCTCTACCTGCGCCGCGAACTGCCCAACAAACTCACCCCCTGCCGCAACGACGAGGCCTGGAAGTCCACAAAGGCCCGTCTCGACGCCATCGACCGCACCCGCACCGCCGAATCCTTCGTCGGCCGTTGGGCTTGGGCGTTCTGCGCGATCTTCTTCGTTGGCATCCTCTCCGCCGCCGTCGTCAACCGGACGAGTGGCGCCCGCCCGCTTTCCACCTCCCAGGCAGCCGGACTCTTCACCGCCCTGGAGCCCATGAACGTCGAGGAGCCCGCCCAGGCCCTCGAAATCGTCCGCCAGTCCACCGGCATCGCCCCAAACCGGGTCGCGAACCTGAAGGGCGACATCCGTGAGATCAGCTGCGGCACCGTCGGCGGCCGAAAAGCAGCCCGCCTCACCCTCGACGACGGTCGCGGCCGCATGGCCCTGTTCGTGATCGCAGAGACGACGGCGGTCGAAGGCATCGACCAAAACCAAGCGAACTACCAGGCGGGGACGATCAACAACGTTCCCGCTGTTTCTTGGCGCGACCAGGGTTTCCTGATGCTCTTGGTCGGTCGGCGCGACTTGAACGATTTACGTGCCGCCGCAGACCAAATCCGATCCTGGCGCTGAAGGAGCGGCGCCTCCTTTGATGCGGAAAAGGGCCGGTCCTTAAGATCGGACTGATGGCAGGGGCGACAGGATTCGAACCCGCGACCTACGGTTTTGGAGACCGCCGCTCTACCAACTGAGCTACACCCCTGCGAGGAACCGCTAGTATACCGTCGGGACAATCCCGGCAAGCCCAAGACCAGGAACCCCAACGTCTGGCAAAATGCAGGGGCATGCGCCGCTTTTGGCCCGCACTCGCCCTCCTTGCCGCCCTTTTGCCGGGCTGCAATCAAAGCGACACCCACCTGATCGGCGGCACCTCTAACGAGCACCGGGCGGAGAAGATTGTGAGCCTCAGCCCGAGCACCACCGAGATCATCGCGGAAGCACGGGGGTCGATCGTCTTGGCCGGCCGCACCGCCGCCGACAACTTCCCCCCCGGCCTTGAGCAAACCCCCGTCGTCGTGAAGGGCGTCAAGCCCGACTACGAAAAGATCGCCCAGATCAAGCCCGACCTCATCGTCTACGATGCCAAGCTCTATAACCAGGGCGACATCGACAAGCTCAAAGAACTCGGCATCGACCTCCTCGCCCTGGACGCCAACAAGATCGAGGACGTCATGGAGTTCGCCTTGGCGTTCGGGAACAAGACCGGTTCTGAGACCGCCATGTCCAAGCAGGCGGACGATATCTTCGCCTCCAAGGCGAGGGCCGAGGCCGCTGCCGCCGGCAAGAAGCACCCGAAGACGCTCGTCGTGACGGCTCGGGGCAGCGGCGAATGGATGGCGGCCGGCACGAAGTCTTTCCAGGCCGACGTGGTGAAATCGTCTGGCGGCGAATTGGTCGGGCCTGACTCCAACCGCTTCGAGACGGTCTCGATCGAGAGCATCGTATCGCTTGCCCCGGAGGTCGTCTTCACGGCCGGCAAGGGTGCTGAGGTCCTCGGCGACCCTCGGCTCGGCACCATCCCGGCTGTTCGCAACCGCCGGGTCTATGAAGTCGATCCGGACGTGCTCCTGCGCGCAAGCCCGCGGACCCGCCTCCTCATCGATTCGATGTCGAACACTTACGAGATCATCCGCGGGGGCAGCGGCTCGTGAGCGCCGTCGCCGAGATCGGCGTCTTCGGCGGCTCCGGGTTCTATAGCCTGTTGGACAACGTCACCGAAGTCAAGGTGGATACCCCTTACGGGCCCCCGAGCGACAGCGTCTTCGTCGCCGAGGTCGACGGGCGCCGGGTCGCCTTTCTTCCCCGCCACGGGCGCAAGCACACCCTGCCGCCCCACAAAATCCCCTATCGCGCCAACGTCTGGGCGTTCCACAAGCTGGGGGTGAAGGCGGTGGTGAGCCCCTGCGCGGTCGGGTCACTGCAACGGGAGATCGCACCCGGCGACTTCCTTTTGGCCGACCAGTTCGTCGACCGCACCAATGGTCGCGCCGACACGTTTTACGACGGCCCCGTGACCGCCCACGTCTCCCCGGCGGACATGTACGACCGGACGCTGCGCAAGATCGCCGTCGAAACGATCCGCAAACACGGAATCACGTGCCACGATGGCGGCACCGTGGTCGTCATCCAAGGCCCGCGCTTCAGCACAAAGGCCGAAAGCATTTGGTTCACGAAGATGGGGTGGCACGTCGTCAACATGACCCAGTACCCCGAAGCCTATCTCTGCCACGAACTGGGCATGGGCGTCGTTAACATCTCGCTCGTCACGGACTACGACTCCGGAGTCGTCGCGGACACGGAAGCCGTCACCGCGCACAACGTCCTTGAAGTTTTCCAGGCAAACGCGGAGAAGGCGCGCAACGTCGTGCTCGACCTCATCGGGCAGATACCCCGGGACCTCTCCAGCATCGGGAGCCGTGATTCTCTGGCCCTTACGCGCGGTGATGGGCACACCACCAGCCCCTGGGACGTCCGTATCTTCGAATCGTGAATTTGTCCATCTTCTGTCTCGCTCTTTCCCTGCTGCAACAGCAGGACCCTCAGGGCAGCCCAGCCCCGGTCGACACCGTGTCCCTCGGGGGACGCGAGATCCCCGTCACATGGCCGACGGACGCGACGCCCCTCACCGGCGTGCGCGCGGAGATGGGCCAAAGCGCCTTCCCCGTCGATTCCAGCGGCAACCTACTCGTCCGGGAAGCGCTCGGCGACCCCTGGGATGCGGCCAAGCAAGCCTTTGAGCGGGCGAGAGAGCGGAAAGCCGAAGGCCAAATGTCCATCCTCGTCATGCTGGAGACCCGCTGCACCATCCTCGAGCGTGGGCCGGACCGAGTCTTCCGCGAGCGACAATCTAGCTTCTCTGTGGCAGACGAGGACGAGGCCACCGCGGCCGTCGCCCGCTTCAGCGCCATGGTCCGGGGGGCGACCGGTGGCGTCATCGACCCGAAGATCCAGTTCCGGATCGACGACGACATCAACTTCGTCTTCCTCGACCGCCCCGCGACCGTCGCTCCAGACGGCACCGAAGTCACCATGGACGTGCCGCCCGAAGACGACCTCTTCGGCATCGGCCACGTCGCGAACGCGATCGCGCCCTACGTGAACCAAGCGCCCTTCGAGGCCGAGGACGGCCAGAACTGGGGTCCCTTTGCCGCGGTGCTCGTCGTCCACACCGGTCCGATCAAAACCGCGCGGACGTACAAGGTCGGCGACACGCCCGTGACCCTGATCCCCGCCTATTCTGCGGGCGGACCGCTCGGGGCGACCCTCGCCTCGCGCCTATTTGAAGCGTGGCGCGCCCAGATCCTTGGCGGTGATGCTAGCAAGGCCGCCGACCGAGTGCGGCCCGACGCGGCCGAATCCATCGGCCTGGCTGCAGCCGCCCTGCGAAAGTCCACTCTCCGGACTGGTGCCGGGGAAAGTGCCGCGACAGCTCTGAGCAAGCTGCCGGTCGGCCAGCCTTACTCCGCCTCTGGCGGAGCGATCGTGCGCGAAGGGGGTTCTGCGCTCGTGCGTATGGACGCGGTCGAACTCGCTCCAGGGAGCGCGACGTGGACTTCCTGGCGGCCCGGCCCGGACGGCTGGCGCCTCGAGACCGACGCCTCGCCGTTCGAGGGCACCGACGTCGAGGCCTTCCGTCTCTCCCCCACCGGCGACATTGGCAATCCCGCTCGGACCACGGGCTCGTTCTCACTTGACGAGACCGACAACGCGACCCCGTTGCGGGTCGTGGCCAAGGGGAGCCGACTCGCCGGCCACGCCGTGCTCCTGCGGGCCGGACCCGGCGAGAGCCTCGCCCGTCCTGGCGAGGAGAAGACCCTCGCCTTCGATTTCACGGTCTCGGCGAACGAAGACCTTGCCGTGCAGCTCGTCGGCGCAAGCGGCCGCGTCCTCGCCTCCGTGCTCATATCCGGCCAAACCGAAGCCCCGGGCGAGGCAGGACCTCCTGTCTTCGTCGGACGGCCGGAAACCGGGTCGACCACGCGTTCCGTCACGCTCCCCCTTTCCCAGCTTAACTTGGCAGAGCCCGTCTACGAAGTCCGGCTTTCGACCCCAGAGGGCAGCTTCATCGGCGAGCGCGCGACGCGCGGGCCGGTTGAGATCGGCTTTGCAAAAATCGCCGTCCGCGCGTCCGAACCGAGCGATGCCCTGCTCCCAGCATGGGAACCCATCGGTCGCGCCTACCCTTCGGACGTCGAGGTCACAGAGCCCGTTTTCGCGGAGCTCAAGAGAATCCTCGCCAATCCGGAAGGGCCCGACACCTATGCCGCGCTCGATGTCTTCCGCCGCGTGAAGGACCCCCGCATCATCGGCGAGCTAAAGGAACGGGCCGCATCTGGGCGCCCTTCGGTCGCCTTCCTCGCCACCAAGGCGCTCGCCGCGCAGGATTCGCCCGAAGCCTGGGCCGCCTTGCGCGCCCTTGTCGAGACCGGGCCGTTCGAGTTTAACCGCCGGGTCGCGGCCGGGACGTTCATCAACCACCCCGAGGCGGAAATGGCGGCTTCGCTCAATATGCTCGGCGCGCGCGGTTGGCGAACGCGTGAAGCAGCCGCGCGGGCGCTCGCCAAGATCGAGACCGAGCCCGCCGGCATCATCCTCGCCGCAACGCTCTTCTCCGAGCCGCACCCCAGCGTGCGGCGCGTCGTCTGCCAAGGTGCGAACCCGAACATCGACCTGGCTTCGAGGCGAGTGCTCTACGCGGCCGTAAACGATGCCAGCGAATGGGTGCGGGCGGTGGCCTACGTCACCATGCTGGACGCGCCCGCCGGCCCGCTCCGCGACGACGCCCTAAAGGGGGTCCGCGACCCCTCCGTGAACGTCCGACTCAGCCTGCTGCAGGCGATCAAGACGAGGCAGAACGATGGCGACCGGGCGGCCCTGCGCCTCGCCGTGATAGACCCCGAAACCCGTGTCCGGGTCGCCGCGCTCGAAGCCCTGGCCACCCAACCAGGCCCCGTCGTGCTCGAGGAAGTCCAGAACCTCACCCAAGACTCGGACCCCCGCGTAGCCCAGGCTCTCCAGGACTTGGCAAGAAAGAAGGGGATCAAGCTCCCGTGAAGCTGGTCGTCGGCGGCGACCATGCGGCAGTGGCGCTCCTTGACCAGTTGGCGGCCGAGCTAGCCGAAGGCGGCCACGAGGTCGTCAGGGTCGGGGCCGTTTCGCCGGAGAGCTTCGACTACCCCATAGCCGCGGACGAAGTCGCGGAAGCGGTGCTTAAAAGGGGTGCCGAGATGGGGATCCTTGCTTGCGGGACCGGGATCGGAGTCTGCATACGGGCAAACCGGCACCCCGGAATACGCGCCGCCCAAGCCTGCACCATCGCGGAGGCGAAACTCGCTCGCGCCCACAACCACGCAAACGTCATCTGTCTCGGGGCGAGAACGACAACGCCCGAAAAGGCGTTAGAACTCGTACAGGCCTTTCTCAGCGGCCCCGAGGATCACGCGGAACGCCATCTCCGGCGAGTCTCCCAGTTGGACGGGCCGGTCGAATAAGGTTCAATAAACACTTCAAGCAAGGATATGGCTGTCAGCAAAGGCTTTGTCTGGACTCTGGGCGGCTTCATCGCCGCCGTGGCATGCTTTGGGGGCGGCCTCTACGTCCGCTCGATGGCGGACGTGGGCCGCGTCAAGTCCGCGATCTCCCCGATCCCGGTGATCGGGATCCTCGCCTCCGCCGATAACAAACCCCAGCAAATTTCGGAGTCTGCCTACTATTACGCCTTGATGCAACTCCTGGAACAGGAGTTCGTCGACCCCATCACGGACGAAATGAAGCTCGCGCGCGGAGCGGTCCGCGGCATGGTCACCGGCCTGCTCGACCCCGATTCCAGCTACTACGCTGAGAAGGACTTCGCTCTCTACAAGAAGAACCTCGCAGGGGAATATGAGGGCATCGGCGTCGAACTGCGCAACGTCTACGACCAGGCGGAGATCGTCAAGGCCCGCAAAAAACCCAGTTCTGCCGACCAACTCCTCCTCATTCCGGACATCGTGGTCTCCATGGTGGTGCCGGGCGGCCCGGCGGACAAAGCCGGCGTGAAGGTCGGCGACAAGATCGTCCAAATCGACGGTCGCTGGCTCATCGCCGCCAGCGAGGTCAAGACTCTGCGCGAAGCCCAAAAGAAACTCACCGACGGGAAAATCGAGTCGGCTGAGTTCGAGCGGCTCCGCATGGAGTTTCAAAAGAAGGTCGAGTCGACCATCACCCCGTCCCGCACCCGCGAGACGCTCCTGACGGGCACCGACAAGCTGCACAAGCTCGTGGTGGAACGCGCAGGGGAACCCGTTTCCGTGGAGGTCACGACAGCCAAAAGCTCGGCCAAGCCCGTCGAGAGAGCTCCCGACGGCACGATTCGATTCAGGCTTATGACCGGTGCGGCCCAGGCCCTGCGAGACGAGAAGCTCGGCGATGACGATCTGCGGATCGACCTGCGCCAGAGCGGCCAAGGCGATTTCACAGAGATCAAGGCAGTCCTCGCCCTGCTCGGGCCAGGCGGCCGCTACGGCACGCTCAGGACAGAGCGTATCGGGGAACCGCGCAGTCTCACGGTCGACGGCGGCTCAAAGCGGAAGGTGCCCGTGACCTTGCTGGTCGATGAGACCACGGACGGGGCCGCGAACGTGCTCGCAAGGGCGCTGGTGGCGCGGGGGGCGGCGCGGCTCAAGGGCCAACTCGTCGCCGAGCCGACCTGGATAGATCGCACCGAGTTGGACGACGGCAGCGGCTACACGCTCGCGGTCGGAACGTTCGTGCCGGAGGAATCGAAGTGAGCAACGTCTTTCGCTTAGTCGCCGTGGTCTTCGTCGCGCTGGTCGCCTTCGCCTCCGGCTTTTCCATGCGCGACGTCCTCGCAGGACGGGCGCCCTCGACGAGCGCCCTGCAAAACCTGATGACCGGCCAAGCAAGGCCGAAGGAGACCCCCGTCGAGGTCTTCCAATCGCACTTCTCGAAGATCAAGACGAACTATCAGCGGGAGATCCCCAACGATAACCTTCGCTACTACGCGATGGGCGGCATGTTCGCCAGCCTCGGCGATCCCCACACTTCTTTCCTACCTCCCGTCGACGCCGAAAACCTAAAGCTTGAGACGAAAGGCGACTTTGTCGGCATTGGCGCGCGGCTTTCGCCCGACCCCTTAGGGGCTAAGATCGCGACCGTCTTTCGCAATGCCCCCGCTGAAAAGGCCGGCCTAAAGATCGGCGACACGATCATCCAAGTCGATAACAAAGAAACGGCAGGGATGGAGACCGACGAGATCGTCTCCTTGATTCGCGGTAAAGAAGGTACGAAAGTCGAGATTCGTCTCACACGGATCGGCCAAGCTGAACCGATAACCGTCCAGATCGTGCGGGCCGTCGTGGAAATCCCGACCGCAGAAGGGCGCATTTTGAAGGGCACGGATATTGGCTATATCGCAATTAGCCAGTTCGCCGAGACCACGACCGACCAGTTCGACCAAGCCTTGGACGAGATTATCGGCGCAAAACCGAAGGGTTTGGTCATTGACCTACGCGGAAACCCTGGTGGTCTTCTAGACTCGGCCGCTAAGCTTCTCGCCCGGTTTGTGCCGGGCAAACCGGTCGTTAAAATGCGCGGACGAGGGGGCAACGAGCAGTTCGTCGGAGCCCCGTTCTTCGAGCCCAAAAAGCTCACCTTCCCGATAGCCGTCTTGGTCAACGAAGAATCGGCGAGCGCCGCCGAGATCTTCAGCGGAGTGATGCAGGAATATAAGAAGGCGACCGTCGTCGGGCAGCATAGCTATGGCAAGGCCTCCGTCCAGAACGTGTTCGCGCTGATCGACGGGTCCAGCGCCAAGATCACGATCGCGCGCTATTACCTTCCCTCTGGGACCGATATCAGCCGTGTCCTTGACGAAGGGGGCGAATATGTTCGAGGTGGCATTAAGCCCGATGTCCAGGCGAAGCTTGTGCTGGATTCCCAGACCTTAATCGGTGATCCAGAGCACGACTCCCAGCTCCAGAAAGCCGTAGAGGTCGTCCGGTCCAAAGGCGGTTAAACCGCCTTCGGATCCACGGCGTTACGGATGCCGTCCCCAACAAAGTTGAGGGCGAAAATGGTGAGTGAAAGCAGTAGGCAAGGCCAGAAAATATAGAGCGGGTCTGACTGTAAGTACGACCTTCCCGTATTGATCATGCTGCCCCAGCTCGCGTCAGGGGCCTGCACGCCGATCCCTAGGAATGAGAGAGCGCTTTCCGCCAGAATCGTGCCGGCAAGGTCCACCATCGCGACCGCCGAGAGAATTCCCCAAAGGTGCGGTAAGACGTGCTTCCAAACCAGGTATGGGCCCGGTGCGCCCAGAGCCTTTGAGGCCACGAAGAACTCCCGGTCTTTCAGCGACGCCGCCTGCGTCCGCACAAGGCGCGCCACCGACGGCCAGGCCGTGACCGCCAAAGCTGCGATCACGGGCAACAAACCCATGCCGAAAACGCCAATGATGAGAATCGCTAAGAGGATGTCGGGGAACGCGAACATCGCGTCGGTCAAACGCATAAGCGGGATCGAGACCCAGCCGCGAGTAAAGACCCCGAGCACGCCGACGACAATCCCGACGAACAGGGCGATGACTTGTACAGAAAACCCGACGAACAGCGAGGTCTGCGCGCCGGCCGCCAGCCGTGCCAGGATGTCCCTTCCCTGCTCGTCTGTGCCTAACAAGAACTGTGCGGAAGGCCCCTGAAGCGGGGCACCGACCGGATCGTTAGGTTTGTGGCGGATGTGCGGGCCAAAGATGGCGAACAACACCAACAGGACAAGATAGACGACGCTCGTCCACATGAGCGCGCCGCGGATCATACTTGCGAGTCCCTAATCCTTGGGTCGACCAACGGCATGAGGATATCGACGATCAAGTTGACGAGGATGAAGAGCGCGCCCGTGACCAAGACGGTCGCGAGGATGACCGGCGTGTCGCGCTTCTGGATCGCCTGGATCGCTTCGCGACCCAAGCCAGGGACCATAAAGGCGGTCTCGGTGATGAAGGATCCCGTGAGCAGGATGCCGAAAGAACTCCCGATCGCCGTCAAGACCGGCAACAACGCGTTCCGCAAAGCGTGGACCGTGTAAACCCGAAACGTCGGCACGCCCTTGGCGATGGCCAACTTAATGAACTCTTGCTGCAGCACGTCGATCATGCTCGCCCGGGTCAGCCGCGCGAGCATCGCGGTCGGTCGTGCGGACATGACGATTACGGGAAGCACCAAATAATAGATCTCCGGCGCCTTCAGCTGGGCCTCATAACTTAGGGGAAGGATGCCCAGCTTTAAAGTGAAGAACCATTGAAAGATCGGGATCAGCACGAAGTTGGGCAAGGTCACGCCCAAGGTGCTTAAGGAGAGCGCAGCCTTATCGATAAAATGGTGCTGGTAGACCGCCGCCAAGGTCCCCAAGAATATCCCGATGCCCGAGGCTAACACCACGGCCAGGAACGCGATCTTCGCCGTCATGGGCAGCGCCCGCTGGATGATCTCCGAGACCGGCTGCCGCGTTCCGAAATAGCTGACGCCGAAATCGCCCCGCGCCGCGTTGCCGACAAACCGCAGGTACCGCTCCGGCCACGGGCGGTCGAGCCCCATCTCGTGCCGTATGCGGGCGATCGCCTCGGGCGAGGCCTTCTCTCCCGCCCGCGCCATCGCGGCGTCGCCGGGCGACACCTCGTCTGCGACAAACGTCACGAACGAGACGAAAAGCAGGCTCAGCAGCCCATAAAAAAGACGCAGGCCGACGGCCCGAGAGGTTTTAGCCAGCGAGGAGGACATCAGCCACGGACGATCGTGGCGGAAGTTACCTTATCACCAAGCTCGATCTTCCGCACGACGTCCATGCCCCGCACAACATTGCCGAAAACCGTGTAGCTCCCGTCCAAGAACCTTGCCGGGCCCAGCAGGATATAGAACTGGCTGTCCCCCGAGTTCCGGTCGTTCGGCAGGGCGGCCAATCCCACCGCACCCTCGACGTTCGGCAGGCCCGAGTTCTCGAACGGGACCGTCTGCCCGCTCCGCCCGGAGCCGAGCGACGGATCGTCCATGTCCTTGGTGCGGCTTCCCGGATCCCCGATCTGGATCAAGAAGGGTTTCGGCTCCTTCACGACCTTGTGGAACCGCTGCCCGTCATAAAACTTCTGCCCCACCAAGCGTGTGACCTGGGCGACAGTCTTGGGCGCTTTCTCGTCAGCCAGCTGGATCACGATCTGGCCCTTGCCCTGCACCGTCAGCACGAGCTGAGAGTCCGCGACGGGACGGCTACCGGCCGCAACGGCCAGCGGCACGACCAAGAGGAAGAGGAGGCGGAGGATGAACTTCACGGGCTTGCCAATGGTAAGACGTCTCGAACCCGCCCAAGGCTCGGCTCAGTCGTCCAAGAGGCGGCCATAACCGTCGTATTTCACCCCGCCCGCCAAGATGAAGATGCCATCCAGCCAAGACCACAGCAGCCCGACCCCGCACATCGAGGCGAAAAGCTGCAGCGAGCCGTGGGCCGCATAGCCCAGATAAAAGCGGCCGATGCCGGGGATGAGGTTCAAGAGTCCCGCCACGACGCGGCTCTTGTCGCTCTTCGGTACCGCCCCCGGCGATGCCAGCCAGTCTTTCTGGGTGCGGAAGGCGGTGTACTCAAAGCGGGCCGGGCTCGGAGGAACCGGCAACGTGGGCGGGCTGAATTCGCGGCCCCTTTCCAACGGGGCACCGGGCCGCGAGGAGGGCACGGGGGGCGGCGTGGCCTCCGCCTCGCCCTCCTTCAGCACCCGCCGCAACTCCGCGACCTGCTCCGCCGGGCTCCAATCCGAAAGGCCCGGCCGCCAGACGTAGGTGTCCGTGCCGATCACCCCGTCCCGGCTCAGCTCCTCCATCTGCTCGAGCGTCAACGGACCAAGCTGGCCGTAATGCCCGACGTAGAACCACTCTGTCCCGCTGTGTTCCGCCATCACCTGCGCCACGTATTGGCTTGACACTGCATTCTAGCCAAGCGTTGCAAGAGCCTCGGGACGCGACCCCCCGGAGCGCGGGCGCCCCCGCCCGCAACCCGGTCGGCGGACGTCCCGTCCGCAGATCCTGGTGCTCGCCCCTTCCTTCCAGTTTTAGAGCTCAGCGACCCCCTCCCCATGCCTGGGGAGGGGAAACACCCTCGCCCCTCTGGGGGAGAGGGTCGGTGACCAGAGGGAACCGGGGTGAGGGGACTCGCCAAATCCAGCGCCAGACCCTCCCCCTGACCCCCTCCCCAAGCTCGGGGAGGGGGGAGGAACGCCTGGCAAACGCAACCGACCACAGAACCTCACCCCCCAACCCCCTCCTTCGCAGGAGGAGAGGGGCCTCCGGAGGCGGGGGCCCGTTCCGGGTGGCTTGACCTAGTATCTTAGGGCGGCATGTCCGTCCGCGTCCGTTACGCCCCGAGCCCGACTGGAAGCCCCCACGTCGGGAACATCCGCACCGCCCTCTTCAACCACCTCTTCGCCAAGCACCACGGCGGGTTGCACATCCTGCGCATCGAAGACACAGACCGCACTCGGCTGGTCGAGGGTTGCGAGGCGGAGATCATGGAGAGCCTGCGCTACGTCGGGGTCGAGTGGCAGGAGGGCGTGGGGGTCGGGGGGCCGCACGGGACGTACCGGCAGAGCGAGCGCAAGGAGGCGGGGGTCTATGAGCCGCACTGGCGGCGGATGCTGGAGGACGGCACGGCCTATTGGGCGTTCGACACCCCCGAGGAGCTCGAGGCGATGCGCGAGTTCCAGCAGATCAACAAGCAGCCGACCGGCTACTTCGGCGGCGAATGGCGCGAGGCCACCCCCGCGCAGGTGGAGGCGGCCCAGGCGGCGGGCAAGCCCGGCGTCATCCGGCTCAAGGTGCCGCGCGGCGAGCGGATCGTGCTGGACGACGCCATTCGCGGCCGCATCGAGTACGACTCGAACGTGGTGGACGACCCCGTGCTCATCAAGGCGGACGGCATGCCGACCTACCACTTTGCGGCCATGGTCGACGACCACCTGATGGAAGTCACCCACGTCTTTCGCGGCGAGGAGTGGATCAGTAGCGCCCCTAAGCACCTGGTGCTCTTCAAGGCGATGGGCTGGGAGCCGCCGGTCTTCGTCCACGTGCCCGTGATCAAGGGCAAGGACGGCTCGAAGCTGAGCAAGCGGCACGGCGACACCGCCTGCCTCGACTACCGCCGGGCCGGCTACCTCAGCGCGGCGCTCGCGAACTTCATCGCGCTCATCGGGTGGGCGCCGGGCGGTGACCGCGAGGTGATGTCGATGGACGAGATGGCCGAGGCGTTCGATGTGCGCGGCATCCAGCCTTCGCCGGGCGTCTTCGACCGGGACAAGCTGGACTGGATGAACGGCCAGTACATCCGGTCGATGGGCGCCGAGGCCCTGATGGACGAGGCGGTCGCCTATGCAACGCGCGACGAGACCCAGCGGTACTGGCACAACCGGGTCGGGGCAGAGGGCGAGCCAGACCCGGTGCTCAAGGCGAAGGCCCTGGAACGGCTGGCAGCGGTGGCAGGCACCGACCGCGCCTATGCGCTGGAGGCCGTCCGACTGGAGCAGGAACGGGTGACGACGCTCGCCGAACTCGGCCCGGCATGCGAGTTCTTCTTCGTCGAGGAGGTCGATTTCGACCCGAAAGCGGTGGAAAAGTGGTTTGGGGAGCCGCACGTGCCCGCGCTGTTCGAGGCCATGTTGGGCAAGCTGGGGCAGACCGACCAGGCGTGGACGGTCGAGGCATGCGAGCGGCTCGTCCGCGACGGACAGGCGGCGGTCGGCCTGGAAAAGCTCGGCCCCGCCGTCCACCCAATCCGAGTCGCCCTCACCGGAAAGACCGTCGGCCCCGGTCTCTTCGAACTCATGGCGGTCTTAGGTAGGGAGCGCATGCTGGCACGGTTGTCGAAGGCCACAGGGCGTCTCTTATGATCGGCCGACGCCTTTGAGTGGCCTGGCGACGAAGCGATGCGGCGGAGCATGTATCTCTATGTGACAGGCTCGTTCGACGACGAGTGCCTTGGCTACACGACTGGCGGCCGCTACACGGAGGAGAACAAGTCCAGGCTTGTCTGGCAAGGGCAAGTCGGTAAGTATGGGCTCTGGATCGACGCCGAGACCGGCGAGCCGCTCAGCATGATCGCCGTTAAGTCCACCTCTGCCACGGTTCCCCACGCCTCAACCAACACGGCCGCCGGCGAGCCAGTCGCGACTGAGAAGGCGCAGGAAGCGCCAGCACGACTTGATAAGCACAAGTCCAGGCCGATTCCGCGGGTGAATACCCGCTCGGCGCAGCCGCCGACTCGTTGACCTCGAGGCTTGACCCAGGCAAGAGCACTCCGACCCTGGTCGCCCTACTCATGGCTGGGACGGCCATCCATCTCAAGCGCAGAGCAAAAGAAAAGCGTGGCATGGAGTAGGGCCGGAGAGTGGCCGGCCCTACTCGGATTTCGTGGTTGCCCCCTAACCGTCTGAGCGACCTGCTTGCTCTGGGGTCACTTGACCTCAGCCGACTTCCCGTCGCTCAACACGTTGGGCGGCGGAGGGTCATCGGGGATGTCGCTCTTGTGGTTCTTTTCGGTGGCGGCGTTCATCTCCTTGGAGACCTCCGCCGAGTAACCGGCGTTGGACGACTCCTCACCGCACCCAGCAACGAAGGCGGCGGCAAACGCCGCCGCCACGATCCATACGAACTTTCTCATCGAAGGTCGTAAAGGTACTTGTCGCCGTCATACGCGCGGCCACCGTAGTTCGAGCGCACGTCGCATCCGTCCACCAGCCGCCCCAGCGAGACCGGCTTGGCGTGGCTGTCCACGAAAGTCGCCATGAACTGGCGCGTGAACCAGGGCCAGGCGCCGCCGAACTCGCGCCAGCTATAGGGAGCGCGGCCGGTCTGGTTCACCACCCAACCGCCGTAGCTGTACCACTGGTTGACGTCGATCGGCACCAGCCAGTTGCCCGCCGAATCGCGCACGCAGGGCGCCTCGACGACCCAGTTCCCGCCGCCTTCCGGCACGCCGGAAGCCGAGTTGCGGTCCCAGATGGATTCCACGCCGAAGAGCGTGTCCGCCTGCGATTCGATCTGCGAGCTGTTCACGGGCTTAGAACCCGCAAGCCGGTTCACCGGATCGTAAAGCCAAGGAGAAAGGAACGAATAGTTCATCCCCACGTGGCTGCGAGAGGCCATCGCGTAGTAGTAGTTCGGGTGCCCCTTCGGATAGGGGGCGTTCGTGTACGGGTCGACCGCGAGCTTGTCCTCCTTCGAATAGGGGTCGACCGGCACGCGCCAGATCTCCCAGCTCTTCGTGTAGGGCATGACCAGTTGGACCCAGATCTGGTCGTTCGGATAGTTCGGGTAGCCGCAGCCCCAGCAAGCGCCCGACCCCGTGCGGGACCGCGCGTCCATGTTGCAGGGAGGCAGGCCGTCTTGGTTGTCGGCCATGTATTGGACGACAGCGATGTTCGCCTGCTTGAAGTGCTGTAGCCACAGCGATTTCTTTGCCGCGCTCTTTGCCTGGGCGAAGACGGGGAAAAGAATGGCCGCGAGGATCGCGATGATCGCGATCACGACAAGCAGTTCTATTAAAGTAAAGCCTTTTCGGCGCATGATGACTTCCTAGGTTGAATCTGACTGTTCAGCCTAAAGGCCTATTATGACGCGAGAAGTGAACCAAATGCCCACCCTTCCTATGGTTCACGTGTAATTACCTGGACTTGCGGGCACTTTTTGCAGTGGCGTTAAACTGCTGCCTATGCAGCCGGTAGGGTTCATCGGGCTCGGTGTGATGGGCGGCCCTATGGCGGGGCACCTCCTTTCCGCGGGTTGGCCCGTGACGGTCTGGGCGCGACGGCCTGAATCCGCCCGGCCCCTTGAAGCCCAAGGGGCAAGGGTCGCCCCTGACCCCGCCTCCCTAGCCCGCGAGGTGGAGACGGTCGTCCTCTGCGTCAATCGGTCGGAGGACGTCCATTCCCTGCTGGACTCCCTGCTCCCGGCCCTCCCACCCAGATTTCTCGTCGTCGACCACTCCACCATCGCCCCTGCCGCGGCGAGGGAGGCCCACGCCCGCTGCTCCCAATCGGGCGGCGCGTTCTTGGACGCGCCCGTGACCGGCGGCTCGATGGGCGCCCAAAAGGGCACACTCACCGTCATGTGCGGGGGCGAACCAGACGTTTTCAACCGGGCGAAGCCCGTCATGGAGCCCTACAGCGCGCGGATAGAACGAGTTGGCGGCCCGGGAGCGGGCCAGACCACCAAGGCCGCGAACCAGATCGCCGTCGCCGGGTCCCTCATCGGTCTTTGTGAGGCCCTCGCCTTTGCGCGCAAGTCCGGACTGGACCTGGAAACCACGCGCGCCCTGCTCGCCAGCGGCGCGGCCGGCTCCTGGGCCATGGACAACTACGGCCCTAAGGTCGTCGAGCGCGATTGGTCGCCCGGCTTCTCCATCAAGAACCAGCGCAAGGACTTCGAGTATGTGGTCAATACGGCGCAAGAGACCGAAGCGGCCGTCCCCGCGACCCAGCTTGTCGACGCGCTGCTCGCAAAGTTGGACGAAGCGGGACACGGCGAATGGGCGACAGCCGCCCTGTTCGAGGCCCTTCTGGGCATGGGGTTCGAAAAGTGACGACGCTCGCCCTGGCGCTCGCCCTCGCCCGGTTCGACCCGGCCGACCACCTTTTCCAAAAGGCGATCGCCGCCTATAAGGAGTTCGAGGTCGGGGCGGTGGTCATGAAGCGGCGAAGCAAGGGGTGGGGCGGGCCGGAGACGGTCGAGATGACTTATCGCTTTATCCGCGGAAAAGGGGCCGCGCTGCGGCTCTTCGGCAAGGAGTCGACCGAGTTCATCGCCACCCAGCCCGCGCTCTATGAGGTCGCGCACGCATCGCAGAAGTACTACGTCGAGGAGGCCAAAGGCCAGCGCGTGGTCGCCGGCCTCCGTTCAATGGCGAGTTGGATCGAGCCCGTGGCGACGATGTACGAAGACCCCGACGCGGTGGCCACCTGGTTCAAGGAGATCGGCCCGCCCGCCGACTGGCGACCGTCCAGAGCCGTGAAAGAACCGGGCTTCTGGCTCGAGAAGAAGACGCCCGAGGCCCTCCTTCGCATCGCCTTCGACCTCCAGACCGGCTACCTGACCGCGTTCGAATCCACCGGCTCCCTCTCCTCGCTCTCCTACACCTTCATTGTCGAACCGCGCCAGCCCGACGAAATCCGGCTCGGCCCGCCCATGACCTACGCCAAGTCGGCGTATCCCCGGTTCACGATCGTCCCGCCTGTCTACGGCTCGAAGGACGCGCAGCGCACCGCCGAAAAGCTCTTCAAGCTCTACGAACAACCCAAGAAGCTGGCCTACAAGTCCAAACGCTCCGGCGAGGTCGTCGACGTTTACGTGATGGAAGGCAAGGTCCGGATGGTCGACAGCCTCGCGGACTGGGCTTACGACGGCAAGCGGCTCACGATGTTGGACAAAAAGGCGGGCGTACTCGTCACCGGCGAGGCCAAGATGGCCGAAGCGGCAGAGGCCCCCTCAAAGGCCGGCACGCGGTTGGAGACGCTCTTGCAGACTCTGGCGCGCGGTGAGAACCCGATGCGCCTGATCTACGGCAACCACTCCCAGATCAACTACCTCGGTACGACCACGATCGACGGCGAGAAGGCCGCGATCCTCCGCGTATCCTATCCGCCCCAAAGGGAGGTGTCCGGAAGCCAGGACACCATGACTCTGATCATCGCCGAGCGGGACGGGTTCCTCTTCGGCGCATCCAGCGCGCAGGCTCAAAAACTGGGAGGGGCCGCCATGGCGACCCGGTATTCCCGGATCCCCATGCGGCCCGCAGACCTCGCCGTCGCGGCGCCCAAGGACGCCCGAAAGCAGCCCCTCGCTACTTATTTATCAACGAGCCCGCCGAGGCCTCGAACAGCTTTGTAGCCTCGACCACGGCGAAGTCAGGCTCGCCGTACCGGTTCGCGACGGTCGTCACGTCCGGCGCGATGCCAATGCCTTCGATGCGGAGCCCCTTGACCGTCACGTAGTCGGTCACCGGGTACTGCAGCACAAAGCCTTGGGCCAGCGGCCGCATGTAGGACGCCAAAACCGCGCCCGCCGACTTTGAGCCGACGACCTTCGCGCCCAGGTGGTCCCGCATGGCTGCGGCGAACATCTCGCTCGCCGAACCGGTGGCCCCGTTCACCAGCACCACGACCTGGCCCGAGAAGCGCGACTTCTGGGGGATCGCGCGGAGCTTGTCCGGCGCCCAAGCCGCGACCGGGCGTACGTCCTTGCCCGCGACTTTGCCCGTCGCCTTCTCATATTTCTCGACGAGGGACTTGTCCACGAACGTGCCGAGCGCCTGCTCAGGCTTCAGGAAGTAGCCGCACAGATCCAGCAGGTTCCGCACGGCGCCGCCCCCATTGTTGCGGAGGTCCACGATGAGGCGGTCAGAGCCCATCGCCTGCTCCATCAGCGCGTTGACGTTCTTCGAGCTGTAGCCAATGTCGAACGTCGGGACAGTCAGGAGGGACGTTTTCGCGTCAAGCTTCTGAAGCGTCTCCGGGATCACAGTCGAAAACTTGCGCCGCTCGACATCGAGCAAGAGCCGCTCACTCCCGCGCACGACGTCGACCTTCGCCCGGGTGCCTTCCTTGCCCGCGAGGTCCGCGGGGGTGCGAACGGCCTTGCCGTCGGCCCCGACGATCAAGTCGCCCGCCTGGATCCCCACCTCTTCGGCAGGGCTCTTCGGGAAGACCGACATCACGCGGATCCCTGTCGGCTCCAACTGGATGCGGACTCCGATGCCCACCATGTTCTGGTTCACCCGGGAACTCGCCATCACGGGAGAATAGAGGACGATGTGGCTGAAACCGTACTCGCCCAGCGCCTGGTTGACCTCGCGTGTGAAGTCCACTTGCGTCTTGGCGGCGTCAAGGTCGGACCTGTGCTTCTCGACCGTCTCGTCCCACTTGGAGAAGTCGACCCCCGGCACATAGGCCTGCTTCTTGATCATCTCGCCCATCGACTTCAGGACCTCGGCCTTCTGTTCGGCCGTGATCTCCGGGCTTTGATCCTGCTGGGCGACAGCGGGGACGTTGAATAGGGCGGCCGTCAAGGCCGCGGCAAAGGCAAGGCGGGGAATTTTCATCGTGGAGACCAAAAGGGGTTGTTCCACCCTTTTTACGGAAAACCTATCGCCGACAGTGCCCCGTTCCCCCAGACCGCCTGTAAGTGTCCGAAAGACCCGTAGAGTCGCTGGTCATTTGAAGCGGAAGAGCCGCAGCGCGACTTCGAAATAGATCACGAGCCCGGTCGCGTCCACGAACGTCGAGATGAAGGGGGCGCTCATCACAGCCGGGTCGATGTTCAGTCGCTTCGCGGCCAGCGGGAGCAGGGAACCCACCGTCGCCGCCCAGGTGACGACCAACGGAAGGGCGACTGCGACGATCGCGCTGATCTGGAGGCCGCTGTTCCAGCCAAAGTAAGCCCGAAGGAAGCCGGCGACCCCCAGGCTCCCCCCGATCATCAGGGCGACGGTCATCTCCCGGACGAAGACGAGCCAAGCGTCGCGCAACTCCACCTCTCCAACCGCCAGACCACGGGTGATCGTGGTCGTGACCTGGGAACCGCTGTTGCCCCCTGCGCCCAAGACCAAGGGGATGAAGGGGATCAGCAGCCCAATCCCCTGAGGGTCGCCCTCGACCAGGTTCGTATAGTGCCGCATCACCCCGCCCGTCAGGGTTTCCGCGACGAAGAGGATCAGCAACCAGGGAAAACGACGCTTGTAAAGCTGCCAGGGGCTGAGCGAGATGTACGATTCCACAGAACCCGTGACCGCGCCGAGGGCGAGGACGTCCTCGGATTCCGCCTCGCGCAGGACGGTCTGCGCATCGTCGCCTGTGAAGAGGCCCACCATCCGGCCCCGCTCGTCGATGACCGGCAGCGAGTAAAAGCCGTAGCGGGCCATGCGGCGGGCTGCCTCTTCGTCCCGCTCTGAGGCGTGGGCGACGATCGGCTCCGGGTTCATCACCTCGCGCGCCAAAGCGCCGGGTTCCGCCCGCAGGGCCCGGCGCAAGCTGAAGACGCCCTTCAAGAAGCGGTCCTCGTCGACGACGTAGACATCGTTGACCGTCTCGTACTTGTCCTCGCTGGCCAGGCGGAGGTCGTCCATGATCGACTGCATCGTCGCGTCCGGACTCGCCTCGAAGAACTTTTCCGTCATCGCCCGGCCGACGCTCCGCTCCGGGTAGTAGAGGAGGCGGCGGATCTCACGGGCGTCTTCCGGCGGGATCAGGTTCAGGAGGACGTCGAAGCGCTCGTCCCCCAGTTCCTCGTGAAGGTCGATGGCGTCGTCCATCGGGAGGACGTCCAGATAGACCGCAAGGACCTCGTCGGGAAGGTCGGCGGCCAAGCCCCGCGCCGTTTCGGTCGGCAGCTCGACCATCACATAGCCCGCCTTGAGCGAGTCCATCTGCTCCAAGAGCGCCCGTCCCTCGTCCCGGGAAAGCCGCTCCAGGGCCGCCGCCAAGTCCTCAGCCCTTTGACCCGCCAGTTCTTGGCGCAGCTCCGCGCCCCCCTCTTCCTGATGCAGAAGGGAGCGCAAGCGGTCGCTGAGGGCAACGGGATCGGCCAACCCGGCAATCTTAACGCCCCGGCCACTTCGGTCTCTCGGACCGGTATAAACATTTGGTGCTTGAGGCGTTCGTCGCGGGGCTCGACGAGTCCAATCTGGTCCCGGCCGGGTGCCGGGTCCTCGTTGGGTACAGCGGCGGGCCCGACTCCACCTGTCTCCTCCACCTCCTCGTCCGAGCCGGGCGCGACGTTGTGGCCGCCCATCTCCACCACGGGCAGCGGCACGAGGCCGACGAGGAGGCCGAACGGTGCTCCGCCTTCGCAGAGGGCCTTGGAGTGCCCTTCATGGCCGGCCGGGCAGACGTGCCGCTGATGGCGCGGTCGCTGGGACTCAGCTTGGAGGAGGCGGGGCGGAGGGCCCGCTACGCCTTCTTCGACCAGGCGATGGCATCAACCTCCTCCCAGCGGATCGCGACGGCCCACACCGCAGACGACCAGGTCGAGACGATCCTCCTGAACCTAACCCGGGGCACCGGCCTCACGGGGCTGCGCGGCATCCCCCTCCAAAGGGGCCCCATTGTCCGCCCCCTACTCCGCTTCTCCCGCGCCGAGACGGTGGCCTACTGCCAGGAATACGGCCTCTGGACCCACGACGATCCCGCCAACCACGACCTCGCCCACAGTCGGGCAAGGATGCGGCACCGCGTGGTGCCAGAACTGGAGCAGATCAACCCTTCACTCAGGACCGGCTTCGCCCGGCTCGCCAGCTTGGTCGAGCGCGAGGACGAGTTCCTGAACGCAATGGCCGCGGCCGCGGCGGAGCGGTGCGAACGGCACCTGAACGGAAGCCTCCGCTTCCTGACCCTGAACGACGAGGTCGCCTTCGACCTTGCCGCAGTGGCCCAGGAGCCGCCCGTGTTGCGGGCGCGGCTTCTGCGCCTGGTCGCCGACGCGCTCGGGCGTCCACCGGAGTTCGACTGGGTGGAGGCGGCGCTTGGGAGCCTCATGGCCCATCCGAAGGGTTCCTTGACCCTTTCCAACGGTGGGCCCCGATTGACCTGGAAGGACGGGCTGCTGCACTTCCAGCGCCTCGACGAGAACCCGCCGTTCTCCTTCCCGTTCCAAATCCCGGGCGAAGCCGAGAGCCTGCAAATGGGGTGGCGCTTCACCGCTTCCAAGAACGTTCGGAAAGAGCCTCCTGCAAGCCGGCTCGAGGAGGTCGCCGACGCCGAGAAACTCGTCCCCCCGCTGAGCCTGCGAAGCGTCCAGCCCGGAGACCGCATAAGCCCTTTAGGGCTCGGTGGAACAAAACTGGTCTCCGACGTCTATCAAGAAATGGGTTTGACCGAGTTCGCCAGAAGCCGGTTGCCGATCCTCTCAGACGCGGACGGAATCGTCTGGGTCCCCGGCGGAAGGCTAAGCGAGCGAGTCAGAATCACCGAGCATACGACTCAGGCGGTGCGTTTACACTTTGGTCCGTTGGACTGAGCACCCTGGGCGAGCCCGGAACGGGTGGTTTATGTCAGACGTAGGTAGATCAACGCACACTCCCGGGCAAGGGTTGTTGGAGTAGATTTGAACAAAGGAGCGCAAGTTCTCGTTTTCAGCGTCTTGGCGCTGTTGGTCGTGATCATCGGATTGAGCGTGATCAGCCCGCCGTCCGCCCTCGGGTTTGCCGCGAAACAGCCCCGCAGGCTCCAGATCTCCGAGTTCCTTACAGAGGTCGATGCGGGCAATGTCAAGTCCGCCAGCTGGCAGCAGCAGAACATCTCGGGCGAGCTCAAGGGCGACGAGCGCTATACGGTGCGGGCCTATCCGCCCGAGACCGACGCAGGCTCGAACCTTCTCGCGAAGATGGAGACCAGCAAGGTCGAGGTCAAGATCGAGGAGCCGCCGCCGGCCCAGACGATCCTGCCGTTCGTAGGCATGTTCCTTGTCCCGATCTTGTTCTTCGCCCTCATCTGGCTCTTCCTGAACCGCGCCGCCCAAGCCGGCGGTAACCAGGCCATGAACTTTGGCCGTAGCAAGGCGAAGCGGGCCGGAGAACAAAGCCCCAAGATCACGTTCGAGGACGTGGCCGGCATCGAAGAAGCCAAGGCCGAGCTCTACGAGATCGTCGACTTCCTTCGCAACACGAAGAAATACGTCGCCCTCGGCGCGAAGATCCCGAAGGGCGTGCTCCTCACCGGCCCCCCCGGCGTGGGCAAGACCCACCTTGCCCGGGCCATCGCCGGCGAGGCGGGCGTGCCGTTCTTCCACATCAGCGGCTCTGACTTCGTCGAGATGTTCGTGGGCGTCGGCGCGGCCCGGGTCCGCGACCTCTTCGAAACCGCCAAGGCCCACCGGCCGTGCCTGATCTTCATCGACGAGATCGACGCCGTCGGCCGCCAGCGGGGCGCCGGACTCGGCGGGGGCCACGACGAGCGCGAACAGACCTTGAACCAGCTTCTGGTCGAGATGGACGGCTTCGACCCCAACACGGGCGTCATCATGATCGCTGCCACGAACCGGCCGGACGTGCTCGACCCGGCGCTCCTGCGCCCGGGCCGCTTCGACCGTCAGATCGTGGTCGATCCCCCCGACGCCAACGGCCGCGAGCAGATCCTCCGGATCCATGCCAAGGGCAAGCCCGTGGCGAGCGACGTCGACCTTTCCGTCATCGCAAAGCGGACGCCAGGCTTCACCGGCGCGGACCTCGCGAACGGCCTCAACGAGGCCGCCCTGCTGGCCGCACGGCGCAACCGCGCCAAGGTCCACATGGACGACGTCGAGGAAGCCCTCGACCGCGTGATGGCCGGTCCCCAGCGCAAGAGCCGCGTCATCGACGCCGACGAGCGCAGGACCATCGCCGTCCACGAGGCGGGACACGCGATCGTTGGAGAACTCCTCGAACACTGCGACCCCGTCCACAAGGTCACGATCCTGCCGCGGGGCATGTCGCTGGGCTCCACCTGGCAACTCCCCGAAAAAGACTCTTACCTCGTGACCGAGGCCGAGCTCTTGGACGATGTGAGCGCCCTGCTGGGCGGGCGCGTGGCCGAGGAGATCGTCTTCAACCAAGTCACCACCGGGGCCTCGAACGACCTCCAGCGCGTCAGCTCCATCGCGCGCGCCATGGTCACCGAATACGGCATGAGCGACAAGCTCGGCACGCTGGCTATCGGGCGTCGGTCGCGGAACCCGTTCTTGGGTCGCGACTACAGCGAGGACAGGGACTACAGCGAGGACATCGCGCGACAGATCGACGAGGAAGTCCGAAACATCGTCGAGCACTGCCGACAGCGCTCCTTCGACCTCATCACCCAGAACCGTGAGAAGCTCGACCAGGTCGTCGACGCGCTCCTGGAGCATGAGACGCTGGACCGCGAGCAGTTCTTGGCCGTCATGGCCGGCAAGTCGGTTCCTGCGCGCAGCCCCGCTGAACCGCCCGAGGCCGAAGCCACCGTCAACAAAGAGAACGAAAAGCGTTCCTCGACGGGGACGTCCCCTCGTCTAGAGCCCGACCCTGCTTAAGCACGGACACACCGTGTAGGCCGTATCGCCCATCCGGTATGATGGCCGCGTTAAGCAAGGTTCGGGCGCTGGATGAACGTCGAGGAACTATACGAACGCGCGCTTAGCCTTCGGCACGAAGGGCGATATCCGGAGGCGCAGGCCGCATTTCAGGAAGTCTTGGGCAAGGCCCCTTTCCACACAAAATCTCGTTGGCAACTCGCTTTGATCCAAGGGTTTTTGGGTGACTTTGAAGGGTCGTTGGAAGCCTTGCGCACGCTCGCTTTCGAGGAGCCCGACGACCTTGACGTGCGGTACGACCTCGGCATGACCTACATGATGCTGGCCATGAACGAGGAGGCCTGCGCCGAGTTCTCCGCGATCCTGGCCGTCGACCCGAACCACGAGAACGCCAGGCGCCAGATCGTCTACTGCTGACCTCAGGCTAAAATCTGCGCGTGGAGTTCTTGCGGCGACATTGGCCCGTCGTCGTACTGCTGGTCGCGACCCTCCTCCCCGTGCTCCCCGGCCTCTTCAGCGGGAAGACGATCGGCCCCTTCGACCAGGTCGCCCAGTTCGCGCCGTGGCATAGACCTGCCCCCAAGGACACCTCCTGGAACGTGCTACAGGTGGACGGCGTGCTCCAGTTCTACCCTTGGCGGAAGCTGGCCCTGCAAGCCTGGGGACGTGGCGAACTTCCCCTCTGGAACCCCTATCAGCTTTGCGGCACGCCCCTCCTCGCGAACTCGCAAAGCGGCGGCCTCTACCCCCCGCACATCCTCTTCGGAGTGGCGCGAGTTCCGACGGGCCTCGCCGTCGTGCTCCTCGCCTGGTTCCATCTCGCCGTCGCCTCGCTAGGGGCTCGGGCCCTTGCGCTTCGGCTCGGCGCCAACGAGGTCGGGGGTTTGCTCGCCGGGCTTCTCTTCGGCCTCTCACCCTTCATGCTTGCCTGGCTGCCCTTGGCGAGCGTTCCTTCGACCGTGGCCTGGGCACCCTGGTGCCTTGCCGGTGTTTTGCGGCTCTTCCAGACTCGCGCATGGCAAGCAACGGTTCCTTGGCTCGCTTTGCCCGTCGGAATGACGATGCTCGCCGGGCATCTGCAGTTCGCGGCCTATGTTCTCCTCGCCACCTTCCTCTTTGCGGTGGCGATGGCTTTCGCCCACGCGGTTGGAAAGAAGCCCGGATCGGGAAGGGCCCTGCTCTACGGAAGCGCGAGCCTGGCCCTCGGCGTCGCCATTTCGGCCGGGCACCTGCTTCCCGTCCTGAGCTATTCCCAAACCAGCCATCGTCGACAGGCTCCCTCGGGAGAAGGGTGGAAAGCCTACTCGGCCGGAGCACTGACGCCGATTGAACTCGCCGGCGTCGCCTTCCCTTCCGCGGTGGGCACTCCGGACGGACGCATCCCCGGCTATGAAGAACCGCTCACCAACTACTGGCCCGCCTACTTGAAGCCCGGCGCAAACTACGCGGAAGGGGCGCTGATGCTCGGGCCCCTCGTGTGCCTCCTCTTCGGCCTGCGGCGAAAGGAGGTGACCCCGGAAATGGGCGCCCTGGCCGCCGTCGCGGGCCTCGGGCTCCTCGTCGCAATGGGGCCGGGGAGCCTGCCCCTCTATTTCGGCGTGCCGGGGTGGGCCGCCACCGGGAGCCCGGGGCGCGCCCTGGTGATCCCGCTCCTCGCCCTCAGCGTCCTGATCGGCACTGCGTGGCCGGGCGGTATCGACCCAGGACGGACCAAGCGGACCTTGGCCGGCCTTGCGTTGCTCGCCGTCGTCACCCTCGCCGTCGTGGCGAACGTGCCCCGACTGGCGTCCTGGCTCCCTGGGCTCGACATGTCGGCCATCGTCTCCGCGGACGCCCTTCGCGCGATAGTCGGCCAGGTCTTGGCGACCTCGCTGCTTCTCGGCGTGGGTCTCGCCCTGTTGTTCGGACTCGACCCACGTAAGAGCGGCCCCCTTGCCGATGGCCGCTTGCGCGCAGGCCTGACCGCGCTCGTCCTGGCCCTCGTGTTCCGGGCGCAGACCCCCGGAGTGGTCTTCGGCGAGCCACTCGACTCGGCCGCGCCCGAATCGCCGCCGGCGGGCCGGGTCGCGTTCGTGAACCGGGGGTGGGGCTTGCTCGTCCCCCCGCCAAGAGCCCTGGCACCCCCGAACACGGCCGTGTTCCTTTCGCGTTATGACGTAGGCGGATACGATTCCCTCCTGAACGTTGAAACCGTTAACTGGCTCAAGGAAGTGGACGGAGGCCAGGATCCAGCTCCTAGCGAAAACGGCAACATGATGTTCGTTAAGCCAAGCTTTGAACCCGCAAAGCTTATGGAATCGGGCGTCACAGAAGTCTGGAGCGGCGAACGCCTCCCGCAATTGGCGACCGAGCCCGAGACCCGCGAGGGGACCCTTGTTTACAGGCTCCCCGGCCCGGGACGAGTCTCGCGCGCGGCGGGCACCGCGCAAGTCGTCAGCGACTCCGCGACGGAGACCGTCGTCCGGACGGACGGGCGCGGCCCCCTGGTGCTGCGAGACCGCAACTTGCCGGGTTGGACGGCCACGGTGGATGGGCGGCCCGTCCCGATTGCCGCCGGCTTCTGGCGGCAGGTAGACCTTCCAGATTCGGCAAAGACCGTGGTCTTCCGATACTGGCCGCCGGGCCTCGCCACCGGCCTTCCAGTCTCCATCGCGGCTTGGACCCTTACCGCCGCACTGGTCGTTTTGGGTTCGAGACGGCGGAGGGAACTCGAAAAGGATTCGAACCGGGGCCCGGCCCAATTGTGACGAGAGTTATCCGATAACGGTGTATACTGTCTGTCCATGCCGATGGGCGCCCTCCACTGCACTTCAGCGCCGATCCTGCTGCCAGAGCCCGAACAGAAAACCCGTTACGAAGGGCGCTACGCCGTCGTGATTTTCAACAACGATCACACGCCGTACGAGGCGGTCGTGGGGATCCTGATGGCGGCCACCGCGTGCGAGAGGGAGGAGGCCGAGATCGAGACTTGGGAAGCCCATACCTACGGCCAGGCGCCCGTCCACTTCGACACCTTGCCGACCTGCGAAGAAGTCGCCGGGGTTATCAAGAGAATCGGCGTGGCGACCGAGATTAGAAAGGAGTGGGATGACTGAAAAGATCCTCATGGCTGGCGGCGTCGAGGCCCCAGAGCGGACCTCCAAGGAGAAGGTCGGGCCCGGCCACGACTGGATCGTCACCGTTTTCAACAACGACGTCAATACCTATGAAGAGGTGATGACCGTCCTCATCCTGGCCACCGCCTGCGACCAGGAGGAAGCCTACATCGAGGCTTGGGAGATCGACCACTTCGGCCAGTGCGTCGTCCACCGGGCGGACGAGAACGAGTGCCGTCTCGCCGCCGAAGTCATCGCAACCATCGGGATCCGGGTCGAAGCCAGTCCCGAAAGCTGACCCGCCGAATCCAGCGCCGGCGGGCCAACCTCCACCGAGCCTTAAGGCTCCGCCAAGTTCTCCAATGGGAACGGCGGGTTGCCGATCGGGCGCACCGCCAGTGAGACCAGTAGGGCCGGGTTATCGTCGGCCGCGACGCGGTTCGAGCTCAGCCAGCCGCAATCACGGCAGCGGTGGACCAATGCCCACTCGCCGCCCCGGCGCACCCAGACCGCGATCGGCTCCATCAACCCCTCGCACTCGGCCGCCCGGTCCCCGGGCGAAACGTCCAGGTGCAGACTGAAGAGGCAGGAGGGGCAGTGGTTCCGATGGCCCGAGCCCGCCCCATGCCAAGAGACGTGGGCCCCGCAGTTCCTGCAGGCGAAGCCGTCCAAGCCGGCGCCAGGATCCTTGAGCCGCTGGACCATGCGGTCCACGGGAATGACAGGCAGGCCCATCTGTTCCGCCTCTCGGGCGGCCTTCCGGGCAAGACGACGGTGCCGACGGTCCGGGCGCGAGCCCGCCTCGGACGCAGCATAAGGCTGTGAGTTCTTGTGACTTTTCTTCAAGGGAGAATCGCGTGGGTCGGGCATGGCTGGGCCATGCGACTTCGCAATGGAAGCTGCCGCGATTCCTGAGCCGGGCGAAAGCCGCGTTAAGCTCTCTCGGCGGAACCGACGGCGCTCGTCACAGAGACTGCACGTGTCATCAAAGGCTCCTCGAAGGGCCCCGAAGGGCTTCGTAAAATGATACCCCCGCCCCTCTCCTACTTCGTCAACGCCTGGCGAAGAACCTGGCTCATATCCTTGGCAAAGTGGGCCGTGATCCCCTTCCGAATGCTTTCCGGGACCTCCTCAAGATAGTCCTTACGGTTCTCTTCCGGTAGCAGGATGGTCGTGACGCCCTCTCGATAGGCGGCCAGGATCTTTTCCTTCACGCCCCCGATCGGCAACACCTGGCCCGTCAAAGTGACCTCACCCGTCATGGCGAGGCGCGGCTTCACCGGGCGCCCGCTGAAGAGCGACGCGATCGCCGTCACCATGGTCACGCCGGCCGACGGCCCGTCCTTGGGCACAGAACCGGCCGGAACGTGGATATGGATCTCCGACCTTTCAAACTCCTGGGGGTCGATCTTGAGCTGCTTGGCGTGCGAGCGCACGTAGCTCAGCGCAGCCGTGACCGATTCCTTCATCACGTCGCCGAGTTGGCCCGTGACAATGAGCCCCTTGTTGCCGGGCATCCGCACCGCCTCGATGAAAAGGATCTCGCCCCCCACCGGGGTCCAAGCGAGGCCGACCGCCACGCCCGGCACGAGCTCCCGTTCCGTCACCGGGTCGTTCACAAACCGGGGCGCGCCGAGCGCTTCCTCGACGAACCGCTTTGTGACGGTGAGCTTGCCCTTGCGCCCCTCGGCAAAGAGGTAGGTGGCGCGCCGGATGACCGAAGCGATCTCGCGCTCCAGGTTGCGGACTCCCGCCTCGCGCGTGTAGTGCCGGATGAGGTGGACCAGGGCATCGTCCTTGACGACCACGCGGCGCGCGCTCAGTCCGTGCTCCTCCAAAAGCCGCCCCACCAAGTGCGTCTTGGCGATCATCAGCTTCTCCTCTTCCGTATAGCCCGCGAGCTCGATGACCTCCATCCGGTCGCGCAGCGGCGCGGGGACCGTGTCCATCCGGTTCGCCGTGGTGATGAAGAAGGCGTTTGACAGGTCGAACGGGGCATCGATATAGTGGTCGCGGAAGGCGTTGTTCTGCTGGGGGTCGAGGACTTCGAGCAACGCCGACGCGGGGTCGCCCCGGAAGTCCATCCCGAGCTTGTCGACCTCGTCCAAGACGAACACGGGGTTGTTCGATTCCGCCCGGCGCAGCCCCTGGATGATCTGCCCCGGCATCGAGCCGATGTACGTCCGGCGGTGGCCACGGATCTCCGCCTCGTCGCGCATACCGCCCAGCGAGATGCGCACAAACTTGCGGTCCATCGCCCGGGCGATGGATTTGCCGAGCGACGTCTTGCCCACGCCCGGGGGGCCGTAAAAGCAAAGGATCGGCTGGCGGACCGGCCCGTCCGTCTTCACCTTTCGCACGGCGAGGAACTCGATGATCCTGCGTTTGATCTTGTCCAGGCCGTAGTGGTCCTCGTCCAGCACCTGTCTGGCATGGGCGAGGTCAAGATTGTCGACCGTGGACTTTGCCCACGGCAAGGCGACCATCATCTCGACATAGGTGCGGGCGACGGTGTACTCCGGCGAACCGGGGTTGATCCGGCGCAACCGGCTGAACTCCCGCTCGACCTCCTTGAGCGCCTCGGCCGTCATGCCACTTGCCTCGATCTGCTCCTGGAGCTCCGTGAGGTCGCCGACGTCGTCGAACTCGCCCAGTTCGCGCTGGATCGCCTTCAACTGTTCCCGGAGGAAGTAGTCGCGCTGGTTCTTGGAAAGTTCGGCCGTGACCTCGCTCTGTACCTTGCTGGAAAGCTCCAGCACGCGCACCTCACGGCCAAGGATCTCGAGCAGCACGCGGAGCCGGTCGCGAACGTCAACGGCCTCCAGCACACGCTCCTTGTCCGCCACCGCCATGGGCATGTGCGCGGTGACGAGGTCCGCCACCACGTTCGCCTCCTGAACAGCCGTGGTCAGGCTGCGCAATTCGTCCGGCATCTGGGGCGCCAGCCGGACGGCTTGGTCGAAAAGGGCCGCGACGGATCGACGCAGCGCCTCGACCTCCTCCTTCTGCTCGGCGGGGACCGCCGGCTCTTCGATGATCTCGATCTTCGCGCGAAGGTACGGGGTCTCTTGCAGGCGTTCGACGATGCGGAACCGCGAGATGCCCTGCACGATGAGCCGGACCGTGTCCGCCGACTTCATGAGCGTGCGGATGATGACCGCGCAGCCATATTCGTAAACGTCCTCGAACCCGGGCTCGTCGGTCTGGGGCTCTCTCTGAGTGATCGTCCCGATCACCCGGCTCGAACCCATCACGCTGTCGTCGATCAACTGGATCGAAGCCGGGCGCGAAACGCTCAGAGGGGCAATCAGCATGGGATAGACCACCGAGTCGCGCAAGGGCAACAGGTTCAGGACGTTCGGGACGTCTGGCTTCGGCTCGGCTTCCGGGTCAAGGTCGATCCCGGCTGTGACTTCGAGATCAGGCCCCGTGTCGGACGTCTCGGAGTCTTCGACGGGCAGTTCAACTTCCTTCATCTAATCTTGTGGATCGTTACTCTCTTTAGAACGATGTCTTGGCCCTTGCTCTCCGCCTTTGGAAGGACCACGCTCAGAAAACCGATTGAGAGCTGGGTGCGGGCGTTCTCCGTGTCCAAGGGGATTTCCGGCAGAACGACCTCGCGGTAGAACTCCCCGCACTCGATCTCTAGGTTGTGGGTCCGCACGCCTTCCTGCTGGAAGATCGAATCCTCGCTCCGCTCCCCGCGGATGACCAACGTGCGGCGCTCGGCGACATAGAGCAAGTTGATCTGCTCCGGGCGGACACCGGCGAGCTCCACCCTGACGACGACGAACTCAGGCAGTTCAAAGACATCGACCCGCGGCTCCCATTCTTTCTGGCGTGCGAACTGGGGGACCGCAGACGAAAACTCCTTTGCGATGCGCCTGATATAGCCGACGCGCAGCAGTTCTTCGATGTCCTGCTCCGACACGACCCTATTGTACAGCGAGTCGCGCCTGCTACGCAGAAAAGAAAGACGGGCGAGGCTGTGCGCCTCGCCCGTGGAGGGAGCCGTTGGCTCCGATCCGTTATGCCGGCTTACTGGCAGCCGCTGACGCCCTTGATAGCCCAAGAGCAGATGTCGCCGATAGCCTTCTTGTACTGGATCGAGCTGGCGTGGCCGTCGACGTACTGGGCAACGATCTGACCACCGAAGAGCTTCTCGCCGGCCTTGACGGCAGCGATGACGCCTGCGGAGTTCGGAGTGGTGCCCGCATACTGGCCGCTCTCGCCGCCGCTGAAGCTCCACTTACCGCCACCGATGTTCTTCCAGTAGAACTTGAAATGGGCGCCCTGGTCCTCCACCAGCTGCCGAACGGCAGTGAGTTCCTGAGCCGTCAGCCGGGACGAGTTAAGGAACCCAGAGTGGTTCTGCACGTCCGGGACCGCACTGTAGAAACCGGAGTCGACCATCTCGATCGTCGAAGCCGGGTACGGGATGGAAGTCTCAGGAACGGTCGCCGGCTGCTCATTCGTACCGGAATAGATACCGGACGGCGAGAGCCAAGCCGAGTTGTGGCCGTAGCTGTTCTGTCCGCCGTAGTTGTTGCCCGAGCAGCCGGCGCCGGTGCAGTTGTACTGCGTGGTCGCACCCGGCACGAACTTGTTCTCACCAGCGGGGTTCTGGAAGATGCCGACGTTCTTGGTGTACGGCTTCAGCATGTAGACCCAGTAATACCGCTTCAGCGCCTCGGTGCCGCCGCCGGGGCCGCGGAGCATTTCCGCGTCCGGGACGAGGCCGCTCGCGCGGGTCGTGTCCACGTACTGCGGGCAGATGACGCTGGCGCCCTGGCCGTTGCCCGGGCAGTTAAACCGGTGGGGGAACAGGGTGTCGTCGTAATCGTCGATGTAGATCTTCGTCGCCAAGCCCAGCTGCTTCATGTTGCTGAGGTTTTGACTCTTCTTGGCGGCTTGCTTCGCCTGGGCGAAGACGGGGAACAAAATGGCCGCAAGGATCGCAATGATTGCGATAACGACCAACAGCTCAATGAGCGTAAAGGCTCTTTTCATGGCTCTCTCCAACGTACAGACACCCCCGGTGGGGAGCCCTCGTCGCAAGACAGGAGTATGACGCACTCCAGGTGCCGAAAGATCGGTTCAGGGGCCCGAAAAGGCAGGATTGATGCCGGAAACTGGTTGAGTTCCTAGGCCTTGTTGCTCAACTTGGCGTTTTTGATAGACCAAATTGCACTTTCCTCGCCCTCCGCTGCTGAAACCGTTCAGGCCCCCGAGCTGAACCTGGGCCCTCTCGCCCCTCAAAGTTTCCCGCGTCGCCCGCCGCCAGTCGCAACGACCGCCACACAGGTAAACTATCTGTTCCTCTCGGGCGGTTAGCTCAGCGGTAGAGCACTTCGTTCACACCGAAGGGGTCACAGGTTCAAATCCTGTACCGCCCACCATGCGCCTGGTCCAAAGTCACCACGCCTGGTCCGTCTAGACTCCGGAGCAGATGGCCTTCGAGCAGCACGACTTCCTCGTCGTAGGGAGTGGACTCGCCGGACTCACCTTTGCCCTTCGCGCCAGCGAGCACGGCCGCGTCTGCGTCCTCACCAAAGCCGCGCTGACCGAGTCCAACACCAACTATGCCCAAGGGGGCATCGCCGCTGCGATCGGCGAGAGCGACGACTGGCAGCTGCACGAGGAAGACACTCTCGTCGCGGGCGCCGGGCTGTGCGACGTCGAAGCCGTACGCTTCCTCGTGCGCCAGGCGCCGGCCGAAATCGAATGGCTGAGGTCGCTCGGCGCCCGCTTCGACCTGAGCCTCGGCCGAGAAGGCGGCCACAGCCGCAACCGCATCGTCCACCATGCCGACCGCACGGGTTGGGAAGTCGAACGCGCCGTCAGCGGGGCCGTCCGCGAGAACCCCAACATCACGTTCTTCGAGAACGCCTACGCCACGAACCTCCTCACTGCGAACGGCCGCGTCGTCGGCGTCCGCGCGGAGGTCGCCGACCTCGGCGCGCGCCATTTCCTGGGCCGGGCCGTCATGCTCGCGACCGGCGGTTGCGGCCGTCTCTACGCCCAGACCACGAACCCCAGGGTGGCCACCGCTGACGGCATCGGACTCGCCGACGGGGTCGGCGCCGAGATCCGCGACATGGAATTCATGCAGTTCCACCCCACCACGCTTCACCATGCCCAGGCAGGCGGCTTCTTGATCAGCGAGGCCGTCCGGGGAGCCGGCGGCACGCTGCGGAACCATCGCGGACGCCGCTTCATGTACGACTATGACAAGCGGCTGGAGCTCGCCCCCCGCGACGTCGTCGCCCGAGCGATCGAACGCGAAATGCAGCGGCTGGCCACGTGGTGCGTCTACCTCGACACGACCCATCTCGACGCCGACCTCCTGGAACAGGAGTTCCCCACCATTTGGTCGACGCTTAGGAACTTGGGCATGGAGATGGAAAAAGACTGGATCCCGATCGTCCCGGCACAGCACTATTCTTGCGGCGGAGTCGTGACAAACCTGAAGGGCCAGACCACATTGCCCGGGCTCTTCGCCGCCGGCGAGGTCGCACGAACGGGCGTCCACGGCGCGAACCGCCTCGCCAGCAACAGTCTGCTCGAAGCGATGGTCTTCTCCTCGGCCGCCGCGGCCGCGGCCAAGGACGAACCAGCACCGGGAACCCCCGCGACCCTGCCCCCGCCCCCCAAGTCTGTACTCGAGAACGACGCCGTCCGCATCCGCCACTCCCTCATGAATGCGATGTCCCAAGGCGTCGGCGTCTTCCGCACCACCGCCGGGCTTCGGTCGGCCCAAGAGCGGGTCGCCGAACTCCGCGATGAGTACGAGAGCGCGAACGAGGCGCCTTTCTCTACCTACTCACTGGAAACTCTTAACCTTTTGGTTGCCGCGAGGTATGTCGTGGACGGGGCCATCCAGCGTAGGGAGAACGTCGGCCTCCACTACAACGCCGATTTTGACCAAACGGTCAGGGCCAGGCCGGAGCGACCGGCAACGGCCGCGCCCAAGGCTCGCGCGTAAGCCTGGCGCGGCAGATGCCAGGGCCAAGCGGCACGTAGGTCACCTTCGCCTCGCCGAAAGCCTGCTCGACCTGGAGCGATCTCAGGTTTTCCAAAGGCTCCAAGCGAAAGTCGCTGTCCGAGGCGAACCGGAGTTCGGGATCGACGCCTCCATAGTGCGCCCATCGCAGCTCACGCCCTGTCTCGTCGGCAGTCACCGAATGGTTGGAGAGGAGCCTAAGCGGTGACTGGGCGAGATCCGGCCCGTCCTTTCGCAAGAGACCGGTTCCCAGCGCCATCCACCTGAACCAGGGCTCGATCACGGTCTCCGGCGGCAAGCCCACTCGGCGCGCAAAGGCGGGAAAGGCGAGCCCCGCGTAAGTCCCCGCCGTCAGTTGGCCGGCCAGGGCCCGATCCGCGCTCGAGCCTCGGACGAACGCGGCCAGGGCGACCAGCTCGGCCGACCGCGCACCCGCCGCCAGGTCGTCGACCGGGATTCTCCAGGTGAGCGGGTCCACCGCGTCCGTGAGCGCCGCGAGCAGGGGGTTCGCTATCGGCTCTGACCTGGGCAGCGCGAGGGCCTCGGCCAAGAGCGCCTGTTCGGCGGCTGCTTCGAGGCCCTCGCCGCCCCAATTGAAAGGCAGCTTCGCCCCGCTCGGTCCCGCGGAGTAAGTCTTAGCGGCGGCAAGGTACCGGCGCCGTGCGGCCGAGGCCGCTTCGCGGGTTTCCAGGGTGGATGACGCGACCAGGCACCGCGCAGCCAGACCCGGGATCGAAACAGATTCCGGCTGGGCGAGCGTGTCCAGGTTGCCGCGCGCGACGGGCCGTCCCCGCGCGAAGAGCGGGACGGGAAACTCCACCGCAAGCTTGGGCTCCCCCGTGACGTAAAGCGGACCTTCGGAGGTCGGTGCGCCAAGGTCGGCCACAGAAGAGGCCACCCGCAAGGCATAACCGCCCGCCTTGCCCAAGACCACTGCGGGAGGCACGACGGCCCCCTGCCGGTCATACCGCCAGACCACGCGGATCCCGGCGGCAGTCTCTTGGTAGTCGGTGGAGACCAGGTGGGGCTCGGGCGCTGCCATCACCATCGCCGCGGGTGCCAGCGCCTTCAGCACCCGCCCCAGCCCGCTTGCCGAGGGCGTGGCATGCCCGACCGCCCCGAGGGGGAGTCCGACCCGCACCCAGCCCTGGAATCCGCCCGTGGAGCGGATTTGCCAATTGCCAGGCCGCCCCTCACAGACCCAGCCTGCCTCCGCTTCTTCCGCGATCAGCACCACCGGCGGCTGGTTGTCCGTAAAGGTAACAGCGATCCACCGCACTTGCGGGGTCGGCACCGAAGTGCCAAACGTGGCCTCGGGCGTAGAGAGGTAAGGCGCGGAGTTCGAGGTCACCCGGAATCGCGCGGCTCCCGGGAAGAACACGGCCCATCCAGGGGCGTCCAGGTTCACGCGCACGGCGGTCGGAGCACCGCTGCCGCCCTCCAAGCGGTAGAAGCCGGTCCGGCCCTTTGCGAGCGAAAGCGAAAGCGACTTCGGGGCTGGCGACCAGCGGAACTTGTCCGCGGCCGGATGGTCGGCTTGGAAGCCCTCCGCGTCGATCTTGAACCCTGCGACCACGGGGTCGCGCCCCGGCACGAACCGCCCGGTCGGCTGGCCGATCGAAAGGGAGCAGAGCGCCCCCACGACCAGGCTAGTTAAAGCTCGTTCCCAGGATTTCAAGGCCCAACCTTCGGGTGCGGGTCGAGTAGCTGAAGCCGATCTCGCGGAACCCCAGGCGATAGCCAATGATGAAGGTCTGCTCTAGGAAGGAATCGGCCTGGAAGCGGTCGGAGTAGAAGCCGTAGCTGAGCCGCCAAATGGGGCTGAACCGATAGTCGAAGTTCGCGCTAAGATTGGTGCGGTCCGCATCGAGGCTCTGGCCCGCGAACCCGCGCAACGAGGTCCTTCCTGAGGAGAACGTCGCCTCCGTGGTCAACCGGTGGCTCCCCAAGATCGACTCTGTGAAACCATCGCGCACGTACTCATAGGTGCTCTGCACGAAGAGCCCCTCCATCGGGGTCGTGGACAGCGATAGCGTCGCCTGTTGCGAGAACGCGCTCCCATTGCCGTTCCCCAACTGCCGGGCGAGGTTATAGCTCGCCATGAGCGTTCCGGAGCGACCGATGTTGAAGGGCTTTGAATCCATGCGCATACGCAAGTCCACGCCCTGCTGGCTGATCGGCACCGCCCCCTGGATGCGCCTCTCCTGCGCAGTGACCCCGAGGGACACCGTGGCGGGAAGGTTGCCGAGCTTCGCCGGCTGCTGTTCGATGCTGGCCAGGGCCGAGTCGCTGATGTAGCGGTATCCGCTCAGCGTCCGGCCGTGCTCATAGCTCAGGTTGAGCCTGTAATGGCCGAGCTGCCGGTTATAGCTGGTGTTCGCATAAAGGCTGCGGTGGGCGGGGAGGTTCACTTGCGCAGTGAACTGCGAACGGGCGTCCGGCTGCCAATAATGGCGCACGTTCGCGCCCCAGTCGTCGCGGCCGATGCCGGAGACGACGAGTCCGCCGTCACTGCTGGCCCCCTGGTTCCAAGCGTGCTCAAAGTCCATGAACATGCCTCCCGCGGCACCCAGCCCCGAGGTGAGCCGGTTGCCATAGCGGAACCGGAGCAGGCTCGTCCGCCCCGGCTCCAGCGACAAGTAGTGCGGGTAGTTCACGGCCACCGAGCTGTTCGAGACGTTGAAGAACTGCTCCGTCAAGATCGGGCTGGAGTTGTTCGCGTCGAGCTCGAAGAGCGGGACCGACATGATGCTGCGGTCTCCGACGTGGAGACTCGCCCGGTGGAACTGGATCGCCCGGTTCGGGAAGACGACGGCCTTTCGCGCCTGGACCAGGGACGGCGCCATGTCAAGGTCCGTGAACTTCATACCGCTGAGGTCGAGGTCGCCCCGGTGGCGCGAGAAGCCGGACGACGCGATGTCCTGTGCAACGAGCTCGCGCGTCCGACCCACCGTCGGGACGATCCCGGAGGCCGTCGGCACAGCCTTCACTTGGACCGATTCCTGGTCGATCAGGCCCAGCCCCTTGCGCTGATAAAGGTGCACGAGCACTTCCCGGAAGCGCTGCCTGTGAGACCCGATCTTGACGACCGCCCCCCGTGCGCGCACGTCCCCGTTTGAGACGCTGAGCTGGAGGTGGTCGGCCACGATCTCGATCTCGCGGTAGCGGAGCTCGGCCGGGTGTTCGCCGCCCTCCGCCTCCATGAGCCGCTCTTGCGTGCTATAGCGGAGCCGACCGTCGGAGGCGACCTCGATAAACTCCTTGGCCGAGCTGAGGATCGAGGGGTCGCTTACGAACTCGACTTCGATGGAGGCCTGGGCGCTCAGGCTTGGTGCAGAAGCGCGGACCTTCGCGGTGCCGGCGGTGCCGGGCGCAGTGAGCGCGATTCGGGCGAAGCCGTCCGTCGTCTCGATCACGCTTCGGGCTCGGAACTGCCCCCGGTCGGTCTCAAAGACCACGGTCGTCCCGTTCCGGGCCAACCGGCCGTTTTGGTCGCGGACTTCGGCCGTGAGGGTGACGGTGCTGTTGCCGTCAGCCACGGCCATGGCCGGGAAGGCCTTGAGTTCGACCGTGCCGCGCTGGGCCAAAGCGGGGAGGGCTCCAAGCAAGACCGCCCCTATCGCGACGAGCTGTCGGAGAGAGGGGCGGATGTGCATCTTGAGCACCGGCCCCGCCCCCGGCGCACTCGGCGCAGGGGGCGGGACGCGACGGTCACCTCACGACGTTCACGGGGACGATCTTTCGCACCCGCTCGCCGTTCGGGGTCTCTGCCAGGATCTCGACTCGGTACACGCCCGGGGCGACCGCTCGGTCGGCCTTGTCGCGCATGGCCCAGGAGACAGAGTTCTGGCCCGCGTTGTCGGCCCGGCCCCGCGTGATCGTGAAGACCTCCTTGCCCGTGTTCGAAAGAACGCGGACGGAGACGAGGGCGTCAGCCGAGAGGGCATAGGTCACTGAGATCGGAGCGGTCAGCCCGCGGCCAGGCCGCGAGACAACGACGTTGCCGATGACGGGTCGCGCAGACCCGCCCGGCTCCATGATGAGCTTGAGCGTCCTCGTGCCGGACTCGGCCATGCGGAACGTGTAGCCCGAGGTGGCCCTGAGGTCTCGCGTCTCCTTTGTCGCCGGGTCTTCCAGGCGGAACCGCATATTGCGCGGCACCGAGGGGAGGTTCGGCCACGTGACCGTGACTTCTCCAGGCTCGTTCGCCTTGACCTTCACCGTCCACTCCTTACGCGCGCCAGAGTTGCTCACGGCAGTGGCGAACCGGGTTTCCTTGCCCGCCTTCTGGTCCTCGACGTAGAGCTCGACGTTCTGTTGCGGCGCGGCCGGCGGCTTCAGGATCGCGGCTTGTTCGGCCCTCTTCGCGTCCGGCATCACGCCGACATAGTTGCGGCTGTCGATGCCCTTGGCCGTGCGGGCCGAGAGTTGGAGCCGCCATTCGCGGTCGGTCTGCTTCCAAACCTTGTCGACCGTCTGCCTTGAATTGTCCAGGCCCTCGATGAAGACCGGTGGCACGATGATCGTCCCAGGCTTGAAGGCTTGCCAGAAGACGAAGTATCCCGTGTGCGGCTTCAGCACATCGCCGACACCTTCGGTGAACACGTACTGGCCACCTCCCGGGAGCGATTCGTCGCGCTTCCAGTAGGCGAGGCTGGACTGGACGAAGCCAGAGCCCACCGCCTCGATCCACGGGATGCCGTCCTCGGGGGTGTCCTCAGCCACAACGAGGAGGTCGGTGATCGGCACTTCGTAGCTGTACGGGTTGCCGATCAGGTTCCAGCCTTGCTGGAGCCGAATCGTGAGGCCGCCCTGCGGAGCGTCGTTCGGCAACAGGGCACCCTTCAACTCATAGAAGCTGAGGTCGTTCTTCGGAACGATCCAGTAGCCCGTCCCCCGCTCAACCGTAGAGGCAGGGATGTAGGCGTTCTGAAGAGTGTCCCAGCGATAGGCGACGAAGTCGACGCCCGACTGCAGGCCCAAGATCGACTCGAAGGAGGAGTCTTGGAACGAGTAGGGGATCGTGACAAGGTTCGCGCCAGCGGGCAGGTCCAGCTTCGGCGTAGCCGCGACCTTGACGATCGCCGTGAGCTCCTTCGCCGGGCCAGGGGTCGGGCTGACGGTGACTCGGACCGGCAGGTCGCCGAAGACCTTGCCGTCGGCCACGATGTTCCAGTCGACCGAACCGATCGCGTTCGAAGCGATGAGGTCGACCGTCTTCTGCTGCAGCTCGCCGTCGGCAAGCTTCAGACCGGTGGGCAGGAAGATGGTGAAGCGGACGTTGCGCAGGTCGACCTCTCGGTCAAGCGTGGCGTACTGGTTGTCCACGTAAGCCCGGAGGGTCAACGGGTTCGGCGAGAGCCCGTTCAGCCCGTTCGGGTCCGTCTGCAAGAGGCGCGGCGGGTCCAACAGGAACGCGTAGGGATCGCGGTAGTCGCCGACAGACCAGTTCGTCCGGATGTAGTGGACGATCTCGCGAACGGCGCCCGAGGGCGTTGCGCTAGTCGGGAACCGCTGGATATACGCCGTCTCGTTCAAGAAGATGTCGGCTTCCTCGGCCGGCGCCGGGTTGTTCGGGCTGTCCCCGAAAACGTTCAGGCGCATCTGGTTGCCCCAGAGGAGACCAGGGGAGGTGAAGGCGCCCTGGTTCCCGATGACGATGAGGTCGGCCGCGGTGGCGTCAGGGGTGGAAGACCCCGGAGTGTTCTCCACCCGAATCCCGTAAGGCTCCGCCTGGCCCCAAAGGAAATCGACGTGCGTGGGGAAGCGCGGGCTGCTCGAATCGTAGCGCCGCTCGTTGCGAACGGGCCGCCCCGTTGGCATCCGGATGAAGCCCAGGTAGCGGTCGTTGTTCGTGTCAAAGCCTTTGCGGAAGCCGCTCCGCGTGCTCAAGGCCGAATGGGCCTGGTTCGTGCCGTCGTACCGATCGCGCTGGCCGCCGCTCGTGCGCATCCCGACGTAACTGCCCCAGAGGAGGCCCAGGTCGAGGGACTCGGCCGAGAGGTTTCGAATCCGCCACTGGTTGCGGACTGCGTTGCCGATGACCTTCACCTGCAGTTGCACGTCCACGTCGCCGTCCGCCCAAGCGACGACCGCATACCTCTTGCTGGCGCCGACATATGCGCTGTAAAGCCCGCCGTCGCCAAAGAGCACGGAACTGGCATTCGTGTTGCCGCCCTTCAGAATCTTCGCGTAGGTGTAGTCGCCGACGGGGTCGTTGGGGGCGCCCATGGTGAGGGCCTGGAAGTTGTCGAAGTCTGTCTGAAGAGAACCTTCGCTGCCTACGTAATAGCCGAAGCGGCCTGAAGCGTCCAGCGTCCTGGCCGTCGGGGCATAGCACGGGCCGTTCTGGCCACCGTAGGTGACGTTTCCGCTCAACCCGATCAGGGCGTGGATGAGATCGTTGCCGATGTCGTAGCGGCTGTAATCGTCACTGTAGGGCTGTTCGTTCTCGGGGTCGATACACTCGTAGAACCACCCCGTTTGCGCTGTCGCTGCGCTTGCCGCGAGCGCCAGACCCAACCCCGCCATCGATTTCCAAAACTTGCGCATGTTTCTCTTCTTAGGTCCCTGCCCCTCCGAGGTCGTCGGAGGGGCCAACTCAGCTTTCGGACGATTCCCCGGTTAAGGGTTGGTCGTCCTTTGGATCCGCCTGAAGGCGCTGAAGATGTACCGCTGGCCGCTTGCGTCCGGAACAGGCCCGGGGACGTCCTCGGGGTTCCTCACGCCTGCCCGCCAGTAGAGCACGTTAGAAGTCGGATAGATCGTCGCGGTGTTGATCACCGGAGAGCTCACCCGACCACCAGTCGCCGTCGTAAGATCGATGAAGGAATCGGACGTAAAAGTTCGCCCCTTCGGGAAATTAGACCGGTCGGATATCTGAATGACGTACTCGAGCGGGATGCTCGCGATCGGGCCGCGCACCGAGCTCACGACAAACTTGATCGGCACTTGGACGATCTCGTTGTCCTGCGGGTTCAGCGGCGTCGGCCTATTCAGCGGAGTGGCCTGGCCCCTCGTCGGGACGCGCGGCGAGACGAAGTAGCAGTAGACCGTGTCCGTGCCACCTGTCGTGCCCCCCGTGCCACCGGTGCCGCCAGTTCCGCCTGTTCCGCCCGTGCCACCGGTACCACCGGTACCACCGGTGCCACCTGTTCCCCCAGTGCCGCCAGTGCCGCCGGTTCCACCCGTCGTCCCGCCACCGGGCAGGTCGAGCGTGGAGACGCGGTAGACGACCTCGACCGAGTGTCGGTAAGGCGTGCCCGGCACAGCCGGAGTGATATTTTCAAAGTCGACGGTGGGCACCGAGTCATTGGTGCACGTCTGGCCGCCGATGACCCCGTTGAAGTCTCCCCAGTTCGGGCCGAGGAAGCTCGCGTTGGCGTCGTCGTAGGTGAAGTTTTGGTTGCCGGCCGCGATCGCGACAGGCTCCGTGTTCTTGTTCTGCCGCCAGACCTGGTATTGCACCGGGCCGATCTGGTTGCCGCGGAAGAAGCTGTCTCGAGTCCAGCTGACCCGGACGGCCGGCACGTCGTTACCTAGGACGATCGCTTCGCTCTTCACGGCGGAGACGGCGTCCTGGTTGCTCCCACGGCCCTGGCCGAGCAAGAAGCCGAGCAAGGCAAGGACCAGAACGAGAGAGACGAGGCCGGAGTTGTCGCCGGACTGCTTGCGCCGCGCAGGCTGCGCGTCGCCAGAATTGGACCACGTGCTGCGGATCTCCGGCACGTCGAAGACGGCGCGGACCTTGTCCCCCGGCTGCATGCCGCGGAAGCTGCGAGTGGTCTCCACGAACGAACTGTCCGGGTCGACCTCGCGGATGATGCCCTCGGCCACTTGGCTCGACCCGCGCGTCACGATGACGCGCTGGCCGTTCTCGAAGCCGACCCGCGACCCGCGGTTGACGAGGGCGCGGTCGTTCAGCGTGTTCAGGATCGTTGCCGCCGGAAGGTTCCGGGAATTGATGCTGTTGAGAGCCTGGAAGGCGGCCTGGTCAAAGGCCCGCCGGATCAGCTCTTCGTCGGCGACCTCGCCAGAGAGGATGTCGGAGTTCGCCCCCAGCGCGGCGCCGTTCACGGCGAGCCCGGAAGCGACGTCCCAGAGGACGATCCGCACGAGCACCTGGCCCTGTCGGCCGCCGCTCGTGCTCACAATCCGATAGTTGACGACTTCGCCGCTCACCAGGGTGTTCGCCTGCAGAGCCTGGCCGAGCCGCTGAAGGTCAGAGCTTCGTACGACGGGGATCTGGTAGCCCAACGTCTCAATCTGTCGCGAAACCGTTTCGAGCGGAACGACCTCGACTTCCCCACGGCGGGCAAGTTCGTTCGCCAAGGCCTGGACGGCCATCTGGCCGACCGGCATCGTCTGCGACTTCGATTTGTTGACAAACTCGACGAGAGCCCAACTTGGAAGCGTCTCGAGCTGTGCGGCGGCGGGCATCGCTGCGCAAAGCGCGAAGACGGCGGCCACCATCTTCATTAATGCGGCCCATGCCGACGTTGTCACCAATCCTTGTCGTTTCACGCTCGAGATTCCTCCTCGTTCGTCCTGCGCATCTCCATTGTCGCTGTCCCAACTGTTCGCGGCGCCAGACGGGCTGGCGGCGAGACTGTCAATCTTAGCCGAACCGGACCAGGCTGGGCAACGACCGCCGACGGCGGCTTATCCCCTCCTGAACCTATTAACGAAGGCAAGGGATATTCAAAAGGGGGTCAAAGGGCCCGCTTTTGGAGCAATCCACATGCCTTCGCTGCGTGTTCGACAGCCGAATGGACGTCGGCCAGTGGCGAGTTGGTTCGGATAATCACGTCCGCGAAGGGAACTTTTGCGGTGGTCCGCAATTGCGTCTTCATCAAAGCCCGCGCGAGGGCCGGGTCACCAAGGCGCGCGGTGAGGCGCCGCTCCTGCTCTTCCGGGCCGCACGTCACCACCCAAACGCGCGGGAAAAACTCGTGCAGCGCCGTTTCGATCAGCAGCGGGATCTCCACCACAGACGCTCGCGACGCAAAGATCTCCGCCGCGATGCGCGGGTGAAGGACGCGGTTCACGGCCCGCCGGCGCACGACGTCGGCCGCGATGAGGGCGCGCAACCGGTTCCGGTCGAGAGGAGGGGTCTCTCCGAGCGCGTGCGCGACCTCGGCCTGGACGACGCGGTCGTCAAGCACACGCGCGGCGATATCGTCGGCGGAGCCGACCGAGACGCCGAGACGCCGAAGGGAGTCGAGCACGGTCGATTTCCCTTCGGCAATGCCCCCGGTGAGGGCAACGGTCGGTTTAACTGCCCTGGTCGTCGGTCTCTTCCTCGGCGCCCGGCTTGAGGAGTCCTTTCAGACCGGCAAGCCTCTCGCCGATGGTCGCGCCGCCCGTTGGGGCGCGCATGGTCGCCTGGGGAGCCTCGGTCGACTGCTCGTCGCGGCGCATCGGCCTTCGGCCCCGGGCGCCGCCACCCGGCCCTCCGGGGCCGCCAGGCCGCCGCTCGCCTCCGCGTCCGCCGTAGCCGTAGTCGGCGCCAGGCTGGGCGTTCTCGCGCAGCGAGAGCACCATCCTGCGGTCCTCCGCGCGCAGGTCGATGATCATCGGTTCGATCTCCTCGCCTTCGGTGAGGACCTCGTCCGCCTTCTTGATGCGCTTGCTGGAGCACTCGCTGAGCGGCAAGAACGCCTCCGCGCCCTCGGGCAGACGGACGAACGCACCGCTCTGCACGATCCGGCTGACGTTGACCTTAATCTTCTGGCCCTGCTTGTAGTTGTCCTTGATCAGGTTCCACGGATCGGGCAGGACTTGGCGCAGGCCCAGGCTGACGCGGCCCGCGTTCGGGTCGAGCCGCAACACCATGACCTGGAGCTCGTCGCCCTCCTTCAGGACTTCGCGCGGATGGTCGATGCGGTACCAGCTCATCTCGCTTATGTGGAGAAGGCCGTCGATGCCGCCCAAGTCGATGAACGCGCCGTAGTCGGTCAGGCGTCGGACGACGCCGGTGAGGACCTCGCCCGGCCGCGCGTTCTCAAAGATGTTGACCTTGACTTCCTCGCGCCGCTCGTCCTCGGCCGCCTTGTTGCTCAAGACCACCTTGCGCCGCTCGCGGTCGATCTCGATGATCTTTACCACAAGGGTCTGGCCCACGTACTTTTCGATATTGCGGAGCCGACCGTTGCCGACATGGGTCGCCGGCACGAAGCCGCGGACGCCGATGTCCACCACGAGGCCGCCCTTCACGCGGTCCACGACCTGCGCTTCGAACGCACGACCTTCTTCGAAGGCGTCGACGATGCCGTACCAGGTGGCGTCGAAATCGGCCTTCTTCTTGGAGACCACATGGCTGCCTTCCGCGCTGCCCGTCTTCAACACGACGACCTGGAACCGGTCGCCCGGCTTCACGATGCCGATCGCCGAGTCCACGTTCTCGTCCGTCAGCTCGCTGAGCGGGACGACGCCCTCGGCCTTGGTGCCTAGGTTCACGAACACCCGGTCTTTCTCGACCTGGATGACTTCCGCCTCGATGCGGTCGCCTCGCGAGACGCCCTTGTTCGACTCGCGCTTGTTCGCTTCGTCCGGCTGCATTTCAGCCAGCGCCTGCTCAAAGAGGTCGGCGTCGCTGGGCTGCTCACCGAAGGCCTCCGGCGCCTTTGGGGCCTCCGCTTCGACGGCCGGTCCCGGCTCGGTTGCGGCGATTGGCTCGGTCGAGGCGGCCGGTTCGGCCGGGGACGGCTCTTCTGCCAAAGCCTCGGTGGCTTCAGCCGTGGGTTCGGAGGCGGACTCGGCCACAGGCTCTGCGGTGGGTTCCGGCGCGGCCGCGGAGTCGGCTTCCGGCGTAGCGGCAGCTTCCTCGGTTCCGTTCATCGATGTCGCAACCTGGGCGTCGGAGCCGGGCACTTCGGCCTGGGGCTCGGGACTCGGCGCGACGCCACTGGTTGCCTCGGCTTCCGCCTCGGTCGCCGTGGGAGTGGTCGTCATCTGATCGTCGCTCATGCTAAGGGCACTCTCTGGAGGCTCATCGTAAGATACCTAGAACGAAGAGCATCACTTCTCGCTATTTTAACGTACTATCCTTTTGTCTTGACAGAAGGGGACGTTTTTCTAGGTATGGCCCAAGCCCTTCCCCACGCTCAAGCATGATCTGAGGCGGATGAGTTCCGAGTCCGGACTAGGCCCTGTCCGCGCCGCGATCGATGTCGGGTCCAATTCCACCCTCCTCACCGTCGCCGCCTGGGACGGCCGGGGCTGGCGGGAGACCGGGGGCTTCTCGGTCGTCACCGGCCTCGGCCGGGGCACCAAGTCCACGGGTCGCCTCGACCCAGAGGGCGCGCGCCAGACTCTCGCCGCCCTGCGGCGAGCCTGGAAAGAGGCTGCGGCCCTCGGTGCGCAAGAGACCGTCGCCGCTGCGACCATGGCCGCCCGCATCGCCCGCGACACCCCAGAGTTCCTCGCCGCCGCCGAGGCTCAAGCCACCCCCGTCGTCGTGATCCCCGGCGACACCGAGGCGGAGCTCGGCTTCCGCGCCGTCGTCGAAGACCCCCTGTTCGCGAACGAGACCCGGGTCAGCATCGTCGACCCCGGCGGACAATCCACCGAGATCGTGGCCGCCGAAAAGGTCCGCGACGACTGGCGCGTACTCTTTCGACGGAGCTTTCCGATCGGCGCCCTCGCCCTGCGCGAAGGGGCCCTGAAGCCGGACGTCACTGGCTACTCCGAGAACCTCGCCGCCGTCCGCGAACTTGACGCCGCCATAGGCATGGAGTTCCTCCCCGGCCAATCGGGACGCACCGTCACGCTCGGAGCCACCGGCACCAACCTGGTCTCGATCCGGGAGAAGCTCGCCGAGTGGGATCCGGAACGCGTCCATGGCGCCGTGCTCGATTACGAGGAGGTCAGCCGGGCGGTAAGCTGGCTCGGAAGCCTGGGCGACGCGGGCCGTCGCGCCGTGGTCGGGCTGGAGGCCCGCCGCGAGCACACCATTCACGCCGGGGCGTTGATCTTGGAGCGCTGCCTTTACGCCCTCCACGCCCTTGAGTGCACGGTGAGCGTGCGCGGCTGGCGGCACGCCCTGCTTTCTAGCGCCGAGTTCTGGAAGATTCCGGTCACACTCGGATAGACTTCGGCAGTGGCCTGGCTCGGCATGACCTCGGGACAGCGGTGCTCCGCGTTCGGACTCGCCATTGCCGGCATCGCGATCGTCGGGGCCATCGGCCAAGGCGCACTCAACCGCTCCGCCGCCCCTCCCCCAAGGTCGGCCGCCAAAGCTTCGCTCTTCGGGGGGGAGCCCTCGGCTTCGCGCCGCGAGAAAGTCTCGCTCAATAAAGCCGACCAAGCCGGGCTCGAGTCTCTGCCCGGCATTGGGCCGGTCTTCGCAGGGCGCATCCTGGAGCTGAGGCGACAAAGGGGCAGCTTTCGCTCCATCGACGAGCTTCTGGACGTGAAAGGCATCCGGCCGGACCTGGTGGAGCGCCTGCGCCCCTTGGTGACGCTGTGAACTGGGAGGCCGGAGACGAGCAGGCGCTCGCCTACTTCAACGCCACAAAGGGCCGCGGGCCGAACCCCTTCCTCACGATCGCCGAGCCCCATCTGGGCCCGATCGGCCACGCGCTTGACCTGGGCGCGGGCGTCGGTAACACTGCGCGGTGGCTGGCGGATCGCGGGTGGACCGTCCACGCGGTGGAGCCAAACCAGGACGCGCACCGCTTCTTCGCGGAGACTGCCGGGGAGGCCGAGGGCGTCGCCCTGGAAGCGGCCCACTTTCACAATGCGAGCCTAGGCAGCTACGACGCGGTCCTTGCCCTGTTCACCCTCTTCTTCGAAGAGCCGGGCCGCTTCCCCGCGACCTGGCGGCGGCTCACCGCCAGCCTTCGCCCGGGCGGCGTCTTCGCGGGACAGTTCCTGGGGCCAAACGACGATTGGAGCGAGCGGTGCCTGACTCACAGCCGCGCGGAGGTAGAGGCCCTCTTCCCCGGCTGGGAGTTCCTCCACTTCGAAGAGGTCGACCGCGACGGCGACACCGCCCTTGGCGAGGCCAAACATTGGCACGTCTTCCACGTCATCGCACGGAAGCCGTGACACGCCAAAGGCGGTAGCCGCCCCGTCCTCCTTCCTCGCGGACCAGTTCGCTTGTCCAACCCGCCGGCAGGTTCGCGGCGTCGCGCTCCCAGCGCCCGTCCCGGGTCAAGACGAGGAACCCGCCTTTCTCGTAAGGCAGCGCCTCCGGCGTCTCGGCTTCGACCACCGGCCGACGGTAGTAAAAATTGATCGAGGGGTGGCTGGTGTCCTGGAGTTCCAGCGAACCGGTCCCCATCGGCCCCTCGCGGCCGATCCGGTAGACCACAAGCGGCCCCGGCTCCCGCCGCGCCCGAATCGCCAGCCGCTGGACGTCCGCCATCCGGTTCGTCCAGTCCCAGGTGAACACGCCCCAGGCCATCACGGAGACGAACGCGCACCATCCGAGCCCGAACCGAAGCCAAGCCTCCTGCCGCCGCGGCTCGAACTGGGCGAAGGCCAGCCCGACCAGCACCGCCACGCCCGGCATTGCAGGCAGGATGTAGTGCGGCAGCTTCGTCCCGCTCAGCGTGAAGAAGACCAGGGGCACCAGTACCGTGCCCAGCGCCCATTCCCAAAGTCCCGAGTGGGCGCGTTCCCCCCGGCGGAAGAGCTGCCCCGCGACCCGCGGCCAATAGGGCAGAGCCGCCAAGACCACGATCAGGGGATAGTAGACCGGGTGCGACCACCAAGGGACGGCGTGCGCCTTGTCCCCGCCGGTGAACCGGCCCACGTTCTGCTCGATCAAGAACTTCTGGACGAAGGTCTGGCCGTTGGCCATGTAACAGGGCACATACCAAGTGGCGAGCACGCCCAGGCACAGTCCCACGCCAAGCGCCCAATAGCCCCTGAACTCCGGCCGCCTCTCCGGCAGCCTGGCGTAGAGCATGGCGACGAGACCCAAGAACAGGACGGCCGCCACCGGACCCTTCGCCAGGACTCCGAGGCCCACGAAGACCGCCGAGGCGAGCCGGAGCCGGCGGTCGCCATGGAGCGAGTCGAAGAACGTCGTGCCAGCGAGGGTCAGGCAGAGCACCAGAGGAGCGTCGGTCATCATCAACCGACCGATCGCGACGACGAGCAAACTGCCGCAATAGACGAGCGGGACAAAGAGCGAGAGGAACGGGCCGTCCGCACCGCCGTGCCGCCGCACGAACCGCGAAAGGACGAGCGCCGTCGCCAAAGTGCAGAGCGCGCTCGGCAGCCTCGGCCCCACCCATTCGCCGAACACCTGGATCGAGGGGATCGCCAGCCAGTACGCCAGGATCGGCTTTTCGAACCAAGGCGAGCCGTTCAACGTCGGCGTGATCCAGTCGCCTCGACGAATCATGTCCGCGACGACGGCGGCATAGAACCCCTCGTCCAGATCGAAAAGCCCGTACGTCCAAGTGGCAAGGAACGGCAGCACGCAGGCGATCGCCACCAGCCAGCCCCGCACTTTCATCCGTCCCGCATTCTTGCACGCCCGCGACTTCGCCCCGTCATACTAGTCCGCAATGCCGAAGAACGTCCGTATCGTCACGCTCGGCTGCGCCAAGAACGACGTCGACAGCGAAGAGATCGCCGGCGTCCTCCGGGAGAGCGGCTATAGCGTCGACGGGTCGGCTGAGGCGGACGTCACCGTCATCAACACCTGCGGCTTCCTAGAAGCGGCCAAGCAGGAGTCGATCCAGGCGATTCGCGAGGCGGTGGCAAAGAAGGGCCGTGGCAGGGTCGTCGTCGCAGGCTGCCTGGCCCAGCGCATGGGCGCGGAGCTGGCAAAGGCCGCCCCCGGCGCGGACGCCTATGTCGGAGTCGGCCAGATGGCGCGCTTCGGCGAGATCGTGACCGGGCTCAACGGAACCACCTCGATCGAAATCAAGCCGCCCCACCACCGCTGGGCCGATGTGCCGACAAGGGCCCGCACCGGCAGGCCCTGGAGCGCCTATCTCAAGGTCAGCGAGGGGTGCGACCATCGCTGCACCTTCTGTACCATCCCGAGCTTCCGAGGCGCACACCAAAGCAAGCCGATGGAGCGGCTCGTGGCCGAGGCCCGGCACCTCGCCTCGACCGGCGCAAAAGAGCTCAACCTGATTGCCCAAGACGTCACCCAGTACGGCTATGACCTCTACCGCGAGTTCACCCTGCCACGCCTTCTCCGCGAGCTGGACGGGGTGGAAGGGGTCGAATGGATCCGCATCCTTTACTTCTATCCAAACCGGTTGACCGACGAGGTCATCGAAGCGATGGCGACCCTGCCCAAGGTCGTGCCCTATGTCGACATCCCGTTGCAGCACGTCCACCCAGAAACGCTTCGCCGAATGAAGCGGCCCTGGGACGGCGAGCGCTATCTCCGCGTGTTTGAGAAGCTGCGCGCGGCCCTGCCCGAGGTCGCGATCCGCACGACGTTCATCGTCGGCTTCCCGGGCGAGACCGAGGCCGAGTTCCAAGCACTGCTCGACTTCACCCGCGATGCGCGGCTAGACAGGGTCGGGGCGTTCATGTTCAGCCGCGAACAGGGCACCCCCGCCTATGAGATGAGCGGCCAAGTGCCGTTCCGCGCCAAGCGCGAGCGCTACGACCGCCTCATGCGGCTGCAGCAAGTCGTCTCGCTCGAGAAGAACAAGGAGTGGGTCGGGCGGCCGATCCGGGTGCTCGTTGACGAGGCGGATGAGGCTGGCGTGAGCGGACGGTCCTTCCGCGACGCGCCGGACATTGACGGGCGCGTCATCGCCACGGGAGCGGCCGAACCGGGCACCTTCGTCGAGGTCCAGGTGACCCGGGCCAGCGTCCACGACCTCTACGGTGCCGCACCCGAGAGCGCTTAGGCGGCTAGTTTCTACGCTGGCTGCGGGCTCGGAGGATCACCGCCAGGCTGTTCATGACGACGAGCACGCCCATCAGGACCGTGATGGCGGCGGCGGCGGCCTCATGGAAGCCCTTTTGCGGTCGGCTCGCCCAATCGAAGATCTGGATCGGGATCACCGTGAACTTGCTTCCGAGCGAATCGGGCGGGCTCGCAATGAAGGCGACCGCCCCGATCGTGATCAAAGGTGCGGTTTCGCCTATAGCTCTCGAGACGCTTAGGATGATGCCCGTGATAATGCCGGGCATCGCATTGGGCAAGGTCGCCCGAAAGACCGTTTGCCAGCGGGTCGCTCCCAGCGCCAGCGAACCTTCGCGATAAGCGCTCGGGACCGCCCGGATCGCTTCTTGTGCAACGACGATGATCGTCGGCAGGATGAGCAGGCTCATGGTCAGCGCCCCAGCGATGACCGAGCGGTCCAGGGCGAAAAACCTGACGAAGACGCCGAGCCCCAAGAGTCCGTAAACGATCGACGGGACTCCAGCAAGATTGGAGATGTTGAGCTGGATCAGGCGAGTGGCCCAGTGGTCGGGCGGGGCGAACTCTTCAAGGTAGACAGAGGCAGCCAGCCCCAACGGGACCGCGATGAGGGCCGTCAGCCCGATCACCCAGATCGTGCCGGCAAGGGCGACCTTGAGGCCGGCCTTGTCCGGAAAACGAGAGCCGATGTTCGAGAAGAAATCGGGACTGATCCGGCCCAAGCCGTCCCGCAAGATCGCGACCAGCAGGAATACCAGGAACAGAACGGCGATGATCGCGGCGGCGAAGCAAGCCGCTTTGAACAACTTGTCGCTCAGACGGCGACGCCGAAGGAGGCTCTGGTCAGTAACCATGCTTCAGTAGGCGAACCGGTATCGCCGGACGATACGTCGGGCCAGGACGTTGAGCAAGAACGTGATGACGAAGAGCGTCGCACCGACGGCGTAGAGCGTGAGGTACTCGACGCTGCCCGCGGGAGTGTCGCCCTTCGAGATCTGGACGATGTAGGCGGTCATCGTCGCGATGCTCTCGCCCAAGTTCAGCGTCATCTTGGGGGTCTGCCCGGCCGCCAAGGTGACGGCCATCGTTTCGCCGACGGCACGCGAGACCGCCAGGATGAACGAGGCGGCGATCCCCCCAAGCGCGGCCCGCAGCGTGATGTTCCGGGTCACCTCGAACTTGGTGGCCCCGAGGGCCAATCCTCCCTCCCTCAATGACCGGGGGACCGCATTGATCGCGTCGTCACAGAGGGTCGTCACGAGCGGCAGGGTCATGACGCCGACCACGATGCAACCTGACGCAGCGTTGAAGACCTCGACGCTCGGAAAAATCGAGCGGAGGAACGGGGTGATCTGAAAGAGCGCGAAGAAGCCAAAGACGACGGTGGGGACTCCGGCAAGGAGCTCAAGAAGCGGCTTTAAGACCCGGCGAAGCTTTGGCGAGGCGTATTCGGACAGGAAGATCCCGCTTGCCAGGCCGAGGGGCAGGGCGATCACCATCGCGCCCACGGTGATGAGCATCGTTCCGTTGATGAGCGGAAGGACGCCGAACTGAGGGTTCGCAAAGGTGGGGGTCCAAACCGTGCCGGTGAGGAACTCTCCGACCGACACCCCTGACTTGGCGAAGAAAGCGAAAGCCTCGACACCGAGGACGCCGACGATGGCTATGGTCGTGGCGACCGAGACCATAGCCGCCAAAAGGCAGACGAAAGTCAGGGCGTCTTCTCGAAGAGACTGTCGGCTTACCGCCTTCGTCAGCTTGTTCGCCGGCAGCCGCTGCCGTACCAATGAGCCAAACGATTCGCGTGTCAGTGACCAGACCCCGCTTTTGCGCCGTTGGCACCGCCCGACTCTTTGCTCAAGATTTCCTTGATCCCAAGTCCGACCTCAGAACCGGCAAAGACCGTTCCGACTTTGCGCTCGTCCCAATGCTTCTTGACCGATTCGATGATGTCAGCCGGCATCGGGATGAATCCGACTTGCCGCACCAGGTCACCGCCTTCAGCGAAGAAGAAGTCGACGAAGGCATCGACCTGAGGCTTCTCGTCGGCGGCCTTCTTAGCGACATAGATGAAGAGCGGCCTGCTCAGGGGCTGGTAGCTACCGTCCACAACCGTCTGAGGCGAAGGCTCGACCGGGCCTTTGCCCGCGTCGATCTTGACCGGCTTCAGAGCATCCTTGTTCTCTTCGAAATAGCCGTAGCCGAAGTAGCCAAGTGCTCCCTTGTCGCCTTTGACGCCTTGGACCAAGATGTTGTCGTCTTCGCTCGCCTGGTAGTCGGTGCGCGAAGCCCCCTCTTGGCCATTGATGGCAAGGGTGAAGTAGTCGAAGGTGCCCGAGTCCGTACCAGCACCGTAGAGCTTAAGCGGCAGGTCTGGGAACCCTGCACGCACGTCCTTCCAGTTTTTGACCTTGCTGTTCGGAGCCCAAATCCTCTTCAACTCGTCGACGGTCAGGCTTTCCGCCCACGTGTTCCCAGGGTTGACGACGAGCGTAAGACCGTCAAGGGCGACGGGCAACTCGATAAACTCGATGCCCTTCGCCTGCAGGGCCTTCACTTCCTCCTCCTTGATCGGACGGGAGGCCATGGCGATATCGATCTCGCCCGCAATGAACTTCTTGAAGCCGCCACCTGTACCGGAAGTGCCGACCGCCGCCTCCGTGTCCGGGTGTCCCTTGTCGAACTCCTCGGCGACGGCCGCGAAGATCGGCGTCACCGTGCTGCTCCCATCGATGTTGATCGCGCCGGAGACCTTTGCTGCCGACGTGCCGCCACCCGCACTTCCAGAGGTCGAGCCCGTGGCACCACCGGTAGGGGCCGTTTCACCGCACCCGGCCGCAAGAATCCCGGCCAAGGCGACTGTTACCGCATAAAGACCAACGTGCTTCATGTTCCGTTCGAGCTCTCCGCTCTTCATTGATGCCGCAAAATGTTAACGGAATGTTAAGTCACTAGGCCGATTCCAGGATGGCCACGGCCACGGCATGGCCCTTCTCGTGCGAAATGCTCACGTGCAGGCGTTGCCGGGGCGAGAGAATTCCTTCGCGCAGACTCGCAATCGGCGCGCCGCTCTGCGCCGCCAAAATCCGGACGTCGTGCCAGGAAGCGACCCCCGGCACGCACTTCTTTACCGCCTCCTTCGCCGCCCAGCGTCCGGCCACTTGCGCGGCGCTCTTGCAGTACTCGCGCTCGTCCGGGGTCAGCACGCGGTCGAGAAAGCCGCTCCGCCGCATAGCGCGACCGATCCGAGCGGTCTCGACCAGGTCGATGCCGATGGCGACGATCATTCGCGGCCAGGCTCGTTGGCGCCCTGCAAGAGTTCGGCCATGTCGACGAGGCTCACATCGTCGCCCGCGACTTGCTTGATACTGGCGTCGAGCATGATCCGGCAGAAGGGGCAGGCGACCGCGATTTGCTTCGCGCCGGTCTCCAAGAGCTGGCGGACCCTCCGCTCGCTCGGACGCTTGCCCGGCTCTTCCTCGAACCACATGCGGCCGCCGCCTGCCCCGCAGCAAAGCGTCTTATGGGCGTGCTGCACGGGCTCGGCGAGCACTTTGTTCTCGTCCGGCTCCTTCAACAGGTCGTGCGCGAGGCCCGGCGCATCCGTGTTGAAGCTCGTCCGCTCGCCGACCAGGGCCCGCGGCGCGTCGCTCTCCTGGTTCACGCGCGCCAAGTAGCAGGGATCGTGGAAGGCGACCTCGCCCGCCTTGGGCCGCGCCGGGTTGAGCCGTCCCTCGTCGATCAGGTCGCGCAAGAGTTGGGTGTGGTGGAACACCTCCAGCCGCCCGCCCAACTGGTGGTATTCGTTCTTCAGCGTGTTGAAGCAGTGCGGACAGGCCGTCACGACCCGCTTTACCCCGTACTTTTCGAAGACGTGGACGTTCTTGCCCGCCTGTTCCTGGAAAAGGAACTCGTCACCCGTGCGCCGGGCTGGGTCGCCCGTGCAAGCTTCCTCGCGGCCCAGGCAGGCGAACTTCACGCCCGCTTTCTTCAGGAGCTTGGCGACGGCCTGCGTCGTCTTCACCGCCCCAGGGTCGGTCGCCCCCGCACACCCCACCCAAAAGAGATAGTCGAACGAGCCCCCGTCGCGGCACAGGGGCACGTCGAGCCCCTTCATCCAATCCTCGCGGTTGGCCGCTGGAGCTCCCCAGGCGTTGCCCGTCGAACCGACCTGGCGCAACATCACCGAGGGCGTGCCGCTCAGCTTGCCCTCGGCGACCAGGTTCCGCCGCGCGTCCACGATCATATCCACGTGCTTGATCAGAACCGGGCACGCCTCGACGCAGGCGTTGCAGGTCGTGCACTGCCACAGGGCCTCTTCCGTCACCTTGAGAGCGACGGGGTCGCCCGTCACCGCCGCGTCACGGATGTCCTGAACCACCTGCTTCGGGTTCAAGACCTTGCCCACGTTGTAAGCGGGGCACACCTCGGTGCAGCGGCCGCACGACATGCATGCGTCCAGCGAGAGCAGGTGCCACCGGGAATAGTCCTTCGCCACCGCGACACCGATCTGCCCGGTCTCCTCGACTTCTTCCATGGTCACGGGCACGAGCTCGCCCATCGGCTTGGAAGGCGCGCCCGCCGCGGTCAGGGTCGCCGTCACCACGTGGCGGATCCGCATCTGCGGCAAGAAGGCGAAGAAGGCCCAGACCCAAGCCGCGTGGAACCACCAAATCCCGATATAGGCGCCGTTCGAAAGGTTCGGCACCGCCTGCGCCAAGAGGTGGCCGACAGGCGACGCCCAGTCCCATTCCTGAGGGGAATTGCTGATGCGCGCCGCTTCCAGCACATAACCCGTCACCCCGAGCATGAAGAGGATGCCGAGCGTCGCATAGTCGCGCCAGTCGCTCGTCAATGGGTTCGGCGTGGTCTCCGGCTTTCCCGTCTCCGGATCGGGCTGGGGTTGCCCAAAAGTTCGGTCGTACCGCCAGCGGCGGAAGAATGCCCACACCACGCCCGCCACGAAGAAGAGCCCGAGCACGTCGAACGTGGTCTCATAGACCAGGTAGTAGACCCCCCGGTGGAAGTTCGGCAGCCCGATCACGGGGCTGTAGGTCGCGATGCCGAGGAGGGTCGTCGCCAGCAACAGCGAAAGGAACCCATAGAAGATCATCAGGTGCATCGGCGCCCCGCCCTTCGGGCGGCTCGACTGCACCTTGCGCTGGCCCAAAATGTAGGCCGAGACTTGCGCAAGTCCGTCGCTGCGCCACCAGACCGGTTTGCCTTGCTGCCACACCCGGGCTCGCTGCAGGAACTGGGCGGCCATCACGGCGAGGCTGAGGGCCGTCAGCGCGTAGAACGCGGCCTTGAAGCCCCAAGGCTCCATGTGCATGAATTCGTGGCGGGTCGGCTCCAACTTCCTTTGGAGTATGACCGGCTCGGCTGACCCAAGGTCGAAGCGGCTACATCAACCGGGCGACCGTCATGTCCGCCGGGGCCAGCCTCTGGGAGACCTCGATCACCGGCGCCACCACCACGTTCTGCTGCACGGCGAGCCATTCGCAGAACGCCTCGTGCGCGTCCGCGTCGACGCTCCGGTCCCCAGTCCCCACCCCGTCATAGGAGAGCACGGCCCAGTGGCCCAAGTCGATCGCGGCGCGGACGACGTCTGTCATCCCGCTGAAGGAGGCGCCGATCATGGGCACGCACTTGATCGCCGTGAGGTCGACGTCCGGCAACGGGTTGAAGCCCAAGATCCCGGTCCGGCAAACGGGGTGGTTGCGCGCGACCGCCTGGCTGTAATCCACGTTCTCAGCGCACCGAGGCGGGCCCCAGGGAAAGGCGAACGAGAACGATCTCTGAGCGGGGAAGACCTCGCGGAGCATCTGGTCCGCCTCTAAGACCTCGCTTTGGACCATGTCCACCGTCCAGGCGGGGAGCGACCCGTCCGGAAGCGCGGCAGAGACCAGCGTGCCGTTCCCGAGTTCGTGCCCCGCCTCGACGACCTGCCGCCAGACGGAAGCGTGGTCGAGCGCCAAGGAGGGCTCGGCATAGAAGGTGGCTTTCAACCCCGTCCTTTCCAGCACCGGTAAGACCTTATGAATGTGGCACGCCTGGGTGCCGTCATAGGTGAGTGATACGATGCCAGGACTGACACGGGCGACGCTGCCTTCAGCCATGGCTATGTGATACGCCATATCCTTCGGAAAAGCAAGGGCAATCGCTGAACGAGCCGGCTAAATTCTTCGCCCAGCGTAATTGCCGGGCCTCAAGTCCCACGAGAGTCGCCAAAGAGATCGATGTGGTACCGGGGCGCCAACCGCCACCCGCGGCCCATGACAAGGGGGACGAGCAACCGCTCCCGCCGGTGGAGCGTCTCCGCGTCCCGCCCTTCTGCCATCAAAAAGACCCGGTCCGCGCGCACCCCCGGTAGCCGGGCAAGCACAGCCTCGATCTCGGCTACGTCGCCCGGCGAGCCCTCGGGGTCCACCACGAACTTGAGTTGGTAGGAGTAGCTCCCCACGAGCTTCTGCAGCGTCCCCTCGAGCGCTTTGGCCCGCGTCTCTTCGTGGCGTTCCCGCCACCCCCCTTCCGGGGTCGAATTCGCGAGCTTGGGGCTGATCGACATCAGGTCGCAGGGCAGCTCGCGATAAACGGTCCCCGCCGTCTCGACCGTCAAGGTCTTCCCCGCCTGTGCCAGCAGATTCGCCAGAGTTTCCAGAGGAGGGAACAGCATGGGCTCGCCCCCAGTCAGAACGACATGGGTCGGGGCGCGGACGATTATCTCGTCGGCAAGCTCTCTCACGTCGCGTACCGGCCCTTCTGGTTCCCAGCTCGCATAGGGCGTGTCACACCAGCGGCAACGGAGGTTGCACCCGGAGACCCGGACAAAGGTCGAAGGCGTGCCGAGCCACATCCCCTCGCCCTGGATGCTTTCAAAGACCTCGGCGATCCGCAGGTTCACAATGACCAACCTACCCCAGCACGGTCAAGCGTCCGTCAACGCCCGATCCCGGATCCGGCAGGCGTCGCACGAGCCGCACGGGGCCCCACCCGGACCTGGATCGTAGCACGAGACCGTCAACTCGACCGGAACCCCCAAGCGGCGCGCCTCGCGAACGATCTCGACCTTTGAAAGGTGCAGCAGCGGTGCCGCGACCTCCAGAGGCCGGCCCTCCACCCCGGACTTCGTCGCGAGGCGGGCAAGAGCCTGGAAGGCGGCGACGAACTCTGGGCGGCAGTCCGGGTAGCCGCTGTAGTCCACCGCGTTGACGCCAAGGAAGACCGCCTCGGCCCCCACGACCTCCGCCAAACCGAGAGCCAGGGCGAGGAACACCGTGTTCCGGGCCGGCACGTAAGTCACTGGGATCTCTTCGGTCAGGCCCGTCTTGGGGACGCCGATGTCCGCGGTCAGAGCCGAACCGCCGATGGCCCGCAGGTCGACCGTCACGACCCGGTGGTCGGAGATCTCCAGCGCCCGCGCCACCGCCTGCGCCGCGTCCAGTTCGGCGCGGTGCCGCTGGCCGTAGTCGATCGTGAGGGCGGCAACCCGGTACCCACGCTCCAAAGCCATGCCCGCGCAGGTCGCCGAATCGAGACCGCCGCTCAGGAGCACCACCGCAGCCTTACCAGACCCTTCCAAACCTGTGCGACTCACCTGGACGGAACGCCGGTCGGCCCGCGTCTATCACGCGACGCCCCAAGGACGGACGTCGAACAAACCAAAATCGCGCCTGTGGTTGGAGCGAGTGTCAGTTCCTTAAATCTCATTCCTCTCTGCAGTCTGCCCCCGCCTCGCCTTCGTGCAGGCGGGGCTTTCTTTCTTTTAGAGCTCCACCACGACCGGCAAGACCACCGGCCGTTGTTGGCACCGCCGGCTGATGGTCTGGCCGACCACTTCGACGACCAGCTTTTCGATGGCGGCACGGTCGCGCGCCCGGTCCGGGCGCATCTCGCCGAGAGCGTCGCACAAGGTGTCGAGCGCGTCCTCCACCACGTCGGTCGGGCCGGAATAACCGCGAGCCTGCGCCTCCGGCCGTGCCACGATGGCCCCGCGCTCAAGGTCGGCGCCGAGCGAGACGACGATGACGCCGTCGTGGCCGAGGGCCGACCTCTCGCCCAAGAGCTTGTCCGTGACAGGGACGTTGCCGTGCTGGTCGATCAGAACGTCGCCCGCGCGGACCCGCTCCCCGACCCAAGCCTTCGTGTCGTCCATGTTCAGCGTGTCGCCGTTCTGCATGCGGAAGACGCGGTGCTCGGGGTAGCCGAGTTGGAACGCCAAGTTCGAATAGTGCGCCTGGTGGCGCGGTTCGCCGTGGACCGGGGCGATGTAGTACGGCTTGACGAGGTTCACCATCATCTTGATCTCGTCCTCATAGCCGTGGCCGCTCGCGTGGATCGGCGATTCGCTCTCCATGATCACCTCGGCGCCCAGCATGTGCAGCCGGTTCACCATGCGCCAGATCGGCCCCTCGTTCCCCGGGATCGGGCGGGCGGAGTAGAGGACCGTGTCGCCCGGCACGATCTTCATCCGGCTGTACTCCCCACGGCTCATCTGGTTGAGCGCGGCCATCAGTTCCGCCTGGCTGCCCGTGACCAAGAACGCAAGCTGGTTCGGTCGGTACTTCGCGATGTCGTCCATGCGGACGTAGGTGTCGGACGGGATCGTGAGGTATTGCAGGCTCCGGCAAATCTCGATCGTGTTCTCCATCCGCCGGCCCGTGACCGCGACCTTGCGCCCCGTGGCGTGCGCGACGTCGAACACCTGCTGCATGCGGTGGATGTTGCTGCTGAACATCGTGACGAGCACGCGGCCCTCGGCCTGCTGGAAGAGCTTGCGGAATCCCGGCGTCACCGCCGATTCGCTCGGGCTCCAGCCTGGTCGGTCCACGTTCGTGGAGTCGCTGAGCATGAGCACGACCCCCTCTTGCCCCAACTCGCTCAGCCGGCCGATGTCCGTGGTCTTCCGGTCGATCGGGGTGAAGTCGAACTTGAAGTCTGCCGTGAAGAAGACGATGCCGTGCCCCGTCCGCACCGCCAGCGCGCACGTCTCGGGGATGGAGTGGGTCACCCGCACGAACTCCACGCTCAATTGGTCGAGCGTCACCGTTTCGCCAGGCTTGACGATGCGCAGGTCGATGTCCTTCAGCCCGGCCCGCTCCTCGATCTTGCTCCGCACCATCGCCGCGGTGAAGGCGGTGGCATAGACCGGCACTTTGAGCTTGGGCAGGAGGAAGCTGAGTGCGCCGACGTGGTCCTCGTGGGCGTGGGTGAGAAAGATGCCCTTGATCGCGTCGCGGTTCTCGATCAGGTAGTGGAAGTCGGGGATGACGATGTCGACGCCGTAGTGCTCTTCGTGCGGGAAACTGATCCCGACGTCGACGACGATCGCCTCGTCGCCCTGCCGCAGCACGGTGCAGTTCTTGCCGATCTCACCGCAACCGCCGAGGGGGATGACTTGGACGAGGGACATTGCTGGGGAGGCTACCGCCGAACGCCGTCGCCGTGCCCTCTTGGCCCTTTTAGTCCTATCCGCCCATAGAGCGGAGTCTCGCCCAAGCTCCCCTCTCCTCCTGCGAAGGAGAGGGGGCTAGGGGGTGAGGTCGACCGGCCGCGCCTGCTCCCAGCCCCCGCGCGAGAAGTCGGGGACGTCCACCGACTGTCCTCGGTTCGCAACGGACCACTCGCTCAGGCACCCGACCACGGACCATGCCGCCGCGTCGTAAACGCTCTGGTCCATCGGCTTGCCCTCGCGCAGGTTGTGCACGATGCGCCACAGCATCACGAAGTCCATCCCCCCGTGCCCGCCCTGGTTCGCGGGGTCCTTGGCTACTTTCGTCCAGAGGGGGTGGTCGAACTCGTCGTACCACGCCTTCAGCCCCTCGCCCTGCTCCCAGCGGTCGGTGTCCTTCGACCGGCCCTCGACGACCACGCGGTTCGGGAAGCCGCCCCAAACGCCTTTCGTGCCTTGCACCAAGTTGTGCCGGGTGTAAGGACGCGGGAGTTGTTCGTCCCATTGCACCATGATCGTCCGCCCCTTCACGGTCCGTACGATCGTCGTGTTGATGTCCCCGCACTGGAACTTCAGGTCGCGCCGCGGATGGCCCTCCGGAAACTCCTTCTCGGCGTAAATCGCCCGGGCCCGGGCGTTCGACGAGACCGACGAGAGGTAGTCGAAGCGGTCGCCCCGGTTGACGTCCAGGCAATGCGCCACCGGGCCGAGGCCGTGGGTGGGATAGAGGTTGCCGTTGCGCCTGGTGTATTCAAGCGTCCGCCAGGAGCCTGTGCCCCGCTCGATCTCCTTCATCTGCCAACGCAGGTCGTGGATGTACGCCGCCTCGGCATGCAGGAGCTCGCCTAAGACTCCCTTCTGGCAGAGGTTCAGCAGCAGCAGCTCGTCGCGGCCGTAGTTGACGTTCTCCATCATCATGCAGTGGCGCTTGGTCTCCTCGGCTGTGTCCACGAGCTCCCAGCAGCCTTCCACCGTAGTCGCCGCAGGCACTTCGAGGAACGCGTGCTTGCCCGCTTTCATCGCCCCCACCGCCATCGGCACGTGCTCGGCCCAGGGCGTGGCGATGACGACGATGTCCACGTCGTCCCGCTGGACCATCTCGCGCCAATGCTGCGGGCCGTCGGTGTAGAGCGTCGGCGCTTTGCGGCCCTTGTCGGTGCAGGCCTTGGCCGAGCGCTCCGCCCAGTCCTTGTAAAGATCGCAGACCGCCGTCACCTCGACGCCTTCGAGGAGCAACATCTGCTCGACGTGGCCCGAACCCCGCGCCCCGACCCCGATAAAGCCGACCCGCACCGTCTCCATCGGCTTGTCGGCGAATTGGCTCATGTCACCGCCCGCACGCTTCGGAACTCGGGCGAAAGGCTGGCTTTGCGTCACATAAGGCATCGTGAGGCCGAGGCCTGTCGCGGCCGCGCCGGCGAGGAACTCTCTTCGATCCACAAGCCGAGTTTAGCCCTGCCCGACCCCAGTCGCGCGCTACACGACCGGTAGCGTCGGGCTTGGCATTTCGTTCAGGCTCTCGAACCCGCCATCGGTCACCGCCACCAAGTTCTCGATCCGGATCCCGAATCGCCCGGGAAGATAGACACCGGGCTCGATGCTAAACACGTTCCCCACGCCCAAGGGCTGCGTCTCGCCCTCGCAAATGTATGGAGGCTCATGTCCGCGCCGGCCGACCCCATGGCCCAGGCGGTGCACGAAGTTCGGGCCGTAGCCCGCGTCTTCGATCACCTTGCGCGCCGCCCGATCGACCTCCTCGGCCGGGACGCCGGGACGCACAGCCTCCATCCCGGCCAGGAACGCGGCATGGACGACCTCATACACCCTTGCGACCTCGGGATCGGGATCGCCAAAGGCAAGGCATCGGGTGATGTCGCTGTGGTAGCCGTTCACAAGACAACCGAAGTCGAGGAGGGCGACCTCGTTGTCACCGAGCACCCGGTCCCCCGTCTCGTGGTGGGGCTCCGCCGAGTTTGGCCCGAACGCAGCGATGCAAAAGGTCGGCGTGCCGCCGAGCCTCTCCATCTCCTCCAGGAGGGCCCTGGCCGCCTGGCGCTCGGTCACACCTGGCTTGATCGCGGTCCCGAGGAGCTTCGGCAGGGCCGCGTCGGCGATCTGGCCCGCCCGTCGCAGGCTCGCAAGTTCTTCCGCCGTCTTGGCCTTGGTCAGCTCGGCGAGGATCGACGATCCCGGTCGGAACAGCGCGCCGGGCAACAGCTCTTGGAGCTTGAGAAGCGAGCTGGCCCGCATCTCGTCGTCCACGGCGATCACCGCCGAGCGCAGGTTCCATTCCTCCGCCAGGCGCAGCACGGCTTGGTCCGGCCCTTCAGAATCGTGCCATGGCCGCACATCTGTGAGTCCGGCTTTGCGAGCGTGGGTCTCGGTCAAGCTCGGGCAGACCAGACAACCGTTGCCGTCCGCTTTCGTCGCGTGGAAGAGCAGCCGCTCGTGCCCGTCCTCAGCGAACCCGGTGAGGTATTCGAGCGTCACTTGGGAGCTCGCGAGGAAGACGTCCACCCCGTTGCGCGCGAGCGCCTTCGCCAGTTGGTCCACCTTTCCAATTGATGCGGCCACGTCCTGGCATTATGGCCCCGAAGCCACCCGCCTTCTGTGAACCATAATTGTCCCTGTGCAAGTAGGTTTCACGCCTCCTTGTTGGAACGACACCGTGACTTCTAAAAGAACTTCCCTTGGTCAAGGTCGACTCTACGGCCTGTTCTTCGCCCTTTCCCTTGTCGCGGCCGCGCCGGCCGTCCAGGAGAAGGTCAAGCTTCAAGTGCTCGGCACCGAGGGCCAGATCGCTCGGTACAAGTCCACCGCGAACGTCCAACTGGATGCGGGCGGGCAACAGCTGAAGCTTGAAATTAACGAGACCTACAAGGTCACCGTCATGAAATCCGCGGACGGCACCGTGACTTTCGAGCGGCTCACAGAGTCGAGCTCGCAGTCCATCAACGGCCAGACGATGCCCGCGAGCGAGGAGAAGGAGGCCCCGAGCACGACCGTCGTGCGCGCAGACGGCACCCTGGCCTCCTATAAGGACTCGCGGTCGGAAGACGACGAAGGCTTCTCCGTCCGGCTCTGGATCGCCCAGCAACCCGTCTTCTCCGAGAAGCCGGTCGGCGTCGGCGACAAGTGGAAGTACGACTACAAGGCAGACGCGACGCTGCGGTCCAAGGCGGCCAGCGCGAACTTCGAGCTCGTCGCCTTTGAGGAAGTCGCCGGCGTGAAATGCGCGAAGATCAACATGCGCTACACCGAGAGTTCGGGCACGCCTGCCCTGGGCTCAAAATCGGTCCTCTGGGTCGAGGTCGCAACGGGCGACGTCGTCAAGAACACGTTCGAGCTTTCGAACGTCCCCTTCCCCGGCCCGACCGGCACGATCTATGCCCAGGCGACGGGGACCGGCGAGCGCACCGCGGGCAGCCCGATGCCGGGTGGCCCGGGCGGCGAGGCCGGGGCCGAGCCGGAAGCCAAGAAGATCGAGGACGTGGTCAAGGGCTACGACAAGCTCGAAGGCTTCGTCACCGCCTACACCAAGGACGAAGAAGGACGCAAGTCCATCTACCTCGAGGTGAAGAACGACCAGGTCGGGAAGCTGATGATGCTCCAGGCCACGGCCGGGTCGGGCAACTCGGAGCAGGTCGTGACGGGCAACCCGATCAACGACCTCGTCTTTAAGCTCGAGCCGACTTCCAAGGACCGGGTCGCGATGGTCGTCCCGAACCTGAACTTCCGCTCCGATGCGAGCCTGCCCATCGATCGCGCGGTGAAGCGGAGCTTCGCCGAATCGTTCGTCGAGCAGTTCCGCGTGGAAGCCCGGTCGAAGGAGCGGGACTCCTTCCTGATCGACGTAAGTGACCTCTTCAGGGGCGACATCGCGCGCCTCAACGCCTTGTTCCAAGGCGGTGGCGGGCTCATTCCGGGCCTCGGCGGCGGGTCGAGCTATTCGATGGACCGCGAAAAGTCGTACGTCAGCTCCTTCAAGCTTTTCCCAGAGAACCTCGTCGCGGAGACGGTCTACAACTTCCAGGGGAGCGGCGGCGGTGGCGGCGGCCTCGCCGATCTGTTCGGCGGCGGCACCAACGCGGACCCGCGCAGCATCGTCGTCAAGGTCGTCTACAACCTCTTCCCGCTCCCGACCGACAACGGCTATAAGCCGCGCAAGTACGACGCCCGCGTCGGCTATTTCACGGTCGCCTACCAGGACTTCACCAAGGACGCGGACCGCGACCAGACCACGCAGTGGATCATCCGCTGGAACCTGCAGAAGAAAGACCCGAGTCAAGCGCTCTCCGAGCCCGTCAAGCCGATCGTCTTCTGGCTGGACAACGCCATCCCCACTGACTACCGCGATGCGGTCCGCGACGCGCTGCTCGTCTGGAACCCGGCCTTTGAAAAAATCGGTTTCAAGGACGCCATCCAAGTGAAGCAGATGCCGGACGACGCCGACTTCGACCCGGCCGATATGCGCTACAACGTGGTGCGCTGGGTGGCTTCGCCCAACGCCGCCTATGCCGTCGCACTGTTCCGCCCGAACCCGGTCACCGGTGAGATCCTGAACGCCTCGATCCTGGTCGACGCGAACATCGTTCGCGCCACCACCGGCGAGTTCCAGGTCGCCATCGACCCGGCCAGCGCCGTGACCGTCGAATCGGAGCCTAAGCCGGAATCTCTGGCCGCGCTCCCCTTCAACTGCCGCGCCGCCACCGACGGCCTCCACCAGGCCCACGTCGGCAACCTCGCGGTCCAGCTCTTGGCCGCAGAACACCCGTGGATGAGCGAAAAGGAGTACCTGAAGCAGTTCATCACCCACGTCGTCGCCCACGAATTCGGGCACATCCTCGGCCTTCGCCACAACTTCGTCGCCAGCACCGAGTTGGACGCCCACCAGCTGGGTAACCCGGACCTGGTGAGTAAGGACAGCACCTCGGCGAGCGTCATGGACTACGTGCCGTTCAACCCGTTCGCGCTCTCCGCGCCGGGCACCGCCTTCTATGGCCCCGGCATCGGCAAGTACGACGCCTGGGCCGTCGCCTATGGCTATAGCGACTTCGGCGGCTCTCGAATCGGCGAGCAGCGCCGCCTGGCCGAAATCGCGACCCAGACTAACTCGCCCGGCCTCGCCTACCAGAGCGACGAGGTCGCAGACGGCTTCGACCCGTATATCACGCGGTTCGACCTCAGCGCCCAGCCGATCGAGTACTGGACCAAGATGGGGGACCTTTCCAAGAGCCTCCTCTCCAACCTGAGTTCGAGGCTTCCGCGGAACGGCGAAAGCTACTACAAGTTCACGCGGGACTTCAACTCCCTGCTCTCGTTCCAGACGCGGAGCGCGAGCCAGCTCGTCCGCTACGTCGGCGCCCTGCGCCGCAACGCCAACTTCCGCGGGGATGCGGGCGAGAAGCCGACCCTTGCCCCGATCCCTCTCGAAGAGCAACGGCAGGCGCTCCAGGCGCTCGCCCAGACCGCCTTGGCGGAGAACTCGTTCGAGCTTCGCAAGTCGGACCTCGTCTACTTCACCATGAACCCGGACGCCGGCCTCATGGAAGGCATGATCGCGGGCTCGAACTCGTTCCCGATCCTCGACCAGCTTTCCGCGGCCCAGAAGGGGATCCTCAACAACCTGATGAGCCCGGCCCGCCTCTCGCGCGTCGCGAACAACCAGTTCAAAGCGCCGGAAGGCCAGCTCTCCCTCGCCGAGATATTCCAAACCGTCGATTCGGCCGTCTGGTCCGAAGTCGCCGGCCGACGCCAGGTCACCCAGATCCGACGCGACTTGCAGCGCAACCACGTCGACCTTCTCATGACCTTCATGTTGAGGCCGCAAAGCGGGCTGCCGAACGACGCGCGCACCCTCGCGTGGGACAACCTGCGCACGCTCGCAGGAAAGCTGGAAGCCGCTGCACCGAAGACCGCGGACACGATGACCCGGCTCCATTGGGAAGAGACGGCGATGCGCATTCGCCGCGCCCTGGACGCCCGCGAGACGATCGGCGGACAGGGCCAAGCCCCGATGAGCCTGCTCGAGATGCTGCTGGGCGGAGGAAGGACGAAGGACTAATTCGGAGTCCGGACGTCCTTTAGGAAGCGGGCGTGGCCGTCTAAGAACAGGCGGTTGCGCCCGCCACTATGTACGGCCAAACCTTTGAGCGCGTCGGGCACGCGGTTGATCGTGCGGGGGAAGTACGGATCGACCATAAGCTCGACGTCCGCTTGCCCCTCTGGGACGCCGATGATCGGGTCGGCCTGCTCCCGCAAGTCGGCCACGGCTTGGTCCGGCGTCTTTCCCCAGAAGTTGTCGCGCGGCACAGGGTCGTCGATCCGGTCATAGCGCCAGAGCCAATAGGTCGAGGACCCGCCCGGGAACTCTTGGCGCACCTGGACCACGTTTTTGAACTTGGCCAAGGAAGCCGGGCAGGAGAAGACGTCGACCGAGTTGCCCGCATAGGGGCGGAGGACCGCTCCCGCCCACCCGGCACGGGGGTCCGAGAGCGGCCACGAGTTCCAAGGCAGGTAGCCCCCAGGCAGGCTAGACTTCAGGTCGCGCCGGTCCGGCATCCTTCCGTCGCTTTCATCGACGTACATGGTGTGGGCCAGCCCGACTTGGCGCATGTTGCTCAGGCAGGTGGCGCGGTGGGCCGCCCCTTTCGCCGAGGTGAAGACCGGGAACAGGATGGCGGCAAGGATCGCGAGGATCGCGATCACGACCAGAAGCTCGATCAACGTAAAGGCCCGCCGCAGCACCACCTTCCTATACGTTATGGGGGGCCGTGAAAATCGAGGGCTACGCCGCCTCGCGGAGAGAGCCGCCGGAACCGCTCGGAGCAAGCTCGAGCTCTGCACCCGCATTCCGAGGCTGCAAAAGGCCCTTCGCAATCTTTCTGAGCTGGCGTGACGGGCCTGCAAAGGGATGCGCAAGAAGGTAGGGCTTGCGACGGCGGGCGGCGCGACGGAAGCGCTCGTCCTCCAAGACGTGGCCCGCAAAGCCTGGCTTGACGCTCGACTGCCTCACCGCTTCGGCCGCCAAGGCTTGGGCCGCGGTCTGCGCCTGGGCCGGCCCCGAGACGCGGTTCACCAGGATGCGGCAGTCTTCCGCGTGGCGAGCGGCTTCCAGGAAGCAAAGCCCGTCCAGCAAGGCGCCTGGCTCCGGCTCCGTCACCAGGAGCACGACGTCGCAACGTTCGGCGAGCTCGACGGCGCCGTTCGCCAACCCCGTCGCGGCGTCGAAGACAGCCACGTCGAACTCACGACCTTCCATCAAGACACGGTCGCAAACAGGGAGGACGATCTCCGCAGAGCGCCTGGGCGAGCCGCCCAAAAGCTCGACCTTATCTGCGAGCCGAACGCACGCCTGGGCCAATGTGGCCTCGCCCAAGGCGAAGTCTCCCACCAGCCCCGCCGAGGAGACTCCGGCCAAGACGTCGAGGTTCGGCAGGGCCATGTCCGCATCGACCAGGAGCGCCTTCTCCCCGAGGTCGCCAAAGGCGAGCGCCAGGTTCAATGCGACGGTCGACTTGCCGACCCCGCCCTTACCGCTCACCACCGCGATGGACTTCATGCCGCCCCCTTGATCCAAGCCACGAGCTTCGTGACCAGCGACGGGCGGCTGTCTTCCGCGACGGGTTCCGCTGCCACCGACCGTGCCCCGCCATAGGCGCGGCGCAAGGCTTCGACGATATCCTGGAGGTCGACGGTCTGGGTCTCGACCCTCTTTCCGCTCGCCTTGGCGATCGCATCGAGACCTTCCTGGTCGACCGGTTCGCAAACCGCCACCAAGAGCCGGTCGCCATGGACCGAAAGGGGCACGGCAAGCGCGCTGGCCGCGACCGCCCCCGGCACCAAGCGAAGTGCCGCGTCTCGCGGATGCAGCCCGTGCGCGATCGTCGGAGAGACGAAGGCAGGCACCGAAGCCACCGTCTCGGTCGGCTTAGGCTCGAAACTGATTGCGGGCTCCTCTTCGACAAAGGTGGGCTCCTCCGCGGCGACAAGCTCCAGCGCCGGCTCCGGGTCCTTCGCCTCGTGGTGCTTGTCCGTCACCGGGGTGGGGCTAGCCGCGTCACCCGCTTGGGTGTCTGCGAGCAGCGCCTTTATCTCGTCTTCCGATAGGATCGTGCGGTCACTTTCTGGTGCCATGGCCTTCGGGACCTCCTGGGTGGGTGCGGGTTCAGGCTCGGATGAGCTTTGAGAAACGGCGTCGGTGGCGGCGAAGAGCGCCGCGATCTCTTCGTCAGTAACCGTGGCGATCACCAGTTCCGCACTGTCTTCTTCCACATCCTCGGCCCCGGCCCCAGCCATTCTAGGCTCCCTTGCGGCGGACGCCCCTTGCCTCTCGCCGTTGAACCGGTCGATGGCGTCGGCGAGGTCCTGCGGAATCTCCTCGCGAGAGAGGGCCTGCAAAGGAACCTGCTCCTCGGGCACCGCCTCGAAATTGAAGTCGATCTCTTCTGGGTTGTCCATCGCCACCTGGAGCTCGAGCATGAGGCTCTCCCGGTCGATGGCGATCTCCGCGCCGATCTGATCCCGAATGCGGGCCAGGACGGATTCACTCTGCTCCTCCACCTCTGGGGCGATCGCGACCGGCGTGGGCGCCTCCGGTTCCAGGACGGCCGCCGGTGCCGGGGCAGCTTGGACGGCTTGGCGAAGATCGGTGACGTCCGCCTGCAACGACTGCACCAGGGCCGTCAGCTGGGCTACGGCCTCAAGGGTCTGGGACTCTCCGCCGCGACGCTTGGTCTTTGGCTTTGGCTCAAGCGGCTCTTCGGAGGCATTTGTCGGCATGGCTGGCATTCCGCGGTACCAGTCCGAATTGTCGGAATGGCGCTTCCTGCTCCACAGTCGAATTACGGGTTGCGTCCGGCCCGCTTCTGTCGCTTCGCGTCCAACAGGCGTCCGGCAGTCGAGCCGGGCGGCGAATCTTGAGGGGCATGGGGAGTTCCGGCCCGAGGTTCGACCCTTGGAGCCGGGGCAGGAGGCTTCTGGCCCGCGGTCGGGCCAGCCTCTGCGGGCGTCACCCTCGACTTCGCCTGGCGAAGCCGGGCCATGGTCTCCGGCGCGGTCTGCGGTGCCCTGTTCGGGTGTAGCCGAGCCAGCGCCCCCGCCAGGATCGCCTTCAGCGGCAAGGCCACGCGACGCACGCCCACGTCGAACGGTAGCAGCAGCAGGCTGGCAAGGAGGAACCAGGGCCAAAGGTCGGTGAGCGTCTCCCCTGGGTTCGGCACAGGCCGCAGGGCATCCACGGGCCGCGCCAGGGCCTCGCCCCCCGTCAGGGCGCTCGCCGCCGTCAGCAGCGCCGAGTTCGCCGCTGCCTGGCGATACTCCGGCGGATAGGGGATCGAGAACCCGCTGGTCGCGATCCTCTTCGCTCCCCCGCCGGCCGACTCCGCCACGCTCACGATGTAGCTGCCAAGTTCGTCCGCCTTGAAGTTGCCGGAGAAAACCCCCGGCGCCTCCTGGTTCAGCGAGACGGACTGCGACTCCCCCGTGGGGGAGCTGACCGTCACTTCGGCCTGGGAGGCGGGCAGCGGATTGCCCAGTCGGTCGGTCGCCTTGAGGCTGATCCGGCCCTTGCCACCGTCCTGCGCCACCGCGAACTGATAGTCGTTTTGGGTCGAGCGGCGGGCGATCGAGCGCGCGGCCTGGCCCCAGAACCGCCCAAAACCCGGCCATTGCACCCACCGCGCGGCCCACCGAGACTGGGCGTCGCTGGTGAAGGCCAAGGTCCGCGCCAGGCCGTATTGCCAGGTGACGAAGACCGGGTCTTTCTTCGGGGAGAGGAGGCTGGCCCTGGCCAGAGGCTTGACGTCCGCGAGGCAATAGGCGAAAAGGGCGGGAAGCTCGGAAGGGGCGAAGCCCCGCAGGGCCTCCTCGCCGGAGCGCATCTCAGGCACGAACGTGATCTCTTCGATCGCCGACCGGCTCATGACCGCGACGTCCTGGGTGAAGATCGCGGGCAGCTTCGACGCCTTGTTCGTGAGATAGAAGCGGCCCCCGCCCGCCGCCGCCAACTGCTTCAGGAAAGGCACGTCCTTGCCGTCGCCGATCGAGACGACGCTCGTGGTCACTTTCTGCAAGAACATGTCCCGGACGATCGCCAGCGAATTGCCGTAAGTGTCGACGTCCGCGCCGTCGGCCAGCAAGATGAAGTGCCGCACCTTGGTGTCTTCCTTGAGCAACTGCTTTTGGGCGAACTGCATCGAAGGCTCGGCGTAGATCCCGCCTCCCCCCGGACGTAGCTTCCTGATCTGGCTGATGACGCCGGGTTTGTCCTTCAGGGGTTGGATCGGGGCGACCAACTCGATGCCGTCCGCCGAGCCCGCGACCCCGACCCGGTCCATCGCGGATAGCAGCTTGACCGTCTCCTCGGCCGCCTTGGCAGCGAGCTGGATCTTCTGTACGCCGTCCTCCGGCATGGCCATTGAGCCAGAAGCGTCTGCGATCACTAACACCGTGGTCGAGGGGAAGGACTTCCGTTGGCGCACATTGAGGTCCACCGGCAAGGCGTCGGCGACCGGCGTCCCATACCAGCCCCCCGGCAAGAACGAGCCTTCGCCCCCGACCATGGCCAGCCCGATGCCCGTGTCGCGCGCAGCCGCCCGCAGGATCTGCATCTGCCGAGCTCCCATGAACTTCGCGTCGAGGTCGTTCAGAAAGACGGCGTCGTACGGCTGAAGGTCTTCGGCCCGCACGGGAACGCCGTCACCCCCGCGAAGGTCCACGTCCAGGCCTTGGCGCGAGAGCGCCTGGGCCAGGTCTTGGTGGTTCGTGCTGCCTTGCAGCACCAACACCCTGGGCTTGCCCCGGACCGTCGTGAAGGACGCGCCGATGTTGTTGCGCCGGTCGGAATCGAACTCGGGCTCCAGCGTGGCCCGGTACCGATAGAAGCCCGGGTCCTCCAGCCGCTGGTCCAAGACAATGGAGGTCTTGCCTTTGTCCAGCAGGACGGGCTGTCTCGAGACCACGGCGCCGTCCCGGTCGATCACGAGCGTCGCCCGTTGCTGGACCGTAGACTCCACCACCACCCGTGCCTCGAAGGGCTCGGCCGCGCGGCGTTCGCTCGGGGTTGAAAGCTCGACCACGCTCGCCTCGCGCTGTTCGGCCTTGATCCCGAGGGCAAAGAAGTCGAGGGGAACCCCCTCGCTCGCAGCCACCTCCGCCGCCTGCATGAGGTCGCCCCGGGTCTCGTTCCCGTCCGTGAGCATCACGATACGACGCGCCTTGCCCTCTGGGAAGCTGGCCGAGGCCAGACGGATCGCCGCCGCAATGTCGCTCGCCGAACCGTCGACCTTCGACTGGACCCCGGGAAAGTCGCGCCTGCCGCCGGGGGCGGAATCGAGCAGGGGCGTGGCCCCGAAAGCGACCACCCCGGCCATGTCGTCGGGGCCGAGCTTCTGCATCGCCTCCCGCACGAAAGCGTCCGCCCGGTCGCGCTCCGCGTCCTGGACGCTGTCGCTCCGGTCGACCACGAAGACGGTGGCCATACCCTGGTTCGGACGCCGACTCTGCGGGCCTGCCAGGGCCAAGACGAGCAGCGCCGCCAGCACCGCGCGCACCGCGAAGGCGAACCGCTTCCGGCCCTTGGCCATGCCGTGCACCGACCCCCAACTCGCCCAGAGCCCTGCGAGGACCGGGAGGAGTAAGAGCGCGTACCAGGGATCGGTGAACCGCATCACGACTTCCTCGCGAAGAGCCACCACTCGCACGCGAGGACGAGCAAGGTCAGGAGGACGATGGGCTTCCAGACATCGCCGAGCCTCTGGGTCGACTGGGCGGCCGTCACGGTCGAGCCCGCGAGGGCCAGCCGGTCGCGCGGCCTGGTGTCGCTCTCTTCCTCGTCGCGCAGAACGGCGTAGACCGTCCGCTTCTTGTTGCCGGCGGTGAGCTCATAGACCCCGGCCTTACCAAGCCCGCGAAAGTCGAAGCGGTCGTCCTTTGCGGCGAGCTCCACCTGTTCGCCTCCCGGCCCGCGCAACCGCGCCTGGGGTTGGCCGTTGGCCGGCAGTGCGAAGGCTTGCCCGACCCGGACGGCGACGTCGCCCGTGGTCCCCTTGCCGCCAAGATAGTCCAGCACGTTGCCCACGAAGATCGGAAAGCCGACGTTCAACGGGAAGTCCGAGTCGAGCGGGCTGAAGCCGAGCAACACTTGGCGCGGCCGCCCGTTCGCCACGACCAGGAGCGGGCCGGACTTCGTCTCGGCAAGCACGCTGCCCATCGCCTTCGGCTCAAGCCGCGTCGCCGTCTCGATGTAGACGCCCGTAAAGTCCACCCCTCTCAGCAGGGGATGGTCCTTGGCCGAGACGAACTCCAAGTTCGTCGCCGTGCCGCCCGCCTTCGCCGGTGAGGGGGCCCCCGGGACGCCGAGGGTCAAGACCCCCCGCGCCTTGACCGGCTCTTCGGCCGCTCCGTCAAAGATGACGATGTCATAGCCCGTGCCCGACCCGTCCGGCCGGGCCGATTCCGGAAGCCGCTCCGCGAAGTCGAGCGTCACGCGGGGGTCGAGCGAGAGCGCCTTCTGCAGGAAGACGTCCGCCTTCCCCACCATCAACACGCGCAGGTTCGCGCCTGGGTCGAGCAGTTCGACCGCGAAATCGTCCGCTTTGAGGACGCCGCCGTTCTCGATCTCGGCTGTCAACACCTTTGCCCCCGAGGGCACGTCCACCGTCGTGCCGGAGGTCTGGCCCGGTTCGACGCGGACTTTGCGCGAATCGATGGCCTGGCCGTCCGCCTTGATCGTCAGCACAGTCTCCGCGGCGGCGAGGCCAAAGTTGCGGACGCCGCAATAAGCTTGCCGACCGCTTGCGGTCGTCGCGCTGCCCAAAGAGGAGACGGCCAGGTTCTCGCCCGATTGCCCGAACTTCTGGTAGAGCACGCCCGCTTGGCCCGGCGAGAAGTCGTTTACCTGCGGGAACGAGCCGTCGCTCAACACCACGATCTTGGCCCCTTGGGTGCTGGAGACGAGGCCCGCCGCCAGGCGAAGGGCCTCTCCGAGGTCGGCTGGCCCGTCGGTCACCTCCAGTTCCTTGAGGCGCTGCTTCTGGCGGGCCGCCTCGGCCCCGAGCGGGAAGACGACGCGAGGGACGGGGCCCGCCTCGATCAGGGCGAGACGGTCGCCCGCGACCGCTTCCTCGATCATCTTGCCCGCGACCGCACGCGCCGCCTCGAAGCGCGAAGGGCCGACATCGGTCGATCCCATGCTCGCGCTCGCGTCGAGCACGATGACCGTCACCTTTCCCGCCAGGCCCCGCTCCACCACCTGCGGACGCGCAAAGGCAATCGCGACCAAGGCGAGCGCGAGGAGCTGCAGGACGAGGAGCCAGCTGAAGCGAAGCCGCTGGAAGAGCGAGTTGGCGCGGACTTCCTCAGTCTGCTGCGGCCAGAGAAAGACGGCGGGCACGCGGACGTTCCGACGCCGCATGCGCAAGAGGTAGAGCGCGACCACGACGGTCGCGAGCGGCAGGAACCAAGCCAGCGCGACCGGGTTCTGGAAGTTCATTCGAACCACCCCTCTCGCCGAAAGACGTCGCGCACGGTCTGGACGAGCGGCCGCTCCGCCGGGACCAGGGCATACCGCCCGCCTAGGCGGCGGCACTCCTCCAGTAGCCGACCGTTGTGCTCGGCCAGCCGCGCCCGGTACTCGCGCATGGCGAGCGAGTTGACGGTAACGTCCTTGCCGACTTCCGATTCGGAGTCGATCAGGCGCAGGTCGCCTTCTAAGTCCGGGTCGAGTTCGATCGCGCTGAGCACCTGGAGGAGCCAGACCTCGTGGCCGCGCCCGCCGAGCATGCGCAGGGCATCAAACACCTCAGGGTCCATCCCGTCCGTCACGAGCGCGACCAGGCCCGTGCGCGCCCGGCTCTTCACAAAGCTGCGCAACCCTTCGGCCAGGGAGGCGTGCCCCTCTGGCACGACGCCGTTCGCCCAGTTGGCCAACCTCAAGAAGGCGGCGCGGCCGCGGAGCGCGCCCCGTGGAGTGTCCCGTTCTCCCAGCCGGCGGGGCATCACCGCGTCCCCCCCGTTCAAGGCGACGAGGCCGAGCGCGCAGGCCAACCCCCGCGCCGCGTCGAACTTCTCGGGCTCCCCGAAGGCCATGCTTTCGCTCGCATCGAGCAAGATGTGGACGGCCAGGTCCTCCTCGTCGCGGTAGGTCTTCGTCACGGCGTGGCCGAATCGGGCGAGGACGTTCCAATCCAGGTGGCGCAAGTCGTCGCCCGCCGCGTACTGGCGATAGTCGCTGAACTCGACGCTGATACCGCGCGCCTGGGTGAGCCGCTCGCCGCGGACCCGCCCTGGGAACCGCTTGCGCGGAGAAAGCCGCGCTCCTTCCAGCAACCGCAGCTCGGCGGGGGCGAGGACCGTCATCACACGCCGATCGGGTCGCGGTCGTTCGAACGAACGTGGGCGACCACGTCCGTCACGAACCGGTCGGCCGTAAACCCGTCCGCCTCCGCTTCAAAGTTCAAGAGCACGCGGTGGCGCAGGGCCGGGAGCGCCGCTTTCGCGAGGTCTTCCTTGGCCACGTGGAACCGCCCGTCGAGCAGCGCGTAGACCTTGGCGGCGGTCACCATGGACTGCGCCCCGCGCGGCGAAGCGCCATACCGCGCGTACTTCTCACCGATGGGGGTCGAGCCTTCCCCTTCCGGGTGGGTGCCGACAACGATGCTGAGGCCGAACTCCAGCACGTGCTGCGCGACCACGACTTCACGGACCACGTCGCGCATCTTCATCACGTCCGCTCCCGTCGCCACCTGCCCCGCCTTCGCTTCCTCCGAACCGGTCGTCCGCGCCACCACTTCGGCCAGTTCCGCCCGGGTGGGGTAAGGCACGAGCAGCTTATAAAAGAAACGGTCGAGTTGGGCTTCCGGCAAGGGATACGTGCCCTCCTGCTCGATCGGGTTCTGGGTCGCCATCACCAAGAACGGCTGGCCGAGCTCGTGGCGGGCGCCGCCCACCGTCACGCCGCGCTCCTGCATTGCTTCCAGCAGGGCGCTCTGCGTCTTCGGCGTCGCGCGGTTGATCTCGTCCGCCAGGACGAGGTTGGCAAAGATGGGGCCGTGGCGGAACTGGAACGCGCGCTCCCCCGTTTCGGCGGCGACCAGCACGTTCGTGCCCGTCACGTCCGCGGGCATCATGTCCGGCGTGAACTGGATGCGGCTGAACGAGAGGTCCAGCACGCTCGACAGGGTCCGCACGAGGAGGGTCTTGCCCAAGCCCGGCATCCCTTCCAAGAGCGCGTGGCCGTTGGCAGCCAGGCAGACGAGCACGCCTTCGACGACATCGTCTTGGCCGATAACGACGCGCCCGATCTCCTCGCGCACGCGGGTGAAGGTCTCGCGGAACCAAGCCGCTTGGTCTTGGGCGCTCACTTCTTGCCCCCGGTCTCGTTGAGCGAGTCGAAGTACTCGCGGACGCGCTTTTCCTGTTCGCGCGGGATTTTGTCCGTGTTCATCGCTTTCTCCGCCGCCTTGCGATAGCTGGGCAGCACCTGTCGGTACGGCACGGAGCTTCGGGAGCCGACCTTTGTCGGGGCCTTCACTTCCAGCGTCCATTCCTGGCCCTTCTCGCCCCATTGGCCCTTGACCGCTGTGCTCGAGCCCTTGCCTTTCGTCTCCATCTCCTTGTCCGATTTGTTGACCCGCCCTGTGTTTTGGAAGACGTCTTGGCTGCCCGTGCCGCCGTCGCCGTTCTCGCCGTTCCCGTCGCCGCTGTTCTGGCCGCTGTTGTTGCCCGGCCCCAGTCCCATCGCGGCCATCATCGCCATCGCCGCCTCCATGCTGATGTCGCCCTTCTTCAGCGCCTCCAGCGTCTTGCGCATTTGCTCGAGCACTTCTTGCTTCAGCTGGGGATCCTGAAGCTGGCCGGCCAGTGCCTCCAGGGCCTTCTGCATCTTCTCGATCTCTTCTTTCGAAGGCGGCTGTCCCTGCTGCATCTGTTGCGCCTTCTCCGCCATTTTCTCCATCATTTCCCGCAGTTGCTTGGCCTCCGGGCTGTTGGCGAGCTCTTCCAGCGCCTTGCGCGCCTTGTCGCTCAACTTGAGCGCGTCCATGAGCTTGCTCGCCGTCTCCAGTTGCTTCTTCAGCGCCTCGAGCTCCTTCATGTGCTTGGCGCGCTCTTCCGGGGTCATGGCGTCGATGCGGTCGATCTCCTTCTGGATGCGCTGCTGCCGCTCCGCCAACGTCTTTTGGAGAGCCTCGACTTGCTGTGGGGTGAGGTTGGCGAGAGTCTCCGCCTCACGGTCCAGACCCATCCGCGCCAAGTCCTTGGCATTGAACTTCGAGGGCGGGCTCTGGAACCCTTGCTCCTTCATCGTCCGCGCCAGCAACTCCTTCTCGCTGTCCCCCAGCTTCAGCTTCTCCAGGTCTTGGGCGTCGAGCCCAGCCTTGTCCAACTGCGCCTTCTCCCACTTCGAGAGTACGCTCTCGCCCTTTGCGAGGGTCTCTTGCGCTTTCTGCGCCTCGTCTTTCACCGCCTTCTCGGCTTGGGCTGCGAGGTCGTTCGCCTTCCGAAGCGCCTCCTCACGGTTTAACTTCCCGTGCTCGAGCTCCATCGCGAAGCGGTCGAGTTCCTTCGCGGCGTTGCGCGCGTCCGGGTTTTGGTCGAGCACGTCTTGCTTTTGCAGCAACGGCTTGGCGATGCGACGGACCTTTTCCCCCATCGCGGCCAGTTCCTTGCGCTCCTCCTCCGTCTTGGGCCCGCGCGCGAGCGGGCTGTTCCCCAAAAGGAAGAGCGCCGTGGAAGCCACTGCGAGCGCAAGGGCCAGGCCGTGCCAGCGCGTGCCGCGGATGGGATAGAGCTTGGCGGGGCTCGCCCCTTCCAGGCAGCCCTCGGCTTCGCCGCGTTGCGCCTCGCCAAACTCGCCGGACGGCACGGCCGCGGCCGTGCCGAGCCGGTCCTGCAACCCGGCCCGCCGGTCAAGGCTCCGGGCCAGGGCGGCACGGTCGAGCTTCCAAGACGCGCCGACGACGGCCCCGAGCACGGCGCCTGCGCCGGCTAACGCCCCAAGGGAGGCCAGGTCGGCATAGGCGATGCGGAGCCAATCCAGCCCCGCCCAGACCCCTGCCGCCAGGGCACCGGCGCACAACCCGACCCCAAGCCCGATCCAGGCCCGGACCAATCTCACGCGGAATTCGAACGGCCTCATCTTCATCATAAAACCTGTCGCCTCGCGCCCGCGTTCCGGCGGACGGAATCGGCCCAAGCAAACAGGGCGGCAGCCAGGCCGAACATCACCAGGGCCTTGATGCCGACTTCTTGGATCGGGCCGGTCAGCGCAAGCGGGTAATAGCGGAGGGTCCAACCCGGCACTCCCCCTTGCAAAGCCGTTGCACTCTCCAAGGCACCCATGACCGGCCACGGCATCACGAGGACGAGGAAGAGGAACAGCGTGGTGAGGCGACGGGCCGCGTCCGGCCCGGCCGGGCGGCTCTCTCTAGACCCCATAAACAGCGCCGCCGAGGCGGCCCAACCCAAGGAGTAAAGCAAGAGCCACATCGCGCACACCCCCGCCAAGGCGACAAGGTCTTCCGTCCTCAGCGACGAGCCCAAAGCGATGCCCGTGCCGACCGCGCCGCCGATCAGACAGACCAGCAACACCAGGAGGTACGGCAGCGCTCCCGCCGGGCTCCCGCGGAAGGCCAGCTTAGGCTGGAACGAACCGTTCGGAAAAACCTTTGGGCCGCCGCCCGCCGACCACGTGAAGAGGTGCGGCGCGACAATCAGGAAGAGGAAGCTCACCCACTGGATGTTCCCGGCGAACGACAACGAGGCCGGCCCGACCCCAACCACAGAACCCGACCCGGCGAAACCCAAAAGCACGCCGATCAAAAGCGTATAGACCGCGCCATGGATCCGGAGGCTGCGGGCCTCGGCCGAACCCGCACCGGTCACGATGGTGCCGCCCCCCAGCATCATCAGCTTGGTCACCGCCAGCACACAGGCAAGGACCAGCAATACGTTCGGGACCGGCACCCCGAAGACCGGCGTCGCGCCGGGCCCTGCCGGAACTGCGAGGAAAGGGCTGAGGGCCAGGTGAAAGGGCATCGAGCCGCCCATCATCCCGGCGAACCCGCCGAAGGCGGCCAGAACCATGGTAGAGAAAACGCTCCACGCCACGACCGTCAAATAGCTCCAGATCACGGTGGGCACCGTCTTGATGGCAAGGAAGGCGATCGGGACGGAAATCGAACAATAGAGAAGGCCCCGAGCGGCCAGCACACCATAGACGGCGAGGACGTCCATCAACTCCGCGCCGCCCATCACGATGCAGATGGAAACGATCGGGAACGAAAGGGCCAGCAACATCAAGACATAGCGGAAACCGCTCCAAAGCTTGCCCACCAAAAAGTACTTGATCGAGGCCGGCGACGAGAAAACGAGGTCGATCGACTGCCGTTGGAACTCCCCCGTGATCGAAGTCGCCACGACCACCGGCGCCACCAAGGCGAGCATCGCCTCCAGCATCGCCACAAGCGCGAAATAGAAGCCGAGCAGCTCGTTCTGGAGCTGGCTGACGCTCGCCGCGCCTCGGAACCCGAGACTGGAATAGAAGGAGAGCGCCATGAGCACCAGCAACCCAAGGTAGCCGCCCATGAGGATCGGGGCGCGATTGCCGCGCATCCAGGTCCTGTACTCGCGGATCGAGCAGGCGTTGCCGAAATAGATGCGGCGCTGCTCGCCGAGCCAAGCCGCGGGGTTCACTGGACGGCCCCCGTGGTGACCGTGAGGAAGACGTCTTCAAGGTCCGCGGAGACTTCGCGGAAGTCGGTCACCCTGTAGCCCGCGTTCACCAGCGACTGGAGCAGGTCGGCTTGGTCCGTCCCATCGCCTGCGAACTCGATCTTCACCGTGGTCGAACCCATGAGGTGGGTGCCTGTCACGTGGTTGCGGCCGTGGAGGAAGAGGCTCGCCTCGGACGCTTTGTCGAGGAATCGGACTTCCAGGATTTTGTGGGCCTGGACGCTGCGCACCACGTTTTCGACCGCCCCCCAAGTCACGAGCTTCCCTTTTTCGATGATGCCGACCGAGTTACAAAAATCGGCGAGCTCCGGCAGGATGTGGGACGAGACGATGACCATCTTGCCCATCTTTCCAAGCTCCGCGATGAGCTCCTTCAGCTCGGCGCGTGCGCGGGGGTCAAGGCCGCTGGCCGGTTCGTCCAGCAGAAGGAGCGAAGGGTCGTGCACAAGGCACCTGGCTAGGCTCAAGCGCTGTTGCATGCCGCGTGACAGGGTCGAGGCGAAGGCGTCCTTCTTGTGGCCCAGGTCAGTGAGTTCGAGAACGTTGTCGATGACGCTCGGCCGGTCGGCGGCAGGGACGCGGTAGAGGTTCGCAAAGAAGTCCAGGTACTCCCAAACCTTGACGTCGTCATAGAGCCCAAAAAAGTCCGGCATATAGCCGATCATCTTGCGCACGGCCATGGGGTCACGGCGGATGTCGATGCCGTTCAGGCGGGCCGTCCCCGAATCCGGCTCCAGCAGGGTCGCGATCATGCGGATCGTGGTGGTCTTCCCCGCTCCGTTCGAGCCGATGAAGCCAAAGATGTCGCCAGGCTGCAACGAGAAGGACACGTCCGAGACGGCCTGCAAGTTGCCATACCGTTTGTTCAAGTTGTGGATTTCCAGCATCTTTAGCCCTTGGCCCCTTCGTGTTCCCGCTTGAGCCTCTTCGTCGCGAGGAAGAAGCAGACACCGCCGATAAAAAAGTGGACGGAGGGCATCAGAGCGAGTGAAGACCCGCGAATCTTGTAAATGTCGGACTGGCCCGGCCAAAGCACCGCGAGCTGGGTGGGGACCGGGTGCCACGCCAAGAACCTGATCGATTCGGGACCGCCCACCATGCCCGTCAGGGTCATCGGGACGATCGCGTAAGCAATGAAGAGCGCCGCCAGCGTCCCCAAGAGCGCGTTCGCGGTGGTCTTGGTGTGGGCCGAAACGAGCATCGTCAGGCCCGCCGTCATGAAAGCGGTCGCGACCAAGATCAAGAGGGTCCCGAGGAACACGAGGATCGAGGGCGTCCCCTCGAAGACCGTATAGCCGCTCTGCGACTTTGCCACCGCAAGGACGAGCGCCGGAACGGGTAACAGCAGCACGAGGAGGACTACCGGGGGCACCGCGCGGCACGCCTTTGCCGCCACCAGTTGCGCGGCTGAGACGGGCGCGGCAAGCAAGGTCTCCAAGCTCCGCTTTTCCCGTTCGCCCGCGAGCACGCCGTGGAGCGTCACGCTGACGCCGACCGCGGCCGCCACAGGGACGACGACCAAGATGATCGCCGGGTCAAAACTGGGCAGATAGGTGATGGCCGAGGCCAAGAGCGCACCGTAAGCGACCCCCACAAAAACGATCGCCAGAATGTACGGCGCGGACCACTTACCTGGGCGAAGGAACTGAAGCACGGGCCGTTTCGCTTCCACCATCGCGGGATTATCGAGGAACAGCTCTCGGGCAAAGCTCACGGCCGCGCCTCCTCGCCTGGTCTCGGGCTAAAGACGTAGTAGAGCAGCACCTGGCCCCGATCGTCGTCGCCGCCGATCACGCTCCCAAGCGGCAAGCCCATGACTTGCGCCCGAACGACGGAGGCCCCCGGCTCCAGCGGGACGTCCGGCGTCGGCTGCGAAGCCGCAGCCGCCTTCAACGGCTTTGTCTCACCCGGCGCAAGCGCGTCCAACGTGAAGGTCCCTTGGGCGGTGGAGACCACGATCTCGCCAAGCCGATAGCGGCTGTCGTTGGTCAGCTCTCCGCCCGCTACGAGCGCGGTCGCCTTCAGCCTCCAGTCGATAGGGACACGCTGAGTGAGCCGCATCTCCCGGAACGCCATATTGCTGGTCCGCACGGCAGGGGCGATCAGCTCAGGTCCGATGTCGAAGACGTTCTGGTCCCAACCGACCTTTGCGCTCGTCCCTGCAAAGGTCGTCCCCTGGGACGCAGGCATGAGCGTCTCCACGCCCTTCAATCCCAAGTCGTAGACCCCCGCCTTCGGGAAGAAAATCTGCTGCTTGCCCGCGAATGTGGCTTCGCCATACCCTTCCTGGACCACGATGACCCCTGTGGTCGAACGCGCCGCCGAGCCGGAGGACAGCGTTCCTGCGAAGGAAAAGAGCGCGGCGCCAAAACCCAGGCTCAGGAGAGGGCACGTGACCCACGCCCACTCCCGGCGGCGCAGCATCGCCAGGATGAAAAAGTTAAGGGGCACGACCGCTACGAGATAGCCCACCAAGATCATCGCGACCTGAGAGACCGGCGGGAGCTGGGCTTCGAAAGGGTCGCCACCGGGATCCCGGAAAGGCCCCCGCAAGCGCCGACGCCTTGAGTCGACTTGCTCCAGGTCGCTGCGCGCCTCCCCATTCTTGTTCAGGGGCAGGGCGAGGAACAGCTCGCGACGGCCCGGCCACGTAGCGAGCGCACCTTCGAACGGGTTGAACGCCCAATAGACCGCTCGGCCCACGCCGAACTGCTTCCGGACGATAAGAGGCACCTGGCCCAGCTTGACCTGCACGGTCGCCCACGGCGCGACCTTTCCGACCGCAAGCGTCACCGGAACCTTGAGGGGAGTACCCCCAATCGTGGCGAGTTCCGGCAAGGGCCCCGCCTCGCCCGCCCGTGCGCCAAGGACGGGGAGCACGTCCTGCCAGCGCGGGTCGTTGAGGATCGGGGTCGCGGCTCCTCCCACGAAGACGAGACAGCCGCCGCTCACCGTCCAACGCTTGATCGCCGCCACCGAAGCGTCCGGAAGCCTCTCCGCACCCTCGCCCAAAACTAGGGCGGAGATGCCTTCATAGCGGCTCGCCCGGGTCGGGGCGAGCTCAGGGGAGACCGTGACGGGGCTCACCTGCGCCGCCTTCTTGTCAGTCGAGATGAGAAACCGCAGGACATCGGGCGAGTCGCTGACCGCCCCGATGACGCTCGCGCTGGCCACACCGAACGAGCGTTCGATCGTGACGGTCTCGGTGCCGACGTTGGTGACGACCTCCGCCAAGGCGTCGCCATACGCGGTGGGGTCGGGAAGGTCCGCCACGAAGGTCTTGACGGAACCGCTCGGCAGTTCTAACGGGAACGTGGAGCCTGCCTCTCCGACGTGCACGCGAAGTGTCCCGACTGCGTTGGGCCCGCCGTTCGAAACCTGAACGACGTACGGCACTGGGCCAAACCCCTTGCCCGACCCCTGCCAGAGCGGGGTCGCCATGACCTTGATCTGGCCGAGCGCCCATCCGGAAATGGCGGAGCACGCCAGCACCATGCAGAACCGGAAGGCGCCCATAGTTCCTCGAGCTTTACATAAGCCGACGCCCGCGCCCATGGCAACTGTTCGGCAACGGGACCTCCCGGGTTGCACTTTCCTGAATTTTGTCCCACGATGAACTTAGCCTGCTCGCCACAGAGGCCGGAGTTCCCTAATTTATGGCGCTGGGCCTTGTTGTTCTCTGGTAACCGCTTTATAATTGCGAGTCACGAGCCGTGCCAGGTCAGCTTGGTGCTGGCTCTGAGGCGGCGTCCCCTCAACGGGACAAGGTCTCAAGCCTTTCGGGAGGTTAAGAACGATGAAGAAACTGATGGCGATCCTTATGGCGCTCAGCATCCTGGGTGCCTTCGTTGCGGGCTGCGCCCCCGCGGAAGAGGGCAGCGGCACGACTGGTGAGACTGGCACCACGGCTGGCGCCGGTACGGCTGGTACTGAAGGCGGCACCACCACCGGTCAGTAATCTGTAAGTCGGAGTTTCGTCCGACCGACGTCCCGGGCGGCCCCAAGTCCGCCTCACGACCTGCGGCGTCCTCATTCGAGGGCGCCGTATTTGATTTGGCCGACGAGGTCAGAGTCCGCTTTCACCTCGCCGCCGAGCAGGCAGTGGCGCACCACCCCGTTCACCGTGACGTCGGCCCCGGGCAAGACCACCGAGTCCTCGATGCGCGTGGCGCCCCGGACTTTGGCCCCTGCGCCGAGCACCACGTTCTCACCGAGCTCGCCCTCGACCTCCGCCGTCTCGTCCTTCAGGACACCGCCCGCGACCAGGAAGCGCGTCGTCTCTAAAAAGGAGTCGAGCGTCCCCGTGTCGAACCATTCGCCCTCGTAGATCCCGGCGAGGACGGTCTCCCCCCGGTCGATCAACATCTGGATCGCGTCCGTGATCTCGTACTCGCCCCGCCCGCTCGGCTGGAGGTCGGGTAGGACAGACCACAGCTGGGGGCCGAAGACGTACATCCCCGCCATGGCAAGGTTCGACTCTGGCTCGGCCGGCTTTTCGACCAGCCGCACGATCCGCTCTCCTTCCACCGTCGCAACACCGAAACGGCGCGGGTCCTCGACAGGCTTCACCAAGTTCAGGTTCGCGCACTTCGCGTCGCGGAACCGTTGCACTTGATCCTTGAACCCTTTGCCATAGATCGCGTCCCCCAGGTACAAGATGAAATCATCGCCCGCGACGAAGTCCTTGGCGAAGCCCACGGCGTGGGCCAAGCCCTTTGGCTCCACCTGGCGCACGTAGCTGAGGTTGAGGTTGAACGCCGATCCATCGCCCAGGGCCCCGCGCATGGCCGCTTCGCTCTCGCCGACGACGATGCAGACGTCTTTGACCCCGCACTCCTTCAACCGGTCGAACGCATAGCCGAGGGTCATCCGGTTCGCGATGGGCAAGAGGGGTTTCGGAACGGCCTTGGTGACGGGATAGAGCCGAGTGCCCTTGCCGGCCGCGAGGATGACGCCTTTCATCTGTGGCCCAAATGTTGGCACAGGCAGAGCGATGTAAACTGAAGCCCGTGCGCCGTGCTCTTGGATGGCTTTTGGCCCTGACTCTCGCGGGGTGTCGGCCAGAACCAGCCCCCGCCCCTTTGCCGAAATTCACGCCCGCCACTCCGCCCCACGAGGTACGGGAGAACTCGGGGCGCGCCTTCGACGAGTACGTCCTGGCCGGAGAGGAAACGCTCAAGATCGCACCGGACGTGGCAAGGCGCGTCTCCTTCACGTCCGGAATGCGCAAGAAGGTCGCCAAAGACCTTGCGGCCCCCATGGCGCGGCTCGCCCGGGCCGGCCAACTCCCCTTCGAACCCGTCGCCCGGCCTCGCACGACCACGGAACCGTTCGAATGGGAGATCGGCCTACGCCTTCTGGGACGCGCCCTTGCGTGGGACGCGAAGGACGCGGTGGAGCACGAAGACTGGGACCGGGCCGCGAACCGCGTGGGCACCGCCTACCGCCTCGCCCTCGACCTTTCCCAGGTCGATACGCCGCTCGCCACGCTCGGCGCCGCTATCGCCCATGAAGCCTCCGCGACCCTGACTCCCCACATCGGGCGCCTGCCCCTCGAGGTCTCGAAGAAACTCCAGTCCACCTTGGCCACCGCCCTCGCCCGGCAACAAGGCACGGCCCACTTGGAAGGCGACCTGCTCTCGATGCTGGCGGGGGTGGACACCGTTCGCGAGGCCTACGAGACCCACAAGACCGACGGCCTTCTCACCACTCTTGGCCGCGACGCCCGGCCCGGCGTGCTCTACCTCCAACGGCTCGCGCCAAAGGACGCGGCCACCTACTTCCTCGGCTTCTCGAACGAGATGCAGGATGCGGCGAAGCACTGGGCCGCCCAGGCGGAGCTTCCCGCCATCGACCGCAAGCCCTTCCAACCGACCGGCGAGCGCCCCTGGCGACGCTTGGCGAGGCACTGGCAAGAGGTGCCCGGGATCGGGCTCAAGACCCGTGACCTGTTGCTTGCGCGGGCGCGCCTCTTCGCGGTCGCCCTCGCCTGCCACCTGCAGGTGGAGCAGACCGGCAGCGCCCCCGAAAAGCTGGACCTGCCCCCCGCGCTGGTCACCGATCCCTATTCAAAGCAGCCCTTTGTCTACCTCGCAAGCGGGCCGGACTTCCGACTGTACAGCGTCGGCGAAGACGGAAGGGACGATGGGGGAGACACCGATTCGCTCGGCGTCAGGCCGGACGTCGTGCTCGATCCTGGGCTCTAGACTGGCCTCGCGGTCAGGGTCTTGGCCGCCACCCGGGCCCTCGGCCGCCAGACCGCCGCGCGCGTCTCATGGGCCTCCACGCGCTCGCTGCTGATGCCGTCGAGGCCCCCGGGCAGGTACTGCGCCGTGTGCTCGCTGACGACCAGCGTGCCGGGCTCCCCCGCTTTTTGCAGGTGCGCGCAAACGTCGATCACGTGGGCGAAGTTGACGCTGACGAGGTCTTGGCCCGGGGCCAGGACGCTCCCCGTGTGGACGCCTGCCCTCAACTCGATCTCACGGTTGAGCTTGTTCCGGAAGGCGTTGAACTCGAACAACCCGGACAAGACCGCCTTTCCGGCCGCCGCCCCGTGAACGGGGCTTTCAAAGACGCAGGTCACGCCGTCGCCCGCGGTGGAGTGGAGCCGCCCGCCGTGCTTCTCCGCGACCGTCTGAACGTACCGGTGGTACTCGTTGAACGTGAACTCTACATCTAGGTCGTCGTTGTCCGCCTTGATCCGGGTCGAACCGACGATGTCCACACTGAGGAAGGTCACGAACCGTTCGTCGCTGCGAAGTTTCTGTTGGATGTCCTGCAGTTGCTGCAGCAGGCTGTGGCGCTCGTTCACGGCGTCGGCCGTGCTGCTCTTACGGACCCGGCTGTACCAGGCGTTCGCCGCAAGGCCGAGCGCCGCAGAGGCACCCACCGCAACGAGCAGAAGCGCCGGGGCCGGGCCCTGCGAAGGCACGTTCGGGAGAAGACCGAGCAAGAACGTGAAGAGCGTGAGGGCCACGAACGCGACGCCGCCGAAAACGCCGCCGCTGATCGCGGCGACCTGGCTCTTCTTCGCCACCGCCGAGTTGGCCAGGGCCGCGATCACGAGCACGAGCCCCAAGGTCCCCATAAGGCCGCTGGCGTCCTGGATGCCCATGCGGACCGCTTCCATGAGACCCGCGCCCAGCCCGAGCACCCCCGCGATCGCGTGGCGTCGGGTCGCCGGGTCGAACGCCCGGAAGCTCGACTTGAGCCGGTCGAGGATGGACGCCTTCTTGGGCACGGTCGCCGAACGGACGGCAAGCCGGACGTAGTCTTCGGGCGCACCGGTGGCCTCGGCGACGGCCTGGATCGCCGCGTCGTCTAACTCCCCCAGCTCCTTGTGGAGACGGGCCGCCAGCTCTTGGATCTCGCCGATCCCGGACAGCTCGAACGTCTCGAAGCTTTTAAACTCGTTCGTCAGGCTCACCCTCCGCGCATTCTACAGCCGAGAGGCCATCCGGTTGCACCCAAATTTTTGCGCGGGGCACTTGGTGCCCCGTCAATCGGCCAGACACCCAGAAGGCGGAGGCGGTGGTCCGCCCGCCTGCGGCGGGACGAAGAGCGGAGCCGCGAGGCTGTTGTTCTGGCCCGCCTTCACCGTTCTGACCGGCACCGCACAACCCGGGTCGTCCATCGTGTAAACCTCGTTGATGTAGCGGATGGACTTGAAAAAGTTGGTGGGGATGCTGGCCCCTTTGATCGAGACCTTTCGCACCGTCGTTGGAATCTTCGCCCGGAAGACCCCGTTGTCGCCCGTCCTCGCGCCAGCCACGACTTCGCCGTTGGCGTTATAGAACTGGACCTGGACATAAACCATGCCCGCCGTCGAGCCGTCCGCCCGCACCGTGCCGCTGAAAGTCGTGTTGCCGGTGTCCGCGACCAGCGCGTCCTGCGAGAGCGTGACGACCTGCCCGGCAACCGTGGCACGCGCGCCGATCCGGAAGACCCCGGGCGGCTTGGCTAAGATCGTCAGACGCCCGGTCGAGGTGATCGTGGCCTGGCCCGGACCCGTCGAAATCGTGTAGTTGGTCGCATTCAGGACCGTCCGTTTCCCGGCCGGATCGTAGTTCACGAACTGCACGTTCGCGATATCGCCGACCTGGAGGTTCATCGGGTCGAGGTTCCCAGACCGGTTCACACCGATGAATTCCAAGTACTGCCCGGCGGGAGGCGCCTGGGTTCCGCCCGAACCGCCCCCGTTCCCGCCTCCACCCGAACCTCCCCCGCCCCCGCAGGCGACGACAAGCGCGAGCGCGATGAACGCGCAAATGGCTGAGAAGGTCGTGAGTCTCATGCTGATCCTGTTCTATTAAAGACGAGCCGGAGCGCGTCTCGCGGAGTCTCGCAGTTCTACCGCTATCCACCGGACGCGTGAGGCCCCTAAAGAGTTCGCCCTCCACAAGGTCGCGAATAATGAAGGCCCCCCGCGCCAGGGGCGCGAGGGGCTTCGCTGCTGGAGGGCGGCCTTGCTCAGGCCTTCTTGCGGCGGGCCATGAAGGCCGCGATGCCGGTGCCGAGAGCAAGCATGGTGGCCGGCTCCGGAACGGGTGAAGAGGTGACCGAGATGTCGTCAATCCCGATCCACTCGTCGTTGCCGACGGCGTTGGTCGTCATGATGCGGAACTGGAGGTTCGCAACGTTGTCAAAGGCGCCGAGGGTCACGCTGACCGGGGTGACGAGACCGCCCTTGTTCGGGCCCTCGGTCGCATCCGCGACGTAGCCGCCGGCGATGTTCGTCCAGGTGCCCGAGCCGCCGATGCGGTAGTGCACGGCGAGCTGCTGGATCGCATTGTCGCCGCCGTCCTCAAGGTCGATGACGTTGAAGCTGAGGGTGACGTTCTCGCGGCCCGTGGCGTTCATGAAAAGCTGCAGGTAGGGGGCGTCCGCGGTACCCGAACCCGTCAGGGCGATGGTCGGATTGGCGAGCTCAAACTCAGTCACGCCGCCCGTGCTGAAAGTGTTGGGGGCCGTCTGGTTCACGTTGACGTCGACGACCGGAGCCGTGTCTTCCTGGAGCAGCGTCTGGGGGTCGGTGCCGGTGAGGGTCGTGAGGTCGTCGCCTCGGTAACCCATGATGCTGGCCACGCCGGACCAGTTGTCGTTAGTGTTGAGAGCAGAGGTGTTGGTCCAGTTCTGGAAGAAGTTGCCGGTGCTGAGGTCGTGGACGGTGGTATCGGCGAAAGCGGAAACCGCGCTGAGTGCGAGCGCAGCGAGGGTGATGTGTCGGGTCATGTGAGTTCCTCTCGGATTTGGGCCAAAGCCTGAGCCTCTATTGCGTCGAGACCTCAATATGTGACTTGTCTAGGCCCTTCGGGCACTCACTTGAAGAGGGCGATCGTGACCCCTTCGCCCCCTTCGCCCGGCTCCGCCGTGCGGAAGCTGCGCACATCCTTGTGCTTTCTTAGCACGTCCCGCGTGACGTTCCGTAGCACGCCCTCCCCCTTGCCGTGCACGATCCGCACCGAAGGGACGCCGCCGAGCACGGCATCGTCCAAGAACCGCTCAAGTTCCTCGATCGCGTCCTCTGCCCGCATCTGCCGCAAGTGGATCTCTGTGCCCGCCGTCATCGCCTTCTGCAAACCGAGGCTCCGAGTGGGTGTGGACCGTTTCGTCGGGGGAGGTTCGACCGGGGTCAGGTCGGCCACCTTGGCCGTCATGCGAAGCGGCCCCACTTGGACGGACACTTGGTTGCCGCTCGGCTCTTCCAGCACGATGCCGGTCTGGGAGAAGCCCCGGATGCGCACCGTCGACCCGCGCGTGATCTGGACCTTCTTTCGGTCGGAAGCAGGGCGGGGCTTCGGCTTTGACTCTTCGACGAATTGGCGGCCTACGTCCTGCAATTGCTTCATGCGGTCGCGAGCGCGGTCCATGCCCTTCTGGCTGGGGTCCTTCTTCAACTCCTCGAAGATGTCGCTCGCCTCCAACCGGATCTCGCGCAGGAGGGCCTCCAGCTCTTCCACCGCCCGCTCCCGGACCTTGGTGCGCGCCTCCTCGGCGGCCGCGACCTTCGCCTCCGCCTCACGCTCGACTTCGCGCAGACGGGCGGAGAGCCGGTCGGCCTCCCCTTGCGCCCGGGACGCCTGCTTCTGGGTCTGTTCGAGCTTCTCGATCATCCGCGCGACGTCCTGCTGATCTTTGCTGACCCCACCGACAGCCTCTTCGATCACCGACCGCGGAACGCCGTACCGCTCCGCGATCTTCATCGCATGGCTGGAGCCCGGCACCCCCACCAAGAGCCGGTAGGTCGGCCGCAGCGACTTCAGGTCGAACTCCATCGAGGCGTTCAAGAACCCGGGTGCGTTGCTCGCGAGGATCTTCAGTTCGCCGTAGTGGGTGCTGGCCATCACCTTGGCGCCCGCTTTCTGGAAGGCGAGGAGCAGCGCCCGGGCAAGGTTCGCGCCCTCGCCCGGGTCGGTCCCCGCCCCGACCTCGTCCAGCAGCACGAGCGCGTCGCGCTTCAGGCCTGCGAGCGCCTCCGAAATGTTCTTGATGTGCCCGCTGAAGGTGCTGAGCGATTGTTGCAACGACTGCTCGTCGCCGATATCGGCCCAAATCTGGGAGAAGCAGCCGACCGTGACGCTGTCGGCCAGAGGCATCATGCCCGCCTGGGCCATCGCCACCGCGAGCCCGACGGTCTTGATCGCGACCGTCTTCCCTCCCGTGTTCGGCCCTGTGATCAGGAGCACGTCGACCGAGGGGCCGCCGGGGTTCGTGCCGAGGTCCATCGAGAGGGGCACGGCCAACTCGCGAGGGATCAAGGGGTGGCGCGCGTTCTTCACTCTCACGAAGGCGCCCTGCGCCCGCGTCGGGAGGCACCCGCCGGCCTCGCGCCCAAAACGCACCTTGGCGAGCACGAGGTCAAGTTCTGCCGCCGCTTCGAGTCCGTCGCGGATTTCCGCGCCGACCGCGCCGACCTTCTCGCTGAGCTCGGCCAGGATCCGGGCGATCTCTGCGCGCTCTGCCGCCTCGGCCTCGCGCAGGGCGTTGCCCAGCGCCACCACGTCCTCCGGCTCCACATAGATCGTGTGGCCGCTTGCGCTGGTGTCGTGGACGATGCCCCGGATCTTGCCCCGGTTCTCCGCCTTGAGCGGGATGACGTAGCGGCCGTCGCGCACGGTGTAGAGCGGATCGCTCAGCAACGTCCGCGTGGGCCCGCTCACGTAACTCTGGACGCGCTCCAAGATGCGCTGGGCCGCCCCCGCCTTCCGCGCGCGCAGCTCGCCCAGGGAGATGGAAGCTTCGTCGCGCACCGTGCCATCGCCGTCCAGGCTGTTCAGCAGCCTCTGCTCCAGCCGCTCGTGCGAGGGGAGTCGCATCGCCAGCAGGCTCAGCCGCGGCATGCTTTCCGCCTTGCGCTCGATGTGCCGCCCCGCGGACCGCATCGCCCTCAAGGACTCGCCCACCCTGTAAAGGACCTCCCCGTCCAAGACGGCGCCCTTCTCCGCGACCCGGACTTGCCCGGCGACGTCGCGGACACCGCGCAGGTCCACGGGGTCGGTGGCCAGCAGAGCGTCGGCCTCCTCCGTCCGCTCCAGCTCGAACGCGACGGCGTCCGGATCGAAGTGAGGCTCGATCTCTAGCGCGGCGTCCCGCCCAGGCACGGTGTCGCACGCCTCGGCAAGAAGCTGCCGGACGACGTCGAACTCGATCACGCGGAGGGCGTGCACTTTTTGATTGTGACGTCAGCGGACCCAGAGGCACGGGCGCTTCAAGGGGCCCGGCGAGAGCAGGCGGCATCCCGCGTCGCACGTCAGAATGGAGACATGAGCCTCCTGCTTGCGTTCCTCGTCGTCACCTCCGCCGAAAAGACGGTGACTTTGGATCCGACCGACGACATCTGGGTCTACCAGTTCGCGCAAGACCAGACGTCCGACCCCTACCTGCGGCTTTGGGGCGCGGGGGACACGGCCGTGAGCGAGATCACGCCCGGCCATCTCGGCTTCTCCTATTCGGGGCTCAAGTTCAGCCTCCCCGCCGATGCGGACGGCACGCTGAAGTCGGCCAAACTCGTCCTGACCCATTCCGGCGACCCCGGCTTCGAAGAAGAGGCGGCCAAGGCGAACCCGATCGAGGCGCGCGCCATGTCCGCGAGCTTTGAAGAGGAGAACTGGGACTACTCGATGGCCGCCAAGGTCCATCCGGTCGTTGAGGACTCGAGCGTTTTCGGGAGCGGCTGGGCCTACGCCCAGTCTGCAGAGACCCCGTTCAAGATCGAGATCGACCTCCTGAAGGGCCCCAACGACTTCCGCAAGCTCTTGGACAAGGCCCGAGAGGACAGCGGCCGGGCCGTGGTCCTTGCGCTGACGACGAAGCTCACGCCCGAGCAAGCCGGCGAGTCCTCGATCTATAAGGTCTTTTCCCGATCGGCCGAAGAAGACCGACGCCCGAAGCTGGTCCTGACCTTCGAATAAGCCTAACGCGGGCCGCGGAGCAAGCGAAGGCCGTTCAGGATCACGAGGACGGTGGACCCCTCGTGGCCCACGACCGCCAGCGGCAGCACCCAATTGCTGTGGTTCGGAAAGATGCTGTCGAAGAGCAGCGAGCCCAGCGTGAGGCACGCGATGACGCCGCCTGCGAAGATCAGGTTCGCCCGGATCGTCGCATTGGTGGCGCGGCCCAGGCGCAAGAGCTCGGGCAGACGGTTCAGGTTGTCCTGCATCAGCACGACGTCGGCCGCGCTCAGCGCGACGTCGCTACCAAGCCCGCCCATCGCGACGCCGACATGGGCCCGGGCCAGGCTCGGCGCGTCGTTGATCCCGTCGCCCACGAAGAGGGTCGAACCTGGGGATGCCACCGCCTCCGCCACGATCTTCTCCTTGTCCTCAGGAAGGAGTCCGCTATGGACCTCGTCGATACCGACCTCCTGGGCCACCGCCATCGCGGTCTCACGGTTGTCGCCCGTCACCATGGCAATGCGGCTCACGCCGAACTCTCGAAGGCTCTCGACGACCGCCTTGGCCTCGGGCCGGGGGCCGTCCCGCAGCCCGAGCGCAGCCCACGTGTCCTTGTGCTGCATCACGGCCACGGTCATGCCCTTGCGCTGGATCTCGGCCACATGGCCGAGGAACTCGGCTGGCAGGCCGTCGTCCTCGAAGAAGCGCAGCTGCCCGACCCGGACGACGTTGCCCTCCACGACCGCGGTCACACCCATGCCGGAGACGGCCCGGCTGTCCGTCGCCTCGGGGACGTCGAGGCCTTGCTGTCGCGCGCCCGCCACGATCGCCTCCGCGAGCGGGTGCGTGCTGTACTGTTCGGCAGAGGCGGCGACCCTCAGGATGTCCGCCGCTTCGTCCGAAAGCGGGTCGTGGCCGTTCCAACAGGCCCGCCCCTCCGCGCAATGGTGGTCGCGGCCGGCGGCCACGGGAGTCTTCCCACAAACGCAAATCTCGGAGAGCACGGGGCGTCCGACCGTGAGCGTGCCGGTCTTGTCGAAAAGCACGGTCTTGACGGTGCCGCTCGACTCGATGAACTCGCCGCCACGAATGAGCAGGCCCTTTCGGGCCGCCCAGGCAAGGGCGGAGAGGGTAGTCGCCGGGGTCGAGATCACAAGGGCGCACGGGCTCAGCGCCACCAGCAAGGTGAGCGAAGCGTAAAGCGCCTCGCCGCTCGGCTGGCCGATCAGGAACCTCACTACGACCGAGAGCGACGCCGCGCCGATCACGAAGAACGTGTAGCTCTGGCCGAACCACTGGCTCACCCGCTCCCCGCTAGCCTTGTTCTGTTGCGTCTCTTGGACGAGGGTCACGATGCGGTCGAGCGTCGTGTCCCCCGAGGGGCGCGTCACCCGCACGACCACCATGCCGTCTTGGTTCTGGGTGCCCGCGAAGACGTGGTCGCCCAGCGTCTTGGGGACCGGCACCGATTCGCCCGTCATCGCGGATTGGTCGACGCTGGTCTCGCCTTGCACCACCTCGCCGTCCAAGGGGAAAAGGTCGTAGGGCAGGACGCGGACGCGCTGGTCCACCTTCACCGCGGCCGTCTCCACCGTGGTGTCGCCAGAGCTCTCCACCAGGAGCGCCTGGTTGGGCCGGAGCTTGATCAAGCCTTCGATCGCAGAGCGCGTCCGGGAGAGGGCGAATTCTTCCAGGGTCGAGGACAGGCTGAAGAGGAAGAGCAGCACGGCCGCTTCGACAGGGTGGCCCAGGGCGACCGAACCGGCCGCCGCCAGCAACATGAGGACGTTGACGTCGATCCGCCGCTCCCGCACCGCGTTCCACGCAGCGAGCACAGCGAAGTAAGAGCCGGCGAGGACGGCGACATAGGCAGCGACCGGGGTGACCTCGAAGAAGCTGACGACCAGGGCCAGGCCGCAGACGACCGTCAGCGCTACCTGGATGTTTCGGGCCCAACTCGACTCCGGGGCTCTTTGACCTGTGTCACAGCAACCCGCTGCCATATCCTATTCTAGCCCTGATGCAGAGGGGCTCCACCACACTGCGCGGGCGATCCAGCCCCCACCCGTGTAAACTTGGCCATGGCCCTTTCCCGTGACCAGTTGGCAATGCGCGCCGCGAAAGAACTTCGTGACGGTTTCTACGTGAACCTCGGGATCGGCATTCCGACCCTTGTGGCGAACTTCATTCCTGCGGGCGTGGAAGTCGTCCTGCAGAGCGAGAACGGCATGTTGGGCATGGGGCCCTTTCCCTTCGAGGGCGAAGCCGACCCGGACCTCATCAACGCAGGCAAGCAAACGATCACCGAGATCCCGGGGACCTCTTACTTTTCCAGCGCCGACTCTTTCGGCATGATCCGCGGCGGGCACATCGACCTCTCCGTGCTCGGCGCCATGGAAGTCAGCGAGAAAGGCGACCTGGCGAACTGGATGATCCCCGGCAAGATGGTGAAGGGCATGGGCGGGGCGATGGACCTGGTCGCCGGCGTCAAGCGGGTCGTGGTCGTGATGGAGCACACGAACAAGGCGGGCGAGCCCAAGATCCTCAAAGAGTGCACGCTGCCCCTGACGGGCAAGGCGTGCCTGGACCTGGTGATCACCGACCTCGCCGTTTTCGAGGTCGAACGGGGCCGGGGAATGCGCCTGATCGAGCTCGCACCAGGCGTGGAACTGGACGAAGTGAAGGCCAAGACGGAAGCGGCCTTTGAAGTCGCCCCGAACCTGCAGACCGTCGCGGTCTAGGCCGCTTTGCGCCGGGGCCGGGCTGCGCCGCCGTCCAGCACTTCGAGAGTCGGCCGTTCTGCCGTCTCATAGCTCAGGAGCCTTCGGTCCATCCCGAGCTCCGGGATGAGGCCCCTCTCCGTGGTGCCCTCATCGATCCACTCCATCAGCAGCTTCGCGTGGCGACGCAAGAACTCCGTGTTCGGCTGGATGCCGGAGACCAGGGTGTCGAAGATGTGGTGCTGGATCAGGTCGGCCTCGTTGAGGATGTTTCGAATCGACATAGCGCGCTCCCAATCGATTGTCGGTCGAATAGCCGCGGCAACCCAGCCCCAAGCATAAACAAGGTCTTCGGCCAGATTCCCCAGCGAACCCTGCCCCCGACTGCCAGAATCCAGGTTGGTGGGTTATCCGCTCCGCACCCATATCAGCCGCCTCCACCCCTATTCGCCGGGCAAACCCATCGAGGAAGTCCAGCGCGAGCTGGGGCTGACCGACGTCGTGAAGCTGGCCAGCAACGAAAACCCCTACGGCCCTTCGCCGAAGGTCGGGGAAGCGCTGCGGGCCGCCGTCGGCTCGCTCCACCTTTATCCGGACGCCGGGGCACGGCGTGTCCGGGAGGCGCTTGCCAGCCATCTGGACGTCGCCTTCGACCAAATCGCCCTGGGTAACGGCAGCGACAACCTTATCGGCCTCTTGGGGGCGGTCTTCCTGGGCGGCCCCGGAGAAAGCGTCGTCATGGGGACGCCGTCCTTCGTCCGCTACGACGCCTGCGCCGGCGCCGCGGACTCCCGGCTCGTCCAAGTCCCGCTTGACTCAAACCAGCGGCACGACCTGCCCGCGATGCGCAAAGCCATTGACGAGACCACCCGCCTGGTCTTCATCGCGAACCCGAACAACCCCACCGGCACCGCGGTCCTCGATTCCGACCTCCGAGCGTTCCTGTCCGACGTCCCTGCCACCGCCTTGGTCGTGCTCGACGAGGCGTATTTCGAGTACGCCCGGGCAGAGGCTTCCTATTCGAACGGCGTCCGGCTGTTGCAGGAAGGGTTCAGAGTGGCCGTGCTCCGAACGTTTAGCAAGGCTTATGGCCTAGCAGGGTTGCGCCTGGGCTACATGGTCGCCGACCACCAAGTCGTGGACGCCATCGACCGGGCCCGTGAACCCTTCAACGTGAACAGCCTGGCCCAGGTCGCGGCCCTCGCCGCCCTGCAGGACCAAGCTCACGTCGAACGCTGCGTCGCCCTCAACCGGGTGGGCCTAGAAAGAATGGTCCAAGAGGTGCGGGCCATGGGCTTGGCATGCGTGCCGAGCCTTGCCAATTTTCTCGTCGTGGAGCTCGATCGCGAAGCTGGCCCCGTCTTCCAGGGCCTGCTGGAGCGAGGCGTGATCGTGCGAAGCGGAAACGTCCTGGGGATGCCGCGAACAATCCGCGTCAGCGTCGGGACAGAATCAGAGGTGGAGAAGTTCTTGACCGCGTTCACTGAAGTGATGAAGCTAGGGGTCCCCGTTTGATCGTCGTTATGCGCCCTGGTGCAAACCAGGTCCAAGTCGCCCACGTGTCCGAGAGCCTCGAGCTGCACGGCTACGTGGTAAAGCCCATCGTCGGCGCCGAGAAGTCGATCGTCTGCGCGGTCGGGGGCGACGAGCATAAGCAGTACGATTTCCTGGAGCAGTTGAAGTCGTTCGACGGCGTCGAGGACGTCCTGCTTATCACCAAGCCTTACAAAGCGGTCGCCCGGGAGACGGTCGGTGGGCGTTCGACCGTCGACGTCGGCGGCGTCCTGGTGGGCGGCAACGAGGTCGTCATGATGGCCGGGCCCTGCACGGTCGAGAGCGAGGAGCAGACGATGACGACCGCCGCGGCGGTCGCCGCCGCCGGAGCAAAGATTCTTCGCGGCGGCGCGTACAAGCCTTCCACATCCCCGTATTCTTTTCAGGGCATGGGCGTGCCGGGATTGGAGATCCTACGCGAGGCAGGGCGTCGATTCGGACTCAAGGTCGTGACTGAGGTCATGGATGTCCGCAAGATCGAGATGATCTGCGCCTATGCCGACGTGCTCCAGGTGGGCGCGCGGAACATGCAGAACTACGACCTCCTGCGCGAGGTCGGCCAGTGCCGGGTACCGGTGCTGCTGAAGCGGGGCATGACCGCGACCTATAACGAACTGCTGCTGGCCGCGGAGTACATCGCCACCGGAGGGAACGATAAGATCATGCTCTGCGAACGGGGCATCCGAACCTTCGAGTCGTACACCCGCAACACGCTCGACATCGGAGCGGTGCCTGCCTTGCAGAACCTCTCGCACCTGCCTGTGGTCATTGACCCCTCGCAGGGCACGGGTCGCCGCGACCTTGTCGAGCCACTCTCTCGCGCTGCCATCGCCGCCGGAGCAGACGCGTTGATCATCGAGGTTCACCCGAACCCGGACGAGGCGCTCAAGGACGGTCCGCAAAGCCTCACCATCGACGGCTTTGTCACCATGATGCCCGGCCTCGCGCGGGTGGCTGAGGCGGTCGGCCGGTCGATGGCGGTCGGTGCTCCGGTCGGTTAGGCCCGCCCTGCGGTAAGCCCAACGGGCCCTATAAGTCCTATGCGCCCCGAGGAGCGGGCGCATGCTACGGCCATGCCTGCCCTGCGCGACCGTGTCAGCGCTGACCACGCCTTCCTCTCCGACCTCCGCCACGAGTTCCACGCCCACCCGGAGGTGATGTACGAAGAAGTCTGGACGTCCGCACGCGTGAAACGGGAGCTCGAGGCGCTGGGTGTCGAGCACGTGGCCGGGCTCGCCGGGGGCACCGGCATCCTTGCGTGGCTGCCTGCCACCGGTGAGCGCAAAGCGACCGTCGCACTGCGCGCCGATATGGACGCGCTGCCCATCCACGAGGAGACCGGCCTCCCCTATGCCAGCCAGGTTCCCGGAAAGATGCACGCCTGCGGGCACGACGGGCACACCACAATCTTGATCGGAGCGGTGCGCGCGCTCGCCCAGGAGGCCGAGCGGCCGAACGAGGTGCTCTTCCTCTTCCAGCCCGCCGAGGAGGGAGGGGCCGGGGCCAAGCGCATGGTCGAGGACGGAGTGCTTGCCGGGCGGGTGCTGGGCTCAAAGCCGGACGTCATCTATGGCCTCCACGGAAACCCCCTTATCGAGCAAGGCACGATGACGGTCCGCAACGGGCCGATGATGGCCGCGACGGACGAGTTCATCGTCCACCTCGAGGGCCGGGGTTGCCACGCGGCAATGCCGCACCTGGGCACCGACCCAGTGGTCGCGCTGGCGCAGGTCGTCACTGCGCTGCAGACGGTGGCCAGCAGGAACGTCTCGCCTCTTGAGAGCATTGTCTTCAGCGTGACGACGCTGACGGGCGGTGCGGCGCACAACGTCATCCCCGAAGCGGCCATTTTCAGCGGCACCATGCGCACCCTCCGTCCAGAAGAGCGCGAGCTCGGCAGGCGAAGGTTCTATGAGATCGTCGAGGGCGTGGCGGCCGCAATGGGCTGCTCGGCGACGATCAGTTGGCGGGTCGGCTACCCCGTCACCGCCAACGACCCCTGGGCGACCGACCGGTTCCGACGCATCGCCCGCGCCACATTCGGCGAGACCCGGATCCAGGAGGAAAGGCACCCGACGATGGGCGGCGAAGACTTCAGCTTTTACGGAGCCGAGTGCCCCGCCTGTTTCTTCTTCGTCGGCACGCGTCGCCCCGAAGATGAGAGTCCCGCCCTGCTCCACACGCCCCGTTTCGACTTCAACGACTCGGTGATCCCGGATTGCGTCGAAACGATGTGCCGCCTGGCTTTGGAGGCCGTCTAGTCCCGGCCCTTGGAGTGCGGAGGCACAACTCCGCTATGGATTAGCCGGCTTGACGGCTAATCTCTCGGCCTCAACGGCTCAAAATCATCGAGCACGCGGACTTGGTCAGTCTTGAACGACTGAACAGTCTTGACGTAAGGCCGTCGCTCTCCAAGGTGGGAGAATGCGAGCGCTGAGCACCAGCGGTAGTCCTCGGCACGGCTTACAAGTCCATGCCGCACCGGGTTCTCTAGGACGTAACTCAACCTGGCATATCGACTCTTTTCGTCGTCAAGGAACGTGTCCCAATACTGGTACCAGACTTTGCGACCTGGGCAGTTGTCGGTCGCGTTCACTTGCCGCGCCGTCTGTGTATGGAGGTGTGACAAAAACTTCGCCAAGGTTTCCGGACGCTCTGTCTCAGCAACAAAGTGATAGTGGTTCGAGAAGACCGCGTAAGCTTCAAGTTTCCAAGCGTACCGATCGGCGAGCGTCAAGAGGCTATCAACGACAAACGTCAGAAGGACCGCGGTCGGGAAAAAGTGTTGCTTCTTGTAGGTGCCCGCTGTGACAATATAGGATCCCGGCTTGTCCAGGTAGTGAGTGGGTGCGTGCGGGTACCTCCTTAACCCTTGGCAACGTCTTTTGCTTCGTCCGTCATAGGCGAAACCGTACCCGACATTGGGCGTCAAGCCGCCCAATCCATAGCGGAGTCTAGCCTCCGCACTCCACGGACAGCGGAAGGTAGAGTCTTAAAGGCATGGAAGCCCAGCGCGAGCTCGAGGTGTTGATCCGGGCGAAGTACCCGATCGTTTATGTTGCCTCCTGGGAGGAACGGCGCGTCGAAGAGGCGTTGGCGGAGGTCGCCAAAAAGTTGGAGCGCACGCTCCACACCTGGAGCGTCACCCAAGGAATGAAGCCGGCCGTCGCCCGGCCCGGAGACTCCGCCAAGCCGAGCGGCCTAGGCCCCGAGTTGGCCGCGCTGGCCGTCGTCCATGAGGCGCCGGAGTTCACGATGTTCCTGTTGCGCGACTTCCACCCCTACATCAAGGACAACCGCGTGGTGCGCCTTCTCCGCGACCTGGCCGGCAAGCTGCGCGGCGCGGCCAAGACCCTCTTCATCGTCTCGCCGATGCTGAGCCTGCCGCCCGAACTTGAGAAGGAGGTGACCGTGGTCGAATTCCCCCTGCCCGAGGCGGCCGACATCGAAGCGCAGATCGACCGCATCGTGGAGGCCGTGAAGGGGAACCAGAGCTTGGACACCACGCTGACCCCGGAGAAGCGCGAGGCTATCGTGCGCTCCGCCCAGGGCCTCACGACCGATGAGATCGAGTCCGCCCTGGCCCGTAGCTTGGTCGAGACCAAGAGCCTCAGCATCGACCAGATCATCGAGGAGAAGAAGCAGATCGTCCGCAAGACCGGCATGCTTCAGTTCTATCCGGCCGACGCCAAGCTGGAGGACGTCGGTGGCCACGACCTGCTGAAAGAGTGGCTCATCCAGCGCAAGAAGAGCTTTACCGACGCGGCCCGCGAGTTCGGCATCCCCTATCCAAAGGGGATCTTGCTGCTCGGCGTGCAAGGCTGCGGCAAGTCGCTCGTGGCAAAGGCGGTGAGCGCCGCGTATGGCCTGCCGATGTTGAAGATGGACGTCGGCCGTATCTTCGGCTCGCTGGTCGGGCAGAGCGAGGACAACATGCGCCGAGCGATCCGCATCGCCGAGTCGCTCGCGCCCTGCATCCTCTGGATCGACGAGTTGGAGAAAGGCTTCGCCGGCATGAGCGGCAGCGGGGTCAGCGACAGCGGCACCACCGCCCGCGTCTTTGCCAGCTTCCTCACATGGATGCAGGACAAGACTAAGCCCGTCTTCCTCGTCGCGACCGGCAACGACGTCTCGCTGCTCCCTCCAGAACTCTTGCGCAAGGGGCGTTTCGACGAGATCTTCTTTATCGACCTGCCGGATGAGAAGGAGCGGCAGGACATCTTCAAGATCCACCTGAAGAAGCGGGGCCGCGACCCCAAGAAGTTCAAAGTGCCGGAGCTCGCCAAGCAGACCGACGGCTACAGCGGGGCAGAGATCGAACAGGTCGTGGTCGGCGCGCTGAACCACGCGTTCTACGACGGTCGCGAACTCACGGTCAAAGACCTGACCGACGAGGCGAAGGCGCAAGTGCCCCTCAGCCGCATGATGGCGGAGGATATCGCCGCCCTTCGCAACTGGGCGAAGCTGAGGGCCAGGCCCAGCGCGAAGCGCGCCCTGGATCCGGCTTAAAAAGAATCCCGGGCGGGACGAGGACTATACTAGGCGCACATGCCGCGCTTCGACGTGTCCATCGACTACTTGGTCTCGTTCTTGCAGGACCTGATCAACACGCCCAGCCCGACCGGAGACACGGAATGGGCGGCGGGCTTCGTCCAAAACGAGATCGAGTCGATGGGCGTGCCCTGCATGCGGACGACCAAGGGCGCCGTCGTCGCGACCTTTGAGGGCCTGCGCAATGACAAGCCCCGCGCCCTCACCGCCCACATCGACACGCTCGGGGCCATGGTCGCCGAGATCAAGTCGAACGGTCGGCTGCGAATGACGCCCCTGAACGGCGTGATGTGGCCTTCGGTCGAGAGCGAGGGCGTCGTGGTCCGGACCCGCAGGGGTGCGCAAGTCCGCGGCTCCATCGTGCTGAAGAACGGCGCGGCCCACGTCAACCGCGACGCGCGCACCGCCCCGCGCGACGCCGACAACCTTGAGGTGCGCCTGGACGAGCGCACGACCAGCAGAGAAGAGACGCGGCTCCTGGGCATCGACGTGGGCGACTACGTCGCCTTCGACCCTCGGTTCGAGGCCGGAGAAGCCGGGTTCGTCCGCGCGCGTTTCTTGGACGACAAAGCCGCCGTCGCCTGCGTGATGGCGGCGGTCAAAGCCCTGACCGAGGCAGGCGTGAGCCCTGCCCAGCGCACCCACCTGCTCTTCAGCAACTTCGAGGAGGTCGGGCACGGGGGCATGGACGGCCTTCCCGAGGACCTGCACGAGTTTCTCGTGGTCGATATGGCGTGCGTCGGCGAGGGCCAGAACGGGGACGAGTTCCACTGCTCGATCTGCACCAAGGACAGCAGCGGCCCCTATAGCCATGATTTCTCAGACCAACTCCGCAGCATCGCAGACCGGGCGGGGATCGAGCTCCGGCCGGACGTCTATCCCCACTACGGTTCAGACGGATCAGCCTATTGGGCTTCCGGCGGAAAGGCGAAGGTGGCCCTCATCGGGCCGGGCGTGGACACCAGCCACGGATACGAGCGCACACATCGCGAGGCGCTGCGTGACACCGCGTTGCTGATCGCCGAGTACTTGATCGAAGAATAAGCCCGCGGCTGGCGGAATCCCCGCCAGCCGCACAAGCCCAGAACTTACTTCTGCGGCGGGTTGACCGCGAAGATCTTCAGCGTGCCGAGGCCCGCGGTGGTCGCGAAGAAGCGGCCGTCGCCCGTGAATGCGACCGGAGAGCCTTCGTTTCCGGTGTCCGGAATCTTCGCGATCGTCTTCATGGTCTTCGTGTCCCAGATCACAACTTGGCGGTCGCTGCCCGAGCTCGCCGCGACCTTAGAGTTCGGGGCAATGGCGACGCGGACGGCCCAGTCTTCGTGGAACTTGCCGCTCCCGATCTGCTTCCGCGCGGTCGGGTCGAACATGCGCACTTTTCCGTCACGCCCCGCGACCAAGGCGAGGCGGCCGTTGCCGTTCACCGCGATCGAGTTGATGCCGGCCGCGCCAGGCGTCTTCATCTTGGCGGCCACTGCATACGTCTGCGCGTTGTAAAGGCGGAACTCGTCCGTCAAGGTGCCCACGACAAAGCCGCCGGACGGGATGAAGCCGATGCCGTAGAAATTCTCGCCCACTCCCTGGATGCTGCCGACCGGGTTACCGCCGGCCGTGTTCCAAATCTTGATGGACTCGTCCTCGCCGACCGAGGCGATCCGGGTGCCGGTCGGGTTGAAGGCGACGAAGGAGATGCCGCGCTTGTGGCCCAGGTCGCGCGGGAATTCACGGATCTTCTTCCCCGTCTTCATGTCCCAGATGTAGAGGCGGGCGGATTCGTCCGCGGTCGCCAGGCGCGTGCCGGTCGCGTCGAACGCGATGGCCGTCACCGCAAAGGGGTGGCCCTCCAGTGCGAAGACGGTCTGCATCTTCGTTGTGTCGAAGACGCGGACCTTGGAATCTTCCGTGGCGAACGCGATGCGTGGGCCCGTCGGGGCGGCGGCTAGGGCGGAAACGAGGAACTGGTCGAACGTCTTAACGCTCTTGACCGTGATGGCCGGGGCGGCCGGGTTCAAAACGAGGGCGGCTATTGCTGTGGTGAGCATCCTTTCTCAAACTACCTCCGACTGTCAGACGAACCAGTGAGGCCAGGAGTAGGCTCCTTAGGGCTTCTTTGCAGTCGCGGGAATGATAAAACTCTTGTCCGGGTGCGAACCACCGAACTGCCATTGGCCGGACCAACTGATCGTGTCCTTGTGGCCGCCGCGTACCCTGATGTACCGTGCGCTCACCGGGAGATTCCGCTTTTCGTCGATCACCAGCTCGAACCGGTCGCCCTGCTTCGACTCGGCGAAGACCCGTTTATAATCGCGGGACTGTCCTTGGAACTCGACCTTGCGCTCCTCGCTCTGCGCCTTGAAGCCTCCGACGCCGCTCTCCAGGGCCTGCAGCACGGGCCCAAGGCTCGGACGCCCGTCCGCCAACGTCGCCAGCACTGAACGGGGCAGCGCCATCATCCAGGCTTCGAGCTTTGCCGCGTCGTACGGGGGCTCGGCGATCGGCCGGGCCGCGCTCCACTCCTCGCCGCGCAGCTCCACCTTCGTCTTGCCGTCCGAGATCACGCGGTCGAGGTCGCCCTTCGTCTCCGGAAGCGAGTATTCGATGTTGAACGTGGTGCCGTTGCGGATCCGGGTGACGGGGCGCCCTGTATAGATGTTGCCGCCGACCTCGTAGGCGACCCGTGTTTCCAGGCGCGCCTCCTTGACGCCGGCCATCGCCTGGTCCACCTTGTCGCCCAACGCGACCAGGCCCGACTTCGAGGCTTTCCAGCCGTTCGTCTTCGGTGGCACCACCTCGAACGTCCTGGGCGGGATCTTTATTTCGGAGACGCCCGGTAATGCGGGTTCGCCGCCCGGCTTCGTTTCCGGCCCACTCGTCGGGTTTGCTCCGCCCGGCGCCGGGTTTTGACCGGCGGGGGCGGTCGATCCCGGGTCGGGCGACTTGATCCCGCTCGTATCGGTCTTGGGCGCACAACCGCAAAGGCAGAGGGCGATTAACGCCGGCCACCACTTCACACCAGCATTGACGTTCCTCAGGAGGTGAATCATTCCCTTAAACAAAGGCCGCGGGACTCAAGGGCACGTCCAGGCTCGCCCAGTAGCCGAGGTCAATCTCTTGGAACGGGGCGTCCTTCTCCTGGCACTCGCGCAAGAACTCGAGCTCCTTTTGCGAGAGTTCCCCGCCTTGCCCGACCCGCTCGGCCATCTCTGCGAGGCGGTTGAACCGCTCGATGTGGTCCCCGAAACGGGCTTCGGCATAGTCGCGCGCGGCCCAGGTCGAAATGAGGAACTGCCAGTCGCTGGCTTCCGCCAGCAACATTTCCCGGGCGCACTGCTCGACGATCTCGCGCGAGAGGCCGTCCTTAACCGACTGCACCAGCTCGCGGAACCGCCTCTCGACGGGGTACAGCTCCTTCCACGTCCAGAAGTTGTCCTCGTTCAGCCACACGGTGTGGTAGCCACCTTCTCCCCAAGAGCCTTCGGGCAAGTGGATCAAGTGGGTCGCGGGGTCGCGGTCGACGACGTCTCCCCCGCTGCACATCTCGATGAGCCCGCTCCGGTGCATCTCCAGCGCCGATTCGTAAAGAAACTCCGGGCCTTCCCACCACCAGTGGCCGAAAAGCTCCGTGTCGTACATGGCCACGAGGCACCCATCGCGGTTCGCCTGGCCCCGGTAGTTCGAAAGCACGCTCGCGACCATCTGCACGAAGTCCTTGGCGTGGGCGTGGATGCTGTCATAGGCCACCCAGGGGTCGTACGCCTGCTTCTTGCCCAGGTCGTCCTTTTGCTCGCTGATGCGCCAATAGCGCAGGCGACCGGGGTAGAGCTGCTTGTGGAACTCCAGGTAGTACGGGTCGCCCGGGTACCCGACGTCTCCGGACCAAACCTTGACCGTTGTCTCCGGGTCCCGGGCAAAGATCGTGGGCCCGCTGGGGATCGCATAGTGCTCGTATTCGCTGCGGAACTCGGTCGGCGGCGTGAAGAGGTGCTTCGTCCGTGCGAACATCTCCGCGAGCTGCGGAAACTTCTGCCAATAGGTACCGAGCGGCTGGCCCCCACGGATCAGGTGCGAGTCCACAAAGAAATACTCGATCCCGTTCTCCCGCACAAAGTCGCCGACGTCCTTTCGCGGCCAAGGCTCCTGGTCTCCGGTGGGCGGCTTCCACTCATATCCCGGCCGATACGCGCACTCCGGCAGCCAGATCCCGCGCGGCTTGCGGCCGAACCGCTTTTCGTGGCTACTGACCGCAAGCTTCACCTGGGCCTGGACACTCTCGTCCGTGCCCAGCAACGGAAAGTATCCGTGCGTCGCGCCGCAGGTGATCAGCTCGATCATCCCTTCGTCCTGCATGGCGCGGAACCCGCCGCAGATCGAACGGTTCCACTGGTGCTTGAAACTGACGAGGGCGCGGGTGTAGTACCGTTGCCACATCGCCGCGATTCCGACCATTTTAAGCTGGCCCTCCGCCTCGAACTTCTCCTGGTCGCCGATCGCGAAGTCGATCTTCTCCTGGCAGTAGTCCTCGAACCCCGCTTTGAAGCTCGGATCGTCGAGCTGCTCGGCCAGGATCGGCGTCATGTTGATCGTCCAGCGCGGCTTGACCCCCTCGTGGCGCAACCGGTCGAGCGCGTCCAAGATGGGCAGGTAGCACTCTGCCGCGCTCTCGAAGATCCAGTCCGTCCCGTGCGGCGACTTGCCGTGCGAGAGGACGTACGGCATGTGCGAGTGGAGCACGAGCATGAAGCGGCCGACGGACATCAACCCATTGTGGCACCGAGCTTGGCCCCGATTCCGCGGCCAACACGCCGAGGACAATGTATATGGCACGAACATCGTATAATGCCAAGTGTGGGCGTCGTCAACACTGCCTCGAAGAAGAGGCCGGGGCAATACCACCACGGGAGATTGGCGGATGCGCTCTTGGATGCGGCCGCCGCCGTGGTCGCCGCGCGCGGCCCCGACGCTGTCTCGCTCCGCGAGCTTGCGCGCGAAATCGGAGTCTCGCCCAACGCACCCTACCGCCACTTCGCCGACCTTGACAGCCTCCTCTCCGAGGTCGCCGGGCGCGGATTCGACGACCTGGCCCAGCAGTGCCTTGAAGGCGGTGCCCTCGAAGACGGGCTCTTGGGTATGGGCACTGCCTACATCAGTTTTTCGGCCCGGAACCCAAACCTCTATCGCCTGATGTACTCGGGTCGGCTAGACGTCACACGGCACGACCGCTTGGCGCGCAGCGCCGGGACGGCGTGGTCCGTCCTCTGCGCGGGCATCGTCCGAACGGGGTTGCGCGGCGAGGCGGCCGAGACCGCCGCAGTCGCAATGTGGTCGCTGCTCCACGGCTATGCCTTGCTCCAGCTTCATGGCCTCGTCGGCGAGCGGCGCCCGCCGGACGGGGCCGAGGTCAAGCGCCTGCTCGGCGCCCTGAGTTTCGGGGCGGGTTAGACCCAGCCGCGAATGCGGCACGCTTCCGCCACCCGTTGAACCGCGACCAGGTACGCCGCGAGCCGGGTGTGCACGCGAAGCGACTCGCGTTGCTGGTGGACGTCGCGGAAGGCGTTGGTCATGATCTCGTCCAGCTTCGCTTCGACCCGGTGCCGGTCCCACTTGTCGAGCCCCGCGTTCTGCACCTGCTCCATCCAGCTCACGGTGACGCCGCCCGCATTGCAGAGGAAGTCCGGGAGGACGTAGACACCCCGTTCAAAGAGCACTTTGTCCGCGTCCGGCGTCGTCGGACCATTGGCCAGCTCCGCGACCACCTTCGCCTTGATCCTGCCCGCGTTCTCACCCGTGACCACATTCTCCAAGGCGGAAGGCAACAGTACGGTGACGTCCAGTTCCAACAACTCTTCGTTGGTCACGGTCCTTGCACCCTTGAAGTTGACGACCGAACCGGTCTCGCTCTTGTGCCGCATCAGTTCGGCATGGTCCAGCCCGTCCGGGTTATAGACGCCGCCCTTCGAGTCGCTCGCCGCGACCACCGTCGTCTTGAACAGGCTTTCCAGCAACTTGTGCGCGAAGTGGCCCGCGTTGCCATAGCCCTGGATCGCCGCGGTCGAGGAGGCTAGGTTCGTGCCCGTGGCAGAAGCCCATTCCCGCAGCACGAACATCCCGCCCCGCGCAGTGGCGTCGTCGCGCCCGTTGATCCCACCGACCTCCAACGGCTTGCCCGTGATCACGCCCGCCTGGTGCTTGCCCTGGGTGGCTTCATATTCGTCCATCATCCAGGCCATGATCTGGCCGTCGGTGTAGACGTCGGGGGCCGGCACGTCGCGCTCGGGGCCTAGCACGTTGCTCAACTGGCGGATGAACCCACGCGCCAGCCGCTCTTTCTCGCCCATCGACATCGCCTTGGGGTTGCAGATGACGCCGCCCTTGCCGCCACCGAGCGGGATCCCCACGACCGCCGTCTTCCACGTCATCCAAGCCGCAAGCGCCCGGACCGTGTCGATCGTTTCCTCTGGGTGCCAGCGGAGACCGCCCTTCGCGGGCCCCCGGGCATCGTTATATTGGACACGGAAACCGCGGAAGACATTCACCGATCCATCGTCCATCCGGACCGGAATGCGCACGTGGTATTCGCGCATGGGCCATCGGAGGAACTCGTGGGTCGCGGGATCAAGGTTGAGGACGGCGGCAGCTTCGTCGAGCTGCGCCTGCGCCGTTTCAAACGGGTTGTTCATGCCGGGCCCAAGTATATGTCCAAGGCGAACGATACGGCCAAGCACAGACCAGGGTCTAGAGTGAACGCAAGGTGAGGAGGGCCACCTCAGGGGGACAGAACGCCCTACGGCTAACCCCGACCACACCGACACCGCGCGAGACGTAGACCGGAACCGGCGCATCCGGATAGAAGCCCCGCTTGTACGTGCGCCCGCCATAGGGCGTGTGGAGCGGGATGCCGAAAGGCAGGCAGACCTGGCCGCCGTGGGTGTGCCCGGCTAGCATCACCGAGCACCGCTTGTCGATTCGGCTCACGAAGTCGGGCTCGTGGAACAGGCAAACGACGTTCTTGTCGTCTTGCGGGCGGAGGACGTCGTGCCGGTCGCGCTTCGCGATCCCATCGTCGACGCCCAGGACGCGAACCCCGTCGACCTCCACCGTCTCGTTCCGGAGCAGGCCGGACCGCGGCCCGCGCAGCGCCCTTTCAAAGCTGCGCACCACCCGTGGGGTGGACCGCAACCAATAGTCGTGGTTGCCAAGGACTCCATAGGTCGGCACGCCGCTGGCGGCGGCCTCGCGCAGGGCTTTGAAGGCCAACTCCTGGGCGTGAGGGTCTTCGGTGCTGAGGAAGTCGCCGCCGAGCAGGAGGACGTCCGGTTTCTGGGCCACGGCTAGGGCTATCGCGCGACCGGCAAGGCTCGCCTTCCACACGCTGTCCATGTGGAGGTCCGTGACCAGGGCGACTCGGAACCCGTCCGCGTCCCACCGCGGGAGGCGCAGTTCATGGTGCTCCAGCCGCAGGTCGCTGCGGTTGCCCAGTTGGGCGAAGGAGACCCCGCCCGCGAGGGCAAAGCCAGCTCCCATCGAGAGCCGTATGAATTTGCGACGCGAAAGCTTGCGGCCCATGGAGTCGGGTGCGGCCGCCGACCTGGGTCGCGCGATCCGACCCTTAGTGACGTCCCGTTCTGCCGGCAGGTTTCGAAAGCAACCCCGCCAGACCGGTCTGTAGGCCGTATAGCACGGCGAACGTCGCGGCGCACGCGAAGAACTCCAGCGTGAAGCTGTGGAGCTTGTAGAACAGCTCCGTCACAGTCAAGGCGACGAGCAGGCTGGGGGCCACGCGGAGGACGTCCTTTGCCCCGCTTTGGGCCACGGCTACCGGTCTCATTGCGGCCAATGGTACTTCATGGCCCATGGCCGTCTGGTTGCTCACTCGCCCTTGCGTCGAGAAGCGGCGGCGATCAGGCCGATGCTCGCCAACGCGAGGCTCGGCTCGGGCACCGGCTTCGTGTCGCCGCTGCCCGAATGCGAAAGCACCGCGATCAGCCCATAGAGCACCGGCAGCGATCCGAAGAGGCCGGCCCTCCCAAGCGCACCGCTGACTTCCGGCCCGTTCCAGCCGGGAGGCTCTACGCCGGGCGGAACCGTCTCCAATCCAGAGGTGGCGAGGAAGCTCGCCTCGGACGGGAGCGCCGGGCCGGTCTCGACCTTGGCGAACTCGATCCTCGGCTGCACGGCTGCCGAGACGGTCGTCGTGGTCGGCTCGGAGAGGCTGACCCGGTCTTGGCCCGCCGCGTCCTCGTCCCCAGCCGCCGCCATCGCGGAAGTCTCCTCAACCGGCACCGCTTCGGACTCGTCAACTGCGATGCGGGGGTCGCCTGCGGCGCCCACGGCCGCCGGGCGTTGGGCCACCTTCGGCTGCGGCTGCACGGCCCGCACGATGAACGCGTCCCGCCTCAGCGAGTAAACGGCGGTGCCGTCGCGTTGCACGAGGACCGGCTCCCCCTGTGGGAGCAGCATCTCGGTCGGCTCGCCGCTTGGCTGAGAAACCAAGAACAAGCCCCCCAAAGCAAGACGCCCTTCCGAGAGACCGCCGAGTTCTCTCCCGCGGCCCAAGCGCGTTTCGAACTGACGGGCGAAGCCGGCTTCCGTCCGAAGCCGCTCGCGGAGCTCGGCGACGGAAACCGCCCATGAGGAGACCGCGGCACAAGCCGCAACACCAGCCAGGATCGATCGGGCCTTTAACATTCTGAACCTCTCCATAGCACGGCCCCAAAACGCCGGCCGGAAAGCAACTGACGCCCAAAGATTAGCATTGCCCCCATAAGAAGCGGTGCGAATTTTTACCGGTATCTACCGATTAAGCAAGCGAGATAGACCTTCGCTTACTCGATTACTCTCGCAATCTCGCCCGCCATTTTAACTCTGTGCATTATTGAACTATGAACTGTAATTCTCAAGGCAAGACATCCCAATGCATTATAGGATAACAGGCGTGATATGAGATTCTATTAACCGTAAAGAAGTCGAGGCCCGGGTCCGCCTTGCGGAACCGGGCCAGCCCCAAGAGGCGGGTTTCGAACCTAGTTCGAGGCCTTTTGTGCCGAGCGGCGGCGAGAGACCATGGTCACGAGGCCCACGGTCGCGGCGATCATGAGGCCGGGCTCCGGGATCGGAGGAGTGTCGCCACCGCGGAAACCGAGGGCGAACCCGCCGAGGACCGGGACAAGCCAACCGAGGCCGCTGTTGCTCGTGCCGACTGGCACGAGCGGCGGCGCGACCGAAACCAGGGCCATAGGCCCCGATTCAGGCAGGGGCGGAAGGGTCAGTCCAGTCTCCGCAGCCATCAAACTGGAGTCCGGCATCGCGATCGAGACTGCTTGGCCAGGCGCGGCGACACCCACCAGACCGGGCTTCACCGGGTTGGCCTGGGACACGAGGTCGGTCCCGCGGACCATTGGGTTACCGCACCGCGTGCGGAGGATCGGACGCCCATCGGCGTCTTCCCAGACCGGCATGCCCTTCTTGAAGTACATGACCCGCGATCGAACTTCGCCCGAGTCCGGCGAGTTGTAGACCAGGTACGGGCCGGTCTCCTTGAGGGTGCCGGGCCGCAGGCTCGTGAGCAGCTTCATGACCTCGTCCTGGGTCATCCCAAAGTGCCGCATGAAGCGGCCCATGACAAGCGGCTCCTCCTTGCACTGCTTCACCAGGCTCGGCACGTTGTTCGCGGGCCGGACCAGGAAGCTGTTGGGCTCCATCTGTGCCTGGGCGAGCGCACAGATGGCTACCGCTGTCGCAACGACAGCGAATCGAGTTCTACAATTCATGTCTAGTTACCTCTCTTTGAGCCGAGCGCCTGCATCCCTGCGCAACGGTCAAGATCCAACGTCGATGAATAATACGACATCCAGAAAGATGCCAATGTTCACGGGAGGGGGGAAACCAGTACGTTTGGCGGGTGGCTAGAGCAGTCCACCCTTGTCCGCTAAATCACTAGCGACAAGTTCTCTGGCTTTTCGGGCGCGTTCGATAACTTCCAAGGCGTCCTTTGCGGCGGCTTGCTCCGCCTCCTTCTTGCTGCGGCCGGAACCTTCGCCCATAACCTCGTTGTCGAAAAGCACGTGCACCCGGAAACGGCGCTCGTGGGCAGAGCCGCCTTCCCCTGCCACGCGATAGAGCGGAGTCCGCCTCCAGAGAGCCTGGGCGACTTCCTGGAGCCTGGACTTGTAGTCGTGGGGGCTGACGTCCCCGGCGCTCACCTGCAGCAGGAAGCCGTCCAGCTGCTCCAGCACGAACCACCGGGCCTTCTCCAATCCCGACTCCAAGTAGATCGCTCCGACCACGGCCTCGAAAACGTCGCAGAGGACGGACGGGCGCAGTCGCCCTCCGGCGGCTTCTTCACTGGTGCTCAGTTCGATATCTTTGTCAAGTCCCAGCCGCAACGCGGTATCCGCCAAAGGTCCCTCTTGGACGACGCTGGAGCGTGCCTTGCTCATCATCCCCTGATCCCAATCCGGGTGGTTCTCATAGAGGAACTCCGCGACGATCAGGCCGAGCACCGAGTCTCCGAAAAACTCAAGGCGCTCATAGCTGTCGCGGACTCCGTCGGGCGCGGCTGATCGGTGCCGGAGCGCGAGCCTGTAAAGCTTCTCGTCCTTCAGTGGGATCTTCTTTGGGATCATGTGGCCCTTTCAAGGCAGTCGGCGAGCCGCTCCAAGCCCCGACTGATGTCCTCGCGGCTGGCTGCGTAACTCAAGCGGATGTGGCCCGGCCCCTCGAAAACGGAGCCCGGGATCGTGGCCACGAGGGCCTCTTCGAGCAAGTGCTTTGCCAATTCGGCGTCGTCGGCGAACCTCCCGCCGAGATAAGGCGAAACGTCGGGGAAGCAATAGAAGGCGCCCTTCGGCGGCACGGTCTTCACTCCCGACAGGCTGGCAAGCCCTTCTAGCATCAGTTCCCGCCGAGCGGCGAACTCGGCCCGCATTGATTGTACGGTGTCGTCCGGCAGTTTTAACGCGACAAGCGCGCCACATTGCGCGAAACTGGTCGGGTTGCTGGTGACCTGGTCCTGCAAGGCGGAGATCGCGGTCGCCACGGGGAGCGGCGCGGCCAGGTAGCCGATGCGCCACCCAGTCATCGCGTAGCTCTTGCTGCACCCGGAGATGGTCACGGTGCGGTCGTAGACCTCCGACCCGAGGCTGGCAGGACTCACAGGCTCGAAATCGTAGACCAGGTGCTCGTAGATCTCGTCGCTGATGATCCAGAGATCGTGCCGCAAGGCGAGCGCGGCCAACTCCTTGACCACGCCCCTATCGAACCCGGCGCCGGTCGGGTTGCTCGGCGAGTTGACGATGACCGCCTTCGTCCGCGGGGTGACCGCGGCCTTGAGGCGGTCGAAGTCGGGCTGGTAGTCATTAGCCGGGTCGCAAGGGACGACGACGGGCTGGCCACCGGCCAGGCGGATCTGGTCCGCATAAGTCATCCAATAAGGGGCCAGGAGCAAGACTTCGTCGCCCGGCTCTACGAGCACCTGCAACGAGTTGAACACTGCCTGCTTGGCGCCGCACGTGACGATGACCTGCCTGGGATCGTACCGAAGCCCGTTCTCCCGCCAGAACTTGGCCGCCACGGCCTCGCGCAGCTCGGGAGTGCCGGCCGAGGCCGTGTACTTCGTAAAGCCCCGGTCGAGCGCTTCTTTGGCGGCGGTGCACACCGCCTCCGGCGTGTTGAAGTCAGGCTCTCCGGCCGCGAACGAGATGACGTCCTTGCCTTCGGCCTTCATCTGTTTCGCCCGGGCCGTGATCGCCAGGGTCGGCGAGGCTTGCAGGAGGGCAGTACGACTGGCCAAGGCACGGGTCGGCACGGGCCAGAGGTTACCCCTGGCCCCTCCGCACCAAACGGCCACGACCGACATAATCGGCCCGTGGCAAACCATCGTCGGGGAACCGTCCTGTTCTGGCTGGGGCTTGCCATGCTCGCCGCCTTTGCCGTCCACCTCATTGCCGGGGGCAGCGCTGGGCTTCCCATCGGCCGTGTGCTTGCCGAACTCGCCGCTGGCGACACAGGCCGCACAACCCCCGAGAACCTTATCGTCTGGCGCCTGCGCTTGCCCCGCGCGTGCGCCGCGCTCTTCGTGGGGGCCATCCTTGGCGCGGTAGGCTCGGCGTTCCAGGCCTACTTCCGAAACCCTCTCGCCGAACCCTACGTCGTGGGCGTTTCGAGTGGGGCGGCGGTCGGAGGCGCCTTGGCCGTTTTCCTCGGGCTGGAGTCAGGGCTTGGGCTCTTGGGGTGGTCGTTCCTGGGCGGGGCGCTTTCGCTCGGGCTCGTGCTGACCCTCGCGGGCGGCTGGAAGTCGCCGAACGTGAACGGGCTTCTTGTGGCGGGCGTGGTGATCGGTGCGATGCTCTTCGGCGTCACGACGCTCGTCCTCGGCCTGGCGGGGCAGGATTCGGGGCGCATTCTGCGCTGGCTGCTCGGCAGCACCACCCCGATGTTTTGGGACCGCGTTGCCGTCCTCGCGGGGTTCGTCGTGGTCGGCGTCCCTCTGCTCTGGAGCCAAGCCCGCCCCCTCAACGCGATGGCCCTCGGCGAATTCTCCGCCCAGCGCCTGGGCGTAGACCCCTTTCGAACCCTCCTGCTCGTCCTGGGGGCAGGGACGGCGATGACGGCGGCCACGGTCGGCAGCGTCGGGATCGTCGGGTTCGTCGGCTTGGTCGCCCCCCACCTGGGGCGACGCCTGGCGGGCTCCGACGTCCGCTGGTGCCTGCCCGCGTCAGGGCTCATCGGCGGCTCGTTGCTCCTGCTTTCGGACGTGCTGGCCCAACGCATCCAACCCGGTACAGAACTCCCGCTCGGCGCAGTCACGGCCGTCATCGGCGCCCCCGCCCTCTTGCTCTTGATGCGGAAGAGGGAGGCTACTCCTTAGAGTAGGGGTTGCACAGCGGGTCACCGATGACGACGTCCTTCCACTTTGTCACGAGCGAGGCCATGTAGAAGCTTTCGGCGAGGTTGAAACCGCTCGTGTAGCGGTCGAAAAGGATCTCCGGCCTGGCCAGGGCGAAGGTGTATGGCTCGCTGACATAGCCTTTCACGCCGGTCACACCTTGGGCGATGAGGTCGGCGACGAGGCTCTGCCCGACCGTCGGCTTGGCAAACGTCCGGCCGCTCGTCGAGACAAAGGTCTCACAAACCGCGCCCGGCTGAAACTTCAAGGCATGGTACGACTCAGCCGAGAAATTGCTGTCGTTGCTACCCCAGCTGCAATAGCCCATAAGCGCTTCGCTCGGTGCGACAAACGCGGAGGTCGATTCCAGCGCTGCCTTGAACTCTTTCTTCTTCATGATCGCGGCCGCCGTCTCCAAAGCTTTGTTCAGTTCGCCGTAGCCTTGGTCGGTGCGGTTCGCCGCCTGGTCGAAGAAGAAGGGGCCCTTGCTGGGCTTGGCCGCTAACGAGTTGTCCACGAGCTTCTTGGCGTCTGCAAGCGTATAACCGTCGAGCCGCGTCACCAAGTACATATTAAACTTGCTGCTGTCAAAGTGCTCGTTCTTATTAAAGTAGGGGTTGAGCGAGCGCTTGATCTGTTCCGGTTCGGGCTGCTCCATCGCTTTGAAGTCCATCCGCATAGCCGCGAGTTGACTGTCCACGGCCCGCCCCCAGTCATCGATCATACGGATCGGGACGCCTTTCGTCATCACGATAAAGTCGATCCTATGCTCGCTTTTGCCCAACCTCGCCTTGATGGGGTCCTCGATCTTCTTGATGTAGTCATCGAGCGACACATTGTCCTTCGGTTCGACGTCCAGCGTCACAAGGTTTTCCGGTGGGATCCGGCGCTTCTCCCGGTAATACTTTGAGAGCTCCAAACTGTCCTTGCTCGCTTTATTCTCGACGACCAGGACCCGTTTGGAATCGGCCGGATACTCGCGCGGAGCCTCGGGGGCGGCGGCGCAAGAAACCGCGATGAAGAGAGTCAGGGGAAGACCGATGATCAAGCTAAACCTCATGGACGGGCCGCGGGAGCGAGGGCGAACGCGTTAACGGTTTGCACCACGAACTCCGCCTGCTCGTCCGACAGGTGCGGGTGGACGGGGAGGCATAAGCACTCCCGGCACACCTTCTCTGTCAGAGGCAAGGATCCCGCCCCACCGCCATACTTCTTATACGGCTCGTGCATGTGTAGCGGGACGGGATAGTAGATCGCGGAGTCGATTTCGTGCGATTTCAGATATGCGGCAAGCTCGTCGCGCCGCTCGTGCATCACCGTGTACTGGTGCCAGGTGTGGTTGTTCCCGGGGGCGATCACGGGAAGCCGCACGCCCTCGGCCACGATCTTGTCCGTATAGATCGCCGCGATCGCGCTCCGCCGCGCCGTCCAGTCCGCAAGCCGGTCCAGCTTGGCGCAGAGCACAGCCGCCTGCAACTCGGCCATGCGGCTGGTGTAGCCGATGTCATCGTAGTAGTAACGCTCGCGCCCCATACCGTGGATGCGCAGGCTCCGGCTCCGCTCGGCGACCTCGTCGTCGTCGGTCAGGACCATGCCCCCGTCCCCGGCCGCGCCGAGGTTCTTGGTGACATAAAAGCTGAGCGCCGCCGCCCGCCCCCAGCGCCCCGTGGGAACTTTGTCGCGCTCGTTCAGGACGGCTTGGGCCGAGTCTTCCAACACGAAGATGCCGTGGCGCTCGGCGATTTCGCGGATGGACACCATGTCCGCCATCTGGCCGAAAAGGTGGATTGGCAGAACGGCCTTCGTCTTTGGCCCGATCGCCTCTTCCAAGTGGTTGGGATCCAAGTTGAACGTGGCCGGGTCGATCTCCACCATGACGGGGACGGCCCCGAGTTGGACGATCGTCTCGATCGTCGCGACAAAGCTGAACGCGGTCGTGACGACCTCGTCGCCAGGCCCGATGCCGCAGGCCTGCATCATGATGCGCAGGGCGTCCGTCCCGCTGTTGACGGCGATGCCGTGCTTCACTCCGTGCTGGGCCGCGAGCCGCTCTTCGAGAGACCGGTTGTGCTTCCCAAGGACATAGGCTCCGGTGGCAAAGATTTCGGCCACGTCGGCATCGACCCGCTCCTTCACCTCGCGGTACTGGGCGGTCAAGTCAAGGAAGGGAACACGCACCCCGCCAGTGTATCCCGTCCGTAGGGAGGCGGGGCGGCGCGCCCAGGCGCTAAATCCGCTTGACTGTGAAGGAGAGCTTCACGCCGCGGCCGTTCTCACCGTACGTGACGCTGCCCTTGCCAGCCTCGGTCTCCCCCGTCCTGGTGTCGAACCAGATGGTCGTCGGTTCCAGTGCGGTCACGCCTTGGCCCGGATCGTACTGGCCCTCGACCCGACCCAGCTCGCGGCCGTTGCGGTTCTCGATGGCCTTGAGCGTATAGGTGACGCCGATCTTCTTTCCACCGACCGAAATGTCGATCTTCCAGCGACCGCCGACCGGGATCGGCCTGCCTGGGAAAACGAGGTTTGGGGTCTCGGAATTGGCGGAGAGGGCCTCGTTCTTCTCGTAGCGCAGGACCGCGCCAAGGTCGTTCGTGACGGCGATGAAGTTAAAGCCGTCGACAGCCTTGATGTTGTCGGCGAAGCCTTGGAAGACGCCGGTGCCCTGGGCCGACCGCACGGTCGTGGTGTGGTGCCACTTCAGTTCCTGGCCCTTCTTGCCAAGGAACTTGGACCGGACCGTCGCGGCGAAACCAGCCTTGCCCTCAGCCCCGATCGGCGTCATCTCGGTCGAGATCGCATAGGTGGTGATCTGGCCGGGCGTGGGGCGGAGGCGAAAGTCGTAGGTCTTCGCTTTGTCCGTGTGGCCCAGGCCCGAGAGCACGGCGGTAGCCATCAGAAGTGTGGTCACACCGAGAATGCTCGGACAACCTACGGTCTGGCAACCCGAGAAAGAAACCGGTTCCTTATTCTTTTGGCCGCGTGGTCAGCCGTTCGATCCGCTTTTCGAACTTGTCGCCCACGACGATCCGATCCACAAAAATGCTGGGGGTGTGGATCTGGTCCGGGTCGAGGGCACCGACCTCGACAAGTTCCTCGACCTCCGCCACACAGACCTTCCCCGCTGCCGCCACCATCGGGTTGAAGTTGCGGGCCGTCTTGCGATAGACCAGGTTCCCCCACCGGTCGCCCTTCCAGGCCTTCACGATCGAGAGGTCGCCCCGGATCGCCTTCTCCATGACGTAGTCCTCGCCCTCGAACTGCCGCGTCTCCTTGCCTTCCGCCACCATCGTTCCGAAGCCGGTCTTGGTGAAGAATGCGGGGATTCCGGCACCGCCGGCCCTCAGCCGTTCGGCCAGCGTTCCCTGTGGGTTGAACTCCAGCTCCAACTCACCGTTCAAGAACTGCCGCTCGAACTCGGCGTTCTCGCCGACATAGCTGCTCAGCATCTTCTTGATCTGGCGCGTCTGCAAAAGCAGCCCAAGTCCAAAGTCGTCCACGCCGCAATTGTTGCTGACGACGGTGATGTCCTTCACGCCCGTATCGCGCAACGCGGCGATCAGATGCTCGGGGATGCCGCACAGGCCAAACCCGCCGGAGAGGACCGTCATGCCGTCGAAGACCAACCCCTCAAGGGCCTGGCGCGCGTCGGGATAAACCTTGGTCATAGCGCTTAGTCTACTGAAAGTCCGGCGTCACACGCACCTCGAAGGGCACAATCGTCGTCGTGCGTGGACTTCTGTGGCCGGTCGTGCTCGCGAGCGCGTCGCCTCGCCGCTCGGATCTGCTCCGGGAGCTCGTCGAGAGCTTCACGGTCGACCCGGCCGACATCGACGAGGATGCGATGACCGACCCCGACCCCTGGATCACGGCCCAGCGTCTCGCGCGGGAGAAGGCCTTGGCCGTGCAGAGCCGGCACCCGGAAGCGCTCGTCATCGGGGGGGACACCGTGGTCGCCCTGCCGACGGGGATCGACACTTACGAGCAGCTCGCAAAGCCGACCGACGAAGCCGACGCCCGGCGCATGCTGGGCCACCTCTCCGCCAAGACCCATCTCGTCGTGACCGGCGTGTGCCTCGCCTGGCCCGGCGGCCTCTCCGCCTTCACCGAGACCACCAAGGTCACGTTTCGGGCGATGTCGGCCGACGAGATCGCCGCCTACGTCGCGACGGGGGAACCTCTCGATAAGGCCGGCGCCTACGGCTTTCAGGGCGGCGCACGGCCGTTCGTGCAGCAGGTCGAAGGAAGCGTCTCGAACGTGATCGGCCTGCCGATGGAACGCTTGGAGGAAGCCCTGCGGTCGCTCCGCTAGGAGCAACCCCCTTCTAGAAGCGGTACGGAGGTCGATGGACGCCGGACTCCGTCACGATCGCCGTGACGAGCCCGCCCGGAGTGACGTCGAAAGCGGGATTGAAGACCTCGCACCCGGCCGGGCCCAAGCTCACGCCCTCGATCTCGGTGAGTTCGCGCGGGTCGCGCTCTTCGATAGGGATCCCTGCCCCGTCCGGAGTCGCCGGGTCGATGGTGGAGCATGGCGCGGCGATAAAGAAGGGGATCCCGTGGTGCCGGGCGAGGACGGCTAGCATATAGGTGCCGATCTTGTTCGCGGTGTCGCCGTTCGCGGCGATACGGTCTGCCCCCGCGACCACCAGGTCGACTTTCCCTCCCTGCATCAGGCTCGCCGCCGCCGAGTCCGCCAGGCAACTGAAAGGAATGGTCTCGTAGGCAAGTTCGAAGGCGGTCAGGCGTAAGCCCTGTTGCCGGGGCCGTGTCTCGCAGGCGTAGACGTGCGCGACCTTGCCCTCGCTGTGCGCGGTGCGCACGATGCCAAGGGCCGTCCCGTGGCCGGCCGTCGCGAGGGCGCCTGTGTTGCAGATGGTCAAGATTCGGGCCCCGTTCGGCACGAGGGCGGCGCCATGCCGGCCTATCGCCAAGTTCATCTCCAAGTCTTCTCGTTCGATCGCTTTGGCCTCGTTCAGCAGGGCCTCGGGAGACTGGGGAGAGACCCGGGCCATCCGTTCAACCGCCCAAAACAGGTTCACGGCGGTCGGCCGTGAGGACGCCAGTCCAGGATAGGCGGCCTCCAAGTCACCCTGCATCGCCGCCAAGGCGACGCCATAGGCCGCCGCAACCCCGATCGCCGGCGCGCCCCTCACCGCCATGTCCCGGATGGCGTCGTGGACTTCTTGCCAGGAGCGAAGCTCCAGCCACGCTTGGCGCATGGGGATTTGGCGTTGGTCCAGCAGGCGCATGTGGTCGCCCGCCCATTCCAAAGGTCGCAGGGCCATCTCGAGCATCGTACCGGTTGGGAGTAAGTTGCTTGGGATGCGAGTCCTCATCGTCGACGACAACCTGCTCTGGAGCGACCGCCTTCGCCGCTGTGTGGCCTCCTTGGGTTACGATGCTTCCGTCGACCCGACCGGCGAGGAAGAGGGCGGGGCCGACGTCGTCATCGTCAACCTCGGCAGTCCCGAGCTCGACGTGGCAAAGATCGTGCAGCGCCACCCCGGCGCCACCGTCATCGGCCGGTGCGGACATAAAGAGGCCGCCCTGAGGGAAGCGGCGATGGCCGCCGGGTGCCACCGCCTTGCCACGAACGGTGAGCTCAGCCGGGCGCTACCGAGATTCTTGGCCAGTCTCGACCCCTCGTAGAAAAATCTAGCAACAACACCTGTCACTGTGTGATAGAAAATTATTGCAAGCAAGGTGAAAGTGTCTATAATAGAGTCGCGGGGAGTCATGGCCCCGTTGGGAGAACTTTATGAACAAGTTTGCGATTATCGCGTTGACCAGCCTTGGTGCCTCTTTCGCAATGGCTGGCTCTATCACCACCACGTTCGCCGGCGGCAACAACGGTGCTTCGCTCTGGACCAACTATTTCGACGCAAATGTGACCAACGCCAACGGGCTCCTCGTCACCGACTTGGTCGTCAACACGCTCGAGGCGGGCGCCTCCTTCCGAGTCGACGTCTACACCCGGGTCGGCACCTATAACGGTAACGAGCGAAACGGCGGCGCGGGGTGGAGCCTCGTGTCTTCCGGAACCGGCATCAGCAATGGCAATGGAAGCAACCTCGGTGGCCTCCAGAGCCCAGTTGACGTCAGCGACTTCGTCCTCGGGCCCGGCCTCACCGGCATCGCGATCCGCTATACCGGCGCTTCCCCGGTCTACTCAAACGGCAACGGCTCGAACCAGAACTATAGCAACGCCGACTTGGCCCTGACCCTCGGCTCGGCCGCGTCGACGACGGTCGCGCCGTTCGATCCGGGCTCGGGCCTCTTTACCCCGCGCGTCTGGAACGGCACGATCAACTACCAGGTCGTCCCCGAGCCGGCCACCATGGTCGCCCTGGGTGCGGGCCTCGCCGCTCTCGTCGCTCGCCGCCGCAGCAAGTAAGCTCGGCAACGTTAAGACAGGAACGAGCCCGGGATGTCCTCCCGGGCTCTTTCTCTTTTTATGGCACGAGCGGCTCGTCAAGCGTCGGCAAGGGTCGACGCCGCTTCAACACCCGGCCGAGTGTGTCGGCGAGGTCGTCGAAAATCGTGTACGAGCACGGAATGATGAGCAAGCTGAGGATGGTCGAGAGGATCGTGCCGCCGATGATCGTGATGCCGATCGTCTCGCGGAACTCAGACCCGCGTCCAATCGCCAAGGCGATGGGCAGCATGCCGACGACCAGAGCCAAGGTCGTCATCCAGATCGGCCTCAGGCGCGTCTGCCCGGATTCCAGGAGCGCTTCCCGCCGCTCAAAGCCCCGGGCCCGCAACGTGTTCGCATAGTCCACGAGCAGGATCGCATTCTTGCCCACGAGGCCGACGAGGGCGATGATCCCGATGAAGCCGATGATGTTGAACGCCTTGTCCGTGAGAACGAGCGCCAAGATCGCCCCCACCATCGCCTGGGGCTGCGCAAGCTGGATGATGAAGGGATAGAGCAGGTTGTCGTAGAGCGAGGCAAGGACCATGTAGACCAGGATGAGGCCGAGGCCGAGCGCCCCGAAGAGGTAGCCCACCTCCCGCGCCTGGGCGTCCGCCTGGCCGAGCGGCCGATAAGTCACCTGCTCCGGCAATAAGTTCTCCTTCTTCATCCAGTTGTCGATCTCGCCTTGGACCGTCCCAGCCGCATAGCCGGGGAGAAGGTCCGCGGAAAGCAAGATCTCCTCCTGGCGGTCACGGCGGTCGATCTTGTCCAAGCCGCGCCCCCGCTCGATCGAGGCGACTTCCGTAAGGTAGACGGGATCGTTGCGCCGGAAGGCGATCGGAATTTTCGCCAAGGTTTCGGGATCGTCGCGGTCGAGCCGGTCCATCATCACGCGGATGTCGTATTCCTGGCCGCCGGTCCGGAACTTGGTCGTATCGTCGCCCTCGTACATCACGCGCAACGCCCCGCCAACCTCGGCCGCGGAGACGTCGGCATAGGCCATGCGAGCGCGGTCCGGAACCACGCGAAGCTCGGGCTTGCCCGCCTTGGAAGAAAGGTCGGGCGAGACCACGCCCTTGATCGCACCTGCGGCGAGCAACTCGCGGACTTTCTCCGCGGTGGCCAGGAGGCGCTCGCGGTCGTCCGACCGGAAGGACATCTGGATCGCGGCGCCAAAACCGAATCCGCTTCCTGCGGTCACGGTGACGCGGGCTCCCGGAACCTTGCCGATCTGTTGCAGCAAGTCGCCGGCGACGCTCTGGTCCGAGACATACCGGAGTTTCTCGTCGTGCTTCGACCAAGGGAGCCGGTCGAGCAGCGCCGCTTTATCGTAGAGCGTGACCGTCAAGAGGGCAAAGTTCGTGCCCGAGGAGGATGCGCCGAAGCCGGCCGAACGCGAACCCAGGCTCGAGACGACATAGTGCACCTGGGGGTGCTTCATCACGATCTCCTCGATGTCTTTCACGACCGCCGAAGTCGCCGCGAGACTGGAGCCCGTCGGCAAGTCGACGTTGACGAGGACCTGCGCCGCGTCGCTCGGGGGCAAGAACGCGAACTTGAACACGGACTCGCCTTTCCAACTTCCATAGGCGAAGCCGGCCACCGCCGCCGCCGGAAACGCCAGGCCATAGAGAGCGCCCGCAAGCAAGAGCTGGGGCATAAACCGGCGCTGCGCCAGAAGCGTCACGATCATGGCGACCAGGCCGATGACGGTCGTGACCACGATCATGCGGACTTGGCCCATGGCCGCGGCCTGTGCGCTGGGGGCGAAGCTGCCGCCGATGAAAATGAAGAGCGAGAAGAGCGCCGTGAACCCGAGGTTGAACACGAACCAGCGGTGGTCCAGGCACCAGGCGAGCGTGTTTCGATAGGCGACCGAGAAGCGGTGCCAGTTCCGCTCGAACCACCGGGCGAAGCGGCCCTGCGGATGCTCCCAGTCCTCGCCCTTGCGGTACCACCGGCTCGCCAGCATCGGCGTGACCGTGAACGAAACGAGCAGCGACAGCATGACCGCCACTGCATAGCCAATGCCGAGCGGGCGGTAGAACTGGCCCACGATGCCGCCCATGAAGCCGATCGGCAGAAAGACGACGACGTCGGCAAGGGTGATCGCGATCGCCGCGAGGCCGATCTCCGAACGACCGTTGATGGACGCTTCGACCGGCTCTTCGCCCATGGTCAAGTGCCGATAAATGTTCTCGATGACGACGATGGAGTCGTCGACCATGACGCCCACCGCGAGCGAGATGGCGAGCATTGAAAGGTTGTTGATGGTGAAGCCGAACGCCCAGAGCGCGACCAGGGTCGCAAAGATGCAAAGGGGGATCGAGACGGCCACGATCAACATCCCGCGAAGGTTGTGCAGGAAGACGAAGATCACCGCCATGACCAGCAAAACGCCGAAGCCGATGGCGAACTGCACGTCGAAAAGCGACTCGCTGATCTGCTTGGCGGCGTCCGTCGTCACCACGAACTCGATGCCGTAATCTTGCTCCAGCCTCTCGATGAGGCTGGGATCGCCGGTGCGGATCGCACTGCTGATCTCGACCGCGTTGCCCGCCTTCGCCTTCTGGACCACCATCGAGACGGAGTCGGAGCCGTTCAGCCGGCTAAAGGAGCGCCTTTCGACGTTCGTGTCGACGATGGTCGCGATATCTCGCAGCTTCACCGCCGTCACAGGCGCGTTCTGCTGGCTGCGGTCGCTGAGGCTGACCCACATCTCGCCGATCTGGTCGGGCGTCTTGAACTCGCCCAGCATGCGGACCGTGTACTCCTCGTCGCCCGCGACGATGCGGCCGCTCGGCACGTTCAGGGCCGCGTTCTGGACCGCGTTGCGGACGTCGATGATGCCGAGCCGATAGGCCTCGAGCTTGTCCGGCCGCAGGCGCACCTGGATCTCACGGACCTCGCCGCCGCCGACGCTCACGTTTGCGACGCCCTTGACCCGGGCGAACTGGTCCTTCAGCTTGTTCTCCGCGAGGTCGCGGAGCTGGCGGTTGCTGAGCGTCTTGCTCCGCAAGATCATGGTGAGCACTGGGTCGGCGCTCGTGTCGAACTTGTCGACGATCGGCTTTTCGATCTCGCGGGGGAGCTCGCCGACCACGGAGTCGACCTTTGAGCGGACCTCGTTCAGGGCCGCTTCCTGATCCGCGCCGATCTCAAACCGGACGGCGACAGAAGAAACGCCCTCCTGCGAGGTGCTCGTCACCTCTTGCAGGTTCGCGACGCCGGAGACGACCTCTTCGATCGGGCGCGTCACCAGCGTGTTCACTTCGTCCGGGCTCGCGCCAGGATAAACGGTCGTGATCGTGACGAGGCCGAAGCTCACGTCCGGGTTCAACTCGACCCGCATGCTGCGGTAAGCGATGATGCCGAAAAGTAGCACCAGGCACATGCACATGAAGATGAACACGGGCCTTGTGATGGCGATGCGGGTTAAGCCCAACCTTTACTCTCCTTGGGGTTGCGCTTGGCGCGCCTGGGTCGTGCCAGAAGCCGGCTGTTCGATGCGAACGGGGGTGTCCTCGGCGACTTGGGTCTGCCCTCGCGTCATGACCTGGTCGCCAGTGGAAAGGCCGCTGATCTCAATCCGATTGCCCTGCTCGATGCCGAGCTGGACCTTCTTGCGCTTGGCTTTGCCGTCGACCACCACGAAGACGTAAGCGGTCTCACCGTCCCGGATGATCGCTTCCGAAGGCACCGTGAGGGCGCCCGTCCGCACGCCGGTTTGGATGACACCCTTGGCGAACATGCCCGGCTTCACCGCGTCCATGCGCTCGTCGATCCCGATACGGACGCTCACGAGGCGGCCCGGCCCTGTCGCCGAGGGCGAGACGGCGCGGACCGAACCGCGCAAGACGGTGTCCGGCAGAGCGTCCAGCCGCACGTCCACGGGCATGCCGACGCTCACCGAGCGGATCCGCGTCTCGGGCACGTTCGCATCGAAGTAAGACCCCGCCGCACCGACGATCTTCGCCACCACCGAACCCGGTGCGACGTAGGTGCCCGGCTGGACCGGACGACCCTGGACACGGCCGCTGAAGGGCGACCGGATCGTGGCGTCGCTCAATGCCTTCCGGGCGATCTGGACGGCTTCCTCGGCGGCGCGAAGGTTCGCCTGTGCGGACTGGACCTGTTGCCGGGCGATCTCGTCGCCAGACCGGTCCGCCTTCGCGAGCCGCACGTTCTCCTCGGCCGCGCGGACTTCCTGTTGCGCGGACGCCAGGTCTTCAGGGCGCGTCGCATTTTGCACAAGGCTCTGGCTCTGAAGCGAGGCTTCATAAGCGGCGAGCGCGTTGGCATAGGCGTTCTGAGCCTGCTCGACTTCGACCTCGGCAATCGCGCCCTCGCGGAAGAGCCGTTGGGCGCGGTCGAGCGCCGCCTTGGCCGTGTCGAGGTCGGACTTGGCGCGCCGCACGGCCCATTCGGCTTGCTCGCGCTCCTGTGTCCGGGCGCCGTTCCGCGCCTTTTCGAACTGGGACTGAGCCTGGGCCAGCCGCGCCTCGGCCGCCCGCACGGCAGCGGAGGTCCGTTGCGGCGAACGGTTCGCTTCCACCCGCGCTTGGTTCAAGGCGCTGCGCGCGGCCGAGGCCTGGGCAAGGACCTGCCGAAGCTGCGCGTTGAGGCTTGTCGTCTCCTGGGTCGCGATGGTTTGGCCCGCCGTCACCTGCTCCCCTTCTCGGACGAGCACGGAGACCAGCCGCCCCGGCACAGCCGGCCCGACGTCCGCCTCGTCGCTCGTGGCGATCGAGCCTGCCACTTCGATCGTCTCGCGCAGGTCCTCGATGCGGACCGCGGCGACCGTCACCGGGACGGTGGGGTCTTTGACAAGGGCTTCTGTCTGCTTTGCCTGCTCTTGGGCGGCGCGGTCGACACAGCCCGCTGCGGCGAGCAGGGCCAGAAAAACGAGCGAGAGGTTCCTCATGGACTGTCCGGTTGCTGTTCCTTTTGGTTTGGAAGGGCGTCGCGCCCGAGAGCGCGCAAGAGGGCCGAGTATTCGGCCAGCACGTTGTACTTCGCTTGCTGGACGTTGCCTTGGGCGGCGGTCAGGTCGGCCTGCGCCTGGATGACGTCGAGCAGGATGCCCGCGCCCTCGTCATAGCGCAGCTGGGCGAGCCGCAACGCTTCGCGCGCGAGCCGCTCGCTGTCCAGGGCCACGGTGTAAGTCCGTTCTGCGGTCAGGAACCGGGTGTGGGCGCCGAGGGTCTCCAGCGCGACCCCGAGGGCCTGCTGCTCCAGCCCGATGCGGGCCTGGCGCTCGTCTTCCCGGGCCGCGTCGACCCGGCCGCGCGTGATGCCCGAATCGAACACGGGCCACGAGAACGCCAGGGTCCCGATCGTTCCGTTGTCGTCCTGGCCGGCGGCAGGGTCGAAGACCCGCGTGTGGGTGGCGCTGAGGGCGAGGTCCGGCTGCAGGCTCGCCTGAGTCGCCGAGGCCAGGCGGTCCAGGCTGCGGATGCGGAACTGGGCGGCCTCCAATTCGGGCCGCGCTTGGATCGCCGCGCGGACCAGGCCCTCGGGATCCTCCGGGACCTCGGGCAAGTCGTCGATGGGCTGGGTCTGGAAAGGCGTGTCCACCGGCCGGGCCAGAAGGTTGTTGAGAGCCTGCTTGGCCGTGACCACGTTCCCCTGGGCTTGGAAGAGCGCCTGCTCCGTCTTGCGGACTTCGTTGCGGAAGCGCAGGACGTCGAAGTTCGGGATCGCGCCCTCCCGCTCGCGAACCTCGGCTTTTTCCTGCCGCTCCTGTGCGGCCGTCAGCGCCTCCTGCTGGACGCGGGTAAGCGCCTCGGCCTGCAGGATTTGGAAGTAGGCGCGCCGGACCTGGTCGTAAAGCGTGTTGCGATCGGCCGAATAGTTCGCGATCTCAGCCTGGCGCGAAAAGCGGAGCGCCTCCACCTGCTTGCGGGTGCCGCCCGAAAGGTCGAACGCTTGTCGGAGCGAGACCGAGGCGGTCTTCGAGTCGTTGGGGACGGAGGGCGTCGCAGCCGCCTGGGCACGCCCCTGGGGATCGAGGCTCACGCTCGAGCCCGAGTTCGAGAATCCGCCGCCAGATGAAACAGAGCCTTCGAACCGGGAATAGGCGGCCGAAAGCGAGACGGCAGGGCCGAGCGCGCCCCGCGCCGCACGGACTTGGTCTCCCGCCCTATCGATCCGCGACTGGGCGATCTGGAGCGCGAAGGAACTCTGCTCCGCAAGGGATAGGGCGTCGTTCAAGGTCAAGACGGGGCCGCCTTCCTGGGGCAGCGACACCTGCCAAAGGAGGAAGAAGGGGACGAGGGCGATCATTGCTCCACCTCGAGCTGCTGGGCGACCTCGAGCTTTCTAGTCATCTCTTCCAAGAGGGCCTGGAAGGCCTCGATCTTTGCAACCATGAGTCCCTTCACCACGGGATCCCGCATTACGATCAGCTTGTCGCCGGCCTTGATTCCGAGATCGGCGCGGGCCTCGGCCGGAATCACGATCTGGCCACGCTCGCCAACTGTAGTCGCCCCGTAAAAGCACTTCTCAAGGTCCATCTGAGCGGTCCGTTCGTACTTTTCATACGAATCGACCCGATCATACTTTCATGATGGCCTTCGAGATGGGCCCTGGGCACTTTCCGAGTTACGGACGTTCACGGACAAAGTTTCGGACCAAAAGAAAAGCCGGGCCTCTAGCCCGGCTTTCTGCCTTTATTCTTCGCTGTTCGACTGTTGGGTCGACTCTGCTTCCTCGCGTCGCGGCCCTCGCTCGTAGTTCCGGGAGCGGGCGGGGCGCGGCTCGTCTGAGATGTCCGTCACCACGAACGGCAGGAGGGCCATCTCCCGGGCCCGCTTGATCGCGCGGGTGATCATCCTCTGCTGCTTCGCGGTGTTTCCGGTCTGGCGGCTTGGAAGGATCTTGCCCCGGTCGGTGAGGAAGCGGCGAAGGATCGCCACGTCCTTGTAGTCGACGTTCTCAATTTTATTGACGGTGAGGTAGCTGACTTTCCGGCGTCCCTTGCGCTTGGCTCGGCCTTCAGAACGCCCGTCGTCCACCGCGGCCTTCTCAGCCAGCGGATCCATGCCCATCGGTCTCGTGCTTTCTTCGCTCATTGGTCTCTCGGGCGCCCCAGGCGCCTGGCGGGCGAAAAGTATAGCACCGCGCCTGGGTTTTGAGCCTAGGGCGAATCCGCCAGGCAACTTTAACCGCGTCCAATATCTTGTTTCCCGCCAGGCCCGTGCTTAGGCCGGGCAGACCCGCCCGCAATGACGGAAGACCTTGCTTGGAGGCCTTCGGGCTTCCTAAAAGCTGGATCGCCCATCCAGTCCCATACGCACCCCTCCAGCCACAGGCCGGCCTTCGGGCCGGCCCCCCTTTTAGGTTACGGGGCGACGGCGAGCCACTCGTCCCAGCGTGTGTCCTGCGCGAACTTCAACCGGATGTACTCGGAACGAAGCCCGACAAAGTCCGCGGCCCGGGAGAAGTCGATGGCGAGCCCGTTGCTGTGGCTGGACTGGCTGTTGTGCCCTTCCCAGACCACCGCCCCCTTCACGGCGCTTTCCACCGCCGTCGCCGCCTGGCCGACGTCGCTCGGGACGCCCGCCGCCTTCAGGCGCTGGCAAACGTCCACGAGGTCGCGGTAAGTCCGCAAGGAGGTCGGGCTGTACGATTGGCTCTGTTGCCGGCTGGTCGTGACGGCTGCGGCGACGGCGGCCCGGTTCAAGATCAGGGCCTCCGCCAGCGAATCCACCGCGCTTGCCACGGCGGGGAGCTTGCTCGTCTCAAGCACGCTCTGCGTGATCTTCCGACCGAGATAGCGGGGGTCCGTCACCATGCCGTCCACAAACCCTTTGGTCAGCGTGCGGGCCGGGGCGCTGGGGTTGTCCACGAAAGGCGCGAACACCAGGTGGTACGGATAGCCTTCGGCGGGCGGGCTTTCCTCGCTCCCGACGATAAAGTCGGCGTGGCCCCGGGCTTCATAGGCGACCTCGGCCATCTGCATCAGGCTCGCGTCCCAGGCAATGACGTCGAAGTGTTGGCCGGCCAGCGCCTGACCCATCTGCCAAATCTGGATCGAGGTGCCGTACTGGTCGTCATAGCTGAAGGCGCGGGTCCGGTCGCGCTCGGGCCGCCGCTGCCAGCCGTTGCCGTGGTTCCAGACCACGAGCACGTAGCGGTCGGCCGGATAGAACTGCTTGCCCCAGGCGATGAAGTCGTTCAAGGTCTGGGCCTGACCCATGTCTAGGTTGTCGCCCTGGACGTCCACCAGCTTGTCCTGGACAAGCTCGCTCTCGATCAGGTTCGGGTCGAGACCGGGCCGGACGAGGTACCGGCGGACACCGTCGAAGGTCGAGCCGGGGAAAGCGGACCGGCTCTGCTTCCATTGCACGACGAAGCGCACGTCGTCGTTCACCGCGACCTGCTCCATCTGGTTCATGTTGAGGTCACTATAGGGGTAGAGGTCGTTGGCCGCGTTCATATAGACCAAGACCGTCCACTTGCCCTGCTTGATGACGAACGGTTGCACCGTCACGGACGCGGTCGCGGAGACTCCATCGCCCACCGTGGCCCGGATCGATCCCGCCCCGGCCGTGGTGCCGGTGAAGAGGCCGGCCCCGTCGATCGTCCCGACCCCGCCGAGGACGGTCCACGAGAGGGACGGGGTGAAGCAAGGCACTCCGGAACTCCCGACCGCCGTGGCGACAAACCGCTTGGTCGTCTGCTCGCGCAAAGTCGCGCTCTTTGGCTGCACCGCCACGCGGGTGGGAGGATCGGCCGAGGTGGTCTGGACCGCGGTCTGGCTGGCCCGGCCGGTGCCGCAGAGGTCGACCACGACCGAAGCCGTGCCGAGCTTGGCGCCCTGGGCCCCCGCGCGGGCGTAGTTCGTGGCCCTGAGCTCGTAAACCCCTGGGGAAACGGCAAGGATGTTGAGCGAACTGCTCGACTTACCTGCCCTGTCGAAGCTGTCGGTCCGGACGACGCCGCCTGCCGCGTCCACGATCTGCACGACCTGCGAAGCCGTGGCCGGAGCCGATGCGCCCCAGACAGTGGAATAGCTCACGTTCGCGACGGGGCTTCCCACGGGGCAGGTGTCCCCTAGGACCCGCGTGCGGCCAAGGTCAAGGCCAGAGCCCCCGCCGCCGCAGCCCCCGACCAAGGAAAAAGCAAAACTACCAGCGACCAAAGGCCAGAAACGCCGCACCTCCCGTATGACGTCGGGAATCGCCGGAAGATTCTGCGTCGCAGGGTGTATTCGTGCCCCCCGGGTACCGAAGATCAGAGTACTCTTGTCGTCGGAGAACTCTTATCAGTCACTCTTAGAAGCCCTTGCGCTCCTCGGAGTGAAGGCGGTCGCGCATCCTGAGGAAGCGACAAAGGGGTTCCTTTTCCCGGTCCCCACCAGCGACGGGAAAAAGCTTCACCTCGACCTGAGCGAGCCCGGACTTTTGACCTATTTCGATCCCGACCAGGTTGGCCTGGCCGTCATCGACCATTCGGGACAAACGAGCCAAGTTTGGGGACTGGCCTCCAAGGTCCGGCACCTTCAGAATGTGGAGTCGATCCTTGACACGCCCCTGGCGAACCTGGTCTCCCTGGCGTTGGCCGGCGAAGCGGGCACGCTCCACTTGGACAGCTTTCGGTTCTACGCCGCCCCCTATCCCGCGTTCTCGCCGCCGGGGGCGTTGATGCTGGTGACGGACGCGAAGGACGAGGGCATCGCCCGCCAAGTCGCTTCCACCAACGAGCGCCGCGCCGACGCCCTCAAGCGTATCGGCAAGGCCCTCACCATGAACCAGACGCTGCAGCCTCTGGCCGTCGCCGCCGTCCATGCGATCAACTCGGCGGGCGAGATGGCGGCAGTCCTGCTGTGGGTGCGGTCCAATGAGAACGGCCCCATGGAGCTAATGGCCAGTGTCGGTGCAAACCGCGCCGGAACGAGCGCCCTACACAATTTGAACACCGAGTCCGGGGTCAGCTGCGCCGCCGAACTCGCCGCCGTCCGCCAGGAACCGCTGATCATCCGGCGAGTGCAGGACAACCCGATCACCTCCGAGCTCGAAGGCAAGTTCTGCTACCTGAAGCCGGGCGGGGTCATGGTCTACCCGCTGGTCATCAACAACCGGTTGCTCGGGCTGCTGGAATTGATCTCGCGGGAACACGATTACGAGTTCCTCGAGGCTGCCGAACACTTTTTCTCGATCTCCGAGCACTTGGCCCTGGCCCTGAACTCGGCGATCATGTTCGAGAACGTCGAGCGGCTCGCCGCCTATGACCCCCTGACGGGGATCGCGAACCACCGAACTCTCCAGGACTTCCTCCACAGGCGCATCACCGAAGCCCAGCGGTCGAACACCAAGATCGGGCTCATCATGCTGGACGTCGACCACTTCCGCAGTTTTAACGAGGAGGAAGGGCACGACGCTGGGGACATGGTGCTGAAGATGGTGACCGATGTGCTGAAAGGCGCCGTCCGTCCTTACGACCTGGCTGCGCGCTATGGGGGAGAAGAGTTCACGATCGTGATGCCGGGGGCCTCCCAGGAGACCACCCTCGCCATTGCCGAGCGGATCCGCAAGAACATCGAAGCCCTCGAGTACGTCACCGCGAGCGGCCGCGTCCGGCACGTCACCGCCTCCATGGGCTGCGCCGTCTTTCCTGCCAATGCCCGCGACTCCGCCTCGATCCTGAAGGCGGCCGACACCGCCCTCTTTGAGGCCAAGCGGTCCGGCCGCAACAAGAGCGTCCTCTTCCAAGGCCTTTACACCCGTGACCGAGCCCAAGGCGGCAACATGCTGAAGGCCGCGCGAGCCGCCATCCCTGGCGACATGTACGAATCGTGCGAAGCGCTCCTCCGCAAAGCACGTCCCTACCTGAGCCAGATCGCGCCGGAAATGGGCCTGAACGACGCACAGGTCGAGATGCTGCATGCTGCGATCCTGCTCGTACAGGTTTATAACCGGGCCAATGAGCGCAGGGACATGGACACCATCGGACAGATCGAAAGCGGATCGGAGCTCCGGCCCATCGGCCCGTGCCTCTCTGAGCTGAACGAGAGGTACGACGGCCAAGGCCCGAAAGGGACTTCCGGCCCGCGGATCCCCTTGCTCAGCCGCATCCTCTCCGTCCTCCTCGCCATCTTCCTCGAGCACGGACGGAGCCTTCGCACCGATCCGGGCCGCTTCGACCCCGAAGTCGTGGCGATCGTAGGGCGTGTGGAAGCTGCGGCATAGGGCGGGACCGGGGCGCTCCGGGCGAAAGCGGTGCTATACTCTGTGGCCCGCTCGACTGGGTTTTCCAGTGGGCGTTTTTCGGTGAATCAAATGTACGCGATCGTGAAAACGGGTGGCAAGCAGTTCAAGGCCGCCAAGGACGAGGCCCTGATCGTTGAGAAGATCGAGGGCGAGCCGGGTACGGACATCGTGCTCGACGAGGTGGTCATGGTCGTGGACGGCGACAACGTCACCGTCGGCAGCCCCTTCGTGAAAGGAGCCAAGGTCCGGGCGCAGATCGTGCGCCAGGGCAAGGCCAAGAAGATCGATGCGTACAACTACAAGCCGAAGAAGAACATTCGGAAGCGGTGGGGCCATCGCCAGCCGCAGACCCACCTGAAGATCGTCGAGGTCATCGGAGGTAAGTAATGGCACATAAGAAAGGGCAAGGCTCAACGAAGAACGGTCGCGACTCGAACTCGCAACGGCTCGGCGTAAAGCGCTACGGCGGCGAGGTCGTCAAAGCCGGCTCGATCCTGGTCCGCCAGCGCGGCACCAAGTTTTATCCCGGCCCCGGGGTCGGCATCGGCAACGACCACACGCTCTTCGCCATGATCCACGGCGAAGTCAAGTTCGAGGGCCCGAAGAACCGACGCCGCATCGCGGTCTACGCCCACCAGGCCAACTGACTTCTCAGACATCGTCCGCTCGGGCTAAAGAACGCCTGAGCGGACGATGTCTTTTAGCATCAGCAACCCGACCACGCCCTCGCCTTCCAGAACGGGCAGCTCGCCGATCTTCTTCGGCAAGTTCTGGAAGAACTCCACCGCCTCGACCAAGAGCAGGTCGGCCGGAATCGTCGCCGGGTTCTTTGTCATGATCTCCCCCGCCGTCCCCTTCAAGGGTTCGGCCGAGTTCAGGAAGTGACGGCGAAGGTCACCGTCCGACACAAACCCCGTTAAGCGGCCCCCATCCACCACGCACGCTCCGCCCGCGCCCGCCCGGGTGATCATCCCCATGAGGTCGACCACCGGGGTGGCAGGGGTGGCCAGAGGGAGGTCGTCACCGGTTCGCATGACGTCCCGGACGCGCAGCGTCAACCGCCGCCCAAGCGCGCCGGAAGGGTGGAAGCGGGCGAAGTCGGCGGGGCCGAACCCTCGAGCCTCCATCACCGCCACCGCCAGCGCGTCGGAAACGGCCAGCATGGCTGTGGTCGAGGTCGTGGGCGCAAGCTTGTTCGGACACGCCTCTTCGTCGATGCGGACGTCCAATGCGTAGTCCGCAGAACGGGCGGCACTGCTCGCCTCGCGGCCGGTGACGGCGATCACCGTCGCGCCTTGCGACCGCGCCGCCTGGACCACGCGAACGATCTCGTCCGTCTCGCCGCTGTAGCTATAGGCGAGCATGGCGTCTTCCGCCCTCACCATGCCGAGGTCGCCGTGCAGGGCCTCGGCCGCATGAAGGAAGAGGGCCGGCGTGCCCGTGGAGGCGAACGTCGCGGCCGCCTTCGCCGCAATGTGGCCGGACTTGCCCAGCCCACAGCACACGATCCTCCCCTTGCAGAGCAAGATCGTCCCGACGATCTGGTCGAAGTCCTCGCCGAGCCGGTCCGCCAAAGCCCCGAGCGCGGCCGATTCGATGCGCAAGACCCTTGCGCCGGAGGCGACGTGGGCGCTCAAAGCTCCGTCCGCCCGGGATCGACCGGGTGCAAGATCGTCTTGCCAAAGAGGGAGAACAGCCACTCGTTCGCGACACGCGCGGTCTCGTTGTGGGTGTCCCGCAGCGGGTTCACCTCCACCACGTCGACCCCGGCCAACGAATACGGGCAGAACGGGTCGTTCAAGTACGCGCAGAGCGTCTCCGCCACCAAGTGGCCCTCTCGGTAGGTGAGGCCGCCGCGCACGGCCGTCCCCGTCCCGGGCGCGATGTCCGGGTCGAAGACGTCGACGTCGAAGCTGATCCAAAGGGACTTGGCCTCCGTTTCCCGGAGCCAACGGTCTACCGCCTGCATCACCCCCAAGATGCCGTCAGAGTCCACGTCCTGCATCGTGCGGACGAACGCATCCTCAAGACGGCGAAGGTTGCGGACCTCGCCCGGGTCCACGTCCCGGAGACCGACCCAGCCCATCCGGTTGCCGGCGAGCCTCGTTTCCCCGACCAGCTCCAGGACTTGCGGCCAGAGCTCGAACAGCGGCTGGAGCCAAGGCTTCCCCCGGGGGTCTTCGTCAATGAGCGCGTCCACCGGGCTGAGATGGCTGAGGGCGCCGAGCGGCATGCCGTGGAGACGCCCGCTCGGCGTGGTGTCCGGCGTGTTCAAATCCATGTGCGCGTCGATCCAAAGCACGGCCAGCCCCTCGCGGAACACGTCGAGCGCCCCCGCGATCGAGCCGATTGAAAGGCTGTGGTCTCCTCCCAGCACGACCGGCAGCGTCTCTGAACCGATCAAGGCCGAGACTCGCGCCTTCGTCGCCTCATAGGCCCGCATCGCTTGCGCCGTTTGGTCCTGGAAATTGGCGGGGGTGCGACCTGCGACAGCCAGGACGTCCCCCACCGTGACTCGGTGACCGAGGCGCTCCAGCCCCGGCACCAACCCCTCGATCAGCATCGCCAAGGGGCCAAGCCGGCTGCCATGGTGCTTCCCGCAGAGGTCAAACGGGACGCCGACAATCTCGATCACGGCAAAAGTCTATCCAAGTCCCGCCTCCCCGCGAGGGCGGCACCTAAACTTCTGGCCCGTGGTCGGTGTCTTGGCTGTGCAGGGAGACTTCAGTCGCCACGGCGCCGTGTTGCAAAGACTGACCGGAACGCCCGCCGTCGAGGTCCGGACCGAGGAGGACCTGGCGCGGGTCGAGCGACTGGTCATCCCCGGCGGGGAGAGCACCACGGTGGGCTTACTGCTCAGCCGGTACGGCCTCGGCGCGGCGATTCAGGAGCGGGCTGCCCAGGGCATGCCGATCTGGGGCACGTGCATGGGCATGATCCTCATGGCCCGGGAGGTCGAGGGCCGCGCGCAGCACACGCTGGGCCTGCTCGACGTCACCGTGCGGCGCAACGCCTTCGGCGCCCAGGTCCATAGCTTCGAAGACAGCGTCGAGATCAAGGGAATGGAGACCCCGCTCACGGCCGTTTTCATACGCGCGCCAATCGTCACCCGGTGCGGGGAGGGCGTCGAACCCCTGGCTCGCTACGATGGGCATATCGTGGCCGTGCGACAGGGCAACCTCGTCGGCACCTCGTTCCACCCCGAGCTGACCGAAGATAATCGGTTTCACAAATGGTTCTTGGACCTGTAGAACCGAACATCCTTACGGCCGACCGAGTCGAAGACGTGTACCACCGACGCTTAACGGGCACGGAGGCCACGGATAAAAAGAAAGAGGCCCCGCTCTCGAGGGCTTAGAGAGACGGGGCTGGTTCGGGGGAGGAGAAAGCCTTTGGTGCCTTTGACTTCTCCACGAGCGCGCATGTTCCGGCCTTTCTAGAAAAACTGCGCGGATTCGTGTCGACGGACGTAGGTGCAGCGTATATCGGGCCCGATTCGTTGCGCGGTCGCCAGGTTCAAATTCAGTTCACCAGGCAGCTCAAGCCGCAGCCCCCCGCCGAAAGTCCTAGCTCCGAGGAACAGCTCTAGTCGGTCCCACGTCCCGGCCTCCGCAAACCGCCGGATTGTCTGCGGCCCGCCCTCGATCAACACCCCGACCGCACCCGCCTCAAGGACTCGCGCCAGGATCGACGGCGCATCCATCGCGACTTCGGTCTGCCGCGCATCGCGCGCACCGCCCGGCTCGACAAGCCAGAGCACCGGGCCCTCCTCCCGGAACAAGGCCTCCTCGCCGCTCAGCTCCGCGTGGGGGTCGAGAACGATCCTCAGCGGCTCGTTCCTGACCTCTGGCTCGCGAACAGTGAGGCGCGGGTCGTCGCGCGCGACCGTCTTCCACCCGACCATCACCGATCCCATCTCAGCGCGCAAGAGCCGAGCCTCCCGCCGGGCCTCCTCGCCCGTGATCCACTTGCTCTCGCCGTCTGGCCGGGCCATGAACCCGTCCAGGGTGACGGCCGCCTTCAGACAGACGTAGGGCCTGCGTGAGCGCTGTGCGGTCAGGAAAACCACGTTCGCGGCCTCGGCCTCCGCCGCCCCGAGCCCTTCATGGACTTCGACGCCTGCGGCGCGGAGCGTCTGCGCCCCCCCTGCGGCGCGTGGGTTCGGGTCGCCGATGGCGAACCACACCCTCGCAACCCCAGCCCGAACGACGGCCTCGGCACATGGGGGGGTGCGGCCATGGTGCGCACAGGGCTCCAAGGTCACAAAGAGGTCGGCGCCACGAGCCTGAGCGCCAGCCTCAGCGAGGGCCACGGCTTCGGCATGGGGTTGTCCCGCGGCCTCGTGCCAACCTCTGCCGACAACAACGCCGTCCTTCACGACCACGCAGCCGACGTGCGGGTTCGGCGCGGGGTATCCGCGGCGGGAAAGCCCCACCGCCTCGGCCATGAATCGCTCAGCTGCCGTCATGGTCGCGCAGCGAACCTTCCACCAGTTCGCGCAGGTTCCTTCGTTGCTCCTCGACGATCTCGCGCCGCCTTTGCCGGATGACGCCAAGGGCGCACGCCGCCGTCACGAGCCAGACCGTGCTCGTCACGCCGAAATAGGCGAGTGCCCGCTTGCCCCAGGCGACTTGCACCGAGCGTGGCGCGTCCCTTCGGGGCGCGGGCCCAACGATGAAGGGCCAGCCGATCATGAGCAGGATGCCGGCCACGAGGAACGTCGTAGTCGCGATCCTTAGGCGCATGACTCTCGGAGCCGGCGCATATTGCCCGCGATGTCTGCGCCCGAGACCAAGAACGAGCCCGCGACAAGCCACGTGGCCCCCGCTTGCGCGGCTTTCGGCGCGGTCTCCGGGTCTATTCCCCCGTCCACTTCGATCCCCAAGTCGGGGCGCAGGCTATGAAGGGCGCGCACCTTCTCTAGACAACCGGGGATGAGGCGCTGGCCGCCATAACCAGGGTTCACCGTCATGACCAGGGCGAGGTCCACCACGTCCAGCAACGGGTAGAGCGCTTCCACCGGCGTCCCGGGGTTGATCGCGACCCCGGCTTCGGCGCCTGCTTCGCGGATCTCCTGGGCCAGACGGTGGGCGTGGACCGTCGCTTCCGCATGGAAGATCACGCGGAAGCACCCCGCCTTCAGAAAAGCTCCGACGTGCCGCTCCGGGGCTTGGACCATTAGGTGCGCCTCTATGGGGATCGAGACGACCTTTGCGAGCGAGACGGCAAGGTCGGCGCCAAACGTGATCGGGGGCACGAACTGACCGTCCATAACGTCCAGGTGGAGGACGTCCGCGCCCGCAGCGGCCAAGTCACGGACCGGACTGGCAAAGTCCGCCGGGTCGCAAGAAAGAATCGACGGCGCAATCCGCACCGTCACTGCCCCGAGACTTCCTCCGCCTGTTTCGTCATCTGTGAGACGAGGTCGCCGTCGAAGAACACCCGGAAGATCGCTTCCTTGCCATATCCCACGTCCGAGACCTCGAACGTCTCGCCTTCTGAGTGGGTCGCCTCGTGGATCGTCTTGGTGTCCCGGTCGTCCGTCATGTCGATCCGCACCTTGACGTCCTTGGTGCCGGGCGGCATGGTCACTTTCAATTTGTACGTGTTGGAGGGCAGGCTCTCGTTCTGCCGGGGGCCTTCTTTGCCGCTGCTCACCCGGACGCGAACCCGCGAGCCGCGCTCCAGCTTTTTGCCCCAGCTCGGCACCTGGCTCACGATGAGCCCGGCCTCCAACTCAGGATCCCGCACCCGCTCGATCTGGTCGGCCAAGACCAGGTTCATCGAGGAGAGAAGGCGTTCCGCCTCGTCCAGCGAACGACCGCGCAGGTCAGGCACCTCCACGTTCCGTCCGCCCGCGCTCAGCACGACTTGGACGAACGAGTGCTCCCGGACCTTGCGCGAGCCCGCCGAGGGCTCCTGGGAGAGCACGATCCCCTGGGGAAACTTCTCGCTCGCCTCTTGCCGGTCGACGCGCAGGCGCAAGCCGATCTTATCGAGCGCCGAGGCCGCCTCCGCTTGGGACATCCCCACCACGTTCGGCAGGTCGATCAGCTTCGGCGTCTGTAAATTGAAGAAGACCCATCCCCCGATCAGCAGGGCAACGAGTGCGGTGCTGGCATAGACGATCGCCGCCAGCCACATGGGAACGCCGTCCGTCTCCTCGGGCTCCAGCGGGTTCGCCTTCGCCTTCGTCTTGGCTCTGCCCTTCGGCTTCATGGGTTCGGGTTCGATCGGGTCTTCGACTTTGGGCACTACCGCTTGGGGAGCAGAGACGACCGCCTTCTGGATCGGCCATGAAAGGGGCCGGCCAAAGCGGAGCGCGTCCTGCACCGTCCGAAGGTCTTCGGCCAGCTTCTCGACGCTGGCGTACCGTTCGGAGGGGGATTTCGACATGCACCGGCGGACCAGTTCGTCCAGGGCCGGCGGCACGCTCGGGTTCGTCGCGCGAATGGTCGGGTAGGGGGCGGTCGAGTGCTTGGTCGCGATCGCCATGGTCGAATCGCCCGGATAGGGCAACCTGCCCGAAAGCATCTGGTAGAGCAGGACGCCGAGCGAATAGATGTCGCTAGACGGGCTTGGCATTTCCCCGGCGGTCACCTCGGGCGCCAGATAGGGCGCCATTCCGCGCAGCATGGCAAGGCCCGCCTTTGAACTGCTCGCGTAGGTCTCCCAGAAGCCCGTCATGGTGAGCGTCACCTGTCCGGCCCCGCTCAGCAGGACGTGGCGGGCGCCCAGGTCACCGTGCGCCATCTTCTGCGCATGGATGGGCCCGAGCGCGTCGCAAATCTGGATCGCCGTGGCGAGGGCGAGCTGGACCGAAAAGGTGGCGAGCCGCCGCAGCCGGTCTTCCAAAGTGGCGGACGGCAGATATTCGCTCACGACCAAGAGCGAGTCGCCCTCTTCGATCGCCTCGAACGTCTTCTCGACCCCGTCCCCCTCGATCAGCCTTACGTGGTTCACGTGGGTCTTCACGGCGGCCAGGTACGACCTTTCGCTTGCGAACTCCGACTTGAGCAGGCGGACCTTCACGTCCTTGCCCGTCGTGCGGTCCAACGCGCGGTAGACCGAGAAGAGCGGGGAGCCCTCCAACTCCTGCTGGAGCTCATACCGGACGGCGAGCAACGAACCGATCACGCGTCGCCTCCCTGCTCCGAACGGGTGAAGCCCAGCACGACCGCCACAAGGAGGAGCCCCGTTGCCAGGAGCGGGATGGCGGAATCCTCCACCGCCCGGCTATAGGCCGCCACGTCACCGAAAAAGAAGGCGTAAGCGCTCGCAAGCCACCCTCCCCCCAAGAGGACAAAGCCCACCAATGCCGCGACCGAACGAACCGAGCTCATTCGCTTCCTAAGACGGCGGCGACGAGCGACTCATCAACGCCGTGAACCAGTTTACACGCGCCAAGCCCGGTAAGAAGGCTAAATGAGAGCGCTTGGCCCAGTGCCTTCTTGTCACGGCGCATCCAGGCGATGAGCGAATCCGGCTCCAAGCCGGGTGGCAATGCCACAGGCAGGCCCTGCCGTGCGGCCGTTTCCCTGATGCGGAGGGCCACGCCTGGCGGAGTCAGGCCGAGCGCCTCGCCCAGCCGCGCCTCCAAGACCATGCCGACCGCGACCGCTTGGCCGTGCTTGAGGCCGGTGTAACCCTGCTCGGCCTCTATCGCGTGGCCAACCGTATGGCCGAAGTTCAGGATCGCCCTGAGGCCGGCGGTCTCGTATTCGTCCTCCGCCACGACTTGGGCCTTGAGCGCGATGGAACGGCCGATCACCTCGGGGAGCGACGGGGACGCGGGTTCAAGCCGCTCTCCTTCAAGCCGCTCGAAGAGCGCGCGGTCCAAGATCGCGCCCATTTTCACGATTTCGGCAAGCCCGTTCGTAAACTCGTCCTGTGGGAGGGTATCGAGGAGGTCGCGGCAAAGCCGCACCTCGGTCGGGGGCCAGAATGCGCCGACGAGGTTCTTTCCTTCCGGAAGGTCGATGCCCACCTTGCCGCCGACGCTGGAATCCACCATCGCGAGCAGGGAGGTCGGGATCTGCACGAAGGGGACGCCACGGCCGAAGGTCGCGGCGGCGAATCCGGCCAGGTCGCCCACGACCCCTCCGCCGAACGCCACGACCTGCGAGCGACGGTTTGCGCCCGACCTCGCGAGCCAGCCGACCGATTCCTCCAGCCGCTGGAAGGATTTGCTCGCCTCTCCGGCCGGTACGACAAGAACCTTTCGGAGCGGACCCAATTGGCCCGCATAGTGCCGGGCGACGTTCGAGTCCGTGATGACATTGGCGTCCTCAACGCCTTCGAACAAGCGCTCAAGGGGAACCTCGTGGACCAGGTATTCGCCCCGTGAGTGGCGGACCGTCAGATCCATCCCGCCGCCTCCGCCACCTTCGCCGCGACCACGTCGACTTCCTCGTCCCTGATGCAGACGCGTTTGTCGGCGAGCTCATAGAGGCTCCGCCGCGCATTGAGGATCTTCCCGATCTTCTCTTCCCAGTCCTCGGCCTCGAGGAGGGGACGGCGCTTGCGCGTGACCGCGAGCCTCTGCTTGAGGCACTCTTCGTCGACGTCCAGGAAGACGGTGGTGCCGAGCCGCCGCAACTGGACCCAGTTCTCATCGCGGAGCACGATGCCGCCCCCCGTCGCGAGGACGCCCGGTTCAGGCTGGAGGTCGACCAAGACTTTGGTCTCGTGGTCTCGGAACGCCTGCTCGCCATAGAGGGCGAACCATTGGAGGATGGGCCGGCCCAAGCGCCGCTCTAGGATACGGTCGGTGTCCTGGAAGGGGACGTCGGCGATTTCGGCGAGCTTGCGACCGACCGAGCTCTTGCCGCTCCCCATCATTCCCACGAGAATCAGATAGCGGTCTGGTCGCATAGAAAAGCGGCGGGGAGCCGAGTGGCTGCCCGCCGCGAAGGATACATGGTCCCTGGCCTTACGGTTCCAGGCCGAACTCGTCCGCTTCGACCACGTTTGGGGTGACGAAGACGATGAGCTCGCCCGAAGACTTCTGGCTGTTGCGGCCACGGAAGAGCTGCCCGATGATCGGGATGTCGCTCAGGACCGGGATCCGCTTGACCGTGTAGACGTCGTTCTTGGTGGTGAAGCCGGCGAGCGCGATAGTTTCTCCGTCCTTCACGATCGTGGCGACCTGCAGCTGCTGCTGCGTGAAGTTCGGGATGCGCTGGCCGTCCGGACCGGTCGATTCACCGGTGATGGAGCCGAGGCTGGGCTGCAAGAACATCGTGATCGTGCCGTTATTGTTGATCCTGGGCTTCACCTGCAGCTGGGTGGTGATGGTGAGCGGGACAGGCGTGAAGAACGTCTGCTGGCCGCTGGGGCCGTTGTTGATCGTCGGCAAGAAGATGTAGGTCGTGATCGACTGGAAGACCGTGGCGGGCTGGTTGTTCAGCGTGCGGACCAGCGGGGCAGTGACCGTGCGGCCCCAGCCGTTGGTCATCAGAGTCCGCAGTCGGCTACTGATGTTGCCGGTGGCGTAGTTAAAGAAGACGGGGTCGCCAGACCGGGCGAACTCGCCGGGTCGGACGCCCGCAAAGATCGTGCCGCGCTGGTAGAGCCAGTCGATGCCGAGGGCGTTCTCGGAGGTGTTCGTGGTGGCCACAAACTCGACCTTGATGACGACCTGCTTGGGCTGGACGTCGAACTGCTCGACAAGCCGCTCGAACTCGCGGATCGCTTCTTCCGTGCCTTGGACGATGAAAGAGTTGTCGGTCGGGTCAAAGATGACCCGCTGGATGCCCTGGGGCACCAACCCTTGACCGCCCTGAAGCTGGGTCGCACCGCCGCCGCCGTTCTGGCCACCGCCGCCTCCGAGCTGTCCACCACCGCCGCCCAACTGGCCACCGGCGCCGCCGAGCTGCTTAGAAGAGTCGCCGGGGATCTGGATGCCTTCTCCCGCTTCGACCGTCGAGAGGGGCGAGGCCCCGCCCGACTTCTGTGCGGCGGTTTGGGGGAGGAACGTCTGCTGGATCGGCTGGCCGTAGTTGATGATCGTGGGAACGGACGTCCCCTGACCGGTCAGGCTGCTCGAGCCGCTATTCGAGAACTCGCGCATGTCGGCGAAGTTGCTGTTATAGTTGTACACGTTCTGGCCAGAGAGGATGTTCCAGACCAAGCCCGGGTCGGCCTTCATCAGGCGGACGCGGCTGACGAGCATCGGGCGCTCGACGAGGGTCGGCGTCTTCTCCGCCACCGGCTTGACGGACGGCTTGCCCGCGCGGATGATGAAGACCCCGTTCTCGTCCTTTTCCGCCCATGCGCCAGCGGCCTGGCACACGTAGCGAATAGCCTCCTCGGCCGTCCGCTGGCTCAGCTGGACGTCAATGAGCTTAAACTCCTGCTCCCCGGGTTCGATGATGAACTGGATGCCGGTCTGGATCGTGAGCGCCTGGACAGCGCTCTGCAGATCGGCGTTCCGCAACATCAAGTCGACTCGTTTGGAGAGCGGGTCGACCTCTTGTGCCCAGGCTGCCTGGGTGACAGTGGCAAGGGCCAGGAGGCCAAGTCCGAGCCGTTTCGCAAGCGTTCCTAATCGCATCCTATCTATGTCCGTCCTAATTGGTTTGTCGTTGAATCGTTCTTAGCGTCCCAAGCCGCCGCCGCCGCCGCCGCCGAAGCCGCCGCCGCCGAAGCCTCCGCCGCCGCCGCCGCTAAAGCCGCCTCCGCCGAAGCCGCCGCCTCCAAAGCCGCCGCCGCCGAAGCCACCACCGCCGAAGCCGCCGCCGCCAAAGCCGCCACCGCCACCGAGGCCGCTGCCAGAGCCCGAGCTCCCGAGGCCGCTGGCCGTGCTCTGCTCAGGCGGGGTGAGGATGTCGGCGTTGCCGGCGAGGATCGCCGTGATGAGGGCCGGGTCTGCGTTGCGGACTCGGATCTTCACCACCGGTGAGGTCTGCTCGGCCGGGGCCGTAATCTCGCTCTCGTTCGCGCCCGCATCGATCGTCGAAGTGGGGCGCGGGAAGATGACGTAGACGCCGCCTTCGATGCTGTAGGTGGCTTGGACCTGGTTCAAGACGTTCCGAAGGGCCGTCTCAAAGGGAACGTCGCGCAGGCTGACCGTGACCGTGCCCTGGACGTCCTGCCGGACGCTGTAGCTGGCGTTGACCGCGCGGAAAATGACCTTCAAGGCGTCGCGCACGTCGGCCTGGTCGAGCTCAAGCACCGGCACGATCTGGTTCCGCACGTCCTGGTCTTGGGCCGAGGCAAGGCACGGCGTGACGAGCACCCCGCCAAGCAGGGCGAGGGCTATCAGAGTGGTCTTTCGAGTTCGCATTTTTTGCTCCTTCTTTCTATAGATGTCTTGCCGAGTGCCTAGCTTCACCGTTTTACCTGAAGCCTTCACTTTCCTCCTGCCTCGCCGCCGCCGCGCCCGAAGGGCCGGCCCTCGTCCGAGCCAGGGTCTCCACCGCCAAAATTGTTGCCGCCTCGCGTGCCGCCACCGCCACCACCGCCGCCTGGGGCGAGGGGCCCTTGAAGGGGAGCGATGAACTCCCTCGGCAGTTTGTTGCCGCTACGCCGAAGCACCGCCCTTTCCGTGTCGATCGAGACGACCGTCCACTCGGTGTCAGGCACGCGCTGACCAGGGCGGACGTCGACCGTCCTGTTGCCCATGTCGAGGAGCCCGATCACCCCGTCGCTGATCACGACGCCGGCCAGCCGCCAGGCGGGAGGAGGATCGATGAGCACGCTCGGCTCAAGCTCGACTTCCTGCGGAGGGCTGTAATAGAGCACGAAGCCGCCGGACTCGTCGAGGAACCGCTCAGCCCGCTGCGAGCGGTCGAACGTCCGTTCGGCCGTGAGCAGGGCAAAGCTGTCCGGCCGGGAGGAGAAGTACCGCCCCTTGGCCAGCTCGAACGGGTTCGATCCTGGGGAAACGTCCACGTCGGCGCCGATGCCTGCCTCAGCCGCGAACTTCGGGTTCTCCGCCCGGATCGGCGCGACGGCGGCCGGCTGGAAGTCTTCTTCGTTCAGGGCCGGGCCGCAACCCGAAACCAAGATGCCGAAGGCGAAAAGGGCCACCTGACCGACGGTCTTCATTGCGCCATTCCTCATTAGTCCGTGATCACCTGTGATCCCCTGCCTGCTCCGCCGACGCGACCAGCCGGCGCCCCCGGCGCGCCCGGCCCGCCGCCAGTCTCAGGCACCGGCGGGCTGATGCGGTCGCCGCGGATATACCCGACGATGGAAACCGTGTAAGTCCCCGTCAGTTCAGGCGAGGTGCCCGTAACGGTGAGACCGTCCGCGACGGCCAGATAGTTCGGCATGTTGCTCCACGACCTCATGTTCTCGAATATTTGGTTCAACGTGCCGCGCACCACGATCTGGCCCAGGTCGAAGATGACCACGGGGAAGCGGATCGCGGGATAGTTGTAGTAGGTCTCGACGACGGTCGACGCACTGTCCGGCGGGGGCGGAATGGTGGGCCCCTGGACCACGGTGACACCGCCGGCCTTCACCTGTCGGTTCACGGCGCGCTGCATGCTGTCGCGGAAGCGGAGCGAGTCCACGGTGAGCTGCCAGCGGTTTGCGGCGAGGTTGATGCCGCCCCGCTGCACGTCCTGCGGGGGAGTGCGGTTGGCGACCACCGTCTGCCATTCGGCGGCGATGTCGTTCACGTCCTTGATGGCCTTCTCGACCTTCTGGTTCGCTTGCTTCTGCTTGTTCGCCTCGGCGAGCAGCTTCTCGGCGTATTCCTTCTGGTACTGCGCCTCTTCCATGTTCGGCAGGTACTGGGAAAGGCCGATGCCGAAGGCCATGATGACGACCGCGAGGCCAAGGATAATGATTGTTAACGGGCTTAGCTTCATTGTCGTCCCTTAGTTGTCCTCAAAGTCTTCAGGGCGCGGGGGCCTGATCCCAGCCCGGCCGCCGCCGCCTGCGCGAGCCGCTTGCTCGCCTGTCCCACCGCCTGCGCCAGGAGGCGGCGCGACCGGCGCGCCCGCCCCAGGAGCCCTGCCGCCGCCAGCGGTTGCGCCACCCGGCGCGGGAGCCGAAGCGCCTCCTTGCTGGGCGAGCGTCGTACGGGGCTCAGGTGTCTGGATGTTCTTGTTCAAGATGACGTTCAGCGTCACCGTGGACCAGTCGGGCATCGCCCCCCGGTCGACGGTCGCTGTGCCAAACCCGCTCACGTTCAAGAATCCCCTCGGGGCGGCCTCCGCCGCTGCGATCTTGGCCTGCAAGCGCTCCCACGGGTCGCTCGGCAGGTTCGTCTGGCCGGGGTTGACCGAGCGGCCGTCTTGGTCTTGCTCGTTCAGAGCCGGGACGCTCGGGGAGACGATGGCGTAGCCCGCCCGGGTGACGTTCACCACGTCCGGCATCCGCAGCAGGGCGAGCATCACGTCCGCGTACTGCTGATAGGTCTGCAAGACGCCCGTGATCGTCACGGAAGCCTGCGACTCGTTCAGCGGCGACGCCGTGAGGCTCGTTACCCGGTAGAAGCTTGGAACGTACTGCAGGACCTGTCGATAGAGGTCCGGGTAGACGTTGTTGTGGGCCTGCATCTCACGAGCCAGGTTCAGGTTCCTGGTGATGACGACCGCGTTGGCCCGGATCTCGTCGGCGCGCTTGGCGGTCGTGACAGCTTGCTCCGCCTTGGGCTTCAGCCCTTCGGCGATCGCCTTAGCCTGGTTCAGCTGTTGGTTCGAGTAGACGACCATGAAGGCCGCGCCCGCGATGGCAGCCAGCGACATGACTGCCGCGATGATGACCGCGGTGCGCGTCGCGCCCTCTTTCGAGACGTGGGTCGGGAGGAGGTTGAGCTTCATTCGGGCTTCCTAGAAACAGACGTACAAGCCGTTGCCAATGGCCACGGCAAACTCAGAACGGGAGCCGCTCTCCGTCCCAGGTTCGAGGCGCTTCGCGTTGAGGTTCACGTTCCGCAGGGGGTCCAGCAGGGCGCACGGCATGCCGAGGGACCGTTCCAGGAACGAGGGAAGGCCCGTCATGTGCGAGCCGCCGCCGCAAACGAGGATGCGGTGGACCTCACCGCCCTTGCTCCGGAAGTAGTCGACCGACCGCCGGACCTCTGCCACGAACTCGTCGAGGACAGGGGCCATGGCGTTCGCCACCCGGTCGTCGTTGGCGTCCGGCACGGGCGTGGGAACGGGAGCCGCAACCGGCAGGTCAGGCTCGGCCTCGACCGGCGCAGCCGTCGCCTCTTCGACCGGCTCGGCGAAGGGGTTATAGGGCGTGAAGGCTTGGGTCTCCCCCGCCGAAGCGGAGGCGTCAAAGGGGTTGAACACGGCGGCCGCCCCAAAATTTTCGGTGATTGTGGCCCTTTCCTTCATCTCCTCAGCTTCCTGGAAGCCGATACCGAGGCTGTCCGCCACCGAACGCGTTATCATTTCGCCGCCGATCGGCACCTGACGCGGCATGAGGAGCTTGCCGTCCTTGTAAACGTTGATCGAGGTCGTCTTATGGCCTACATCGACCACGCAGATCGATTCGCCGGGATAGTCGTCGGCGTACCCGATCGCCAGGGTGCGGGCAATGCCCAAAGGCTCGACGTCGATGGCGCCCGGTTTGCGGCCCGCCTTCTTGATGATGTTGACGATCTGGTCGACGGCGGACTGCGGCGAGATCGCCATCACCACGTCCATGTTCTGCGGGTTGGCCGCTTCCGGCGGGAAAGCCTTAAAGTCAGAGACCACGGTGCTCTCGGCGAAGGGGATGTTCCGCGTGATCTCCCAGTCCATGTGCTGCTTCAGTTCCGACTCGTTCATCGCGGGGACTTCGACCGTCCGGACGAGGACCGAGCCCTGCCCCGCGATCGAAACGACCGCGTCCGGGACGCTGGCCCCGGTCGAGGTGAACAAAGCCTTCAGCGTCGCAGCGACGCTGTCCACGTCGTGGATGCCGATATGGTCGACCGCGCCCTCCGGCGTAGGGGCCGAACCAAGGGCAGTGACCACCGGGGTCTTCCCCTGTAGTCGGACCTCGGCGACCTTGATGTTCGAACTTCCAATGTCGATCCCAAGGGCGCTTGTGAGTTTCTTCGCCATGTGACGCTACTTCCGTGTGGCTTCGCCAGACGCGATTTGATGTTAGCACACCCTCGTCCGCCTGTCAACGAGGTCGGCTTTTGGAGGCACTTTGAAGACGGCACGCAGGTCGCAAAAAGTTTGCGGGCCAGAAAAATGCGGGGGCCTGGGGACTTTAGTCCACCAGGCCCCCGCTTTCGCGCCGCTTCTACTTCGTCGGAGCCCGCGGGGTGAAGCGCGGGGCCAGCGTCTGGAAGTAGATGTCCGAGGCGCCGTTCCGGCCACTCGACCAGAAGAACCAGAGGAGGCCCGGGCGACGGCGGTCGAGGTTCTGCGCGTTGAACGTGTCGTTCAGCGGGTCCAGCGCGATGCTCACGCCGGTCTCGCTGCCCACCGAATCCATCGGCAACGCCTGCTCGATGAACTCAGGGATCATCTTGACGGTCGCGTCCACCGTGATCGTGTTCCGCGGGTTGCCGCCCGAGTCCACCCCGTCGTACCGGATCTGGATCCCCCGGTCCTCCAGGTCGCTCGTGAAGAACACGCGACCGGTGGCGGGGTCCAGCTGGAACACGCGCTCCTGGGCCGTTCCCCAGTTCGTCACCTGGAAGTTCACCACCGAGCCGTCCGGGTTGAGCCGGATCGGGAACGGGAGCTGTACGCCGAAGCGGAGCGACTGGAAGAACGGTCGGGTCGCGGCGGAGCCGTCGGCAGAAGTCCGGGTGTAGGCCAGGATCGTGCGGTCGAAGCGCAACGGCGCGTCCACGTTCGGCCTGCCGCCGGCCTCGGTGCCCCAGTAGCTGAGGTCGCCGACAAGGTTCCGCTGCGGGTCGTTCGGGAACACCTTGACGCCGATGAAGCGGTCGTCAAAGGCGGAGGTCGCCGAACGGTAGTTCGCGCCGCCGGCCACGCTCACGCGGACGATCGACGGCTCCGCGCTCAGGAAGAGCCGCGCGTCGCGCCGAAGGATCGCCCCGGTAAAGCGCACGGAGCCGTTCTGGGTGTCCAGGATCGCCTGGCCGCCCAGCACCGTGTTGTAGCGCAGGGTGTCGGTGGTCGGGTCATAGGACTCGGTGTTCTTGTCCAAGATCGAGACCAGCGTCCCGTTCGCCTGGAGCTGGCGGACGTCGAGGTTGTCGAAGGAGCGCTGCTCGTTTCGCCAGAGCATGCCCGGCGACCAGTAGATGCCCGTGTCCGGGTCGAGCGTCAGCTCGTCTGTCCGCAGGGGGCTATAGAGGAACGGGGAGCGGCCCCGGGGGGCGCCGCTCGTCTCGCCCGCGATGCGGGCCATATAGACCTCGCTGTTGCGCCGGCCGCGCACCTTCGCAGTGAAGGTGAGGTCGATGCGGGCGTTCTGGTCGTCGTTGCGGAAGCGGCGCATCACCACGCTCGGGGAACCGGCGTTCTCGAACGCCGACCCAAGGTTCAGGCTGCCCGTCCGCCAATTGCCGCCGCCCTGATAGGAGGCGAACAGGATCTGCGGCAAGCCGCCCGAAGCGGACGTGACATAGGCCGTGAAGCGCCCGTTCGAACCTTGGACCAGGCTCGGACGGCCCTTGCGGCCCGTCGTATCGATCGGCGCGGCGAGGACGTCCGCCGGGCTCGCCGTCACGGAGCCGTCGCCACCGAAGGTGACCGGCACCACGAAGAGCTGGCTCAGGGTCGTCACGTTGCCCGCCTGGTCGCGCTTGTTCGCCTCGCCGACGAACGCCATGTAGCGTTGGCCGCCAGGGGTGAACGGTCGCCCGTTCGGGTTCGGCGGGTCCATCAGGTTGAAGAACCCGGAGTTCGGGAAGACCGGCGAGCCGAACCGGACGCTCCGCGGGTCGATGGTCTCGCCCGCGCCGCCGTTATAGTCGAAGACGCTCAGCGGCGGGTCGATCACGACGCCGTGGCGGAACCAACGGTCGGCCGTGCTGGCGCTCCAACCGTTCAAGTCCTGCACCGGGCTCTGGCTGAGGCCGGGGATGCTGCCGAGGACCGACTGAAGCGAACCGATATAGATGCGCCAGGGATCCGGCGCCGTCAGGTCGTTCTCGCCCCGGGTCTTCGGGATCCAGGCCGGTTGGTCGTTGGTATCGACCCGGTTCGAGGCCCAAGCCACGAAGAGGTTGCCGAGACCGTCGCGCATCGCGGTCGGCTGGACGTTCGAGAACGCAAAGTCCTCGTTGCCCGAGACCACGTTTTCGACCATCGGCGCGCCATCGCGGGAGGGCGCGTTCGTCAGCCGCCCCTCGCTCACGTTGAAGCGCAGGGTGAGGCCAGGGTCAGAGAACGCTTCGACCGAGTCCAGCGAAGGGTTGTCCGCGCTCGGGTCCGAGGCCGTGGACTCGTTGTCGAAGGCAAAGATCTGCCTGACGTAGGCGCCGCTCGGGGCCCCGATCGGCGCGGTGACGCCGACCTTCGGGTCGCCCGGGGGGACCGCCGCCGTGTCGAAGAGGTAGCCGCCCAGAGTCCGGAGCCCGGCGTTCGCCCGACTTCGCGGGTTGATGTTGAACCGCGTCGCCGTGAGGTCGCCCGGCCTTGGCTTTTGCATGATGTTCCGGCCCAGGAGGTCGAAGTTCGTGCGGACGCCCGGCGAATAGCGCGGGTCGATCGACGAGTGCATGTGGTAAGCGGCATCGAGCCAAGCAAGCTCGTGCTGTCCCGGCATGAACATCTCGACCGGCCGCGTCTGGTTGCCTTCCGTGAAGAACTTCGCCAGTCGCAGGTTCAAGACGTTCACGTTGCCATCGTTCAGCACGGCGAACGGCTGGAAGAGGTCGTCGTACCGGTTGTTCCACGGGCCGTAGAGCGTCGAGGAGTTCCACGGGTCGATCGGGCCGCCCGTCGCACCACCGTTGTAGCCGCCGCCCGCGGGGAGCGAGCCGAGGTCCACGGTCGGGGTGTCGAACTTCACCTCTTTGGCGACCGCGACGTTCATGCCAAGGCCGAACGTGCGGTAGACCTCGCCGGACTCGCCCGGGGAGAGACCCTGCTGGGAGTCCACGTAGACGATCTGGCTGCCGTAATAGCCGCGCAGGCTCGGCGGCTGGTACCGCGGGATCAAGAGGGTGGTGTCGAAGCGGCTCGCGTTCAAGCTTCGGCCAAGCTGGGCCTCGTAACCGGCCTTTGTCCGGTAGAGGTCTTGCTCCGCCTGCTGGATTGTCGGCGAGACCAGGGTGACGCCGCTCGTGAAGAGCGGGTTTTCGACCGTGCCGAAGAGGCTTGCGCTCACCGAGATGTTGTCGCGCCGCACGTCCGGATAGTCGAGGCTCCGGTTCGGGACGAGGGTCGGGTAGTCCTCAAAGCCCGGATAGGTGACGCCGGTGTTCGCCGTGAGCGGGTAGTAGACGCCGCCCGTCGGGTTGCCCGTATCGACCACCCAGGCCACGTCTCGCGGCCCGACGCGGACGTTGGCAAGGCCACGGCCCATCAGGACCCAGTTCAGACTGCGGTCGAAGACGAAGACCTGTTGGAAGCCCGCGTTGCCGTGCGTCAGCAGGTCGCCCTTGCTGGTCGGGGTCGGCCCGAGCAGGCCGTCCGGCTCCGGCGGCACCGTCTGCAGCTGGTCCGTGATCGTGTTGCCGTTCGTAAAGAAGCGGCGGTACTCGTTCGTGCTCGTGTCCGCAGGAAGCGGGAAGCGCCCGTCGGTCCCCTCGATGCCCACCGATTTGAACGGGCCCGAAGGGTCGCTGTATCTGATGCTGATCGAGATCGGGTTCGCGATGTAGTAGTCCGGGTCGTTCACCGTGAAGCCGGGGCCGCGCTTCAGGTGGACCTGCGAACTGGCGACCCCGCGTTGGCCCGGCGCGATGGCGCGGACGTTGAGGTAGCCGGGGCCGGGGCTGACGCCTGCCGCGCCTTGGGTCATCAACGGGATCGTCGTGACGCAGATCGCAGAGGTGTTGTCGTTCAGCGGACGCACCGGGATCTGCCGGCGCTGGGTGGCTCGCTGGTCACCGCTCAGTTCGAACTCGAGATAGTAGTTCGCGAACTGGCCGGAGAGGATCGGCAGGTCGTAGACGAGCACGTACATCGTCTCGCCGAAGTCGAAGTGCCGCCGGTCGATCTCCTCGCCCGTCACGATCGCGTCGAGCGTCGCGCGGTCGAGGTTGCCAAAGTCGGCCGCCTCTCGCAGTTGCTCATAACCGGCCGGGCTCAGCAAGATGATCTTGTTCTGGTCGAGGATGTCGTTCAGCTCGTCGGCCGGGTTGTTCGGCTCGATGATCTGGTCGGCCGGCGGGTCGCCCGGGGTGATCGGGTTGATGTTGTTGTCGTCGTTCGAGTTGAACGCGTACATGAACCCGCTGCTGTCGCCGGTGTAGAACCAGGACTGGCCCGCCTCAAAACCGCCAGTGGCGATGGAAGCGCGCTGTTCTGAGCCGTCGAGCGAGTAGCCCCAGATAACGTGCGTGTTCGACCGGTTCAAGAAGCCCATGGCCTCGAACCCGATGAGGGTCCCGCTCAGGCCGGGGACGAGGACGGTCGAGACAGGCCCGACGATGTTCCGGTTGTTGTCGTAGGCGCGCAGGTAGACGAAGCGGGGGCCTGCGGCGGCGCCGGTCGTCTCGCCGTCCACCGACCAGAAGACACTGCCGTCCGCCGGGTTCAGCGCGGCGAACTTGCCCGCCTGGTCGACGACGTAGAGGGCGTCGCTGTTCACGGGCACCCGGGCCGCGCCGGGGTTCGTGAAGGTCGAGCCGACCGGGGGATCGATGAGCCAAGAGTCGGGGACCGCCAGGGCAGAGGCGCGCCGGAAGGAGACGAAGTCGCCGTTGGCGTCGCCCGTCTGCTGCCAGGAGACCGTCCCGTCGCCCGCGTTGATCGCCACGACCAAGCCGTCGTTGCTATTCTGGGCCGTCGTGGTCGTGACGAAGACCTTGTCGAAGGAGCAGGTCGGCGTCGCCAAGATCGGTCCGAGCGGCGTGGCGTTTGCGAGCGGGTACTGCCAGGCGACGGAGGTCGTCCGCGTCGCCGGGTTGCCGGCCGGGTCAAGCGCGTAGACCCGCCCTTCCTGCGTCCCGACGATCACGCGCTGGATGCCGCCGACGTCGGAAAGCGCGACCGAGGCGACGAGCGGGCGCAAGGGCGCCGTCATCGGCAGGTCGGGAGTCGAAGGGTTGTAGTCGTCCGGGAACGTCCAACGACGGCTCGTAGTCTGGTCGCCGCGGCCAGCCATGTCCAGGGAATAGACCCGGCCGTTCCGCCCCGCGATGACGAGGGTGTCGGAGCCGCCTACGTTCACAACCATGGCGGAACTCGTGTCGAACCCGGTCGGAACTTCCGCGATGCCGTCCTTCCCGTCGAACGCCGGGGTGGCGTTCGGGTCGGTCGCCGTCTCAGAAGGATAGACCCAGTAGACTTGCGGGGGGTTGCCGGTCTGCGGGTCGCCGTGCGCGTCCATGCAGTAGAGCCGTCCGTTCTCCATGGCGACGACGACGACGTCTCGCTGCACGGGGACACCGCCGACCGTCACGCGGGTGTCCGCGAAAACGGGGGTCGAGGTGACGCGAAGGTCGGCCTTGCGGACGAAACGGACAGCGTCCGCGTAAACGTCGCGTCCCGCGTCGTCAAGCCGGTTCGTCCGGTTCGTGATCGCCACCTTGAGCGGGGCCGCCTCGGAGTTGACATAGCCCTCCTCCGGCTGGAACTCAAGGGTGCGCCAACCCGCGTTACCGAAGCTCTGGTCGAGCGTCGCGGTATCGACGACGGCATTGCCCTGGAGCACCTGGACCTGGGTGCCGCGGGCAAGGGACCCGTCGCCAGGAAGCCAGACTTGCACGAAGTACCGCCCTTCCGGCAGGTTCGAGGTGAAGAGCGCCTGCTCCGTCGCGGCCGCCGTCACAGACGGCGTGGTGAGATAGTTCGGGCCGATGTTGTTCGCGCCCGAGTTCTGTAGCGTGAATCCGGGCGTCGCGCTGGAGCCCGCGCTCAGGTTGTCCTGCTTGACGCGCTGCTCGGACCGGTTCGTCGCCGGGGTGTTCGGGTCCGGGCCGAGGACGAAGTCGCGCTTCGCCTGGGCATAGCGGGCGAGCTCGCCCGCGCTGTCGTCGGCCGGCCGTCTCGCGGGCCAGGACCAAACCTGGTTGAACCGCTTCGGCTGGAGGCTGTTGGCGACTGCGCCGTTATAGGTGTAACTCGTGACCGCGCCGATCTCGTACTGGCGGCCGAGCTCGCCGATCGTGCTGCTCTCGTTCCTCGCGCCGATCACGCGCCAGGGAAGCTGCACCAGGCCGCCACCCGGCGGCTGGTTCTGAAGTCGGCCGACGACAGGCGTCGCCAAGATCGGGGCCGAAGCTTGGTTGGCCAGGCTCACGATCTCACAAGAGTCGGCATAGACCAACTGGTTGCCCGGATTCGCCTGGGGGTCGAGCGGCAACCCGCTCGGGGCCAAAGGCGTCGTGTTGTAAAGCGTGACGCTGATGATCGTGCCGGTCGGCCGGTACGTCCGCGAAGTCGTCTGGCCGTTGTTCCCGAGCCGGACGCGCCCGCCCGCGTTCGAGTCGTACTCGATGACCTGGTTCTCGTCCGCGGTCGTACCGGAGACGCGGTAGACCCAATACTTCTGCGGGAAGAGGGGGGTCGAGACGTTGGGGTCGGAGTTGGTGTCCGTCGGGCCCGCCGGGAGGTTGACGTAGAGCTCGTACTCGGTGTTCGGGTCGAGGTTGACGAACTGCCACTGATAGGCGGCCGTCGCGCCCAGGGTCGGATTGTCCGGGTTGGTGCCGAGCGCGGTCGCGGAGAAGCGGTAATAGGGCGTCGGAGGCCCGTTGAACGTGTAGTTGAACGCGATCGGGCTGAAGCCGGAGAGCACGGGGACAAAGGTTCCTAGGACGATCGAGGTGTTGCCCGTCGTGCTCGACTCGTCGTTGTCAAGGGTCGCGCGCACAGAGCGCACGGGGTCCCACCAGCGCAAGAACCCACGGCCGGCGTTGTTCCAGTTCGTGGGGCTGCCGCCGAGGGAGGTCGGCAGACCGCTGCGGGAGGACTGGCCGCCCTCCACCCGGAACTCTTGGGCCGTGGCGATGATCGCCAGGGCCGCTACGCCGACGGCCGCCAGGCTCTGGGCAAGCTTCTCGATCGACGGTCTTTTCATCCTGTTAACTCCAAATCGCATTACAAGTGGGGGTCGTCACTGTCTCTGGGCATAGGTGGGGCCGATCAAGCGGCGCGCGCCGACGATCGGAGGCAGCTCGAACTTCACGCTAAGCCGCTGGAACCCAAGGTTCAATTTGTTGAGGGCGAAGCCGGGGTCGTCCGGGTCGCCGTCGAAGCCGCCGTCCAGGAGCAACACTTCGCCCTCGAACCGGGCGTCGTTGGCCCTGCGGCCGACGTAGCCGTTCACCACGAGGACCTCGCCCGAATCCAGGCGGCGCGCGTACATCGGGATCGTCCCGCGCGGGTTGCCCGCCATCTCGTTCGGGTCGAACGGGGCGCTGCCGCGTCGACGCATACCCAGGTAGGCCTCGTTCGGCATCATCCATCTTACGACCCACGGAGAGGCGCTATTGTTCGGCGGGACCTGGACTAACTCGTAGACGCCCGTCGTGTCCGCGACCATCACGCCGAGTTGGCGCGCGTTGCCCACGGTCACATAGCGCAAGGTCACCGAGCGAATTCCCGCGAACTTCTGCCTCCGAGCCGGCTCGTTCGTCGGCGGAGAGCTGAAGGTCCAGGTGTTCGGCGGGTCTTCGCGCAGGAACGTATTGGCGTTGATCGCAGGGTAGACGAACTCCGTGATCACCGCCGTCTGCGCTCCGTCGTAAAGCACGACGCCGCCGTAGCCGCTCGTCCGGTCGGTCTCCTGGACGCTGCCGGTGAGCCCGAAGGTGCCCCGGCCCGGCTCGACGTTCCCGAAGGCGAGCGCGACCACCGTCCGCGGGACGTTGTTCATGTCCGCGACCTGGACACGGGCCAAGCTGTTATAGCTGTAGTTCTTGCCGCTGAGCTCTTCCGGCGTGTGCCAATAGAGCATGCCGAGCGCGGGGCGCTGCACGCCTTGGTCGTCGGTATAGATCACCGGCCCCAGGTTGCGACCCGCCGCGTCCGAGATGAACCGGTCGACAAGCTCGACGACGCGGAAGTTGCCCGAATCGGCGATGAGCACGTGCCGCCAGATCTCGTAGTCCTGCGGGTTCGAGAACGGGATATCGGCCCGTCGCTCGAACGTGTCGAACGCGATGACGTCCTTCGGACGCTTCAGCTTTGTGGACTCGCCTGGCAAGGAGCCGCTCGGCGCGCCCTGTTCGGGCAGCCCGTTCGGCCGGAACTGCGAGTCGATCCGGAACTCGGAGATCGAGCGGAGCTCCCTCGCGGACGCGTCCATCTTAACCACGCGGTTGTTGCCCGTGTCCACGACCCAAAGGTCGTTCTCACCGGCCGGATAGGCGCGGGTCGGCTCGCTCAGGGGCTGGGCCACTCCGGCGGGGCCGGTCGAGGCCTCTTGGCCCGTCACGAAGGTCTGATCGGTCGACCAAAGCGGGTTCCCGGCCGGGTCGAACCGGCTGATGCGGCCGGAGTCGGCCACGATAAAGTCAGCCTTGCTGAAGACGTAGAGGCTGCCCTCGCCGGTCGCGGCGAGCGAGCCGTCGCCGACCGCGACATTGGTGACGTCCTTCTCGTCCAGCGCAGCCTGGAGGACGCGGATGCGGAGGTCGTCGAGGCTCTCGATGCCCGCGAACTGGGGCCACTTGAACGCGTTCGCCACCCGGATGTCCCGGAAGGGGTTGCCCGGGTCGGCGATGATCACGCTGTAAAGTTGGTTGTTCCAGGGACGGGTCGAATTGGGGCGCAGGAACTCGTCGTTCGCGCTAACGTTCGCGGCGATCGCCGTGATCAGACCACGGCTCGGGATCGGGAAGCCGAAGCCGCTCGTGAGAAGGCCCGCGAAGATGCTCGCGCCGCCCATGTAGAGCGTCTCGCCCGCCACCTGGGGCGGGGCGACCACGTTGTAGCCGTTAAAGACCGAGTACCACTGGAGCGGGGTCCATCGACCGGCGCTGCGTCCGGCGATCAGGCGGCCGTTGTCGGCCAGGGCCTCGGGCTCCACGACCGTGTCGGTACTGCCGCCTCGGCGCACGATGATCGGCATGCTCAGGTTGATCGAGTCCCTCAGGCGCCCCTTCGTGGCCGAGGCGAGGTTCGTCAGGATCACGCGGGAGCGCGTCGAATTCGGGATGGGCTCGACCGTGAACTGGCCCTGGTTCAGCACGCTGAACTGCTCGGGCGTCGCCTTGTCCGTGCTGAGAGAAAGGTCCGGCTGGACGATCTGGAAGCTGTTGTCCGTGCCTTCGATCTCGAAGGTCGCTGTGGGCGGGTCGGCCCTGAAGCAGAACAGCACCGCCGTCGGCGAGTCGTTGCCGAAAATGCGCTTGACGGGGGACGCGATGGCGAAGACGTTGTCGCCCTTTACGACCGGGCCTCCCACAAACTTCCAGTTCTGCAACGGCTGGTTGAGGAAGTTGCGCAGAGGGGTCTTGAGGACGATGTCGTCCTCGTCGCTCACCACCGGCGGGATCGGGAAGGAGTCGGCCTGGCCGCTCGCCCCGTTCAGGCTGTAGGTCACCGCGCCGTAGACGTCGTACCGCGAGAGCATCGAGAACTCGCCCCGGCCCCTGTCCTCGCGGAACGCGTAGAAGGTCGCGCTCTGCGCGCCCGTGGTGTGCGAGGCGAGCACGAAGACGGCGCCGGTCGGCCCTATGGCCGGGCTGCCGATGATCCGCCGCGCAAAGTTCTGGTCGTCCGGGATCTCGATGTTGCCGCGGATGTAGTTGTCGTAGGCGGTCTGGCCGAACCCCGAGCCGGCCTGCCCCCAGTCGACCGAATAGTCGAGCCGCCATTGGACGTCGTCCGCAGTCGTCTGGGTCTGTCTCCCGTCGTAGTCGTAGACGGGCCGGGTGGCGCGCAGTCCCATCTGGAGCGTGCCCTTCGGGTTCTCCGTGACGGTGCCGTCGAACGTCTGCGCCATCTCTGCGGCGGTGAAGGGCTCGCCCGTAGGCTTCAGGATCGTCACCTTGAGCCCGAGCGAGGGGTAGCGCGGGTTCGTGTCCAGGTAGATCGGCAGGCCGTTGTAGGAGGCCCGCGTCGTGATCGTCATCGTGTTGCCGTTCAGTTCGCGGCGGATCGGCACTTCGCCGCGCGCCCCGAGCCACGTGCTCGCCAGGCTGGCCGGCCGCGGCTGCACGCCGGTGCCCGGTTGGGCGACGGAGTAAACGACGCGGTCCATGCCGCCAGAGGCGTCCTGGATCGGGATGTAGCCGATCGCGGGAGCGGCGCTCGGCTCGCTCAGCCGCTGGCTGTTCGTGATCTGCCAATCGTTCGTGGTGGTGAGCCGCTCGAGCCTGTCCACATCAATCGCCCAGAGCCTGCCGACCGTCTGGCCGAGGTTCGACTGGGCAGAGTCGGTGATGATCGCGATCCCTTCTTGCACCGTCGGGGCGTAGGGGCCGGACGGGTTCGGCACAGAGCCGTTCGGCGGCTGGATGGTCGTCGCCGGGGCCACGTTGCTTAGCGGCCCGCCCGTCGGCTGGAGGGGGAAGACGCTGACGTTGCTGTCGTTGTCCGTCACCCAGATCTGGGTGCCGCCCAGGGGCGAGTTCGGCGAGGTGACGATGGTGGGGGCAGAGACTCGCGTGCCCAAGACTTGGCTGTACCAAAGGAGGTCTGCGTCGACCCCGATGGGATCGGGGAGGCCGTCGTCCGGGTTGCCGTCGCCGTCCAGGTCACGGTCGGGCTTGGCGTCGTAGACGTAAACGCGGCCCTCTTTCGCGACGACGACGCGGCCTTCCACAAGCGCGGGGGCGTCGCCGAGCTGGAAGCTGCCGCCTTGCTGCGAGTCGTCGAAGCGCCGGAGCAGCGGGGCGGTGACGTCCACGGAGGTCGAACCCGACCGGCGGCTGCCGGAGTTGCTCGTGCGGCTGTCGCCGCCGAGAGAGATAAGGTTCACCGCGAACTTCGCGGCGGCGCGGAAACCGGGGTCTGCCACGGGGGAGAAGCTACGGAACCCGCGGTTGGTCTGCAGGACGTTCGAGAACGCGGGGTTGAACCCCTTGTTCAGGTTCGCGCTGATCCCGAGGGTCGAGACCACGACGTGCCCCTCGCCGATGCTGCCTTCGGCCACGGCGCGCAGGCTTGTGTTGCCCAGGGTCCCCGCCACCGGAGTGAGACGGAACGAGTCGGGCGGGATCCACCGGAGGAACGTGTCCGCCGGGCCGAGGTCCGCCGCGTCGATCGGCGAGGTCATGAAGAAGTTGGCCGTGAACGGGTTGCGCGCTTGCAGCAGTTCGGCGATGGTAAAGCCGTTGGGGAACCGGAGGAGGGGGTGGTCCAGGTTCGCGTCGAGGCCCGTGCTGCCGGGCGTCGAAAACTTGAACGGAAGCGGGACCGGGTTCGCCAGGTCAAGTCCGGGAGAGAAGCCGCTGTCGTTGATGACGTCCACCCAGAGGATGCCGCCCTGGTCCACAAACCGCCGCAGGCGGTCGCGCTCGACCGGGGTCAGCTGGATGCCGCCCGCGTTCGGGGCATTGCCCGAAAGAGGCAGGAGCAGGACGTCGTAGCGCGCGAGCGCCGCGTCGTCGGTGGAGGAGAGGAGGACCTCCCAATAGGGCGCGTCCGCCTTGGTCAGGCGGGTGCCGACCGCGGGCGTGTTTACGTCGATCGCGCGCCAGCGGTTGAACTGCTCCGTGCCGAGCACCGTCTGGGCGAGGGGACTGGAGAAGGCCCACTTAGCGGGCCGGACGTTGAGGTCCTGTCCGAGCTGGTACCAGACGTGGGGGACCGCGTTCGATGGGACGCCGTTCGTCAGCTGGCTCTCCAGCACGACCACGCCGGCCCGGACGTTGACAGTCTGGCGGGCGTAGTTCGTCGGCTGGCCCCAGCCAAGGGCGGCAAGGGCGGTCGCAAGGACGATAAGAAGCTTGTTGCGGTTCACGGGTTCACCTCTCCGAAGTAGTCGAGTGTCGGGCTGACCGGGAGCCTCGGCATCGGAGGCAGGACACGGCCAAGGGAGTCGGCGCGCAGCGGCGTGCGCCCGTCCGAGGTCGCCGTTCCGATCGCAGGGTCGTAGACGATAGTCAGGTTAGGAACGGTCGGTTCGGCGGCCAGGTCGCGCCCGTCCGTATGGCTCACGGGGATGCGTCGGCCCGTCGCGCCGATGGCGCGCGGGATCCAGCCCCACTTGCGGAGCCACTCAGCCTGGGCGCTGATCGGGGCGGGCATGTTCTCGCTAACCGCGCCGACGATCGTCACCTTGACGTCGAGCGGCTCGGCGTAGAACGGCACTTCGGGCGAATGGCCGAAAAGTTGGAAGCGGCGCAGGTTGGCCTCGGCGTCGTTCATGCCCGGGTAGAGCCCGCTCGCCGAGCGGTCCAGCCACGCGAGGCGCGTGTCCTGGCTGTTCAAGTTGAACCAGTTGCCCGGGATCACGAAGAAGCTGCCTTCCTCGGCGTACATCGCGGCTTCGATCCGCACGTCGTGCGGGGCGATCGCGGTCCTCGCCGCCAGATAGTTCTTGTTCGGCAGGTTGCCGACCCCGTTCAGCCGGACTCGGAAGTAGGTGGGGTCTTGGACGGCGAGCGCGTAGACGCCCGTCGTGCCGCCGGCGTCCGACAGCTGGCGTCCGCTATAGGTGAAAGCGCTCCCTACGAGCGGCATCGCGACGGACTCGAAACGGGGGTAGCCGTTGCGCGACGGGTCGCCAAGGCCATAGACCGGGATGTTCGGCTGGCCCCCGGTGAAGAACCGGTCGGCCGCGTTGAAGCGGACCGTCGAACCGCCAAAGTCGATCAGGCGCGGGTAAAGGAACGAGCCCCAAGAGCCGCCCGAAAGATAGGTGCCCGGGTAGACGTCCATCGAGACGAAGCTCGGGCCGTTGTCGTCCGCGGCCGAAGCCGTGACCAGGTGCGCCGTCAGGGCGGAGTTGCTGGACCATTCGCGGTAGCTGTTCGCGTAGGGCCGCCAGGTGCTCGGGTTCGCGGGGTTTCCTCCCTGGGTCTGCGGGTCGAGCAGGAAGGCCGTCTCGAGCAGGATCTCGGGCTTGTCGATGCGAAGCTCGAACGGGTTTGGCGCGTCGGTCGAGCGGTTCTCGTCCTTCTCCTCCACCGTCTCGCCCGGCGCGGGGCCGAAGAAGAGGGTCGTGTTCAGGCAGACGTAGTCGCGCGCCATGAGCATGGCCGCGGACCGGCTCGGCCGCGTAAGCACGCGCCCCAGCTCGTCGATGGTGCCCTTCGTGATGCTCCCGTCGACGTACACGGTGCCGCCCGAGACCACCGTGAGCTGCTGGTCGGTCGGGATGACGCCGCGCACCCGCACGTCGCCCACGAAGTAGAGGACGCCGTTGAACAGGCGGCCGCTCTGGCGGAAGTCGTCGTCGCTGAGCGAGCCCCCGGGACGGCCGACCAGCGCCGGTTGCGTCACGGAGTCGAGCACCATGGTCTGGAAGTCGCCCGAGCCCGCCGGGTATTCGACCGTGCGGAGGCGGAAGCGCGCCCGCGACTGGTTCGTGTTCTGCCCGTTCAGGTCGCGCCACGAGCCCTGCGAACTGCGCGAGTCGCGCACGATCTCGAAACCGTCCGGCAACAGCCGGAGCGACGCGGCAAGCGGGATATAGAAGGGGCCGCGCCAGCCCTGGGAATTCGGGTTGTTGGGAGTGAGCCAGTCGTTCGCGAGCGACTTGACCGCGCCCGCGACTTGGCGCTCGTCCTGGTTGCTAGTGTTGCCGCGCTCGCTGGAATCGACGTAGACGCCGCGGCCCAGGCCGAACCGGCCCACGTTGCGCCCGTTGACCAAGGCGCCGCTGTCGCGCGTGAGCGAGAGGTAGCGGTCGTTGCCGCTCTGCGGATCCTGGTCCATCATAGACGGCGGGTCCTTGCGGGCGGCCCCGCGCACATAGCCGTCGCGGTCTTGCTTGGCGGTGCCGTCGCGCAACACCGAGCCAAGGGTCGAGAAGATCTCGTCCACGCTCTCGAGCGGGTACTGGTTGTTGCCCGGGCGCGCCGTCACGACCAGTGGGGTGTTCACCGTGCTCGGAACGGTCTGGAGGTTGTCCTGCCAGCCGCTCTGCCAGACGCCGCCCGTATAGACCTGGCGGGCGATGCGGAGCATCGAGGCGGCCCCTGCGGGCCGGATCTCGCCCGCCACGGACCACTCTTCGTTCAGGAAGCTGTTCAAGACGATGTCGTTGCGTCCGAAGACCACCAGGTCCGCGTTCGAGTGCAGCGAGCCGCCGCCGGGGACGGAGCCCCAGTTGTTGCCCTGGCCCGGCGTGCCGTCCGGCACGGCGCGCCCCCAAGCGAGGGTGCCGACGACGGGGAGCACCTCGCCCGGCTGGTAGGGCGCCTGCCCGTCGCCATAGACCGCGCCGATGCCGGCCTCGTCGAACGGGTCGCGCGCGTTCGGGTTGAACTCGGAAGTCGGGAAGCCGATCTCGGCCGGGCGGCTGACCTTGTACTTGTTCGTGATGTACCGGGCCGTCTCCACGATGCCGATCGAGGCGAAGGCGATCATCCGGCGCGAGCCGATGATGATCGAGTCGAGGTGGCGCAGCCGCCCAAGGCGGGGGCCGAGCTCGGCCTGCTTCTCCGCGTAGTCCGCGAAGCCCTGTACCTTGACCCGCTCCGCGAGCAGGAGGCTGGGGTCCACGCGGCCGCCCGTGAGGAGTCCGCCAGGGCGGCCGATCACTTCGATCACGATGTTGCCGCGCGCCTTGCCGGGCTGGCGGAGCTGCCCGGTCGGGTTGGCGAAGGCGTCGTAGTCCGCAGGCGAGTACCGCACGCGGACGAGGGCGCGGCCGCGCTCGAAGAAGACGCGCGAATAGGCGCCGAGGCCGTCCGGCCCGCCTAGGTCGTTGCTTAAGAGCGGGACGCCGGTGTCGCTCGGCACGCCGAAAGGCGAGGCGGGGCGAAGATAAAGGGCGTCGGGATCCTTGGAGAACCCTTGGGCGTCCGCGCTCGGCGGGGTCGGCGCCGGACGCCAGTCCGCCCCGAGGGCGGAGTAGCGAAGCTGGTAGTGGGCAAGGTCGATGCCGGCCCGGGCGAGGTCGGTCGCGACGTTGCGCTCCTGTCCCCGCGCCGCGTTGCTGATGTTCGTCGAGAGGATGCTCGCGAAGGCGAAGCCCAGCGTCACCAGCACGCCAAGCAGGATGATGGCGATGACCAGGGTCTGGCCGCGCCGCTCGCGGCTCCCGTTTCGAATCGTTCTAATCTGCCCCATAGCCTTCACCGGATAAAGTTGCGAACCTCGGACGAGCCGCGGACGGTGATCGTCTGCGGGTTCGGGATGTTCTGGACCTGCGGATAGTTCTTGATCGTCAAGGTCACTTCCAGAACCTGCGACGAGTCGTAGTCGACCGCGAGGACGTCGTTGGGCTCAGTGTATTGGAAGCGGTAGGAGACGTAGATGTTCCCCGTCGGGACGAACCCCCCGTTGTCGCGGAAGGCGCTCGGGACGGGCTCGCCGAACCGCGAGTTGAGCTCAAGGTAGCCCGCCCGGTAGGGCGCCTGGAGCACGGCCTGCACGAAGTCGTCCGGGTCGTAGCTAAGCGGGTCGTACGGGGGCACCGTGATGCCCGCGCGCTGCCAGTCCGGCTCCGGCTGGTCCGTGTAGTTGACGTAGTACTGGTTGGGGCCGACCGGGCGCGTCGCCGACCGCTGGTAGCGGACGTAGCGGCCGTAGTTCGGGCCGGGCCTCTGGTCCGGGCCGACGACCTCCTCGCTGCCCGGCGTCACGAAGGCGCGGGCGAGCCCGGTGCGCGGGTCGAGCGGGCCGGCGCTGCCGTCCGCCTGGCTGGCGAGGCGGAGGTCGATATACCGCTTGACGTACTGCGTCCGGTCGAGGCCCGGGGCAAGCGTCGGCCAGTCGTGCCAAAGCTTGTTGAACCGTCGGTTGACGGGGCGGAAGACCTCGTCGTTCCAGTTCCCCGTGTTCACGTCCGGGTCGTTGTTCGGCGTGAAGTCCTGCGGCGCCCCATTGTCGTTGAAGGGGCTGACGCGCACGCCCGTCCCGAGCGAGGGGTCGCCCGCGCTCTGGGCGGACTCCTGAGCGTAGGTGGGGACGCGAAGGTTGTAGGGGACGGTGGGGTCGGAGCCGACCTCTTGGATCGGGAAGCTCGCCGTGACCTTGCCCGAGCGGGGCTCCGGCACGACGGGGACGAACAGGCGCCGCCAGTCCGGGTTGCGCGCCGCCAGCCAGCCGCTCCGCTGGTCCGCGTCCAGGATCGCCTGGGTGAAGGCGTACGGTCGGTTGAAGCTGTTATTGAACCCGAGCGACTTGGGCAGGGCCGCGATCTGGACGTAGCGGGTCACGTCGAAGAGCTCGATGCCCTCGTCCTCGGAGGCCATCGTGTTGCGGTCGTAGCCGAAGATGCTGAAGCGTTCTCGGCCCGAGTCCTTCCAGGTGCGCGCCACCAAGTACGGGTCGCCGCTGTCCCAACGAAGGCGCACGTCGCCGGCGGTGGGCCCGGTCGGGGGCGGGTTGTACTGACCGGGCAGCACGCTCGGCCAGAGCCGCATGAAGAGGTTCGACCAGGAGCCGTACTGCGTGGTGTAGACGTCGGGCCCCGCCTTCTCGATGTTGAAGGCCTCTTCGCCCGTCCTCGCCGTGAGCTGCCCGACGGCGGGCTCGCTCGTCACGCGCACCGGCTGGAAGCGGACCAGCGGCACGAGCCGCGGGCGGTTGTTGTCGTAGACGACCTTTCCGGCACTGGCCAAGGCAGGCGCGATCATGTCGTACCGGCTCGTCTCGGTGACGACCACGGCGCGGCGCAGCCAATTCTTTATCCGGGCCGCCTTTGCGAGCCCTTGTTGGGTGAGGGCGCCGGTCTGGTAGTCCGCCTCGGCGCCGGGGAGCAGGGTGAAGAAGGCGGGATCGTCCAAATCGTCCGGCTCGCCGTCGTTGTCCGCGTCCAGGAAGAGGTCCGTGTTCACCACGAAGCGAAGGTCGTTGTTGACCCTCCTCCAGACCTTGGGCTGGAACTCGACGCGGTACAGCACGAAAAGGTTGTCCTGGCGGGAGTTCCGCTCCAGGAGCAGGCCGTCGTAGGGGTTGTTGTAAGTGCCGGGACGCTCGGGCACGCCGTCCCCGTCCACGTCGACGACAGGTTCGCGGAGGCCCACGAAGTAGCGCGTGATCGAGGAGCCGGCCCGCGCCGGAAGGTTGTACTGGCCCTTAGGGGTCACGAGCGTCGGGTCTTCCTTGCCCGTGTCCGGGTTGATGAAGGCGCCGCTCGGGCCGCGCACCGGGTCGCCCTGGGCCGGGCTCACGATGTCGATCTTGGTGAAGGGCAGCCGCACGAGTTCGAACGTGTTCAAGTTCTGGCCGGGGACGACGACGTCCACCGCCCCGCGTTCGCCGCCGTTGTCGCGGACGGCCGCGCCATTGCCGATCTCAGCCTCCAACCTCCGGATCAGCGTCCGGGCCCGGTCCTGCGCGTCGGCGAAGCCTTGCGCGGCGCGGGTCAGGTTAAAGCCCTGGATGATCGGGACGGCGATGATCGTCAGCAGGATCGCTGTGATCGCAATGACGGTGATCAGCTCGATCAGGGTGAATCCACGAAACTTCTTCATTACCGTCCTCCGACCTGCATGCTTTCCGTCTCCGACCTGCGATAGCTGCGCATCCACTCCTCCAGCGAGCGGTAGTTCTGCTCTGGGTCGCCCGTCAGGGAGAAGTAAGACGAGTTCCAGAGCACGCGGACCTTGACCGAGGCCCCGCGGACACGCCGGGCCGCGTAGCCCTGGCTGAAGTCGAACACGGTGCTTTGCCCGGCCCTGCCGCGGATGTCCGCATAGGCCACGTTCCGCGGCCCGTCCAGGCCGTCGATCTCGAGCTCCTGGTCATAGATCGGGTACGGCTGCACGCCTGGGGCCGAGACCCACATCTCCCCGACCACCACTTTCTGGCCCAGGTCGGCGATCGGGAAGTAGATCCGATAGGGGTCGCCCTGGGGGTTGCCGTTGCCGTCGAAGGTGCCACCGACCAGGCACTCGCCCGGCCCGAGCCCGTTGGCCCGGAAAACCCAAGCGGTTCGGTACTGGCGAGTGGCCTTGAAGGGCTGCACCGACCACTCGCCGGAACCCATATAGTAGGCACGGAGGCTATGGCCGCTCATGTCCGGGGAGAGGATGGGATCGGTCCACGGCTGGTTCGGGTCGGTCGTCGGGTACGAGACGTAAAGGTTCACGCCCGGCACGTTCGGGTCGCAATCGCGGAACGTCACGAACCCGCGGAGGTAGTCCACCGTGTAGCCGCTGCGCGCGTCGCCCGGCAGGCCGCCGAGCACGATGCCGCCCGAATCCGTGTCCACGAGCACAAAGTCGTTCTGCTCCTTGTCCTGGGCGTTGGGCGCCTTCAGGTTCGGGACGGCGAGGTCGACGCCCGTGTAGGGGACTTGGTCCGCACCGAGCCTCCGCAAGTTGCGCACGACGTTCACGGAGAGCTTGACCGTGTCGCCCACGGCGGGCACCCGAAAGTCGTCGCGGATGATGCGCCAGTCGAAGACGGTGTAGTCGACCCGCGCGATCAGCGGCTCCGTCCGGCCGCCCGAAGTCCGGACGCGGAAGTCGAACGCCTCGGGGTTGACGACGATCGTGCCGACCGCGAACCCGCGCCCGCTCTGCGTGTTCTTGCCGTAGCCGAGCACCTTGTACTGGTAGGGGTCGGCGGCGTCGAACAGGTCGTCGCGCCGCAGTTCCTTAAAGACGCGCTGGCACCGGACGCTCCCCCCTTCGACCCCGATGAACTTGGAGGGGTCGAACTGGTTCGCGCCGCCGTTCAGGTCAGGCAGGGCCACAAGCTGCTTCAGCGAGACGACCCAGTAGTTCCCGTAGGGCGACGCATAGGGTTGCGACTGGTTCGGGTCGAGGTTGGCCTGCACGATCACGTCGTACTGTTCGCCGTTGGGGCCGTTGTCATAGATGAAGCTGAAGGAGACGCGGTACTTGACGGCCGCGTTCGAATACGGCAGCCAGATCTGGTCCTCGCCGTCGAACGGCTCGCCGGAGACCGTGCCGCCCCCGTCCACGAGGTAGAACTCCCAGCTGTTCGGCCGCCGACGGTCCGAGGGCTGGTTGAAATTGCGGTCGCCGCGGCGGCGCACCATGTCGTTGCCGTAAACCTGCAAGACCCCGTCCTCACCGACCAGCGTGTTCGCGTCGTTGTAGTAATAGGCCGGGCCGAACGTGAGTTGCACGAGGCTGCCCAGATAGTCGCCGGTCGTGTCCTTGATGGTCCGGGGGCCGGGCACCGGCTTCGTCTCGCCGATGACGCGGGTGAAGAGGTTCGGGCCGCTCACGTGGTACCACTTGCCGACCGGGTTGCCGTTCACCACGACGTCGCCGTTCACGTTGATCCGTCCGAACCCGTCGGTGTCCAGCTGCGGCATAAGGTCGCCGGGGCGGCGGTTCGTGTCGATCTGGACGCGGACGCCGCTCGCCGTGTTCACATAGACCACGGGCACGATCATCTCGGCGAGCTGCCCCTGCTGGCCCAAGATCCGCGCCATCTCGCTCTTGGCGAGTTGGGCGGCCACGGTGTTGTTCCGGGTGGCGCGCAAGAGGGCGAGGCCGGGCGGGAAGATCTGGACGACGGCGAGGATGCCGACGAGCAGGATCACGATGACCACCAGCACCTCGATCAGCGAGGTTCCGTTCCGTTCGCGGCGGCGGGGCATAGCGTTCTCAGTCACGGGTGTCGGATCCGGCGAGCGCCGGCGGGTCAGGGCAGGATTCTCCAGGAACGCTGCGAAAGCTTGATCGAGTCGTACGGCTTGGCGGAGCCGCCCACAAAGACGGCGAGGTCCGCCCGGCCTTCCGTGGGCACGGTCGGCCGCTGGTAGTCGCGGAAAAGAGTGTTCCAGAACATCACGGTGCCGTCCGGCGGCTCGGAGTAGCCCAGTTGGCGCGGGTCGTCAAAGGCGTTCCCGCCCTGGTTGATCGCGAACTCCGTCCAGAAGAGCGAGTAACGCATCTCGAAGTGCGAGGCGCCGTTGTCCTGCCGGTTCGTCTCGGTCACGTCGTAGCCCGAGACCTTATAGAACGCGAGTTGGCGCGACTGGTCGCTGCACGGGCGCAGGTCGTTGCAGACGGGTTCAGGATCGTCCAGATAGTTGTAGGCCTGGCGCGCTCCGGCGACGTCGTCGCCCGAATCAATCCTGCCGTCCCCGTTCAGGTCGAGCTCAGGGGCAGAGCCGGCCGCCCGAGGGTCGGCCGCAGGCCAGACCGCCGTCGTCAGGTCCGCGTTGCTCGCCCGGACATAGCTTGGCTTGAAGGTGACCAGGGAGTCGACCCGCCGAGGGTAGAGGAAGGAGCGCACCCGGTCCGCCGGGATCAGCTGTCCGCCGTTCCCGCTGGAATATTGCGCGTAGCCCAAGACAGCAGGCGGGAAACCGCCCTGGTCCGCCTTGTAAAGCAACATGGCGGTGCGGATGGTGTTCATCGCGGAAATGTCCGCGCTCCTCGCCGCCGAACCCTTCGCCCGGGCGTAGACCGGGAAAATGGTGGCCGCAAGGATCGCGATGATCGCGATGACTGTAAGGAGCTCGATGAGCGTGATTGCTGAGTTCCGTCGCATATATCCCCTGCCGACTCCGGAGGTATGACTGCCCCCTTCGACCCCGTGTTCCAAAATCCCAGCGAAGAAACCTGACCCGGCGAATCTGGCACGACCCTTAGGGGCCGCCCTCCAGGTTCCGGACGTAGGCATCGATCGCGGATCTCAACGGCCCTTCGAAGACGACCGCGGCGATTGCCCCGGCGGCCAAATAAGGGCCAAACGGAATCATTGTGAGTTCTACCTGAGGCTCGTCTTCCAGTTCTTCGACCGAATAAGGGTTCTCTCCGAACCACAGTTCGTACAACTTTGGGACGAAAAGCCCGATAACGTCGATGCAAAGGACGTATCCGAGCCCGCACCAGACCAGCGAGCCGATGGATTCGGGCGCCTCGTCCTCCTCGGGCGTGCCCCCGGGCCGAATCGAAAAATCCGGGTTGCCCGGGATGGGAAGGTCGCCCGGGCCCTCCTCAGGATCCTTCACTTTGCCCGTCGCACGAAGGAGCACGATGAGAAGGCCGCCCACGGCCCCCAGGACCACGGCGATCCCAAAGCTGGCTAGCGCCAGGAAGGGAAAGAGGACGGCGCCGATCCCGCGCGCCATTTTGATGTCGCCGTGCCCCATCGCGTCCTTGCGGAAGAGGACGCGGCCCAGGAACGCTATGCCCCAGAGCACGCCGATGCCGGTGAGCGCCCCTGCGACGCTGGCCGGAAGCGGGCCGCTCCACGCCTCGGGCCGGCCCTGGTTCGCGAGCGCCAGGTTCTCACCCAGCCCGACGAACAGCATGAACGCGTTGACCTGGTCCGGGATGATGTAGTGGGCCAGGTCCGTAAAGATCGCCGCCACCAGGGCCCCCGTAAAGAGCATGTAGGCGACCGCGCGGACCGGGTCCCCGGTCGTGAAGGGGCCGCTCAGATGGATGTGCCAGATCGCGGCCCAAAGCGTGCCGGTGATCGCTTCGACGACGAGGTAGCGCGGGGAGACCCGCTCCTTGCAGTGGCGGCACCGCCCCCGGAGAAGGATCCAGCTGAGGATCGGTACGAGGTCGATCGCCGTCAGGCGGCTCTTGCAGCTCGGACAGAAGCTATAGGCGGGCCGCCACGAAGAGAGGCCCCTGGGAAGGCGGTAGACAATGACGTTGATGAAGCTGCCGACCGCAGCCCCGATCAGGAAACCGATTATCCAAGTCCACTCTGGAAACACTTGCCCTTCCTTGGACCCCCGCCCAATTGCGAGGCTACCGCATCCCTGATTGTCGGTTCGCCCCGCAAGGTTCGGCACCCGCGGGCGGCCTGGAAGGGCCAAACCGCCGCACAGGCGACCCCTCGCCCGAGGCCCGACGTCAGAATAGGAAAGATGTTGCCGCTGATCGCCGCCGCCCTGCTCGGGGCCCAAGCCTCCCCCTCCCACAGTTCGGTACGCCTCCTCGCGGGCGATTACAACCCCGGGCCGAACGCGAAACTCGAGATCGGGCTGGAAGTCAAGCTCGAACCGGGCTGGCACACCTATTGGCTGAACCCGGGCGACTCTGGCTCGCCGATCAAGGTGGACCTGACGTTGCCCGAAGGCTGGACCGCCGAGAACTGGCGCTGGCCCGCGCCCGACCGGTTTGAAACGGCCGGCATCGTCAGTTTTGGCTACAGCGAGCGCGCGGTTCTTCACGCCACCGTGACGACCGGGCCGACCCCCCTCGAAGCGGCCCAGATCAAGGCGGACGTCCGCCTCCTCGTCTGCGAGGACGCCTGCGTGCCCGAGAGCGGCTCCGCGACCCTTGACCTGAAATCTGGTCGCCAAGCGGACGCCGAGCTCGAAGAGACGGCAAAACTCATCCCGGCCATCGCGACCAACGCCAACGCCACCTTCGCCTGGGGGAAGCAGGTCGTCCTGGAGTTCGACACCGAAGTCTGGCCCGCCTCGGGCCATGTGCAGTTCTTCCCGGCCAAGCCCGGGACCATCGACCACGCGACCCCCGTGCTGGAAGCGGAAGGGTCTGCCGGCCATTGGACGTTGGAGTTGAAACCCTCCGAGTACCTCCAAGAGGTGCCGGAGACGCTCGAGGGGGTCGCGATCCCGGTGAACGCGAACGGCCGCGCCATTGGTCCGGCCCTTTGGATCTCGGCTAAAAAGAAAGCCTAGCGGGTGACCCTGCCGCGACTGAGATCGTATAAGCCGGTATGACGCCAATCGCGATCGCGTCCCTTGGCATGGCCTTCTTGGCGCCCGCCCTGGACGATTCGGCAACCGTGGGCTCGCCCGCCCCCGCCTTCACCTTGACCGACACGCTCGGCCAAGAGCGTTCGCTCGCGGACTATAAAGGCAAGTACGTCGTGCTCGAGTGGACGAACCACCTCTGCCCCTATGTGCAGAGGCACTATGGAAGCGGCAACATGCAGGCCACCCAGGCTTGGGCGGTCGAGAAGGGCGCCGTGTGGCTCACCATCGTCTCGTCCGCGCCCGGCAAGCAAGGCTACGTCGATGCCAGCGCCGGTAACGAGGTGGTCCAGAAGCACGGGGCCAAGAGCACGGCCATGCTCCTCGACCCGACGGGCCGGACCGGCAAGCTCTACGGTGCCAAGACCACGCCCGATATGTTCGTGATCAATCCCGAGGGCACCCTCATCTATAGAGGTGCGATCGACGACAAACCGGACGCGCCCCAAACCGAGACCAAGAACGCGCGCAACCACGTGAAGGCCGCCTTGGAAGAAGCGATGGCGGGCCGCGAGGTCTCGGTCAAGACGACCCAACCCTACGGTTGCAGCGTCAAGTACGCGAACTAAGCGCGGACACCAAGCCCTTCCCTTGTCTGCCGGGCCTTGGAAGATGAGGGAAGGGTTTGGGAGGAGAACTTTCTTGCCGCAAAACGGTCAGCTTGACCGGACACCGTGCCATGCTTGAGAACTGGCATGAAGCACATCGCCCTCGCCTTGCTCACCGTCGCCTTCGGCACCGCCCTTGCTGACGAGGTGGGGATGGGGCACTCGAGGCACGGCGCCGCCTTCGACGCCGGCCTTCGCTTGCGACCCTGGAAGATGGAAGGCGTCGGCACCGCGCCCTTCCCAATCTCGACGAAGAACCCCGAGGTCCAGGCTTGGTACGACCAAGGCAACGCGCTTCTGCACAGCTTTTGGTTCGAGGAGGCCGAGCGCGCCTTCCGCTGGTGCCACAAGCTCGAACCCGAGAACGCGATGGCCTACCTGGGCATGGCGCGCTGCGGCTTGACGTGGTTCACAATCTCGAGCCCGGGAGGCGAGGGGCTCAAGCGCTATCGCGACTTCCTGGTCGAGGCCGTCAAGCGAAAGGAGGGGCTCCCCGAGCGCGAACGGATGTACATCGAGGCCTGGGAGGCCTCGTGCCTTGGCGCAAACGAGCCGGGGAAGGTGATCGTCGAGAAGCTCAGCGCGATCTGCATCAAGTATCCGCAGGACATGGAAGCCAAGGCCCTGCTCGGCCTCTTCAACATCGGCCTCGGGAGCCCGGTCGCGAACGACTCGCTCCTCAAGGAGGTCCTCAGGGCGAACCCGATGCACCCGGGCGCGCACCACGCGAGAATCCACAACTGGGACGGCTGGAACTCCGAGGAGGCCATCGCCAGCTGCGAGCTTTATGGCAAAGCCGCGCCCGGGGTCGGACATTCGCTCCACATGCCCGGACACATCTATTCGAAGGTGGGCATGTGGCACGAGGCGGCGATCGCGATGGACAGCGCCACCCGGGTCGAGTTGCGCTACATGAACGACCGCTTTGCCCTCCCCTACGAGACCTGGAACTACCAGCACAACCGCGACTACCTTTGCTACATCCAAGAACAACTCGGCCGGGCCGAGGACAGCCTACGCGGCGCGCGCGACCTCGTCAACGCGCCCCAAGACCCGGATGTGAACCCAGGCGAGACATGGTGGACGCAGCTTCCCCTCATGCGTGCCCTCGTGAAGTTCGAGCGTTGGGACGAGATTCTGGACCCGAAGACGTGGCGGACGAGCTCGTCGACGGATTTCGAACTCTTCCGGTCGGCAGCCGAAGCCTTGGCATTGGTCAGCAAAGGCGACAAGACCGGGGCGCGGGAGAAGTTGCGCGGCGTCCGCGAGTCGATGGCAAAGATGCTGGCCGAGGAGACTGCCAGAGACCCTTCCCGGGCCGAGCAACTCAAGGCTGAGTTCGAGCAAAGGCAGCCGGCGCTGATCCGTGTCGCCGAGGCGCGCCTCAAGATGCTCGAGGGCGACCGCCTAGGAGGGCTCTCCATCCTTATGGGGGCAGCCGAGGACGAACTCAAGACGCGGGAAAAGAGGGCATATCCGAACGACCCGGCCATGGACGCCTGGCCCCTGACGCGGATCTTGGGCGACGCCTTCGCCGAGCGCGGCGACCACCGCGCCGCCATCGACGCCTACGAAAAGGGCCTCGCGCAAGAGCCGAACGACGGGTGGTGCCTGGCGGGGTTGGCGAAGTCGTGGTCGGCGCTGGGCGAGCGCGAGAAGGCTCGCGGCTTCGCCGGCCAGATGATGGCGGTCTGGAGCGGGGCCGACAAAGGCATCCGCGCGATGGACGAGGTCGCCGCCCTCGACCTTGGCGCCCGGCCCACGCCGAAAACGCTCAGGCCCGAACGGACTTACGTGCCGAGCGACCTGGACAAGCTCGGCCCCAGCAACTGGCGACCCTTCCCCGCCCCTCGGCTCGAAGGACTCGACCCGGAAGGAAGACCGGTCCGGCTCGAAGAGTTTCGAGGGAAGAACGTCTTGCTCGTCTTTTACCTGTCGGACCAGTGCGTCCACTGCATTGAGCAGCTGGCCGCGATCAACGGACGGATGGCAGAGTTTGAGGCGAACGACACGGTCGTCCTCGCCTGCAGCGGGGACGCGCCGGAGAAGAACAAGATGAACCAGCTTGCCTCGTTCCAGATCAAGCTCGTCTCAGACACCGGCCACGACAACGCCCGGCGCTTCTCGTCCTATGACGACTTCGAAGACATCGAGCTGCACTCGACGATCCTTATCGACAAGGACGGCCGGGTCCGCTGGAAGCGCACAGGCGGCGATCCTTTCACGAAGCTGGACTACCTCCTGGCCGAGATCAAACGCTGGTAGTCCGGAGCCCCTCCCTCGGCTTTGACGGGATGCCTTGTGCCCGGCGAAACTGAGGGAGGGGTTGGGGAGGGAGATCCGGGGCGGGTGGACGTTGCCGGTAGACTCGCCAGACCCATGTCCGCGACGCTGACCAAGATCCCTATCCTCGACCCCCGACCTGAGATCGAATCGATCTGGCCTGAAGTGACCGCGGCCCTCGAGGACGTGCTGAAGACCGGGCAGTTCATCATGGGCCCGAACGTCACCGGGTTCGAAGCGGAGGCGGCGGCCTATCTCGGCGTCAAGCACGCCGTCGGAGTGAACAGCGGCACGGACGCGCTCATCCTCGGCGTCCACGCGCTCGGCCTGCGCCCCGGCGACGAGGTCATCACGACCCCATTCACCTTCTTTGCGACCACCGAGTGCGTCAGCCACTTCCGCGCCACCCCCGTCTTCGTCGATATCGACCCCGAGACCTTCAACTTCCGGGTCGACCAGATCGAGGCCGCCATCACGGAGCGGACGAAGGGCATCATCCCGGTGCATCTCTTCGGCCAGCCGATCGACATGGACCCGCTCATGGCGCTCGCCGAGAAGCACGGACTTTGGATCCTGGAGGACGTCGCCCAGGCGTTCGGCGGCGACTACAAGAACCGTAAGCTCGGTTCGATCGGCCACGCGGGCGCGTTCAGCTTCTTCCCGACCAAGAACCTCGGTGGTTGCGGCGACGGCGGGCTCTTCACCACCAACGACGACGCGGCGGCCGACCTGGTGCGCATGCTTCGCGTCCACGGCGCGAAGAAAAAGTACAACAACGAGATGGTCGGCGTGAACTCGCGGCTCGACGCGATGCAGGCCGCCATCCTGCGCTGCAAGCTGCCCCACATCGACGAGTGGAACGCAGGCCGCCGCGCCGCCGCCCGACGCTACAGCGACGGCCTCGCCGAAGTGGAAGGGGTCGTCACCCCGCGCGAGGAGGCATTCGGCACCCACGTCTTCCACCAGTACACGGTCCGCATCCTCGGCGGTCGCCGTGACGAGGTGCAGCAGAAACTCGACGCCGCCGGGGTCGGCACGATGGTCTATTACGAGAAGCCTCTCCACAAACTGCCGGTCTACAAGGACATGGCGGTGAGCATGCCTGTGAGCGAGCAGTGCGCCGCCGAGGTGCTGAGCCTGCCGATCTGGCCGAAGATCGCGCCCGAGGTGCAGGACCGCGTGATCGGTGCGATCAAGGAAGCACTAAGGTGATCCGGAGCCCCTCCCTCGGCTTTGACGGGATGCCTCGTGCCCGTCGAAACTGAGGGAGGGGTTGGGGTGGGAGATTATTCCGGTTTCGGCGAGCGAGCGTTGCGTTCGAAGCGCGACCGACCAGAGCGCTCCTCACAGGTCGTGGCAATGAGGTCGAGCCAGCGGCCATGGACACCGCCCAGTTCGTCGAACAGGTCTAGACTCGGAACGCGGATCGTCATGATGCCGCGCCCTTCAATGAAGGCATCACGAAACTTGTCCTCGCTGGCGCGCCCAGCATGTTGCTCGCCGTCAACTTCGATGCAAAGTGAAGCCTCGGAACAGTAGAAGTCAAGGACGTAGCGGCCAACGGGAACTTGACGTTTGAACCGAAATCCTAGAGCGTCACGCCGAATAGACTCCCAGAGCCTTCTCTCGGAAACCGACATGTTCCCGCGGAGCCGCCTGACTCGCTCGATGTTCGCCTGATCATAGTTCAGGGAGTCCTTCTTCACGGCTGCATCGGAGGAAGTTTGTACCGCAAATCTCCCTCCCCCAACCCCTCCCTCAGTTTCGGGGGCACAAGGCATCCCCCAAAGCCGAGGGAGGGGCTCCGGACAGTATCCTTCACCCATGGCCAAGAAAGAAGAATTCTCCGCAGAAGAAAAGGCCGCGATGAAGGCGCGGGCCAAGGAGCTCAAGGCGGAGGCCAAGGCAGGGAAAAGCCGCGAAGAAGGCGAGAAGCAACTCCTGGAAGCGGTGGACGAGATGGAAGGCAAGGACCGCGAGATGAGCGAGCGGCTGCACGCCATCATCAGCGCCGCCGCCCCCGACCTTACGCCAAAGACCTGGTACGGCATGCCCGCCTATGCCAACAAGGACGGCAAGACGGTGGTCTTCTTCCGCGCCGCGGGGAAGTTCAAAGAGCGATACATGACGCTCGGGTTCAATGAGCTGGCCAACCTGGACGAAGGCAACATGTGGCCGACCAGCTTTGCCCTCACCGACCTCACCAAGGCCGAGGAGGACCGGGTCACCGCACTCGTGAAGAAAGCGGTCGGATAGTCAGGCCAGCGACTTGAAAGCTCGCTCGAAGAGCTCTTCAACGCCGAAGCCGTAGGTCTGGCGAAGGGCCTCGTCAGAGTAGCTCTGGCCCGTCACCCGCATCGCAAGCTCGCCGAGCAGAGAATTGTCCGAGAACGCGTCCAGCAGGGAGCCCATCTTCTCCTGCGACCCAAGGCCCATCAGGTAGTCGCCGATCGCCGCCGACTGACGATAGGCTTGTCGGACAACGGCCGCCCCTTCCCGGCTGGTGCGGTCCTGCTGAAACGCACGGTCCAGGTCCTGTTCCTTCAGCCAGCGGGCATGGCCGACGACGAAATCACGGAAGCTGAGGTCGGCCCTCTCGGCAGTCATGGCGAAGACTTCGTCCAGCCAACGCGGACACCGCCCTTGGGTGCGATGGCCCGTCATCACGTGCGCGTATTCGTGCCGCACCGCGCCCGCGAGCTCCTCGGGGTCGGCGGTGAGCCCGACGGGAAGGCAGATCTTGGTGTACTCCACCTTGTCCACACAGTAACCGTGCCGGTTCGGCAACCAAGGGTCGTCCACCTCGCGGGAGAGCATCGTCACCCGGGTGGCGGGGCCGTGCTCCCAAGCGAACTCGCGGGCGACCTCGTCGCACGCTTCCAGGATCGCGGTCTCCAGGTGGTCTACCGAGAGGGCCGACTCCAGCGGCGCCACTTCCAAGGTCAACCAGGGCCGCACATCAAAGACGGTCGCGGTGTCGCGCGTCTCCTTCTCGGCTTCGATCACGCGGTAGAAGCCGACGAACCGCCCCTCCATCGACCCCGCGACCTCGGAAGCGGCATCGACCGCCCCCGCAAGGTTCTCGCGGAGGTAGAGCTCCATCGCCACGCGCCACCCGATAGATTCGTCGATCGCTCCATAGCGCCATTGCCCGACGACGCGACGCCGGTCACCAACTTGGCCAGTCTCGCTCATGCAAACTCCTCGGGCACCTCCCGCGAGCGGCCCTCCATTTCCGCTACGCACGCGGCGATGGTGATGTCCCCGACCACGTTAAGAGTGGTCCTACTCATATCGAGGATGCGATCGATGCCTAGGACGAGGCCGATGGCCGAGCCGGGCACCCCGAACCGCACGATGATCGAACCGATCATGGGCCAGGCGCCCCCCGGGACACCCGCCGTGCCGATGCCCGCCACGATCGCCAGCATCATCACGGTGAACTGGTCTTGCAGGCTCAGCGCGATGCCGAAGAACTGGCACAGGAAGATGATCGTGATGCCTTCGAAGAGGGCGGTGCCGTTCTGGTTGGCGGTGGCGCCGACCGTCAACACGAAGTTTCCGATGTCGCGGGGGATGCCGACTTCTTCCTCCGCGACCTTGAGCGCAACGGGGAGCGTCGCGTTCGAGGAGCTTGTGGCGAACGCAGTGACGATCACCGAGCGGATCTGCCGGAAGAACTGGACCGGATCGCGCTTGGCGATGAACCTCAGCACAAGCGGGTACGTGACGAACATATGGACCGCCAAAGCGACCAAGACCAGCGCCACGTACTTGCCGAACGCCGCCACCGCGTCCAGCCCCAAGATCGACGCGGTACGGAAGACGAGCGCGAAGACGCCGATCGGGGCGAACGCCATCGCGTACTCTATGATCTTGAGCGTCACCGCGAAAACCCCCTCCAAGAGTGCGCGCACCGGCATCGCCTTCTCCTGTTCGATGGCGGCAAGGGCGATGCCGAACACGAGGGCGAAGAACATGAACGGCATGATGCCGCCGGTCAGCGCACGGGTGGCCTCCAGCAACGGGTTGCGGGGAACGATGCCGAGCACAGGCGGGTCGACTTCCGCGGACGCCTCGGCCGACGCCTTTTTCTGGGCCTCGGCTTGGTCGATGCTCCCGAGCAGCTCCTGCCGCCGGGCAGGGTCCACGCCGTCGCCGGGCCGGACCAAGTTGACCCCGGCCAGCCCGATCCCGACCGCGATGCCGCTCAGGAGCACCGTCATCATGAGCGCGCGGAGGCCGACCCGGCCGACCTTCGCCGCGTCCCCGATCTCCGAGACCCCCAGCACGAGGGCCGAGAAGAGGAGAGGGACGACCACCATAAAGATGAGCGTGACGAAGATCTGCCCGATCGGCTGCATCAGGGTGTCGTTCACCCACCGCAGGCCCTCGTTCTGCCGCCCGCCCGGCAGCGCGATCTGGGCCGAGGCGCCCAAGACCGCGCCGAGCAAGAGGCCGATGAAGATCCTGTTGTGAAGGGCAATGCGCGGACGTCGCTCCATAGTTTCCGGCCAGTTTGGCCGGTTCTTTACGAGTAGCGTGCGGCGGGGGCGGGAGAGGTAGGATGCTCTGGCTCCCTGGTGCCTGAATGCTGTTACCCGTCGGTAGAACCAAGCGAGGATTCACGCTGATCGAGCTGCTCGTCGTCATTGCGATCATCGCCATCCTCGCCGCCATCCTCTTCCCCGTCTTCGCCCAAGCCAAGGACGCGGCCAAGAAAACGACCTGCATGAGCAACGTCCGGCAGATCGCCTTCGCGACCTTCATGTACGCCGATAGCGAGGACGACCGGTTCCCGGCCTGGGCGGCCAAGTCCCCACCCATAAACGGCGGCAACTCGAACTATGTGCCGCCCGACGTCCAGGTGAGCGCCTATACGAAGAGCCGCGAAATCTGGTGCTGCCCCCGCGACGAGGGCCAGCGGGACAACCCGAACGGCATGCCTTTCTGGAACGGTGACGACCTCAAGCGACCGACCCTCCGGAGCTACGCCTACGTCGGCCCGATCAACACGACCGAGGCCCGCACCCTCGACCCGAACACGGGCATGTACGAGTTTCTCGACCGGAACCGGTGGGACACCACCGGCCGCACCTCCACCGGCATCGAATCCCCCTCCGAGATGGTCGCCTGGGTCGAGCAGTGGTCGCCCGTCTGGCGCGACCAGTACTACGGCACCGTCTGGGGGAGCGGCTTCATCCAGTGCAACACCTCAAAGCTCGCGGGCCGTAACTATCCCGCGAAGGGCCCCGCCGACACGCCCCCGCCCGGATGCGCCAGCGAATACCGCAGCCAGCCGACCAAAGGCCATTCCAACATCGGGAACTACGCCTTCGCCGACGGCCACGCCGGCGCCAAGCCCTGGGGGCAGATCCGCAAGAACGACTTCGCCGCGTTTAAGGCGCAGAAGTCGAGCCAGACCTTCGAGCCATAAGGGCCGGTCCGGGCGTCGCAACCATAACCGCGAGGAGACTTCTGCTCGCCAAGCCAAGGAGGCTGCGACAGGCTCCAAAGACTTGGATTAGGCCTTAAGTCCCCCCCCCCCCCCCCCCCCCCCCCCCCCCCACAAAAAAAAAAAA